>NZ_CP076538.1:5687386-6344156 GCF_018885265.1 Amycolatopsis aidingensis
CCTACGACGACCGTTCGGTCGTGGTGGTCGGCCAGGGACCCGAGCCGGAACGTGGGCTGACCGTGCGGGCGGAGGTCTACAACCTGGACGGCACCCTGATGCACCGGTCCGAGCGGCAAGGGGTGTCGGTGGGTTCGCTGGACGTGACCGAGGCGCTGACCCTGCCGGAGCTGTCCGGGCTGTCGGACACCTACTTCGTGCGGCTCGGGCTGTCCAGGAACGGGCAGCAGCTCAGCCGCAACACCTACTGGCTGTCCACCCGGCCGGATGTGCCGGACTGGGAGGAGTCGAGCTGGTACCACACGCCGGTCAGCCAGTACGCCGACCTCGGCGGCCTTGCGGAGCTGCCGGACGCGGCCATCGAGGTGCGCACCCGCACCGGGCACGCGGGCACCACGGTGACCCTGCGCAACACCTCGGAGACGATCGCCCCCGCGGTGCGGGCCACCCTGCGCAAACCGGACGGCTCGCGGGTGCTTCCGGTCACCTGGAGCGACAACTACGTCTCGCTGTGGCCGGGCGAGTCGGTCACCCTGCGAGCCTCGTACCAGCAGCAGGACGCGGGCGGGCGGCCCACGGTGGAGATCGGCGGGGTGAACGCGGTGCCGGCGGCACGCTGAGCAGCGTCCGCGTCGGAACGTCCGGTGGGCGCAGCTGGGTTCGAACCAGCGACCCCCTGCTTGTAAGGCAGGTGCTCTTCCGCTGAGCTATGCGCCCCGGGTCGGCACCCGGCTCCGGGTGCCGACCGGTGGATCATGCGGGCAGTTCGGCCACGGCCTTCTTCCAGGACTGCTGGTCCCGGGGCTCACCGGGCTGGTTCACCTCGGCGTAGCGCACCACACCCTCTTTGTCGATCAGGAAGGTGCCGCGGTTGGCCAGCCCCGCGCCCTCGTTGAAGACGCCGTAGGCTGTGGCGACCTCGCCGTGCGGCCAGAAGTCCGACAGCAGCGGGAACTGGTAGCCCTGCTGCTCGGCCCAGGCCTTGAGCGAGAACGGTGTGTCCACCGACACACCGAGCACCTGCACGCCCTGGCCATCGTACTCCGCGAACTCGTCCCGCAGCTGGCAGAGCTCGCCCTGACAGATGCCGCTGAAGGCGAACGGATAGAACACCAGCAGCACCGGCTTGTCACCACGGAACGACGACAGGGTGACGTCCTGCTTGTTGTAGTCCTTGAGCGTGAAGTCCGGGGCCTGCGAACCGACCTCGACGGCCATACCGCGCTTCCTCTCCCAGCGTAAACCGCTGTGGCACGAAATCCTGGGTTCCGGCCAACCCTATCGTGGGCCGGCCCGGCATTCACCGGGGAGCGCTGCTCAGCGACGTGATTTGGACCTCGGTACGAGCCTCGTGCCAGCCCAGTGCGCGCCGATGCTGGCGTTGGAGGTCTGCGAAAGCCCCGCCGCGGGGACCGCCTCGGCGATGTCGCTCGGCTCGACGTGACCCGGCTGGCCGGTCTTCGGCGTCAGCACCCAGATCACCCCGTTCTCGTCGATCGGCACCCTGGCATCCAGCAGCGCGTCGCCGAGGTCGCCGTCGTCCTCACGCCACCAGAGCAGCACCACGTCGACGACCTCGTCAGCGTCCTCGTCGAGCAGCTCACCCTCGATCAGCTCCTCGATCGCCGAGCGGACGTCCTCATCGACGTCCTCGTCCCAGCCGATCTCCTGGACCACCATGTCCGGCCTGATTCCAAGCCTCTCGGCGACGCTGTTCTGTTCAGCGTCTCCCGCGGCGACCACGACTTTCACTCCTCCAGCTACAACCGAGTGCGACGGGCACCGGCACAGCCGGGCCGCCGCACGTTTCAACGTCAGATGCGCATAGCGAACACGTCAACGGCGCACGGCGCAACCGGCCACACCGGATCGTCGGCAAGTCGTGTCGCTGCGCAGCGCCGCCCCGTGTCCCGCCACCTTCGCCCGGCAGACCCGTGCGGCCGGGCTCGGTGGGCAGGGCTGGCTTAGTCTGGAGGGTGTGCCCCACCAGGGGACCAGCCAGCCGAAACACCCGGCCAACGTTACCGCGCAGTAGCGATGACGGCGGCCGAGTTTACGACGACGATGACAGGCGAAGCACAGCCCAGCCCGCCGCCATCGACGCCGGCGACTGCGCACAACCAGGCAAGACGGCTACAACCGGCGAGGAGATCCCTTGGCCCCGCAGAACAACGGCGCCTCCGGCCAGGAGGCCCCGGCCCGTGTCCGCGTCATCCGTGACGGCTTGGCCGCACACCTGCCCGACATCGACCCGGAGGAGACGTCCGAGTGGCTGGACTCCTTCGACGCCGCGCTGGCCCGCGGCGGGCAGCAGCGGGCCCGTTATCTGATGTTGAGGGTCCTGGAGCGCGCTCGCGAACGCAACATCGGCGTACCGCCGCTGACGGCCACCGACTACGTGAACACGATCCCGACCGAGAACGAGCCATGGTTCCCCGGTGACGAGGAGATCGAGCGCCGCTACCGCGCGTACATCCGGTGGAACGCCGCGGTGATGGTGCACCGCGCACAGCGTCCCGGCGTCGGCGTCGGCGGTCATATCTCCACCTACGCCTCCTCGGCGGCCCTCTACGAGGTCGGGTTCAACCACTTCTTCCGCGGCAAGGACCACTCCGGTGGCGGGGACCACATCTTCGTGCAGGGGCACGCCTCCCCCGGCATCTATGCCCGTGCCTACCTCGAGGGCAGGCTGAGCGCCGACCAGCTGGACGGGTTCCGGCAGGAGTACTCGCACGCGGGCGAGGGCGGCGGGCTGCCGTCCTACCCGCACCCCAGGCTGATGCCGGACTTCTGGGAGTACCCGACGGTGTCCATGGGGCTGGGCCCGATGAACGCGATCTTCCAGGCCCGGTTCAACCGCTACCTGCGCGACCGCGGCATCAAGGACACGAACGACCAGCACGTATGGGCGTTCCTCGGGGACGGCGAGATGGACGAGCCGGAGTCGCGCGGCCTGATCCACGTCGCCGCGGGCGAGGGCCTGGACAACCTCACCTTCGTGATCAACTGCAACCTGCAGCGGCTGGACGGCCCGGTGCGCGGGAACGGCAAGATCATCCAGGAGCTGGAGGCCTACTTCCGCGGCGCGGGCTGGAACGTCATCAAGGTGATCTGGGGCCGCGAGTGGGACGCCCTGCTGCACGGCGACCGGGACGGCGCACTGGTGAACCTGATGAACACCACCCCGGACGGTGACTTCCAGACCTACAAGGCCAACGACGGCGCCTACGTCCGGGAGCACTTCTTCGGCCGCGACCCGCGCACCAAGGAGCTGGTCAAGGACCTCTCCGACGCCGACATCTGGAACCTCAAGCGCGGTGGCCACGACTACCGCAAGGTCTACGCCGCGTACAAGGCGGCGCTGGAGCACCACGGCCAGCCGACCGTGATCCTGGCGCACACGATCAAGGGCTACGGCCTCGGCCCTGCCTTCGAGGGCCGCAACGCCACGCACCAGATGAAGAAGCTGACCCTGGACGACCTCAAGCTGTTCCGGGACGCCCAGCGCATCCCGATCAGCGACGAGGAGCTGGAGCGCGACCCGAAGCTGCCGCCGTACTACCACCCCGGCGAGGACTCACCGGAGATCGAGTACCTGCTCAGCCGCAGGCGCACCCTCGGCGGGTTCCTGCCCGAGCGCAGGGCCAAGGCCAAGCCGCTGGTGCTGCCGGGGGACAAGGTGTACGACTCGGTGCGCAAGGGCTCCGGCAAGCAGGAGGTCGCCACCACGATGGCCTTCGTCCGGCTGGTGCGCGAGCTGGCCAAGGACGCCGAGATCGGCAACCGGATCGTGCCGATCATCCCGGACGAGGCCCGCACGTTCGGTCTGGACTCGATGTTCCCGACGGCCAAGATCTACAACCCGCACGGGCAGAGCTACACCTCGGTGGACGCCCAGCTGATGCTGGCCTACAAGGAGTCCGAGCGGGGGCAGTTGCTGCACGAGGGCATCAACGAGGCCGGGTCCACCGCCTCGTTCACCGCGATCGGCACCTCCTACGCCACGCACGGTGAGCCGATGATCCCGATCTACATCTTCTACTCGATGTTCGGGTTCCAGCGCACCGGGGACGGGCTGTACGCGGCGGCCGACCAGATGGCCCGCGGGTTCGTGCTGGGCGCCACCGCGGGCCGCACCACGCTGACCGGGGAGGGCCTGCAGCACGCCGACGGCCACTCGATCCTGCTGTCCGCGACCAACCCGGCCACGGTGACCTACGACCCGGCGTGGTCCTTCGAGATCGCGCATATCGTGCGGGACGGCCTGCGCCGGATGTACGGCGAGGGCGGACCGGACGGCTGCGGCGAGAACGTCTTCTACTACATCACCGTCTACAACGAGCCGTACCAGCAGCCCGCCGAGCCGGAGGACCTGGATGTGGACGGGCTGCTGCGCGGGCTGTACCGGTACGCGGCCGCGCCGGATGGCACCGGGCCGCAGGCGCAGATCCTGGTCTCCGGGGTCACCATGCCGGACGCGCTGCGGGCCCAGCAGATGCTTGCCGAGCAGTGGGGTGTGCGGGCCTCGGTCTGGTCGGCCACCTCGTGGACCGAGCTGCGCCGGGAGGCCGTGGAGGTGGACCGGGACAACATGCTCTACCCGGCCAGCGAGCCGCGGGTCCCGTACGTGACCGAGGCGCTGCGCGACGTCGCGGGCCCGGTGGTCGCGGTGTCGGACTGGATGCGCGCGGTCCCGGACCTGATCCGTCCCTGGGTGCCCACCGACATGCTCACCCTGGGCACGGACGGCTTCGGCTTCTCCGACACCCGGCCCGCCGCGCGGCGGCACTTCCTTGTCGACGCGGAGTCGATCACCGTCGGTGTGCTGGCAGCGCTCGCCAAGCGCGGCGAGGTCGAGCAGTCGAAGGTGGTGGAGGCCGCCCGCGAGTACCGCATCGACGACGTCTCGGCCGCGGGCCCGCAGACCTCCGACTCCGGCGTCGCCTGAACCGACAACCACCCGAACCAGACGACTGGGGAGCTGGGATGACGAAACGGCGGGTGCCGCGGCCTGCCGAGCTGGCGGAGATCCTGCGCCCAAAGCCGATCGTGCTGAACCCGACCGACCGCAGGCTGGCGGCGGCGCACACGATCGGCGACCTGCGCATGATCGCCCGCAAGCGAAGCCCTCGTGCGGTCTTCGACTACACCGACGGTGCGGCCGAGCTGGAGGACAGCCTGCGCCGGGCCCGGCAGGCGTTCCGCAGCGTGCAGTTCCATCCGCACGTGCTGCGCGGGGTGTCCGATGTGGACACATCGACTGACATCCTGGGCGTGCGCTCCGAGCTGCCGTTCGCATTCGCGCCCACCGGCTTCACCCGGCTGATGAACCACGAGGGCGAGCGCGCGGTGGCCAGGGTGGCCGGGCGGGAGGGCATCCCGTTCGCGCTGTCCACGATGGGCACCACCTCGATCGAGGACGTGGCCGCGGCGGCACCGGACACCCGGAAGTGGTTCCAGCTCTACGTGTGGCGGGACCGTGCGGCTGGCAAGGAGCTGATGGACCGGGCCTGGGCTGCCGGGTTCGACACCCTGCTGCTGACCGTGGACACCCCGGTGGGCGGGGCCAGGATGCGGGACGTGCGCAACGGGCTGAGCATCCCGCCCGCGCTCACCCTGCGCACCGTGCTGGACGGGGCCACCCGGCCGGCATGGTGGTTCAACCTGCTCACCACCGAGCCGCTCACCTTCGCCTCGCTCACCTCCTGGGGTGGCACGGTGGCCGAACTGATCAACAAGATGTTCGACCCCACGCTGAACTTCGACACCCTGGACTGGGTACGGGAGAGCTGGCCGGGCAAGCTGGTGGTCAAGGGCATCCAGAACGCCGAGGACGCGGCCGACGTGGTCGAGCACGGCGCCGAGGCGGTACTGGTCTCCAACCACGGCGGGCGCCAGCTGGACCGCGCGCCCACCCCGCTGGAGCTGCTGCCGTCGGTGCTGGACGCGGTGAACGGGGACGCCGAGGTCTGGCTGGACACCGGCATCCTCTCCGGCGGGGACATCGTGGCCGCGATCGCCATGGGCGCGGACGCCTGTCTGGTCGGCAGGGCGTTCCTGTACGGGCTGATGGCGGGCGGGGAACGCGGCGTGCAGCGCACCGTGGACATCCTGCGCGGCGAGCTCGTGCGCACGATGCAGCTGCTCGGGGTGCGCCGGATCGCCGACCTGCGGCCCAGCCACGCCACCCTGCGGTAGGCCGCGGTTATCGGGCACAACGAAACGCCGGCCGGGTGAGACATGTTCACCCGGCCGGCGTTTTCGCGCGGTCACTCAGCGGTCGGCGGACGGCATACCGGACGGCGGGGTCGGGGTGTCCGGCGGCACGGTGCCGCTGGTCCGCCCGCTGTCATGGGAGTCGCCCTCACCCTTGCTGAGTTGCCCCTGCATGTTCTGCAGCCAGTCGCCCCAGCGCTCCTGCGCCGGCTTGATCAGGCCGCCACCGAACCCGACGACGATCACGCCACCGATGGTGGCCAGCACCGTGATCAGCACCGGGGTGGTGACCGTGGTGGCGATGTTGATCTGGTTCAGGGCGGCGATGATCCCGAGCGCGGTGATCAGCCAGTAGGCGACCGTGCCCAGCAGCCGCCCGGCCGGGCGGGAGGCCAGCGCCCCGGTCACCAGGTCACGGACGACCTTGGCGATCGCCGCCGCCACGATGATCAGCACGATCGCGACGACGATCCGCGGCAGGAAGGCGATGACGTCGTTCAGCAACTGGCTGACCGGATTACTCTGCCCGAATACGCCGAAGGCCAGCTGCAGCGCAATCAACAGAATGAAGTAGTACACCAGCTTCACAATGAGGCCGGTGGCGTCCACATTCGATTGCCGGAGCGTCCCGGAGAGGCCGGTCTTTTCGATCAGCTTTCCGAAGCCTAGCTTGCTCAACACCAGCGACAGCGCCTTGGAAATGGCCTTGGCGATGAGCCAGCCGATGAGCAGGATGATAAGAAAGCCGATGAGTTTCGGGACGAAGGTCGCGACCAGGCTCCATGCCTGCCCCAACCCGTCCTTGAGCTGTTCGCCCACAATCTCCTCCTTCGCCCGAGACGATTCAGTTGTGGGGGAATCGTTGACCAGCCTTCGTTACGCAGCAACTCGAGATGTCCACGAACGGGTGAGACGACTGGCGTTCGATGATCTACACGGTCCATAGTGGATCTACCGGTGGGGACCGGGGAGAAGAGACCGCCCGACGCAGCGGGAACCGCGGCGCGTCGGGCGGTCTCTCGTTTTGGGGCGGCCCCTCGCCCGCGGCGGCCGGACGTACGATCGATGGCGTCATGAACGAATCCAGCCCCTCCCGGCCGGACCGCGCGCGGCACGGCCTCTCCAGCACGACGCTGCGCGAGCTCGAGCGCGCCTCCGGCAGGCTGGCCCAGGCCAGCGTCGCGGCGATGGAGGAACGCCTGCCGTGGTTCAGCCGGATGCCTGCCGAGCAGCGCGCCGGGGTCCTGCTGCTGACCCAGGCCGGCGCGGCCGGGTTCGTCGACTGGCTGCGCGACTCCAAGGAGGCGCTCAAGCTCACCACCGACGCCTTCCGCAGCGCACCGCAGGAGCTGTCCCGCTGGCTGAGCCTGCGGCAGACGGTGGGCCTGGTGCGGCTGGCCATCGAGGTCTTCGAGGAGCAGCTGCCGGAGCTCGCGGCCAACGAGGCGGAGCGGGCGGCGCTGATCGAGGGCATCCTGCGGTACGGCAGGGAGATCGCCTTCGCCGCCGCCAACTCCTACGCCGCGGCCGCGGAGTCTCGTGGTGCCTGGGACGCCAGGCTGGAGGCACTGGTGGTGGACGGGATCGTCCGCGGCGAGACCGAGGAGTCGGTGCTGTCCAGGGCGGCGGCACTGGGCTGGGACCCGGCGGCGAACGCCACTGTCCTGGTCGGCAACCCACCATCGGACGACCCGCCCACCGTGGTGTTCGAGGTACGCAGCAGGGCGGCCAGGATCGGCAGGCCGGTCCTGCTCGGGGTGCAGGGCTCCCGCCTGGTGATCGTGGTCGCGGGCCCGCCGACTGACGGCAACCGCGGCGCCGACATCCTCACCGGCATGTCCCTGGCCTTCGCCGAGGGACCGGTGGTCGCGGGCCCAACCGTGGACAGCCTCGCCGAGGCGCACCACAGCGCGGCCGAGGCCCTCTCCGGCCTGCGTGCGGTGGTCGGCTGGCCTGCCGCGCCCCGGCCGGTGCGCTCCATCGACCTGCTGCCCGAACGGGCGCTGGCCGGGGACGCCGAGGCCGAGCGCCTGCTCATCGCGGATATCGCCAAGCCACTGGAGGAGGCGGGGCCCGCGCTGCTGGAAACCGTGCAGACCTACCTGGAAAGCGGCGGCGTGCTGGAGACCTGCGCGCGCACCCTGTTCGTGCACCCGAACACCGTGCGCTACCGGCTGCGCAAGGCCGCCGACCTCACCGGGCGAGACGCCACCGAGGCACGGGACGCGCTGGTGCTGCGGATCGCGCTGACCGTCGGCAGGCTCGCCAGGGCGCGCGGGCTGTGGTAGCGGCCACCCTCCCGAATGGGTGACGATAGTCACCAAAACTACCCGAACCCGACAACGCTGGCCTGGCAAGCCCGTTCATCTGCCGGACACTTTTGGAGGGTTTCTACAATATCCCCGGATGGACTTGGTGACCGTCGACATCCCGCCACGGCGGGCCGACCGTGTTCCCTATAGGGGTGACCGCCCTCCTCGCTCCCGGACAGGGGTCCCAGGCCCCAGGAATGTTCACGCCCTGGCTCGACTCCGAGCACGCGCGCGGGCTCGTCCAGCAGTGGTCCGAGCGCTCGGGGCTCGACCTGCTGCACCTCGGCACCGAGGCACCGGCCGAGGAGATCCAGGACACCGCGATAGCCCAGCCGCTGATCGTGGCGCTGTCCCTGCTCGCCTTCGACCGGCTGAGCCGGGAGACCGCCCTGCCCCAGGACGGGCCGGTGGCCGGGCACTCGGTCGGCGAGCTGGCCGCCGCCGCGATCGCCGGGGTGCTCTCCCCCGCCGATGCCGTGGCGCTGGCCGCCGTGCGCGGCGCGGAGATGGCCAAGGCCTGCGCAGCCGAGCACACCGGGATGGCCGCCGTGATGCTCGGCGAGCCGGAGCGGGTGGTGGCCTGGCTGGCCGAGCACGGGCTGACCGCGGCGAACCAGAATGGCGCTGGGCAGATCGTCGCCTCCGGCTCGGCCGCGGAGATCGAGCGGATCGTCGCCGAGCCGCTGGAGGGCACCAAGGTACGGGCACTCAAGGTCGCCGGGGCCTTCCACACCGCCTACATGGCCCCCGCCGAGGACGCGATGCGGTCGCACGCCGCCGAGATCACCCCCGGCGAGCCGAACCGGCCGCTGCTTTCCAACGCGGACGGGACCGTGGTGACCAGCGGCGCCGAGTACCTGGACCGGCTGGTCCGGCAGATCACCAGGCCGGTGCGCTGGGACCTCACCATGCAGGGGCTGGCCTCCCTCGGCATCACGGCCACGGTGGAGCTGCCACCCGCCGGCACGCTGACCGGCCTGGTGAAGCGCGAGCTCAAGGGCAGCCTCGACACCATCATCGCGCTGAAGACGCCCGACAACCTGGCCGCGCTGGCTGGCCAGGACCCGACGCAGGAGACCGCGCAATGACCGACCGGCCCGCACTGCGGCTCAAGCAAGGATCGTCCGCAAGCCGCGTGCTCGGGATCGGCAGCACCCAGCCGGATCACGTCGTGACCAACGACGACCTCTCGAAGATCATGGACACCACCGACGAGTGGATCCGGGAGCGGGTCGGCATCATCGAGCGCAGGTTCGCCGACAAGGACGAGCTGCTGGTGGACATGGCGGTCACCGCGGGCGCGCGGGCGGTCGCCGACGCGGGTCTCGATCCGTCCGATGTGGACACGGTCATCCTGCCGAACTGCACGATGCTCTCCCCGATCCCGAACGCCGCCGCACAGGTCGCCGACCGGATCGGGGTGAAGGCGGCAGGCGCCTTCGACATCAACGCTGCCTGCGCAGGCTTCTGCTACGGCCTCGCCGTGGCCTCGGACCTCGTCCGGGCAGGCTCGTCCAAGCGGGTGCTGGTGATCGGCGCGGAGAAGCTGACCGACGTGGTGGACCCGGTGGACCGGGCGAACGCGATCATCTTCGCCGACGGCGCGGGCGCCGCAGTGGTGGGACCGGCTGATGAGGCCGGCATCGGGCCGGTCTGCTGGGGCAGCGCGGGTGACCTGGTGGATGCGATCTACATGCGTGAGCACCGCTACATCTACCAGGAGGGCCAGTCGGTCTTCCGGTGGGCGACCACCCGGATCGCGCCGATCGCCATGGAGGCGCTCGAGCTCGCCGGCCTGCAGCCATCCGATGTGGATGTCCTCATCCCGCACCAGGCGAACCTGCGTATCGTCGAGGCCATCGCCAAGCGACTGCACGCCAGGGGGGCAAGGGAGGACATGGTGGTCGCCGACGACATCAAGTACTCGGGCAACACCTCCTCGGCCTCGATCCCGATGGCGCTGGACCACATGCGCGAGGCCGGGACGGCACGTAGCGGCGATGTGGTGCTGATGGTCGGCTTCGGGGCCGGCCTCTCCTATGCCGGGCAGGCGATCATCTGCCCGTGACCAGACTCCCCGGGCACGTGTGCGCGCCGGGGCAACAGGAAACAGAAGGGACCCAAAGCAGTGGCTGACAAGGAAGAGATCCTGTCCGGGCTCGCCGAGATCGTCGAGGAGGTCGCCGGTGTGGCGCAGGACGACGTGAGCACCGAGAAGTCCTTCGTGGACGACCTGGACATCGACTCGCTGTCCATGGTGGAGATCGCGGTGCAGGCCGAGGACAAGTTCGGCGTGAAGATCCCGGACGACGAGCTCGCCAACCTGAAGACCGTCGGCGACGCGGTGGACTACGTGCTCGCCAACGCCAAGTAACAGCACTACACCTCGGGGAGACTCCGATATGAGCAACAACGACGTCGTCATCACCGGGCTCGGCGCCACCACGCCGCTCGGCGGGGACGTCGCGTCCACATGGGACGGTCTGCTGGCGGGGCGTAGCGGCGTCGCCGCCCTCGAAGAGGACTGGGTCGAGCGGTACGACCTTCCGGTCAAGATCGCGGCCAAGCTCGCGGTGGAGCCGACCGAGGTGTTGCCAAGGGTCCAGGCCCGCCGCATGGACCGGTGCGAGCAGGTGGCGATCGTGGCGGCTCGCCAGGCATGGGCCGACGCCGGCCTCGGAGAGGACGGCGTCGATCCCGACCGTCTGGCGGTGGTGGTCGGCACCGGGATCGGCGGGGCACACACCCTGCTCGACCAGGACGACCTGCTGGAGACCCAGGGCATCCGCAAGGTCTCGCCGCTGACCGTGCCGATGCTGATGCCGAACGGCCCGGCCGCGCACGTCGGGTTGGAGTTCAAGGCACGCGCGGGGGTGCACGCGCCGGTGTCGGCCTGCGCCTCCGGCGCCGAGGCCCTCGCGTGGGCGTGGCGCATGCTGCGTGCCGGTGAGGCGGACGTGGTGGTGGCGGGCGGCGCCGAGGCGATCATCGCGCCGGTCACCATGGCCGGGTTCGCCCAGGCCCGCACCCTGAGCACCCGCAACGACGAGCCGGAGCGGGCCTCCCGGCCGTGGGACGTCAACCGGGACGGGTTCGTACTCGGCGAGGGTGCCGGGATCATGGTGCTGGAGCGCGGCGAGTACGCGCAGGCCCGGGGTGCCGCGGTGTACGGGAAACTCGCCGGCATCGGCACCAGCGCGGACGCGTACCACATCACCGGCCCCGATCCGGAGGGCGTTGGCCAGACCAGGGCCATCACGGCGGCGGTGCGGACGGCGGGCCTCGAGCCCAAGGACATCGGTCACGTCAACGCGCACGCCACCTCGACCCCGGTCGGCGACGTCGGTGAGACGGTGGCGATCCGCAAGGCGCTCGGCGATCACCCGGTGCTGACCGCGCCCAAGAGCGCGCTCGGCCACCTGGTCGGCGCGGCCGGCGCGGTGGAGGCGATCGTGACCGTGCTGTCGGTCCGCGACGGGGTCATCCCGCCGACGATCAACCTGGAGGAACAGGACCCCGGGGTGGTTCAGGAGATCGCGGCGGGCGAGCCGCGCAAGCTCGACCTGACCGCCGCGATCAGCGACTCGTTCGGCTTCGGCGGCCACAACGTCGCGCTGACCTTCGTGCCGGCCTGAGCATCGGGCGAGCGTCAGCGCGCGTTCAGCATTTCCCGTACTCCGGCGTGCTCCCCGCCGGCACCGAGTCGATCTTCCACGACCCACCTTCGACCGTCATCGGCAGCGTGAGGTGCCAGCGGATACAGGGCTCGGGAACGTCGGCGGGGGCATCGACCGGATCCTGCGTGCTGGTGAGCCCGACCAGCACCCGTAGCGAGCCGTCCGGCACGGTTTCGATCCGGTGGATGAGCACGCTGCCGTCGGTGGTCGAGCGGTACTGGAAGCGCCATTGTGCCTCGGTACGGGCCTGCACCCTGTCCCTGGTGACGGTGGTGGTCCAGGCCGCGTAGTCGCGATGGTTGATGGCGTCCACGTAGGTCTGCAGCACCTGGCGAACCGACTCGTTCTCCGGATGGGCCGCCGCGCCCGGTGTCAGTTCGACCACCGGCGAACCGGGCTGCTGCTCCGGCGGCAACGAGGTGGTCGTCGGCAGCACGCCCTCCGGCTCGGTGTCCGGCTCCGGCAGTTTGTACAGCTCCCGCGCCAGCAGCCCGCCGCCGACGGTCAGCGAGACCACCACGATCAGGATGGGCACCAGCCACCGCGGGCGAGCACGCGGGGTACGGGAGCCAGGCACAGCGGCCAGGGTAGTGCCCGCTCAGCCGACCTGATGCAGCCAGGTGACCGGGGCCCCGTCTCCGGCGTGCCGGAACGGCTCCAGCGCCTCGTCCCAGTTGGCCCCGAGCAGCTCGTCCAGCTTGTGCGCAAGCTGTTCACCGGCCCGGCACTTGGCCACCAGGGTGCGCAACTGGTCCTCACCGACCACGATGTCACCGTTCGCGCTGGTGCGGCCATGCCACAGCCCGAGCCCTGGGGCATAGCAAAATCGCTCGCCGTCCACGCCCTGGCTCGGCTCCTCGGCTACCTCGAACCGAACCATCGGCCACGCCTTGAGCGCGGACGCGAGCTTGCCGCCGGTGCCCGCCGGACCCCGCCAGCTGCATTCGGCACGCAGCTGCCCGGGGGCGGCCGGCTGGGCCGTCCAGCGCAACTCAACTCGGCCACCAAGGGTGCCCGAGATAGCCCACTCGACGTGCGGACATACCGCAGACGGCGACGAGTGGACGTACACCACGCCACGGGTGTTACCACGGGTGCTCACTGCTGACCTCCGCTACTCGACGAGGGGCGTCTTCCCCTACGACCTCGCGAGCGGCGGTGACAACCACACGTGGCGACTCCGCGTACATTGTGCACCTCAGGCGTGCCTTTTGGCCACATGAACCTCAGAAGTATCAGCGGAGTTCGCCGAATAACAACCCAGAGTGACCTACGGCGGCCCCGCGGCCGCCCCCGGTCACCGACCGGCACAAGTTAGCACTACCGGGCCGGATCGCGAAGGCGGCGCGGCGGGGCGTGGCTCGATCAGTGCCGCCCGGCGCCGAGCAGGGTGGCCGCGGCCACCACATCAGCCAGCCCGGTGCCCTTGTCGAAGCTGGAGGTGTAGTCGCCTGCCTGCCGGTAGGGCGCCCCGTCGGCGTACTTGTGCGCCGTCGCCTTGAGCGCGTGCTCGATCTCGCCAGGGCTTGCCTGCGGCCTGGCCTGGAACAGCTGCGCCACGATGCCCGCGATCTGCGGTGCCGCCATGGAGGTACCGCTGATCACGTTGTAGGTGCCGAGATCGAGCAGGCCGGGGCCGTTCTTCGGCTGCAGCCCCTGGGTACAGATCAGCAGGTAGAGCCGGCAGGAAGAGACGATGTTCGAACCGGGCGCGGAGATGTCCGGCCAGCTGCGCCGGTCGGTTTCCGACCCGCGGGAGGAGAACGCGGACACGGTGCCGTCCCTGGTGCCGGAGCCCGCGTCGTCATAGGAGGCCACCGACAGCACCCCGGGTGTCGGGTCCTGCCCTGGCGGGTTGGACAGGTTGGCCGAGCCGTCCCCGCCGTCGTTGCCATTGGCCCATACCGTGACCACGCCCTCGGCGGCGAGCGCGCGTTGCAGCTTCACGGTGGCCGAGTTCGGGTCGAAGGCACCGCCGCCGCTGGGGCCGTAGGAGTTGTTCACCACCTTGATCGGCGGGCAGGTACTCGCCGGGATCCCGGCCCCGCAGGGCGCCTCATGGTTCTCCAGCACCCAGTTCAGCGCGGCGTCGGTGCCGAGCACGACGAGCGCGGCCCCGGTGGAGATCGACACGATCTTCGAGCCCGGCGCCGACCCGCCCACGACCGTGCCCTCCCCGAGGGTGTACGGGCTGCCCGCGGCGATGCCGGCGACATGGGTGCCGTGCCCGCCGACCGAGAGCGTGTCGGTGTCCAGGAAGTCGGGCACCGGCAGGATGCAGCCGGTTCCGGTGCCCTGCAGGCACAGGCTCTTCAGGTTGCGTACCACCCGGCTGGCGCCGTCCGGCCCGCGGAAGGCGGGGTGCGTCGGGTCCACCCCGGTGTCGATCACCGCGACCGAGACTCCTCTGCCGTCCAGCGGTTCGCCATCGGCGCCGGTGCGGGTGGTCCGTGCTGCCGCGCTGCGGGTGGCCGTGGTGCCGCTGCTGGCGAAGGTGCGCAGCGGGTCGTTGCGTTCCACGTACACCACGCCCTCGGCCGCGCGGGCCGCGCCGACCTCGGCGACGGTACCGGTGGCGGCCACCACGCCGATCCGGTCGAAGCTGGTGAGCTTGCTCAGCCCGGCCTGCCGCACGGCCCGCCCCGCCGCGGCGAGGTCGGTGCCGTGCACCAGGACGGTCACCCGCTCGCCCTCGGAGGCCGCGGACAGCACCGCGTCCAGGGTGTCCGATACCGGGGCGAGGAGGTCCGCACTCGCTGGTGTCGCGGTGAGCTGAGGCAGGGCGAGGGCCGCGACCGCGACCGCCGCGGCGTACCGCCACCTGCCGGGTACTGCGCGCATGAGGACTCCTTGATCCGCGTTGATCCACGTTGATCCACCGCCCCCTGATTACTGGCGGGTAACTCTAAAGTGTTCCGGATCACTGTCAACCCTGTACGTTCCGCTCACCGGCAAGGCCCGACACGAACCCCATGTCACCCCGCCGTGCGACTCCCATGCGGGTGGGCGCGGTGCGCGCGCTAGCCTCTCCCTGACGGCGAACCGACGGGGAGGTACGGCAGGTGCGGCTCATTCGCCTCGCCCCGCAGCCCGCCGCGGTCGCCGAGGACATCCGGGCGGCACTGGCCTCGCTCGGCCACGGAGCGGGAGTGGCGGGCGGGCTGGCCCTGGCCGGGGTGCGGCCCCCTGGACACGACACCACCCTGGACGCGCTGGTGCTCACCCCGCGGGGCGTGCTGATCGTCCTCGGTATCGACCTGCCGGACCCGGCCATGCGGCTGGATGCGCCGCTGCGCGGGCAGTGGAAGTCGGACGGCTGGCCGTTGGTACGCGGCGGGGACGCGGTGAACCCGGCGGCCGAGCCCCTTGCCGTCGCGGCCGGGATCACGGAGCGGATCCGGGCCGGGCAACCGGATCTCACCGTCGGCACGATCCTGGCGGTCGGCCCCTTCGTGCAGTCCGTCGACCAGTCGGCCGCCGATCTGACCGGCGAGGTCCGCGTCGTGCACCCGACGGCGACGAGCATGCTCGGCGCGGTGGTCTCGCTCGCCACCGCCCCGGCCCCGATGTCCACCGGGCAGGTACGCACCCTGCTGCGGGAGCTGGCACCCGGTGCACCGGAACTGCGCGAGCACGAACTGCGCGCCGAGGGCTTCGCCGAGGCCCAGCCCCCTGTTCCTGCCGGGCCCAGCGGGCGGCCGGTGTCCGCCCCGGTGGTGCCGGCAGGCACGCCCGCTGGCCCGACCGCCGCACCAGCCGGCCCGCGCCCGGCGGTACCGCCGCGCAGGCCCACCGTGCGCTTGCTGCCCGTCGCGGCCATCGCGCTGCTGCTCGGCCTGCTGGTCACGGCCATCGTGGTGGCCTCGACCGGGGACGAGCCGGACGCCGGGCAGGCACCGCCGAGCACCCCGGCACCCGCGCCCCGGGTCGTGGACGGCATCGAGTTCCGGACCGTGACCACGAAGGGTGAACCTGACTGCGCCCCGCACGCCACCGGGGACCTGCAGGCCAGGCTGGCCGCGACCGGATGCGCCGGGCTGCGCCGGGGCAGCCTCACCGCGACCGTGGACGGCGGGCAGGCCGCGGTTTCGGTCGCCGTGCTGCGCTTCGCGGACCCGGCACGCGCGCGTGAACTGCGAAAACTGTCCGACACCCCGGGCAGCGGCGCCATCGTCGACCTCGGCACGACGACCGGCCGGTGGCCACGGCCCGCACCGGACTTCGCTGGGGCGTCCTACGCGAGCAAAGCCGAGGGCACGAGCCTGCGGCTGGTGCAGGTGGCCTGGGTCGGCCGACCGTCCACGCCGGACGACCCCGCCCTGGTGCGCACCGCGGCCACGGCGCTCACCGTCCCGTTACCGGAGTAGACGGTACCGGGACCCGGCGTGACCGGGCCGCCAGCCAGACCGTCCACTTAGGACAGATGTGCCCGGCAACTGATTCCGGTGTCGAGGCGGTATCCTCACCAGGACCGGAAAGTTGGCGATGCCAGGGCAATGCGGCCGTCGCCGCGCCGGTCACGCGGAGAATCCGATCGAGCGCGGGGAGGTCTTCATGGCCCAGAACACGGCGGTCCACGTGCTGGACGATCTCACCGGCGAACCAGCCGCCGAGTCGGTGCGGTTCGCCCTGGACGGGGTCGACTATGAAATTGACCTGGCCGCGGACAATGCCGCCGACCTTCGTGAAGTGCTCGAGCGTTATGTCACGCACGGGCGCCGCATCGGCGGGAGAAAGAGCACCCGGCGGGTGAACCGGAAGTCCGGCGCCACGAAGGAGGCCACACCGAAAGCACCGGCCAAGAAGACCGCGGCCAAGAAGGAAACCGCGAAGAAAACGGCTACCACGAAAACGAAGACAGCCACGAAGAAAGCGGCCGCAACGAAGTCCGGAACCGGATCGAAGACCGCCGCGAAGGCGGCACCGGCCAAGGCGACCACCCGGCGCGCGAGCACCAAGGCCGCGGCCTCGAAGTCCACCAAGGCCGAGCCCAAACAGGCCGCGAAGAAGACCGGTACCGGTTCGAAGTCCACCTCGAAAGCGGCCGCCAAGACGAAGTCGACCCCGAAGACGACCAGCAAGGTCCCTCCGGTCCTGTTCTCCGCCCCGACTGACGTGCACGGACGGCCAACGCGTGCGCGTGAACAGCCAACGCGTGCGCGTGGGCGGCAAACACACCATCCGCGCGTGTTTGCCGTCTGCGCACGCGCGTTTGCCCTCCACATACGCGCTTTGGCCGTCCGGCGACGGCCTTTACAGGGCTTTCAGTTCCTCGACGATCTCGCTGATCGAGGATTTCGCGTCCCCGAAGAGCATGCTCGTCTTGGGGTCGAAGAAAAGGTCGTTGTCGATACCGGCGAAACCGGATCCCATGGACCGTTTCAGCACGATGACCGAGCGGCTGGTGTTCACCTTGAGGATCGGCATCCCGTAGATGGGTGAGGCGGGGTCGGTCTCGGCCGCGGGATTGGTCACATCGTTGGCGCCGATCACCAGGGTGACGTCGGTGTGGCCGAACTCCGAGTTGCTCTCGTCCATCTCCTTGAGCTGCTCGTAGGGCACATCGGCCTCGGCGAGCAACACGTTCATATGCCCCGGCATCCGGCCGGCGACCGGGTGGATCGCGTAGGAGACCGCGATGCCTTTGCCCTCCAGGATCTCGGCCATCTCGCGCACCGCGTGCTGCGCCTGGGCGACGGCCATCCCGTACCCTGGCACCACCGCCACCTTCCCTGCGTAGGCGAGCTGGATCGCGGTGTCCGCCGCGCTCGTGCTGCGCACCGACCGATCGGCGTCGGACCGGCTGCTCGCGGCGGCCGCGCCTCCGCCGAAACCGCCGCCGACGATCGCCGGGATCGACCGGTTCATCGCCTTGGCCATCAGGTTGGTCAGGATCGAGCCGGAGGCGCCGACGATCATGCCGGCCACGATGAGCGCGGTGTTGTCCAGCGCCAGACCCATGGCGGCGGCCGAAAGCCCGGTGAGCGCGTTGAGCAGCGAGATCACCACGGGCATATCGGCGCCGCCGATCGGCAGCACCACCATGATCCCGAAGGCGGCCGCGGCCACCAGCACCCCGATGATCAGCCACTCGGACTGGCCACCCGCGGCGATCACCACGGAGCACACCACGGCGGCGACCAGCAACAGCACGTTCAGCGGCTGCTGCAACCGCCCCACGGTGATCGGCTTGGTCGGCAGGATCTCCTGTAGCTTGCCGAAGGCGACGTTGGAGCCCCAGAAGGACACCGAACCGACGATGGCCGCGAACAGCGAGGCGATCGCCACGTGGGCGGCCTCGTGTGCGTAGCCGTCCGTGGTGCGGAACTCCACCCAGGCGATGATCGCCACCGTGCCGCCGCCCACGCCGTTGAACAGCGCCACCATCTGCGGCATCGCGGTCATCTTCACCTTGCGCGCCGAGGGCACACCGATCACGGTGCCGAGTAACACGCCGAGCGCGATCAGCAGCCAGTTGCTCATCCCCGGCATCAGCAGGGTGGCCACGATCGCGATACCCATCCCGACCGCGGCGATCCAGTTGCCGCGTACCGCGGTCCGCGGGCCGGTCATCCCCATCAGGCCGTAGATGAACAACGCGAAGGCGATGATGTACAGGGCCCCGATGAAACTCTCGCTCTGCAGCCAGCTCATCGGCGCTCCCCGTTGCTCGTACCCTGCTGGGCCTTGGCCCCCGGCTTCTCCTTGAACATGCCGAGCATCCGGTCGGTGACCAGGAACCCACCGACCACGTTGATCGTCCCGAACGTGATCGCGATCACCAGGAGCACCTTGTTCAGCACCCCCTCTGCGCCCTGCCCGAGCACGATCAGCGCGCCGAGCAGGACGATGCCGTGGATGGCGTTGGTCCCGGACATCAGTGGTGTGTGCAGGGTGTTCGGCACCTTGGAGATCACCACGAAACCGACGAATCCGGCGAGCACCAGGATCGCCAGGCTCTGTACCAGCATCAATCCGCCTTTTCCTCGCCACCGGCGACGCACGCGCCCGCGACGATCTCGTCGGAGAAGTCGAGCGACAACCTGCCCTCGGAGTCCACGAAGAGTTCGAGTAGTTCGGTGAGGTTCCTGGCGTACAGCTCGCTGGCGTGCGCGGGCATCTCCGCGGGCAGGTTCAGCGGGGAGCAGATCGTCACGTGCTCGGCCACGGTCTCCTCGCCGGGCTTGGTCAGCTCGCAGTTGCCGCCGGCCTCCCCCGCCATGTCCACGATCACGCTGCCCGGCCGCATCCCGCGCACCGCATCCGCGGTGACCAGCGTGGGCGCCTTCCGGCCGGGGACCAGCGCGGTGGTGATCACGACGTCGAACCCGGTGATCGCCTCGGTGAGCCTGCGCTGCTGCTCCGCGCGTTCCTCCTCGGACAGCTCCCGCGCGTACCCGCCCTCGCCGACGGCTTCGATGCCGAGGTCCAGCCACTGCGCTCCCACCGAGCGCACCTGCTCGGCGACCTCGGGGCGGACGTCGTAGCCGGTGGGCTGGGCACCGAGTCGCTTCGCCGTGGCCAGCGCCTGCAGGCCCGCCACGCCCGCGCCCAGCACCAGGACCTTGGCAGGCGGTACCGTGCCCGCCGCCGTGGTGAGCATCGGGAAGAACCGTGGGAGCCGCTGCGCGGCGAGCAGCACCGTTCGGTAGCCGGCCACACTGCTCTGCGAGGACAGCGCGTCCATGGCCTGCGCACGGGAGATCCGCGGGATGGACTCCACGGCGAAGGCACGCACCCCCGCCTCGGCCAGCTCCCGCACCCCTTCCACATTGGACAACGGGGCAAGGAAGCCGATCAGGATCTTGCCCGCGCCGAGCTTGCCGACCTCGGCCGAGGTCGGTGGCGCGACCTTGAGCACCGCATCGGCGGCCCATGCCTCCCCGATCCGTGCCCCTGCCTGCTCGTACAGCTCGTCCGGCAACGCGGCCGCCGCACCGGCCCCCGGCTCGATCACGATCGAAAGGCCGCGTTTGACCAGCCGCTCGACCAGCTTCGGGACCAGTGCGACCCGGGTCTCACCCGGTTTCGACTCTTTCACCACGCCGACGGTGAGCGGCTGGGTTTCCACCACTGCGAGACCTCCACGGGAGAGCACTCTCGATCACAGTAGGTCTACCATGCGCGATGCCCCGAGCGGCACCACCTTACGGCGAGCTGCGCCAATTCGGCACGCCGAGAACGATCAAGCGAAGACGTTTCTGTGCCGTCCGGACGATCTGCTCGTCGGTTTCCTCGTCCCTGGGTACGGCCTCGATCAGCTCCTCGACGCTGGCCTGCATCGCGGTGATGATCAGATCGGCGATCAGGTGCAGGTCCTCGGTGCTCCATTCGCGCAGGTACTCGAACCGGGCCAGGTCCACCGCGAGCTCGCTGGCGAACAGCCGCAGCTCGGTGCCCACGGCGCGGCGCACCACCTCCGGGCCGCCGTAACGCTCCCTGATCAGGAACCGGAAGTGCGACTCGTGCGCCCGCACGTGCTCGTGCAGGGTGCGCACCGAGGCACGGATGATGTCCTGGTAGGTCTGCGGATCGCGGCGGGCCGACCGGATCATCCTGCGCAGGGTACGGATCGACTCCTCGACCAGCGCCACCCCGAGCTCGTCGAGGGAGGCGAAGTGCCGGTAGAACGCGGTCGGCACCACCCCGGCCCGCTTGGTCACCTCGCGCAGGCTCACCGTGGCGAACCCACGGTCGGCGACCAGCTCGAACGCCGCCTTCAGCAGCGCCTGGCGGGTGCGCTGCTTGCGCTCCTGCCTGCTCGCGGGCTCGGTGGACATACCGGAGACCCTACGGTCCCCGGTCGTTGTATTCCGCGTCACAGGCACACCCCCTGGAGTTGACAGCCGTTCACGCCCTGCACTGAACTAGTGAGTGTACAGACGTTCACTGAATCGGAGTGGCAGATGGCGGTGCAGGTTCCCCGGCGCCTCCGGCGCGGCGCGCGCGGCAGGGCACGCTCACTCGCCTCGCTCGCCGAGGCGTTGCTGACCCCGCACGGCATGGATCGCTACCTCGAGCTACTCGACCCGATGCTGGTGCGCCGGGAGATCCGCGGGGTGGTGACCGCGGTGCGACGGCAGACGGCGGACACGGTGACCCTCACCGTCCGGCCGAGCCGGGCGTGGCGCGGCTTCAGCGCGGGGCAGTACGTCCGGGTGTCGGTGGACATCGACGGGGTGCGGCGCACCAGGTGCTACTCGCCGACCTGCTCCGAGCACGGCGGGCAACTCGAGCTCACCGTGAAGGCGCAGGAGAACGGGCTGGTCTCCGGCCATCTGCACCGGCACGCCGCGCCGGGAATGGTGCTCGGGCTCTCCCAGCCCGCAGGCGAGTTCACCCTGCCCGCGCCGCGGCCGCGGCGGGTGCTGCTGATCAGCGGTGGCAGCGGGATCACCCCGGTGCTGTCCATGCTGCGCACGCTGGTGGACGAGGGACACCGGGGCGAGGTGGTGTTCCTGCACTACGCGAACACCGCGGCGGATGTGCTCTACGGCGCCGAGCTGACCGAGCTCGCCCAGCGGCATCCCGGGCTGCGGGTGGTGCTGGCCTACACCCACGAGCGGGGCGGCGACCTGCATGGCTTCTTCGAGCCGGCACAGCTGCGCGAGGTGGCGCCCTGGTATCGCGAGGCACAGACCTACCTGTGCGGCCCGCTGCCGCTGCTGGACTCGGTACGCGCCACCTTCGGGTCCGAGGGTTTGAGTGAACAACTGCACACTGAGGAGTTCACGCCACCACCTGTCCCCGCGGACGGCGCGGCACACGGGCAGGTGCGGTTCACGCACAGCGGCAGGGAGATCGCCAACTCCGGTAAGCCGCTGCTGGAGCAGGCCGAGGACGCCGGGCTGCGACCGGAGCACGGCTGCCGGATGGGGATCTGCTTCTCCTGCACCAAGGTGAAGACCTCCGGCTGTGTGCGCAACGCGCGTACCGGCGAGCTCTCACCCGAGGACAACGTCGAAATCCAGTTGTGCATCTCGGTCCCGGTCGGGGACGTCGAGATCAACGCGTAAGGGGTGACCAATGACCGGACTGCAGGATCGACTCACGCCCGAGCAGGTGGAGGCCTTCGGCCGGGAGATGGACGAGCTGCGCCAGCGGATCGTCGCCGATCTCGGCAAGGAGGATGTCGACTACATCCAGAACCTGATCCGGACGCAACGCGCCCTCGAGGTCGTCGGCCGCGGGCTGCTGTTCGCCGGGTTCTTCCCGCCTGCCTGGATCGCGGGGGTCGGCGCGCTGTCGCTGTCCAAGATCCTGGACAACATGGAGATCGGGCACAACGTGATGCACGGTCAGTACGACTGGACCCGCATCCCGGAACTGAGCTCGCAGCGCTTCGAGTGGGACACGCTGGCCCCTGCGGAGAACTGGCGGCACTCGCACAACTACGTGCACCACACCTACACCAACGTGCTGGACAAGGACCGGGACATCGGTTACGGCATCCTGCGCATGGATGAGGGCCAGAAATGGCACCCGTACTACCTCGGCAACCCGGTGTACGCGACCTTGCTGGCGATCTTCTTCCAGTGGGGTGTGATGCTGCACGACCTCGAGGTGGAGAAGGTACTCAAGGGTGAGCGCAAGGTGTCGGAGCTGAAGGAGGTGCGGGCCAGGATCCTGCGCAAGGCCGGCAGGCAGCTCGGCAAGGACTACCTGCTGTTCCCGGCGCTGACCGGGCCGCTGGCGCCGCTGACCTTCCTCGGCAACGCGACCGCGAACCTGACCAGGAACCTGTGGGCGTTCGCGATCATCTTCTGCGGGCACTTCCCAGCCGATGTGGAGAGCTTCACCGAGGAGGAGACCGAGAACGAGACCCGTGGCCAGTGGTACCTGCGGCAGATCCTCGGCTCGGCGAACATCGAAGGCGGCAAGCTGTTCCACATCCTGTCCGGCAACCTCTCGCACCAGATCGAGCACCACCTGTTCCCGGACATCCCGGCCCGCCGCTACCCGGAGATCGCGGGCGAGGTCCGGGCCATCTGCGCGAAGTACGGCCTGCCGTACCACGCCGGCCCACTGCGCAAGCAGCTCGCCTCGGTGGCGAAGAAGATCGTCAAGCTCGCACTCCCTGGTGGCCGCTCCGAGCCGAGCCCGGAGCCGGAGCCCGCTACCGTGAAGCGGGAACGGGAACTCACGGCTGCGTAGGGACGGATCATGGTAGGTCGGTTCGAGACCGGTAAGGACACGGTGCAGGAGCTCACCGAGTCGGCGGCGACGCATATCGGCAATATCGCGACCATCATCACCGGCGCGGTCCGGGATGTGGCACGGGAGACCGGTGACTGGCTCACCGACCTGATCGAGATGCGCGAGGCCGCGCGGCGTGCCGACGCGGACCACGACCAGCCCCGCCACGACGAGGATCGCAGTTGACCGAGTGATACCTACTTGCGAGTAGGTTAGGCTGGCGGGGTGACGCGCGCGTACCCGAAGCTGCTGGAGCCGCTGGACCTCGGTTGCACCACCCTGCGTAACCGGGTGGTGATGGGGTCCATGCACACCGGCCTCGAGGACCGGGCCAAGGACGTCGACCGGCTCGCCGCCTACTTCGCCGAACGCGCCCGTGGCGGGGTCGCCCTCGCGATCACCGGCGGGTACGCGCCGAACCGGGAGGGCTGGCTGCTGCCCTTCGCGGCCTCGCTCACCACCCGCTCCCAGGCCACCGCGCACCGTGGGATCACCTCGGCGGTGCACGCGGAGGGCGGCAAGATCGCGCTCCAGATCCTGCACGCCGGCCGGTACGCCTACCACCCGCTGAGCGTGTCGGCCTCCGCGGTGAAGTCGCCGATCACCCCCTTCCGGCCACGGGCGCTCAGTGATCGCGGGGTACGCAGGACGATCGACGCCTTCGTGCGCTGCGCCGCGCTGGCCCGCGAGGCCGGCTACGACGGGGTGGAGGTGATGGGGTCCGAGGGGTACCTCATCAACCAGTTCCTCGCCGAGCGGACCAACCGGCGCCGGGACTCCTGGGGCGGTTCCTGGCAGGCCAGGATGCGGCTGCCGGTGGAGATCGTGCGCCGGATGCGCGCCGCGGTCGGGCCGGACTTCGTCATCTGCTACCGGCTGTCCCTGCTCGACCTGGTACCGGGCGGGCAGAGCTGGGACGAGGTGGTGGAGCTGGCGCAAGCCGTCCAGCAGGCGGGCGCCACGCTGATCAACAGCGGGATCGGCTGGCATGAGGCGCGGGTGCCGACCATCGTCACCTCGGTGCCGAGGGCGGGCTTCACCGACCTGACCGGCAGGCTGCGGCCGCATCTGGACATCCCGGTGATCGCCTCGAACCGGATCAACATGCCGGAGGTCGCCGAGGGGGTGCTGGAGCGCGGCGAGGCCGACCTGGTGTCGCTGGCGCGGCCGCTGCTGGCGGATCCGGACTGGGTGGCCAAGAGCGAGCGGGGCCGTACCGAGGAGATCAACACCTGCATCGCCTGCAACCAGGCCTGCCTGGACCACGTGTTCCGGCACAAGACCGCGACCTGCCTGGTCAACCCGCGGGCCGCGCACGAGACCGAGCTGGTGATCCGGCCCGCGGACCGGCCGCGCAGTATCGCCGTGGTTGGCGCGGGACCGGCGGGGCTGGCCGCTGCCACCACCCTGGCGCGGCGCGGGCACCGGGTCACCGTGTTCGAGTCGGCAGCCGAGATCGGCGGGCAGTTCAACCTGGCCAAGCGGATCCCCGGCAAGGAGGAGTTCCACGAGACCATCCGGTACTTCTCCCGGCAGTTGGAGCTGCTCGAGGTGCGGCTGCGGCTGAACACCCGCGCCCGCGCCGAGGACCTGCGCGAGGGATACGACGAGGTACTGCTGGCCACCGGGGTCAGCCCCCGGGTACCCGCGATACCGGGGATCAACCATCCGAGCGTGCTGTCCTATGTGGATGTCCTCGGCGGTGCGGAGGTGGGCCGCAGGGTGGCCGTGCTCGGGGCGGGCGGGATCGGCTTCGACGTGTGCGAGTTCCTCACCCACACCGCCAGCCCGGCGCTGGACGTGCGGGCGTGGCGGGCCGAGTGGGGCGTCGGCGACCCCACGCGGGCCCGGGGTGGTGTCGAGGGCCTGAGCCGCCAGGTTGCCCCCTCGCCCCGCGAGGTGTACCTGCTGCAGCGCAAGACCAGCAAGATGGGCGCGGGGCTGGGCAAGACCTCCGGCTGGGTGCACCGCAGCACGCTGAAGGCCAAGCAGGTGGAGATGATCACCGGCGCCGCCTACCGGCGGATCGACGACGAGGGGCTGCACCTGGCGGTCGGCAAGGACACCGAGCGAGTGCTCGCGGTGGACAACGTGGTGGTCTGCGCCGGCCAGGAACCGCTGCGCGAGCTGGCGGGCGGGTTGCGCGAGTCCGGGGTGCCCACCCACCTCATCGGGGGCGCCGACGTGGCCGCCGAACTGGACGCCAAGCGGGCCATCGACCAGGCCACCAGGCTGGCGGCGACCCTCTAGCCCAGGCCAGGAGCTGTTAGCAGGTGGCTGCCTGGCTCCGCGTACGGCACACCACATCGAGGTACTCCACGATGGCGTCCCGGTTGCGGGTGAGGCAGCGGATACGGTCGGTCATCCGGTCCCGCTCCTGCTCGAGGACCGCGAGCATCTCCGGGGTCGCGTCCGGGAAGTAGATCGTCCTCGGCGTGTCGAGACAGGGCAGGATCTGCTTGATGATCCGGGTCGGCAGCCCGGCGTCGAGCAGGCCGCGGACCTGCGCCACCCGGTCCACGGTGGACTCGGGATAGTCGCGATAGCCGTTCTGGCACCGCTCCGCCACGATCAGGCCGTGCTCCTCGTAGTACCGCAGCATCCTGCGGGACGTGCCGGTGCGCTCCGACAACTCACCGATCCGCATATGTCCGACCTCACCCCAGCCCAGGTTGACCTTCACATCGGTGTGATGGTTCGAGCATACCGTTCATGCGAACCAACAACGCTCAACCAGGCGATTCCTCCACCGGAACGCGCACCGGCCGACTTCCGGTGGCCGCCTTGCTGGCACTCGCCACGGCCGCGTTCATCACGGTACTGACCGAGGCGTTGCCCGCCGGGGTGCTGCCCGCGATGAGCGCCGACCTCGGGGTCGGCGAGTCCGCGATGGGCCAGTCGGTGACGATCTACGCCATCGGCACGGCGGTCGCGGCGATCCCGCTGTCCACGGTCACCGCAGGCTGGCGGCGCAAGCGCTTGCTGCTGACCGGGGTGACGGGATTCGCGGTGGCCAACACGGCGACCGCGGTGTCCACCTCCTTCGCCCTGACCATGGTCGGCCGGTTCGCCGGTGGCGTGGCCGCCGGTGTGGTGTGGGCACTGCTGGCAGGCTACGCCCGCCGGATGGCTCCCCCGCACCTGCGGGGCAGGGCGATCGCGATCGTGATGGCAGGCATCCCGCTCGCGCTGTCCCTCGGCGTGCCTGCCGGAACCTTCCTCGGTGCCGCGCTCGGCTGGCGGGTCACCTTCGCGGTGATGTCCGTGCTCGCCGCCGCGCTGCTGGCATGGACCATCGCCGCGGTCCCGGACTTTCCGGGGCAGCGGCGGGGAATCCGGGTCCAGCTGCTGCGCACGCTCGGCATCGCAGGGGTGGCACCGGTACTGCTGGTCACCGTGCTCTTCGTGCTGGCCCACACCATTCTGTACACCTACATCGCCTCCTTCCTGCACCGGCTCCACATGGGCTCCGCCGTCGATACGGTGCTGCTGGTGTTCGGCGTGTCCTCGGTGGTCAGCATCTGGATCGTGGGGTCGCAGATCGACCGTCGGCTGCGGACGCTCAGCATCGCCGGGACGCTGCTGGTCGCGGGGGCCGCCACGGTGCTGGCGCTGCGGGCCACGGAACCCGCGCTGGTCTACCTCGCCGTGGTGCTCTGGGGACTCGGCTGGGGAGGCGTCCCCACCCTGCTGCAGACGGCCGTGGGGGATGCCGGGGGCGAGGCCGCGGACACCGCGCTGGCCATGCTGGTCACCCTGTGGAACGCGGCCATGGCGGGCGGTGGGATTGTCGGCGGAATCCTGCTCGGCGCGCTCGGCCCCGCCTCGTTCCCGTGGAGCGTGCTGGTGTTGCTCGTGCCGGTGCTGTACGTGGTGACGGCCGCGCGGGCACACGGGTTCCCGGCGCGGCGTAGCTGACGCTGGCTGGTTCCGGCTAGCCGGATGGGCGGCGGGTGGGATCGGCGGGCAAGCTGAACCGGTGAGCACCACCGCCCTTCCACCTGCCCGCACACTGCTGCGGGAGTTCCTGCTGGGCCCGGTCCGCCGCCGGACCTGGGGCGAGCTGAGCTGGGTAGTCCTGGGTGTGCCGCTGGCCATCCCCTGCGTGCTGCTCGTGCTGACCGGGCTGGCGGCTGGCGCCCTGCTCGCTGTCGCGTTCGTCGGCCTGCTGCTGGTAGCCAGCTCGCTGTACCTGGCGCGCCGCTTCGGTGGGACGCACCGTGCGCTGGCCGGGCGGCTGCTGGGGCTGCGTGTTCCGGCACCGCCGCTGCGGCCGATGGAGCCGGGGCTCGGCAACTGGGTCAAGGCACGGCTGGCGGAACCCTCCAGCTGGCGGGCGGTGGCGTTCCTGCTGCTCCGGCTGCCGCTGGCGGTAGGCGAACTGGTACTCCTGGTGCTGGGGCTGGTGTTCGGCGCCGCGGCGTTCACCTATCCGATCTGGTGGTTCCCCCTGGACGGGAAGCGGATGCCGGTCTACGACATCTACGCCGATTCCTGGGGTCTCTCGCTGGGGTACGGCGTACTCGGGGCCCTGGTGCTGCTGGTGCTGCCCTGGCTGCTGCACGGGATCACCGGCGTGGACCGGTTACTGGTGCGCGGGCTGCTCGGCGCGGCCACGCTGTCCGAGCGCATTCGCGACCTGGAGCAGAGCCGGGCGAGCGCGGTGGAGGACGCCACCGACACGCTGCGCAGGATCGAGCGGGACCTGCACGACGGCGCGCAGGCGCGGCTGGCGGCGCTGGCGATGAAGCTGGGCGTGGCCAAGGACGAGCTGGCCACCGAGCAGGTGGACCTCGAACAGGTACGCGGCCTGGTGTCGGCGGCCCATGGCGGGGCCAAACAGGCACTGTCAGAGCTTCGTGACCTCGCCAGGGGGATCCGGCCCGCCGGGCTGGATGCCGGGCTGCACGTCGCGCTGTCCACTCTGGCCGCGCACAGCGCGCTCACCGTACGGGTGCGGGTGAGCCTGCCCCGGCGCCCGCCGCCAGCCGTCGAGACCATTGTGTACTTCAGCGCGGCCGAGCTGCTGGCCAACGCCACCAAGCACTCCAGCGCGTCCACCGTGGACATCGAGGTACGGTCGGACGACGATACCCTGCTGCTCAAGGTCACCGACTACGGCGAGGGCGGGGCTTCCGTACGCCGGGGCGGTGGGCTGGCCGGCCTGCGTGAACGTGCTGGGACGGTGGACGGCCGGTTGACGGTGTTCAGCCCACGGGGCGGGCCGACGGTGGTCCGGGTCGAGTTGCCGGTGCGGAGATAAGGGGGCTGTGGTGCGGGTTGTGGTGGCCGAGGACTCGGCGGTGCTGCGCGAAGGACTGGTCGAGTTGCTGACCCTGCGCGGGCACGAGGTGGTCGCCGCGGTACGGGACGGCGGCGGCCTGCGTGCCGCCGTCGACGAGCATCGACCCGATGTGTCTGTTGTGGACATCCGGATGCCGCCGACGCACACCGACGAGGGGCTGCGGGCGGCCATCGCGCTACGGGCGGATCATCCCGGCACCGCGATACTGCTGTTCTCCCAGTACATCGAGACCACCTACGCCGCGGAACTGCTCGCCGACCGGGGCGGCGGCGTCGGCTACCTGCTCAAGGACCGGGTGGCCGAGGTTTCCGACTTCCTGGACGCGTTGCGCAGGGTCGCGGCGGGCGAGACCGTGCTGGACCCAGAGGTGGTCAGCCAGTTGCTCGGTTCCACCCGGCGCACCGACGCGCTCGCCGAACTGACCGACCGCGAGCGCGAGGTGCTGGCGCTGATGGCCGAGGGCCGGTCGAACGCGGCGATCGCGGGCACCCTGTACCTCTCCCCCGGCTCGGTGGAGAAGTACGTCACCAGCCTGTTCGGCAAGCTCGGGCTGCCACCATCGGAGGCCGACAACCGCAGGGTGCTTGCCGTGCTGCGCTACCTTGACTCCTGATGCGAGGGTCAGGGAGACGGATGCGCCGGTCGATGCTGCCGCTGCTCGCGCCGGGTGCTCGGCCGGGGATAGAGCCTGTCCGGCAGTCCACGGAGGGCAACTGCTGCTGATCGTCGGTTTCTTCGCCCCGAGCAGCGCTCGGGTGAAGGCGTCGGCGCGGTAGCACGTGCCATTGTCGGTCACGACCCTCTTTCCGCCGCGACGTGCGCGATCGGGCGCTGCTACCGCAGCAACCCGATCGGGACCGCCATGCCCAGGAACAGCACGAGCTGATAGGCGCCGTTGATCACAGTGAGCCGCCAAGGCTTCTGCTCGAAACCGTTGTGCTGCGCCAGGGTCGACAGCGAGAAGCCGAGCCACGCCACCAGTCCGACCGCCAGGGCGACCCAGAAGGAGTCGGTGCCGAAGAAACCCGACGCGATGGAACTGGCGGCCGCGAGAGCCAGCGCGGTGACGACGATCGACGCCGCCAGGACCACGAACGGACCCTTGCCGCCGCGCACGGAGTCCTCCTTGGTCACCCCGGTCAGCTTCCGCCAGGTGCCGCCGACCAGGCCCCAATCGCTGTACCAGATCCACGCGATCGCCATCCCGACCACGATCGCGACCAAGACGGCCAACCAACTGATACTCAGCTCCACGGGAGCCCCATTCCTTCTCGACGTCCAACTTAAGTTGATATAATCAACCACGATGGATAAAGTCAACCGGCAGTCGAAGGGCCCCAGGACCTACGGGCAGTTCTGCGCCCTCGCACGCTCCCTGGACGTCGTGGGCGAGCGCTGGACCCTCCTCATCGTGCGCGAACTCCTCCCAGGCCCGATGCGGTACACCGAGCTGAAGGCCTCGCTCAAGGGCATCGCGACGAACCTCCTTGCCGAGCGGTTGCGGACCATGGAGGCGAACGGGATCGTCGAGCGCCGCCTGGAAGACGCGGGCGTCGCCTACGCCCTCACCCCGTGGGGAACGGGGCTGCGGGAGCCCATGGAAGCGCTCGGCCGCTGGGGAGCACCACTGCTCGCGACCGGACGCGGCCAGGATTCGTTCCAGCCGCGCTGGCTGGTCGTCGCGCTGCCCGCCCTGCTCCGAGGCGCGACCGCCTCGCCTCCCGTCGAGCTCGGCATCGAGACGGACGGCTTCCTCATGGCCCTAGCGCTCGGCGAAGACGGCCCGAGCGCATTCGTACCCGATCGGGTTCCGACCTCGGTATTCACTGCCGCTCCCGACGTGGTCGTCGCCCTAGCCGCTGGAGCGATCAGCATCGAGCAGGCCGTCGCCGCGGGCGAGTTCCGGGGTGACTCAGACGTCCTCCGATCCGCATTCGCCCCTGTTCGTGCGAATGCGACTCCGCCGACCATCGGCGACTGACGACCACGGAGAAGCGCCGCCGGGAAGAAGTGTGGCCATTTCCTCGTCCAGCAGCCGCCGGACCTCCCCGACCGAAAACTCCTGCGGGTACATCGCCACCTGCAGCGCCAGCCCGTCGACGAACGTGTGCAGGCGCACGACCTGCCGTTCGAGCCGAGCGTCCGGCAACTGGTCCCCGATGTGCTCCGGGGGCCGCTGCGCACAGAGGTACGCCACCGCGAGCCGGCAGATATGCCGCTCGCCGGGCAGCCCCAGCGCGCGCAGTTCGGCCAGTGACTCGTCGGAGCGCGAGCGCATCAGGCAGGCCAGCCACACGTCCACGTCCACCCGCCGGTCCGCGTCCAGTGGCAGCAGCTCCTCGAGGATCAGCCGGGCACGATCACGGCCGGGCAGGTCGCCGCGGAGATGCTCGGCGATGCGGCCGGTGACCTTGTCGATCATCGCCTTCGCGGCGAAGAGGAGCAGCCCGCGCTGGCTGTCGAAGTAGTGCCGCAGCCCGCCGACCGACACGCCCGCCCGCTCGGCGATCTTACGAACGGTCACCCCCTCGATGCCGTCCCGGCTGATGACCTCCCAGACCACGCGGGCGAGCTCCGCGCGCCGCTGGTCGTGGTCGACGAGCTTCGGCATATCCCACGTTATAGCACACTTGTACGGTATCCCTGTACAGTACAAGCGTGCGAAATAAGATCCTGCCGGTGGCACACACCCGTATCGCAGGGATGGTCGTACTCGTCCTCGGACTGTTGCTGATCGCCGGATCGGCGGCGTGGTTCGCGCTGACCGGTGACACCGGTGTCCGGTACTCGGCGGACCACGACAGGACCGTCCCGATGTGGTTCCGCTGGATTCCCGCGCTTGTCGGGGTCGCGCTGGTACGCCTGGTGCCGTCGCCCGCCGCAGGCACAAGGTCGCCCGAGCGCCGACCTCGGCTGGAAGCGGGTGTCCTGCTGGCGTCGGCCCTGCTCTTCGCGGTGACGCTGCGGCTGGCCGGTGGCGGCGAGCCTGCCCACACCATACTGAAGGCGTTACTGCTGCTCGGCGTTCCCGCGACGATGTTCTGGATCCTGCGGCGCAGGGGAACCGCATGGCGCCCGGCGGCCGCGGAACCGGACGTATGGCGGCGCTGGGCACCCGCGATACCCGTGGCCGCATGGATCGTTCTCAGCTACGCGAGCCCGTGGGCAGTACCGCCCAGCGAGTTCGCGACGACCGTCGCCCCGACCACGCTCATCCTCGCCGTCATCGCCGGTTTCCTCGCCAACAGCCTGCTCGAGGAGGTCTTCTACCGCCGCTGGCTGCAATCCAGGTGGGAGGCCGTGCTCGGCCGGTGGCCTGCGATCGTGCTCGCCTCCCTGCTCTGGGCCTGCTGGCACGTCGGCATTCAGGGCACCGGTGACCTGCCCGTCGATCTGGCGTCGACCTTCGTCAACCAGGGTGTCCTCGGGCTGTTTCTCGGCTATCTCTGGAGCAGGTACCGCCTGATGTGGCCGATCGTCACCGTCCACGGTGCCGTCAACGCCCTGCCTGTCCTACTGTCCATGCTGTGACCAGGCACCACTGGTTACGGTGGTGGCATGTACTCCACCGAGATCGAGGTACGCACCGGTGGCAGCGCCGTGGTGCACGACCTGACCAAGGAGGCCGAGCGGTTCCTCGGCGAGAGCTCGGCCGGGGACGGGCTGCTGCACGTGTGGGTACCGCATGCCACGGCCGGCCTTGCGATCCTGGAAACCGGCGCGGGCAGCGACGAGGACCTGCTCACCGCGCTGGACGAACTGTTGCCGAGGGATGACCGCTGGCGGCACCAGCACGGCAGCCGGGGCCACGGAAGGGACCACGTCCTGCCCGCACTGGTGCCGCCGTACGCGACCGTGCCGGTACTCGGCGGGGTACTGGCGCTGGGCACCTGGCAGTCGATCTGCCTAGTGGACACCAACCTGGACAACCCGGTCCGGCGCGTGCGGTTCAGCCTGCTCGCGGGCTGAACCACCCGGCCACAGCAGCACGACCAGCCCGGCCACCAGCATGCCGCCGAGAACCCAGACGCCGGTGCCGACGTCCGGCGCATCCGGGGTGCTCATCAGCAGGCTGCGCAGCCCCTCGGTGGAGAACCGGAAGGGCGTCCATGACCACAGCAGAGCACGGTAGGCCGGGTTCAGCAGCTCCGGCACCTGGCCCGCGACCGCGGGCGCGACCAGGTACAGCGGCCCGAGCACGGCCATCGCGCGCAGGCCGAGCAACCGCAGCAACCCCAGTTGCACCGCGGCGAAACCGGTCGCGGCCAGCAACAGGAAGCCCAGCACGTCCCAGCCCAGCGGCAGCGAGGAGTCCCACAGCCGCAGGAACCCGGCCGAGACGGCGGTCACCAGCACCCCGGTGCCGACCAGCTGCGCCAGCCTGGCGCCCGCGCCGGGACGGGCCCCGGCACGGCCGGCCAGCACGGTCAGCGCCCCACCGGCGGCCAGGCAGCCGACCCAGCTCAGCGCGCTGACCGCCAGCGGAGCGGTCCGCCCGGCCTGGCCTGCCGGATGGATCGTCTCGACCCGCGCCGGGGCGCCGGTCATTCCCTGCGCCACCCCGCTGAGCGCCTGCCGCGCGAGCTGGGTGCCGGAGGGGTTCACCGCGCCGGAGACGACCACCTCCGCCACCGGCCCGTCCGGCCCAGGCAACAGCTCCAGCACGCCGTAGACCTCCTTGTCCCCCAGGGCTTCCCGGCCGCCCGCTGGCGTCTCGACCCGCCAGTCCAGCAGGTCACCCCCCTGGCCAGCCACCCGCTCGGCGACCGGCCGTAGCGGCTGCGGCGCGGTGACGGCGACCGGCACCTCGTCCGGACTCGCCGTGGCCTGTGCGCCGAAGGTGAGAAATCCCAGCACCACCGCGACGCCCGCACCGAGTACGGACGTCAGCGCGACCAGTGTCCACGGCCGCCGTGTTGTCGACGTCGACATGATGGACTCCTATTTCTTCATACGTTGAATTATTGGTCGCAGGCTAGCCCGCGGTGGCCACCGAAGTCAACGAGCGTTGAAAATGAGCGGTATGGACCAGTGCCGGTACGGTCGACGGCGTGAACGTGGCTGATGAGCACCGGCTGGTGCTGTGGGACATCGACCTGACCCTCGTCGACCTGCGCGGACTGGGTGGCCAGTGGTACACCCGAGCACTGTCCGATGTAGTGGGTGTGACGCTACGTGAGATGCCGTCCTTCCCCGGCCGGACCGAACGGGCGATCACCACCGAACTGCTCACCCAGCACGGCATCGAGGCCTCCGATGAGGTGCTGCAGCAGATCTGGGGCAAGCTGGTGGCGCTGTCCACCGAGGCGCAGCCCACGCTGGCCGAGTACGGGCACGCGCTACCCGGCGCCGCGGCCGCGCTGGACACGATGGCCGCTCAGGGCACCATCGTGCAGAGCCTGGTCACCGGCAACCTCCCCGAGGTCGCCCGGCACAAGCTCGCCGCGTTCGGCCTGCACGAGCACATCGAGTTCGACGTCGGCGGTTACGGCTACCTCTCGGCGAGCAGGCCGGAGCTGGTGGCGCACGCCGTGTCCCGTGCCTCGGCCAAGCACGCCAGGGCCTTCGGCCCGGAGTCGGTGGTGGTCGTCGGGGACACACCGCACGACATCGACGCCGCGCTGCGGCACGGCGCGATCGGGATCGGCGTGGCCACCGGCAGCCACGGCGAGCGGGAGCTGTGGGACGCCGGAGCGCACGCGGTGTTCGCCGACCTCAGCGACACCGCCGCCGTGCTCGCCGCGGTCACCCGCTGAGCAGAGGTCAGGAACTGAGCAGAGTGTGGAGGTGCTCGACGGCCTCCGCCACCGGGACCTCCGTGCGCTCGCCGGTGGCGCGGTCCTTGACCTCGACCACGCCGTTCGCCAGGCCCCTGCCGACCACCAGGATCGTCGGCACGCCCACCAGCTCGGCGTCGGCGAACTTCACCCCAGGGGTGACCTTGCGGTCGTCCAGCAGCACCCGGACACCACGCTCGGACAGCTCGGCTGCGATCCGCTCGCCGCCATCGGCCACCGCCTCGTCCTTGCCCGCGATGACCACGTGCACATCCGCGGGCGCGACCGCACGCGGCCAGACCAGGCCCAGCTCGTCATGGTGCTGCTCGGCGATCGCGGCGACCAGCCGGGAGACGCCGATGCCGTAACTGCCCATGGTGATCCGGATCGGCTTCGAGTCGGCGCCGAGCGCGTCCAGCTCGAAGGCGTCGCTGTACTTGCGGCCGAGCTGGAAGACGTGCCCGATCTCGATCCCGCGGGCGGCCACCAGCACGCCCTCGCCATCCGGGGAGGGGTCGCCCTCGCGCACCTCGGCGGCCTCGATCGTGCCGTCCGGGGTGAAGTCCCGCCCGCACAGCAGGTCCACCACGTGGTGGTCCACCTTGTCCGCACCGGTCACCCAGGCGGTACCGCGCACGACTCGCGGGTCGACCAGGTAGCGGACCCCGTTGGCGGCCAGCGCGCCCGGACCGATGTAGCCCTTGACCAGGAAGGGGTTGGCCGCGAAATCGGCCTCCTCCAGCAGGCTGACCTCGGCGGGTTCGAGGGCGGCCTCCACCCGCTTGAGATCCACCTCGCGGTCACCGGGCACACCGATGCCGAGCAGCTGCCACTGCTTCTCGCCCGGCTGCCGGGTTTTCACCAGCACGTTCTTCAGGGTGTCCGCGGCGGTGAAGGTGCGACCCAGGTCGGCGTCGTTCAGGAAGTCGACCAGGGTCTCGATGGTCGGCGTGTTCGGCGTGTGGTGCACCTGCGCCTCGGGCCTGCCTTCCAGCGGCTGCTCGGGCGGGGCCGGGGTGGTGACGGCCTCCACGTTGGCGGCGTAGCCGGAGCGGTCGCTGCGGACGTAGGTGTCCTCACCGGTCGGCGCCACGGCGAGGAACTCCTCCGAGGCGGAGCCGCCCATCGCGCCCGAGGTCGCCTGCACCACAACGTAATCGAGGCCGAGCCGGTCGAAGATCCGGATGTAGGCGTCCCGGTGCAGCTGGTAGGACCGCTGCAGGCCCTCGTCGTCGAGGTCAAAGGAGTAGGAGTCCTTCATCACGAACTCGCGGCTGCGCAGGATGCCCGCGCGGGGCCGTGCCTCGTCCCGGTACTTGGTCTGGATCTGGTACAGCATGACCGGGTAGTCCTTGTAGGAGCTGTACTCCCCCTTCACCGTGAGGGTGAACAGCTCCTCGTGGGTGGGTCCGAGCATGTAGTCGGCGCCCTTGCGGTCCTTCAGCCGGAACACGTTCGGGCCGTACTCGGTCCATCGGCCGCTCGTCTCGTAGGGCTCCTTCGGCAGCAGGGCCGGGAACTGGATCTCCTGCGAGCCGATGGCGGCCATCTCCTCGCGCACCACCGCCTCGATGTTGCGCAGCACCCGCAGGCCCAGCGGCAGCCAGGAGTACCCGCCGGGCGCGACCCTGCGGACGTAGCCCGCCCTGACCAGCAGCCGGTGGCTGGGAACTTCCGCGTCGGCCGGATCCTCCCGCAGCGTGCGGAGGAACAGCGACGACATCCTGGTGATCACGTGTGCGCTCCTAGGGGCGAACCCGACGTAGACGTTCCGGAAAGCGTAGTCAACTGCCTGTGCCCGGCGCATGCGGGTTATGCGCGGCCGGAGACTGTCGTACCCCGGCGCTAGCGTGCGGCGCATGACACTGACACTCGGCATGGTCACCATCGACTCCACCGATCCCCGGCTGCTGGCCGAGTTCTGGACGAAGGCGCTGGGCGGCGAGATCGACCAGGACTACGGCGAGTTCCTGATCCTCGCCCCTGGTCCGGGTGGCGGGCCCGCGATCGGGATCCAGCGGGTTCCCGAACCGCGCGCCGGGAAGAACCGGGTCCATCTCGACTTCGGTGCCGAGGACCGGCGGGCCGAGGTCACCCGGCTGGTCGGGCTCGGCGCCACCGAACTGGAGGAACACACCATCGCCGACTTCAGCTGGACGGTGCTCGCCGACCCGGAGGGCAATGTGTTCTGCGTCGGCCCCGCGCACGGCTGAGCGTGCCACCTGCGGTTACCCTGCCGGGGTGCTGGTCCTGTTGCCGCCCTCGGAGACCAAGGCGCCCGGTGGGGACGGTCCACCGCTGGACTTGGACGCGCTGTCCTTTTCGGCGCTGAACCCGGTACGTGCCAAGCTGGCCGACGCGCTGGTCGATCTGGCCACCGACGTACCGGCTAGCCTGCGTGCGCTCAAACTGTCCGAACGGCAGCGGGACGAGGTGACCCGCAACGCCGAGTTATGGTCCGCGCCGACCCTGCCCGCGCTGCGGCGCTACACCGGCGTGCTCTACGACGCGCTGGACGTGCCCGGCCTGCGCAGGGCCGAGCTGGCGAAGGCGGGCAGGCGGCTGGCGGTCGCCTCGGCGTTGTTCGGGGTGCTGCGCGGTACCGACCGGATCCCGGCCTACCGGCTCTCCGGCGGCAGCGCCCTGCCCGCCGTGGGTCCGCTCGGCGGGTTCTGGCGCCCGGTGTTGGAGCCGGTGCTGGCGGCGGAACCGGGCCTGGTGGTGGATCTGCGGTCCGGGCCGTACGCCGCGCTGGCCAGGGTCCCCGGCGCCGTGACGGTCCGGGTGGTCAGCACGGACGCCCAGGGCAGGCGCACGACCGTCAGCCACCACAACAAGGCATACAAGGGCAGGCTGGCCAGGGTGCTGGCGACCCTTCCGCGTGAACCGTCCACCGTGGACTCACTCGTCCGCGCGGTGGCCAAGGCCGGACTCCCGATCGACCGGGTGGGCGAGCACGAGCTCGAGCTGACCGCCGACCCTGACTCGCAGGTCAACCGGCGTGTTTGCCGTTCCCGTAACCGGGTTTGCTCCCCATGGCCAACACGGTTACCTAGACGGCCAACACGGTGACGTGGAGAGCAAACTCGCGCGCGTGGGCGGCCAACGCGTGCGCGGGAACGGCAAACGCGTGCGCGTGGGCGGCAAACACGACGGGGCCCCTGCCACTGGAGCAGGGTGGCAGGGGCCCGTCGTTCCGGAGGATCCGCTCGCGGCTGCCGGGGGTCAGCCGAAGCGGGTCACGGTCAGGGTGTAGGTGGCCGATCCGGTGGCGCCGTCGGCGTCGGTGGCCGTGACGGTGATCTCGTGCGTACCGGGCGGGGTCTGGAAGTTGGTCCAGATCCACGCGGTGGCGCTACCGCCGTTGCTGATCGTGCCGGGGTGGAACTGCACGCTGACCCCGGAGGGGGCGTCCGCCGACAGGGTCAGGTTCCCGCTGCCGCCGGAGGCGCTCACCTGGGTCTGGGCCAGGAAGCCCTGCTGCACGCTGCCCGAGGAGGGCGAGAGGCTGACCTCGACATCTCCGTCCGGGGGCTGGGTGCCATCGCCAACGGTGAGGGTCACCGTGGCGCTGTTCGACCCGGAGGACCCGGTGCCGGTGATGGTCACCTGGTAGCTGCCCTCGGGGGTCGAGGAGGCGGTGTCCAGCGTGACCTTCGCCTTGTCACCCGTTGTCAGCGACGAAGGCTGGAACACCGCTTCGGCCCCCGAGGGCAGCCCGCTCGCCGACAGCTCGATGTCCTCCGGGCCCTGCTCACCCGCGGTGGTGGACACCGTTGCCGACGCATACCCCCCTGCCTCGACGCTCACCGAGGACGGGGACACCGAGACGCCGAACTCACCGGGCTCCGGGTCGGGATCGCCGCCCCCGCCGATGAATCCGGTGTACAGCAGCTTGTTCGGGGAACCGCTGCCCGGGTTGCCGACCGCGCCGGAGGTGGCATTGCCGGTGATCTCCTGCGCGACCTTCGCCGGGGTCGCCGACTTGTCGGTCTGCAGGTACAGAGCGGCGGCACCGGCCACATGCGGGCTGGCCATCGAGGTGCCGCTCATCGTGCTGGACCCACCGTCGATACCGGTGGACACGATGCTGCCGCCCGGGGCGAACAGGTCGAGGCAACTGCCGTAGTTGGAGAAGCTCGACCGGCCGTCACCCTGGTTGGTCGAACCGACGGTGAGCGCCTCGGGCACCCTGGCCGGGCTGTAGTCGCAGGCGTCCGCGCCGCTGTTGCCCGCGGCCACCGCCACCACGAAACCCTTGTCCACAAGCGCCTTGACCTGCTCGTCACCGACACCGGTGGTGTCCATGCCGAGGCTCATGTTCACCACGGCGGGAGTGGTGCCGTTCTGCGCCACCCACTCCATCGAGCTGACCGTGGCCGAGTCCGGAGCGCTGCCACCGCAACCGAGCGAGCGCACCGCGACGATGTCCACCTTCTTGGCAAGGCCGTAGGTCTTGCCGCCGATGGTGCCCGCCACATGGCTGCCGTGCCCGTTGCAGTCCTGCGCCTCGGAGTCGTCGTCCACGAAGTCGTAGCCGTAGCTCGCCCGGCCTTCCCACTCCGGGTTGGACGGCGCGATCCCGGTGTCGATCACGTACGCGGTGATGTCCGATGCCGTGTTGTTGTAGGTGTACGAATCGTCCAGTGTGGACTCACGCTGGTCCACCCTGTCCTGCCCCCAGGACGGCGGATTCGGCTGGGTGTCCGCGATCCGGGTGGTTCCGTCCTCGTACACCGTGCGTACCGCGGGGTCCGCCGCCAGCCGCTTGGCCTCACCCTGCGACAGCTGCCGCACCGAGAAGCCCTGGATGGTCGCGGTGTAGGTGTCGTTCAGCGCACCGCCGTAGCGCTGCGCCAGCGAGGCCGCGGCCTGCTCGATCGCCTCCGGGCTGGAGGTGGCCTGCACGCCGTCCTTCAGCACCACGATGTAGCTGCCCTTGACGTGCTGGTCGGCCTGCACGATCTCGCCGCCTGCGGGCTCGGCTGCCACCGGGCCCGCCGCACCGATGGCCATCGCGAAGGCGGCACCGGCGACCCCGGTCGCGCGCAGCAGCCCGCGTCTCGAGGTTCTTCTCTCGACTCTCATCTCATTCCTCTCCGGCCGGGGCACGATCAGAACTGGATGCCGAAGCTGTCGATGTGCCCGGTGTCGTAGGAGTAGGTGTCCTGCACCCGCAGCTGCCAGGTGCCGTTCTTCGTCTCGGACGAGGTGTCCACCCGGTAGGTCTCGTTCACATCGTCCGAGCTGTCCCAGCCGGGCTGCTTCAGGTTGTAGGCGGTGCCGCTCGGGCCGATCAGGTCGATCCGCAGGTCACCGACGTAGGTGTGCTTGATCGCCACCGCGACCTGGGTGCCGGTGGTGCCGTTGCCCTCGCAGCCGGTCACCTCCAGCGTGCTGGTCACCGCGTCACCGTTGTCCGGAATGGACACGTCGTCACCATTGGTGCCGCCGTCACAGGTCGGGTCGGGGTCGCCGCCACCGTCATTCAGGTAGCTGATGTTCAGCAGCTCGTTCGGCGAGCCGAACCCGACGTCGCTCAGGACGCCGGACAGGGCGTTGTCCACCAGCGCGTCCCGCACCTGCTGCGGGCTCGCCGAGGGGTTCTCCGCGAGGTGCAGGGCCGCGGCACCGGCCACGTGCGGGGTCGCCATCGAGGTGCCGTTGATCGTGTTGGTGGCGCTGTCACCGGTGTACCAGGCGGACTTGATGTCACTGCCAGGGGCGAAGATGTCAAGGCAGCTGCCGTAGTTGGACTCCGCGCCGGGGATCTCCGGCCAGGTGGAGCGCTCGTCGTCCTGGTTGGAGGCACCCACGGTGATCGCTTCCTCGGTCCGCGCGGGCGAGGAGTTGCAGGCGTCCTCACCCGAGTTGCCCGCGGCCACCGCCATCTGCACGCCCGCGTCGATCACGCCACGCACGGCGTTGTCCACCGAACTGCTGGCGCCACCGCCAAGGCTCATGTTGCCGATCGAAGGGCCGCTGGCGTTGTCGGCCACCCAGTCCAGCGCGTCGATGATGCCCGCGTACGAACCACGGCCGTCGCAGCCGAGTACCCGCACGCCGACGATGTCGACCTGCTTGGCCACCCCGTAGGTGCTGCCGCCGATGGTGCCCGCCACATGCGTGCCGTGCCCGTTGCAGTCGTTGGCCACCGGGTCGTTGTCCACGAAGTCGTAGCCGTTGCTGGCCCGGTTGCCGAACTCGTTGTGGCTGATCCGCACCCCGGTGTCCAGGACGTAGGCGGTGACGCCGCTGCCCGCGCTGTCCGGGTAGGTGTAGGAGTCGTCTCCCGGCAGGTTCTCCTGGTCCAGCCGGTCCAGGCCCCACTCCGGGTTGTCCTGGGTACCGCTGGCGTAGGCGTAGGCGTTCTGCTCGACATAGGCGACATCGGGGTCGGCGGCCAGCCGCAGGGCGTCCCGCTCGGACATCTTCGCCGAGAAGCCGCGCAGCACCGTGCCGTAGGTCCGGTCGAGGGCACCCTGGTACTTCCCGGCGAGCCGCTCCGCGGTGGCTTCGACGGCCTGGGTGGAGACCTCGCCGTCCTTCAGGACCACGATGTAGCTGCCGTCGATCGCGTTCGGCGCCTCGGCGCCGAGGATCTCGCCGGCAGGCTCGGCCGCGGCACCGCCTGCCGCGGTCATGGCCGCGAGGGCGGTGGCCCCGGCGACGACGCTCCCGCATGCGATCCGCAGTCGGGACCGATGGTGTTCACGCATCAGGTACTCCGTTTCATCCGGCGCGGCCGTCCGCAGGGGTCAGGGATGAATCACTGACGGCCACGTGGGATCCCACTTTTGAGCGTCACCATCGGGTGAACAACCGAGGCTGCGATACGTACCACTACGTATCTTTTGCCCGGCCGTAACGCTTCGACCTGCGCAATGACTGTCGGATCGCGGGCAGCCCACTTAGACTCGTTTGATCATCCGGCCACACCGGTTCGGGTGAACCGCAGCGTTGCGAGCCTTGGGAGCGGCAATGACCTACGCCATCCGGGCGGACGAAAGCAGCACGGTTGCCCACGTTCCGGCACGCACCAGCTCTCCGGTGCTGGTGGACAGATCCGCGGAGCTGCACACCCTGCTGTCGGTGCTGCCCGGCCCCGCCTCGGTCGCCTTCGTGGAGGGCGAGGCAGGTGTCGGCAAGACCCGCCTGGTCGGTGAGCTGCTGGCCCAGCCGGAGCTGGCCGTGTTCCGCCCACTGGTCGGGCACTGCCAGCAGCTGCGCGAACCGTTCCCCTACGGCGCGGTGCTGGACGCCCTGCGCAAGGCTGGCACCGAGGCCGTCGACCCGGCCACGCTCAGCCCGGTCGCCGGATCGCTGCGTCCGTACCTGCCCGAGCTTTCCGAGGTGCTGCCCGGTCCGCCGGAGCGGCTGATGGACGGCCGCGCCGAGCGGCACCGGCTGTTCCGCGCCGTCCGGGAGCTGCTCGGCGCGCTCGGCGACACCCTGCTGGTGCTGGAGGACCTGCACTGGGCCGACGACGGCTCCCGCCAGCTGCTGCGTTTCCTGCTCGGCGACCAGCCACGCAGCCTGCGCCTGCTGCTCACCTACCGGCGCGAGGAGGCCCCCGGAGGCATCCCGCTCGGCACCGCGCACCGCCCTTGCGGCGAGGGCACCAGCACCACGGTGCGCCTGCGCCCGCTGGACGTGGACGGGGTCCGCAGGCTCGCCTCGGCCATCCTGACCGAGGCCGAGGTCACCCCGGCGTTCGCGGGCAAGCTGCACGAGCGCACCGCGGGCCTCCCGTTCGTGGTCGAGGAGACGCTCGGCGCCCTGCGCGACCCGCAGGGCGCGGTGCGGGCCGACAGCGCGACCGCGCAGAAGCTGCTGGACGCCGTCGAGGTGCCGAGCCTGTTACGGGAGGCGATGCTGGAACGCCTCGGCTGCCTCCCGCTGGTGACCCGCAGGCTCATCCAGGCCGCCGCCGTGCTCGGATCCCCTGCCGGGGGCGAGCTGATCGCCGAGGTGGCCGGGGTCCCCGAACACCGGCTGCGCGCCGCGCTGGCCGACGCGCGGGTAGCGAACGTGCTGCTCGAGGTCGGCGAGTTCGAGTACGGCTTCCGGCACACCCTTGCCCAGCAGGCCGTCTACCGCACCCTGGCCGCACCGGAGCGGGTACACCTGCACCAGCGGGCCGTCGACGCGCTGGGCTCCGTCGAGCCCGCCCCGCTGCTGCAGCTGGCCGAGCACGCCCGCAAGGCGGGCCGCCGCGCCGACTGGCTGCGGCACGCCGAGGCGGCCGCGGACCAGGCCACCGGTGCCGGCGACGCCACCACCGCGACCGCCACCCTGCGGGTGCTGCTGGCCGAGCCGACGCTCACCCCGGCCGACGCCGACCGGCTGGCGCACAAGTTCAGCCAGGTTGCCTTCGCCGGGCTGGCCCAGCACGAGGTGTCCGCGGCGCTGGAGAAGTTGCTCGGCGACGAGCGGCTCTCCCATCCGGTCCGCGGCGAGGTGCGGCTGAGTCTCGGCCTGCTGCTGATCCGGCAGGCCGACTCGCTGGAAGCGGCCAGGGTGGAGCTGGCGCTGGCCGCCGCCGAGCTGCGTGAGCTCCCTGCCCTGCGGGCCAGGGCGATGGCCGTGCTGGCGCAGCCCTACGTCGGCACCACCCCGCTGGCCGAGCATCTGCCGTGGCTGGCCGAAGTGGACCAGATCGCCGAGCAGTCTGCGGACCGGACCATGGTGACCGGCCTGCGCGCCAACACGGTCAGCTCCCGGCTGATGACCGGCGACGCCACCGCATGGGAACAGGTCCGGCAGCTGCCTGCCGAGGTGGAGAGCACCGAGGAACAGAGCCAGCTGGCCAGGGTGTACTGCAACCTCGCCGACGCCTGCTCCTGGATCGGGTACCACGAGCAGGCAGGCCACTACCTGCGGCGCGGGATGCGGCTGGCCGCCGACTGCGGCTCCCCGTTCGTGGTCAGCACCGCGCGGTCCACCCAGGCGCATGTGGACCTGCTCACCGGCCGCTGGCCGGGGCTGGCCGACCGGGCCGAGCGACTGCTGGAGGAGTACCGGGAGATCCTGCCGGTGGCCAGCGAGCTGCGCCTTGTCCTCGGTTCCCTCGCGGCCGCCAAGGGCGAGTGGGACCGGGCGGCGCAGCATTTCGCCGAGACCGGGATCGAGCACCCGGAGAACGCCTTCACCCCGGTGGTACTCGCCGCGCACGCCGGCATGATCACCATGCTCATCGCGCGGGAGGAGCATGCCGCCGCGCTGGCCGAAGTGGACCGGGCCTTGCGGGTGCTGCGCCGCAAGGCGGTCTGGGCCTGGTCCGGCGAGCTGCTGCCCGCCGCCGTGGACGCCTGCTGTCACGCCGGTGAGCCCGCACGGGCACGGGCGCTGACCGAGGAGCTCGCCGCCGCGACGGCCTCCGCCGAGCTCGACGCGCCGATCGTGCAGGCCGGGCTGGCACTGTGCCGCGGGATCCTGGCCGCCGACCGGGGCGCGCAGGCCGAGGCCGCCGAGTTGTTCGCGGCCGCAAGGGCCCGCTACGCCGCGCTGCCCGCGCCCTACCTCGCCGCGCTCGCCGCCGAACGGCTGGCCGCCTGCAGGCTCGACCTTGGCGCGCGGCAGGACACCGAGGAGTTCGCGCGGCTCGCCGAGACCTTCGACACCCTCGGCGCCACCCGGGACGCCGCCCGCTGCAGGCACCTGCTGCGGGCGAAGGGGGCGACCCAGCCCTCCCGGCGGGGCAGGCGGGGCTACGGGGACGAGCTGTCCCCCAGGGAGCGCGACGTCGCCCGCCTGCTCACCGACGGCCGCACCAACCGGGAGATCGCCGAGGTGCTGTTCCTGTCCCGGCGGACGGTGGAGCAGCACGTCTCCAGCGTGCTGCGCAAGCTCAAGGTCTCATCGCGGGCCGAGCTACAGCAGCACCGCTGAAATTCGGTTGCCCTTCTCGGCCCCGGGCAGCAGAGTGGGCGCGTCCAGGTGGAACCGGCTGGCACGCCGGTGGAGTGGAAGGAGGAGCCCGATGTCGATCGCCGTGCCGGGCGTCACCTTCGCCCGCTCATCCGCCCCGCCGCGCTGAGTGCACCCGGTGGGGCCCCGCCGAGGAGGACAACCCACCCATGCACCAGCCAGAACCGTCCCGCAGTGGCAGGCTCACCGAGGCCGAACGGCAACGACTCGCCAGGCTGCGCGCGGACGCCTACACCGAGACCGAACTACCCGGCGGTGCCGACCGCTGGTCCACCTGGGCCGATGGGCAGCAGGGTCCGCTGCCAACGCCCGACTGGGTGGTGACCGAGCTCGCCGCCGTGGACACCGAGCTCGGCGTGCTGAAAACCGGCAAGGAGGCCGAGGTCCATCTGCTCCGGCGCGGCCTGCCGGACGGGTCGAAGGACTGCCTGCTGGCCGCCAAACGCTACCGCGCCGCGGAGCACCGGCTGTTCCACCGGGACACCGGCTACCTGGAGGGCAGGCGGATGCGCCGTTCCCGGGAAACCAGGGCGATCCGCAACCGCAGCGCCTTCGGCCGCAACCTGATCGCCGAGCAGTGGGCCGTCGCCGAGTTCGCGGCGTTGAGCACGCTGTGGCAGGCCGGTGCGCCGGTGCCCTACCCGGTGCAGCGCGACGGCACCGAACTGCTGCTGGAGTTCGTCGGAACCGCCGACGGCATCGCGGCGCCCCGGCTGGCCGAGCTGCGGCCGGCGCGGGCGGAACTGCATGAGCTGTGGCGGCAGACCACGATGGCGCTGGAGCTGCTGGCCAGCATCGGGCACTGCCACGGGGATCTCTCCGCCTACAACATCCTGGTACGGGACGGGCAGATCATGCTGATCGACCTGCCGCAGGTGGTCGACCTGGCGATGAACCCGAACGGCCCAGCCTTCCTGGAACGCGATGTGCGGAACGTGACGAACTGGTTCGCGGCCCGGGGCCTGCCTGCCGATCTCGCCGACCCCGGCCTGCTGCTGGCGGACCTGCGCGCGGCGGCAGGGTTGCCGTGAGGTACAGTGGTCACACACCGCAATCGGCACGCAGTCGCGTGGCCATCGCCGACCGATCGGCACGCGGTGCCCCACACACCCAGCAACGGCGCGTGGTACCAAGGACATCACGCGCCGGGTTCGTCCCTGTGAACGCCCACTGCACCACCAGTTCGCCCTGCCTGCGCGCGGGCAGCCGGGCCTCCTTGCGACGTGCCACGTCCGAGAGGCATTTGTGACCGTCACCGTGGATTCGACTACTACCCCGATCACCTCCTTCGCCGAGCTGAACCTGCCGGAACCGCTGCTGCGCACGCTGCGCAAAAGCGGGATGACCGCCCCGTTCCCGATCCAGGCCGCGACCCTGCCGGACGCGCTGGCCGGGCGGGATGTGCTGGGCCGGGCGCAGACCGGCTCCGGCAAGACCCTTGCCTTCGGCCTGGCCCTGCTGGCCAGGCTGGACGGCGGCAAGGCCCGCCCGAACCGGCCGCGCGCGCTGGTCCTGGTGCCCACCAGGGAGCTGGCCATGCAGGTGGCCGACGCGCTGACCCCGCTGGCCAAGGCGCTGGGGCTGTGGTGCCGCACCGCCGTTGGCGGGATGTCCTTCCCGCGCCAGACCGATGCCCTGAACAAGGGCGTCGACCTGCTGATCGCCACCCCCGGCAGGCTGTCCGACCACGTGCGGCAGGGCACCTGCTCGCTGGACGACACCGACTTCGTCGCGCTGGACGAGGCCGACCAGATGGCCGATATGGGCTTCCTGCCGCAGGTGCGGGAGATTCTCGACCTCACCCCGCGCGACGGGCAGCGGTTGCTGTTCTCCGCGACCCTGGACGGGGACGTGGCGAAGCTGGTGCGGATGTACCTGACCGCCCCGGTGACGCACTCGGTGGCTCCGGTCACCGCCAGCGTCACCACCATGGAGCACCATCTGCTGCAGGTCAGCCATCAGGACAAGCAGGCCGTGGTCACCGAGATCGGTGCCCGGCAGGGCCGCACGATCATGTTCGTGCGTACCAAGCACCACGTGGACCGGCTCACCACGAAGCTGCGGGCCAGCGGGGTGGCCGCGGCGGCGCTGCACGGCGGCAAGACCCAGGGCCAGCGCAACCGGGTGCTGGCCGCCTTCAAGGACGGCAGCACCCCGGTGCTGGTCGCCACCGACGTGGCGGCCCGCGGCATCCACGTGGACGACGTGAGCCTGGTGCTGCACGTCGACCCGCCAGCCGACCACAAGGACTACCTGCACCGGGCCGGGCGCACCGCGCGGGCAGGCGCCTCCGGCACCGTGGTCACCCTCATCACGCACGACCAGCGGCGGCCCATGCGCCGGTTGACCGAGCGGGCCGGGGTGAAGCCTGCGCACGCCACCGTGCGGCCCGGCGACGCCGAACTGGCCCGGATCACCGGCGCCCGCACGCCGAGCGGCGAGCCCGTGGTGGAGCAGCCCCCGCAGCGGCCCAAGCCGCGCCAGCAGGGCCAGCACGGCTTCGGTGGCCGGCGTGGGACGCAGGACAAGGGGCGCCCCGGCTTCCGGCCGCGGCGCAAGCCCGCGCCGCGCGGCGGGCGGGGCCCGGCCCGGCGACGTGCCGCCAGCACCGAGGGGTCGTAACCCGCAAGGGGCAGGCGATGCGAGACTGCCGGGCGTGAACGCACCAGGCTCAGTCGTCCGGACCGCGACCGCCACCCCTCCCGAGCAGGTCTTCGACTGGCTCGACGCGGAGGCCGAGAAGCGAGCCGAGGCCGGGCTCGTCCGGCGGCTGCGGCCCCGAACGGCCGAGTCCGCGGAACTCGACCTTGCCGGGAACGACTACCTCGGGCTGGCCAGGGACAAGCGGGTGGCCGGAGCCGCGGCCGCGGCCGCCCTGCGCTGGGGCGCGGGCTCGACCGGCTCCCGGCTGGTCACCGGCTCCACCGAGCTGCATGCCGAGCTGGAACACGAGCTGGCCAGGTTCACCGGCGCCCAGGCCGCACTGGTGTTCTCCTCCGGGTTCACCGCGAACCTCGGCGCGGTCACCGCGCTGTCCGGTGCCGAGTCGGCGATCGTGACCGACAAGTACATCCACGCCTCGTTGATCGAGGGCTGCCGGCTGTCCAGGGCGGACGTGGCCGCGGTGGCGCACGCCGATCCGGCCGCGATGCGGCACGCGCTGGCCACCCGGCGCAAGGCAAGGGCGCTGGTGGTCACCGACTCGGTCTTCTCGGTGGACGGCGACCTGGCCCCGCTGCCCGAGCTGGCCGCCACCTGCCGCGAGCAGGGCGCCGCGCTGCTGGTGGACGACGCGCACGGAATCGGCGTGCTCGGCGAGGGCGGCCGGGGCGCGGTGCACGAGGCCGGCCTCGCGGACGCGCCGGATGTGGTGACCACGATCACGCTGTCCAAGGCGTTCGGTGCGCAGGGCGGGGCGGTACTCGGCCCGCGCAGGGTCATCCGGCACCTTGTGGACACCGCGAGGAGCTTCATCTTCGACACCGGGCTCGCCCCCGCCAGCGTGGCCGCGGCACAGACGGCCCTCGGGGTGCTGCGCGCCGAGCCGGAGCTGGCCACCAACGTACGGGCGGCAGCGGGAAACCTCGCCGAACGGCTCGGCGCGGCCGGGTTCATCGTGAGCACCCCCGCGGCCGCCGTGGTCTCGGTACGGGCTCCTGGCCCTGAGGACGCCGTGGCCTGGGCGGCACGCTGCGCCGAGCAGGGAGTCAAGGTGGGCTGTTTCCGCCCGCCCTCGGTGCCGGACGGCGTCTCCCGGCTGCGGCTGACCGCGCGTGCCGACCTCACCGAAGCCGATCTGGACAAGGCGGTCGGCGTCATCACCGAGACCGCGCCACGGGGTGCCCGTTAGGGGAAGAGCCGGGGGAACACGCTGTCGCCGAGCTTGCCATCGTAGTGCGCCACCCGGGTGTAGACCCCTGGCTTGCCCGGCTCTCCGCAGCCGACTCCCCAGGACACGATCCCGATCACCGTCGTGCCGACCAGCAGCGGGCCGCCGGAGTCGCCGGTGCAGGCGTCCACCCCGCCCTCGGGCAGGCCCGCGCACACCATGGTGGTGGAGTCGTAGTTACGGAACGCCTGCCCGCAGTCCTGGTCGCTGACGATCGGCAGGGTGGCGCCACGCAGTGTGTTCGACCGTGGGCCGCCGTCCGCGGTGCGGCCCCAGCCAATCACGGTCGCCCTGGTGCCCGCCTGATACAGCCCGGTGTCCGAGCCGGTCGCGGGCCGGGCGGTGGGGTACCACAGCGCACTGGAGAGCGTGAGCGTGGCGATGTCGTTGCCCGAGCCCGGCGTGCGGTACTCCGGGTGCACCCAGATCGAGCGCACCCCTGAGGTGCGGCCGAGGTCGGTGCGCTTGTCCTGGCGGCCGCCCACCACGACCAGGTCCTCGCGGGGTATCGCCCGGGCGCAGTGCGCGGCGGTGAGCACGGTGTCCTGGCCGATGAGCACGCCACCACAGAACTGGCCGCCGCGCCGGTCGGTGAGGAACACGGCGTAGGGGTAGTCCCGGATGGACACCTCGTTGCCGCCGACGATGGTGGGCTGGGTTGCCCCCGCCGCAGGCACGAACAGGGTGGCCGCGAGCAGCGCCACCGCGGCCACGACGGCCCGCCGGTATCTCGTCACCATCATGCCCTCCAGGTCTGGCTCGTCGGCGTCCTCACCCTAATCAGGTCAAGCACCGAACCGGTGTCACTGAATCGGGTGGTGTCCGTGCCAGGGGCTCGGCTCTGCGAAGCTGGTGGCGTGCGAGTACGGGCCGGGATAGCGCTGCTGACCGTCGGGACGACGGTGCTGGCTGGGTGCACCGACACCCCGCCGCGGGCCGCCGGGCCTGCGGTGACGAACACCACGCCCGCCCCGGCCACATCGGCCGCGCCCCCGGACGGTACGACAACGAAGGGGACCACCGCGCCACCCTCCGCCACGGGCTGGCGGGTGGGCGCCCGGCCGCTGCCGCTGCGCCCGGACGGCTACGGCGAGATGCGGCCCACCCCGCCCGAGCTGGTGGAGCGCAGCCTGCCCACCCGTGATCTGCTCCCGCCGCCCCGGGACGGCCGCTACGCCGCGACCGTCGACCCGGTGCCCGCGGAGGTGCTGCGGCGCAGCACCTGGCAGCCGGGCTGCCCGGTGGCGGCCGGTGACCTGCGCTACCTGACGATGTCCTTCTGGGGCTTCGACGGGCGGGCGCATACCGGGGAGATGCTGGTCAACGCCTCGGTGGCGGAGCAGGTGACCGGGATCTTCGGCCGGTTGTTCGCCGCGCGGTTCCCACTGGAGGAGATGCGGGTGACCAGGGCGGAGGAGCTGGACGCGGCGCCGACCGGGGACGGGAACAACACCACGGCCTTCGTCTGCCGCCCGATGCGCGGGAAGTCGAGCTGGTCGGCACACGCCAAGGGACTGGCCATCGACGTGAACCCGTTCTGCAACCCCTACCACTCCGGGGAGGTGGTGCTGCCGGAGCTGGCCTCCGCCTACCTGGACCGGTCCCGGGTCCGGCCGGGGATGTTGCTGCCCGGTGGGCCCGCGGTCGCGGCGTTCCGGGCCGCAGGCTGGACCTGGGGTGGTACCTGGACCGACCCGGTGGACACCATGCACTTCTCGGCGACGGGGCACTAACTATGGGCGGACTGCTGGTGGCCGGGACCACCTCCGACGCGGGCAAGTCGACCGTGACCGCGGGCCTGTGCCGGTGGCTGGCCCGGCAGGGGGTGCGGGTCGCGCCGTTCAAGTCGCAGAACATGTCGAACAACTCGATGGTCTGCGCGGACGGCGCCGAGATCGGGCGGGCGCAGTGGCTGCAGGCGGTGGCCGCGGGGGTGGAACCGGAGTCGGCGATGAACCCGGTGCTGCTGAAACCGGGCGGGGACCGGCGCAGCCATGTGGTGCTGCGCGGCCGCCCGTGGGGTGAGCTGGCTGCCGGTGAGTGGGCGAACGGCAGGCGGGCACTGGCCGAGGCGGCATACCAGGCGCTGGCGGAGCTGCGCGAGCGGTTCGACGTGGTGCTGTGCGAGGGCGCTGGCAGCCCGGCCGAGATCAACCTGCGCTCCGGGGACTACGTGAACATGGGCCTTGCCCGGCAGGCGGACCTGCCGGTGCTGCTGGTCGGCGATATCGACCGGGGTGGGATGCTGGCCGCGATGGCGGGCACGCTGGCCCTGCTGGACCAGGCCGACCAGCGGCTGTTGGCCGGCTTCGTGGTGAACAAGTTCCGCGGCGACCCGGAGCTGCTCCGGCCTGGGCTGTCCACACTGGAGGAACTGACCGGGCGGCCGGTGCTCGGGGTGCTGCCCTGGCTGCCCGATGCCTGGCTGGACTCCGAGGACTCGCTGGCGCTCGGTGGCTGGTCGGCGGACGCTTCGGGCAGCCTGCGGGTGGCCGCCGTCCGGCTGCCGAGGGTGTCCAACGCCACCGACCTCGACCCGCTGGCCGCCGAGCCCGGGGTGTCGGTGACGGTGACCGCGGACCCGGACCTGATCGCCGCGGCGGATCTCGCGGTGCTGCCCGGTACCCGGGCCACCGTGAGCGACCTGGCCTGGCTGCGCGAGCACGGGATCGACTACGCGATCCGCAAGCGGGCCGCCGAGGGCAGGCCGGTGCTCGGGATCTGCGGCGGCTACCAGATGCTCGCCGGCACCATCGCCGACGAGGTCGAGTCGGGCGCGGGCACCGTGCCCGGGCTGGGGCTGCTACCCACCGCGGTGCGGTTCACCCAGGAGAAGGTGCTCGGCAGGCCGTCCGGGCACTGGCGGGGGCAGGAGGTGACCGGCTACGAGATCCACCACGGCCGGGTGCGCCTTACCGGCGAAGCGGAACCCTTCCTGGACGGGTTCCGCAGCGGCGCAGTGTGGGCGACGATGTGGCACGGCGCGTTCGAGCGGGACGGCTTCCGGCGGGCCTGGCTGGCGGAGGTCGCCGCGCAGGCCGGGGTGTCCTGGGAGCCGGGCGACGCGCCGGGGTTCGCCGCGCTACGTGAGTCCATGGTGGACCGGTTGGCCGACGCGGTCGAGGAGCACCTCGACGGCGCCGCGCTGCTGGAGCTGATCGAGCGGGGCGCGGACCCCGAGCTGCCGTGGGTGCGGCTGAGCACCGGTTGAGCACCGGGAACAACGGGGATGCGCCCCGGGTTGCCGGGTAGGGACAGACGAGCTGACGAGGTAAGGAAAGCACCGTGCCGCACTACGACCTGGTGATCGTCGGTACCGGATCGGGGAACTCGATCCTCGACCCACGTTTCGCGGACTGGAAGGTCGCGATCGTCGAGAAGGGCGTGTTCGGCGGCACCTGCCTGAACGTCGGCTGCATCCCGACGAAGATGTTCGTGCACACCGCGGACATGGCGGCGGCACCGGCGGCGAGTGCCCGGCTCGGAGTGGACGCCGAGCTGCGGGGCGTGCGCTGGCGCGAGGTGCGGGACCGGATCTTCGGCCGGATCGACCCGATCGCCGAGGGCGGCCGGGAGTACCGCACGCGGCATGCGGACAACGCGAACGTCACGGTCTACCAGGGCGAGGGGCGGTTCACCGGGCCCAAGGAGATGGCCGTCTCCCTCGCCGACGGCACCGCCGTCGAGCCGGTGACCGCGGACCGGTTCGTGCTCGCCGCGGGCGGGCGGCCGACCCTGCCGGACGTGCCCGGCCTCGCCGAGGTCGGCTACCACACCTCGGACACCGTGATGCGCATCGACGAGCTGCCCGCCAGGGCGATCATCCTGGGCAGCGGGTTCGTCGCCGCGGAGTTCGCGCACGTGTTCGCCTCCTTCGGCGTCCAGGTCACCGTGGTGGCGCGCTCCGGGGCGCTGCTGCGGTCCGAGGACGAGGATGTCAGCTCCCGATTCACCGAGCTGGCCGCGAACCGGTTCGACGTGCGGCTGAATCGCGACACCCTGGCCGCCCGGCACACCGAGGGCGGCGGAATCGCGCTGGACCTGAACGCCCCGACCGGGCAGGAGACCGTCGAGGCCGACCTGCTGCTGGTGGCCACCGGGCGGCGCCCCAACTCCGACCTGCTCGATGTCGCCGCCACCGGGGTGTCCACCTCGGCGGACGGCCACGTGCTGGTGGACGAGTTCCAGGGCACCGGGATCGATGGCATCTACGCGCTGGGCGACATCTCCTCCCCGCAGGAGCTCAAGCACGTCGCCAACCACGAGGCCAGGGTGGTGCAGCACAACCTGCTGCACCCGGACGAGCGGGTCGCCGCGGACCACCGGTTCGTGCCGCATGCGGTGTTCAGCTCCCCGCAGATCGCCTCGGTCGGGCTGACCGAGCGGCAGGCCATCGCCCGCGGCGTCCGGTACGTCACCGCCACCCAGGACTACGCGGGCATCGCCTACGGCTGGGCGATGGAGGACACCAGCGGGTTCGCGAAGTTGCTCGCCGACCCGGTCACCGGGCAACTGATCGGCGCACACATCATCGGGCCGCAGGCGTCCACCGTGATCCAGCCGGTGATCCAGGCGATGAGTTTCGGCCTGGACGCCCGCAGCATGGCCCGCGGGCAGTACTGGATCCACCCCGCCATGCCCGAGCTGATCGAGAACGCCCTGCTCAACCTCCCCCTCGACCCGCCAACCGAAATGCCCTGAACGGCACTATCGGGACGTACAACGACGCGAACGGCACTTTTGGGACGTCTAACGTCTCGTACGCCACGTTCAGGGCCTCGTAGGCTGGCGGGGTGGCGGTCAGTTGCCGTCGGAGCCGGGGGCGGGAGGATCGTCGGCCAGCCGCTCACGGAGGTCGGCGATCTCCTCCCGCGCGGCGGCGAGCCGCTCCTCGAGACCGAGGATCCGGCCGGCGGCGGCCAGGGTGTGCCCCTCATCGAACAGCTCCCGTAGCCGCGCTACCGCCGCCAGCTGCCTGCGGGAATACCGCCGGTGCCCGCCATCGGACCGGGCCGGGCGCACCAGGTCGGCGCTGTCCAGACTGCGCAGGAAGGCCTGCTGCACACCGAGTACATCGGCGGCCTGCCCGGTGGAGAACGTCGGATAGTCCTCGTCATCGAGCTTGCCAAGGTCGGCCACGCCGGAACTCCTTACCCATAACGTCGAGCCGACATTAGCTACGTCGGCCACTTGACACAATCTACAGTCACGACTATAAGAAAAGTGGACGCAGTGAGATGTGACCTGGTGCGGACGAACGAGTTGGTACCGGAGTGACCGCGAATGCTGCGAAGGGCTAGTGACATCGAACGGGTGGACCGCACCCATGGTTCGCTCGCCGAACTGGTGTGCGCGGACCAGGAATGGCTGCACGCCGAGTTCGACGCCATCGTGGCCGCGAACTTCGGTGCGGCCGCACCGGACCGCGCCCAGCCACCGGCCGGACCGCGCCAGCTGGACCTACCGAGCCCACACGTGCCGGCCTCCCCGTTCCGGCCGGTATCCATGCTGCCCACCCCGACGACTCCGCCGGGCAGGCAGCACCGGCCACGGCAGCGGTCCCCTCCGTCGGCCGGTCGAACGTTTCGCTCGTCGAGTCCCAGGCAGCTGACGAAAGGCAGGTGATGTCGCCTTCCAGGCACCCACGCTCATGTCGTCCCGGACTGGGACATGGATCGTTGCTCGTTGAAGGTCAGCCCCGCCGCGATCGGTGCGGCGGGGCTCGTCATGGCTCAGGGACTCATCAGGACCCGGATAGGTAAAACCTGCACCGTCGGGAACAAGAAAACTAGTTTGAACGTTGTAGATATCGCCAGGTTCGGCTTCCACGTTCGGAAACCGTGAGTCCGGAGACAGCGAAGGAGGCAGCGGAGATGTTGATGCGCACCGATCCGTTCCGTGAGCTTGACCGGCTGAGCCAGCAGTTCTTCGGCACCACCGGCACCCGGGCCCGCCCCACCGTGATGCCGATGGACGCCTACCGCTCCGGCAACGAGTACGTCGTGAGCTTCGACATTCCGGGCGTGCGCCCGGAGTCCATCGACCTGGACGTCGAGCGCGATGTGCTGACCGTGCACGCCGAGCGCCCAGCGGACTTCGGTGAGGACACGGAGGTCCAGGCGGCCGAGCGCCCGCGGGGCGTGTTCAGCAGACAGCTGTTCCTCGGCGACACCCTGGACACCGAGAACATCGCCGCGACCTACGACGCCGGCGTGCTGACCGTGCGGATCCCGGTGGCCGAGCAGGCCAAGCCACGCAAGATCGCGGTCGGCGGCGGCTCCGACCGCAAGGAGATCAACCCCTGAGGAGCGGTTCATCCGAAACGAGTCCGGAGAAGGGAGGTGAGCAGGATGGACACTGGGCACGACGGCGCGCGACTGCGGGTCGCCCTGGACGAAGCGCGCAGGCTGGTCGACTACACCGGGCGCGAGGTCACCACGAGCGCACCGGGCCCCGTCGCGGCGCACGCGGTGGTCGAGGGTGTCCACCATCTCGCGAGCGCCCTGGCCGGACTGGTGAACGCGTTGATCGAGCGGGTCCCCGCGGCCGTCGCCGGAAGCGGCCGGGACGAGCACGCGGCCAACGAGGTGGTGGCCGACCTACGGGCGATGCACGGCTGCCTGACCACCGGGGTGCTGCTGCTCGAACCCACCCTCGACGATCTGCACGGTCTGGTCAGGCAGCGAGCGGACGGCGAACCCGATGGTGCGGCCACGGCCGTACCGGATGCCCCGTTCCCCGACTGACCAAGTCAGACGTAGCGGGGACGGCCGGCCAGCCAGCCGGCGACCAGCTGGACGGAGAGGGTGCCGAGCAGCATGGCGAACGGGGCGGTCCAGCCGCCGGTGAGGTCGTGCAGGAAGCCGAAGGCGAACGGTCCCGCGGCGCCGAGCAGGTAGCCGAAGCCCTGCGCCATCCCGGACAGCTGGGCGGTCTCGGCGCCGGTGCGGGCCCGCAGCGCGATGGTGGTGAGCGCCAGCGAGAACACGCTCATCCCGATCCCCAGCAGCACGGTCCACAGCAGCGGTGCCGCCCCCGGCGCCACCAGCAGCCCGATCAGCCCGGCCAGGCCGAACACACCGAGTCCCACGATCCAACCGCTCTGGCTGGCCTGCCGCGCGGCCAGCGGCGGGATGGTCACGCTGATCGGCACCGCGATCAGGGACACCAGGCCGAGCAGCAGCCCGGCCTCGTTGTGCCCGACCCCGGAGTCCATCAGCACCTCGGGCAGCCAGCCGAGCACCACATAGGCGAGGCAGGACTGCAGGCCGAAGAACAGGGTGACGGTCCAGGCGAGCGGGCTGCGCAACAGCGACCGGCGTGGGCCGCCGTCCCCGGCGAGCTTGCCGGTGCCGCTCACCCGCCCGCCGCGCGCGGCGAAGGCCCACACCGCCAGCGCGACCAGGGCCAGCACCGCCCAGCTGCCCAGCGCCTGCCGCCACCCACCGAGCAGCGTGTCCAGCGGCGGGGTGGCCGCCGACCCGAGCGCGCCACCCGCCTGCAGCGCGGCGGTGTAGATACCGGTCATCAGGCCGATCCGGGCCGGGAAGGAGTCCTTGACCACCACCGGCAGTAGCACGTTGGCCAGCGCGATCCCCGCGGTGGCCACCAGGGTGCCACCGAGCACCACCAGCTGCCCGTCCAGCACCCGCAGCACCAGGCCGAGGGCGAGCACCCCGAGTGCGAGCCCGATCGCCCGCGCCATCCCGATCCGCCGGGCCAGCCACGGTGCCGCCAGCCCGGCCCCGGCGAAGCACAGCCCTGGCAGCGTGGTCAGCACTCCGGCCCAGGTCGCCGAGGCGCCCAGCGCGGCCCGGCTCTCCCCGAGCAGCTGGCCGACACTGGTGATCGTGGGTCGCAGGTTCAGCGCGACCAGCACGACCGCGACCGCGAGCAGTGCGCCACCCGCCACCGTCACGGTGCGGTGGCCCGGCATCGGCTCGATGGCACCATCCAGTTCGGCCGCGAGTCCGGAGGTGGCGTGACCGTCCGCGAGATCGCCGGAGATGCGAGACTCAACCGCCATACCAGCTACTATGGCAGACATAGGATGATTGGATGAAGGGATGATCCGGTGGGGAGGGTGACACTGTGCCATTGGCCACGACCCGGCGTTCCGGCCTTGTCGACCAGGTGATCGGCCAGCTGCGCGAAGCGGTGGCGAACGGCGAGTGGCCGGTGGGGCAGCGGATACCGCCGGAGGCCGAGCTGGTGAGCACCCTCGGCGTGGGGCGGAACACGGTCCGCGAGGCGGTCCGGGCGCTCTCGCACAGCGGGCTGCTGGAGGTCCGCCAGGGCGACGGCACCTACGTCCGCGCCACCAGCGAGGTCTCCGGCGCGGTGCGCAGGCTGTGCGGTTCTGAGCTACGCGAGGTGCTGCAGGTACGCAGGACGCTCGAGGTGGAGGGTGCCCGGCTGGCGGCGACCGCGCGCACCGACGCTGAGCTGCGCACCCTCACCGACCTGCTGGACCGCAGGGACCGGGCGCGGCGGGAAAGCAGGGTGGACGAGTTCGTGCATGCCGACGCCGAGTTCCACCTCGCCGTGGTGCGGGCGGGGCACAACACCCTGCTGACCGAGCTCTACCGCGGGCTCACCGAGGTGATCACCGCCAGCGTGGCCACCACCTCCCAGACCGAGCAGCAGCGCGCGGACATCCAGCATCGCGGGCTGCTGGAGGCGATCGCCGCGGGCGATCCGCAGCGGGCGGCCACCGAGGCCGGCGGCTTCCTGGACGAACTGCTGGCCCAGCAGGAGACCCAGGAGACTACGGAAGGGTGAGGATCTCCGCGCCGGACTCGGTGACCAGCAGGGTGTGCTCGAACTGGGCGGTCCACTTCTTGTCCTTGGTGGTGACCGTCCAGTCGTCGTCCCAGATGTCGTAGTCGATGGTGCCCAGGGTGATCATCGGCTCGATGGTGAAGGTCATGCCCTGCTCGATCACCGTGGTCACCGACGGCTCCTCGTAGTGCAGCACGGTCGGCGCGGTGTGGAAGGCGGGGCCGACACCGTGCCCGGTGAAGTCGCGCACCACGCCGTAGCCGAACCGCTTGGCGTAGGACTCGATCACCCGGCCGATCACGTTCAGCTGGCGGCCGGGACGGACCGCCTTGATCGCGCGCATGGTGGCTTCCCTGGTGCGCTCGACCAGCAGCCGCGCCTCCTCGGAGACCTCCCCGGCCAGGAAGGTGGCGTTGGTGTCGCCATGCACCCCGCCGATGTAGGCGGTGACGTCGATATTGCAGATATCGCCGTCCTCGATCACCGTCGAGTCCGGGATCCCGTGGCAGATCACCTCGTTCAGCGAGGTGCAGCAGGACTTCGGAAAGCTGCGGTAACCCAGCGTGGAGGGGTAGGCACCGTGGTCCAGCAGGAACTCGTGCACCACCCGGTCGACATCGTCGGTGGTGTTGCCCGGTTTGACGGCCTTGCCGCCCTCCTCCAGCGCCTGCGCCGCGATCCGGCCCGCCACCCGCATCGCCTCGATCACCTCGGGCGTGCGCACGCCGTTGCCGGTGTCCCGCTTGGGCGCTGGCCGGTCGACGTACTCGGGGCGGGCGATACTGGCTGGCACGGGACGGCGCGGCGACTGCTCGCCGGGCTGCAACGGGGAACGCACGGGCATACCCACCAGCCTACGAGCTAAAAGAGCACCGTCGCGTACCGGCCTACCTGGCTGAACCCGATCCTGCGGTACGCGGCCAGTGCCGGGGCGTTGTAGGAGTTGACGTACAGGCTGGCGGTACGTCCCATCCCGCGGACCAGCCTGCTCACCACCGCGGCGGTGCCGAGGGTGCCGAGACCGTGCCCACGCCGGTCCGGATGCACCCACACGCCCTGGATCTGGCCCACGGTCGCGGACAGCGCGCCGATCTCGGCCTTGAACACGACCTCCCCGCCCTCGAACCGGGCGAAGGCGCGGCCGCCTGCGATCAGTTCGGCCACCCTCGCCCGGTAGCTCGCGCCGCCGTCGCCCGCCCGCGGGTCCACCCCGACCTCCTCGATGAACATCGCGATGGCGGCGGGCAGGTACCGGTCCAGCTCATCCGGGCGGACCGGCCGCACCAGCGGGTCGCCCTGCCGGGACGGCGAGCCGTCCAGTGCGAGCAGCGGCTGGTCCTGGCGCACCTCGCGGGCGGGTCCCCAGTCGTCGGCCAGCTCCTCCCACAGCCCGAGCACCTGCTCGGCCGGTCCCACCAGCGAGGAGCAGGTCCGCTGCCGGCGCAGGGCCCGGTCGGCGAAGGAACGCAACGCGGGCGCGTTGCCCCGCAGCGGGATCAGGTTCGGACCGGAGAAGCAGAGGCTCTGGATGCGGCCCGACCTGCTGGGACGGCTGTCGGCGGCCCACACCTCGCCACCGAGGCGCCAGGGGTCGAGTCCGGCGGCCTCCACCCGCGCGGACACCATGCAGCTGCCGACGGGATCAACGGCAAGCGCGGCACGGACCGCCGGATAGTCCCGATCATCGAGCAGCCGCGCACCTGCAAGCCGCAACACGGTCTCTAGCGTGCCAGATAAACGGCGTAACGGAAAACACAGTCCGTGAGGGTTGAGTAAGACACCGTGGACACGCTGGGTTCCCGCGGCGTCAGGCGCCCCGGTATGTGTCGAATGTCCAGATGTTGCCCTCCGGGTCGGCGATGGCGGTGAGGCGGGAGCCGTGCCCGCTGTCGCCGGGCGGCTGCGACACCGTCGCGCCCGCCGCCACGGCCCGCTCGTGTACCGCGTCCGGGTTGTCGGTGACCACGCACAGGTACTGTTCGCCCGGCGCGGGGCCGGTGGCGCATTCGCTGGCCGAGCTGTACATCACGCCGCCGCCCTCCGGCCACCTCAGCTCGCCGTGCACGACGGACACGCCGTCGTCACCGCGGACGGTCAGGGTCTCGGTGAGGCCGAACACCTCGGTGAGGAAGCGCCGCGCGGCTTCGGCGTCGGTGAAGCGAAGGCAGGGCCAGATTCCTGGGTTGTTCATACCGCCGAGTCTGCGGCGGCGGTGCCCGCGGTTTCTTGGTCGAATGAGAGCTCAGGCAGCTCCTCGGCGATCCAGGTGCCAGGGGAGCAGCCCGCCAGCGCACGCCACTCGTTGGTCAGGTGCGCCTGGTCGTAGAACCCTGAGGTGATCGCCAGCTCGGCGAGGTCGAGCCTGCCGTGCCGACGCAGCAGCTCACCGGCCCGCTCGAACCGCAGCACCCTGGCCGCCTGCTTCGGAGAAAGGCCCAGCTCGCGCCGGAACCGCTCGCCGAAATGCCTGCGGCTCCAGCCGACCTCCGCGGCCAGTTCGGCCACCCGGAGCAGGCCGCGTTCGGCGCACAGCCGCCGCCACGCCCAGTCGACCTCCGGTGCCGGGGCGCCGGACTCGGTCAGTTCGGCACGCAGCACCTCGTCCAGGACGGCGAACCGGCGTGGCCAGCTCGGCTCGGCGGCGAGCCGTTCCGGCAGGACGGCGAGCCGGGCGGAGCCAAGGTCGGCGAGGTCCACCACGTACCCGCTCAGCTCGGCCGCGGGCAGGCCGAGCAGCGCTCGGGTGCCCAGCGGGTTCAGCTCGAGGTGGATCCCGTGTCGCAGGCCATCCTGCGCGATCAGCGCCGGTGCGGCGTGCAGCCCACCCGCCGGGGCACGCATGCTGGCCGGGGGCTGGTCCGGCCGCGGCATCGCGATCAGCCGGATCGGCTGGTCCAGGCTGATGACCAGGGTGACATGCCGGGACGGCAGGCCCCGGTGCACCGGCAGCCCGGCGGCGTGCTGCCGGTACCCGATATAGCGGGTGACCAGCCGCCGCAGCGACGGATGCGGCGGCCGGACGGCGAACTCCGGCTCGGCCATGCTGTCAGGAAACCACGACCTCCGGGGAACCGCTCGCACTCTCGCCGGTCTCCTCGGCGATGCGCAGCGCCTCCTCGATCAGGGTCTCCACGATCTGGTGCTCGGGCACGGTCTTGATCACCTCGCCCTTGACGAAGATCTGGCCCTTGCCGTTGCCGGAGGCGACCCCGAGGTCGGCCTCGCGCGCCTCCCCCGGTCCGTTCACCACACAGCCCATCACCGCGACCCGCAGCGGGACCTCCATCCCTTCCAGGCCCGCGGTGACCTCGTCGGCCAGTTTGTACACATCGACCTGCGCGCGCCCACAGGAAGGGCAGGACACGATCTCCAGCTTGCGCGGGCGCAGGTTCAGCGACTGCAGGATCTGCGCGCCGACCTTGACCTCCTCCACCGGAGGCGCGGAAAGGGAGACCCGGATGGTGTCCCCGATCCCCTGGCGCAGCAGCGCGCCGAAGGCGACCGCGGACTTGATGGTGCCCTGGAAGGCCGGGCCTGCCTCGGTCACGCCGAGATGCAGCGGGTAGTCGCACTGCTCGGCGAGGATCTCGTAGGCCCGCACCATGACCACCGGGTCGTTGTGCTTGACCGAGATCTTCAGGTCGTGGAAGTCGTGCTCGGCGAACAGGCTCGCCTCCCACAGCGCCGACTCGGCCAGCGCCTCCGGGGTGGCCTTGCCGTGCTTCTCCATCAGCCGCTTGTCGAGGGAGCCTGCGTTCACCCCGATCCGGATCGGGGTGCCGTGGTCCCTTGCCGCCTGCGCGATCTCCTTGACCTGGTCGTCGAACTTGCGGATGTTGCCGGGGTTCACCCGCACCGCGGCACACCCGGCCTCGATGGCGGCGAACACGTACTTGGGCTGGAAGTGGATGTCGGCGACCACCGGGATCTGCGACTTCCTGGCGATCGCGGGCAGCGCCTCCGCGTCGTCGGCACTGGGGCAGGCCACCCGGACGATGTCACAGCCCGCGGCGGTCAGCTCGGCGATCTGCTGCAGGGTGGCGTTGACGTCGGCGGTCTCGGTGGTGGTCATGGACTGGACCGACACCGGGTGATCGCTGCCGACCCCCACGGGGCCGACCATCAGCTGGCGTGTCTTGCGGCGCTCGGCGAGCACCGGAGGGGGCATGGCTGGCAAGCCGAGTGCGACGGTCATCGAGTCCTCTGCAACCGATACGGCGAATGGCGTCAACCCAAACGATACCGCCGTCACGCCTGGTGAGTGCGGCAGACGCCACGCAGGCCCCTGCCCGCACGCACCGGCGCTGACCTGCGGAAAAGCCTACTGCGTGATGCGGATCGGGTTGACGATGTCGGCGGTGACGGTGAGCAGGACCACGGCCCCGCCGATGAACACCAGCACCATGGTCACCGCGGACAGCTTCGTGTAGTCCACCGGGCCGCCCGCGGCCTTGCCGCGCAGCCTGCGCAGCCAGTCGCGGACCTTCTCGTACCAGGTCACCGCGATATGCCCGCCGTCGAGCGGCAGCAGGGGCAGCAGGTTGAACACGCCGATGAAGAAGTTCAGGCTGGCCAGCAGCAGCAGGAACAGGGTCCACAGCCCGTGCTCGACGGCCTCACCGCCGATCCGGCTGGCACCGACCACGCTCATCGGGGTGTTCGGGTCCCGCTCCTCGCCGAAGATCGACTCGACCACGGCGGGAATCCGCTCAGGGAACTCCAGCAGCCGTTGCCAGGTCTGCACGAACATCTCGCCGGTGAAGCTGGCCGCCCCGCCGATCGCGGCGACCGGGCCGTAGTCGAACGTCCGGGGGAAGGTCACCCCGATCGAGCCGGTCTCCACGATCTGCCGCGGCCCGGAGGGATCCTGCGGATCGACAACGGGCCGTTCCACCTTGGCCACGTCCACCGTCAGCTGAACGATCTCGCCGTCCCGGCGCACCTCCATCGGGGTCGGGCCGGAGCGGGGCTGGATCTCGTCCACCACATCGCTGTAGGTCGGGGTGGACTCGCCAGCGACCGAGACGATCACGTCACCCGGCTGGATACCCGCGTTCCGGGCCGGGGCGGGCGCGCCGGGGGTGCAGTCGGGGTTGCGGTACTGCTCGTCGGTGCGGGCGTCCTGCACGCAGCTGGACACCGAGGCGATCTCCGGGGTGCCCATCAGGTTCGGCAGGCCCATGGTGGCCGCCATCAGGTACAGCACGATGAAGCCGAGGATGAAGTGGGTGATCGAGCCCGCGGCGAGCACGACGGTGCGCTTCCAGACCTTGAACCGCCACATCGCCTTCGGCGCCTCGGTCGGGGTCACCTCGTCCAGCGCCGTCATGCCCGCGATATCGCAGAATCCGCCGAGCGGGATCCACTTCAGGCCGTACTCGGTCTCCCCGCGGCGGAAGGAGAACGCGGTGGGCCCGAACCCGATGAAGTAGCGCCGGACCTTCATCCCGAACGCCTTCGCGGTCACCATGTGCCCAGCCTCGTGCAGCGCGACGGACACGCAGATGCCCAGCGCGAACAGCGCGACTCCAAGAATGTAGGCGAGCACGCCCTACTTCCCCTCGGTGTTGATCGAAACGGCGCGGGCGCGGGCCCACTGTTCCGCGGCCAGTACGTCCTCGACGTCACGCGGCTCGCGACGCCACTCGTCGGCGGCTTCCACCACCTTCGTCACAGTGTCCATGATGGAGGTGAAACCCCTGTTCTGCTCCAGGAACGCGCCGACCAGCTCCTCGTTGGCCGCGTTGAACACGGCCGGAAGGCAACCACCCACGGTACCGGCATGGCGGGCCAGCTCCACCGCGGGGAACGCCTGCTCGTCCAGCGGCTCGAAGGTCCAGGTCGCCGGGGTGTCCCAGGCACAGGCAGGGGCGGCCCCGGGCACCCGGTCCGGCCAGCGCAGCGCCAGCGCGATCGGCAGCCGCATATCCGGGGGACTGGCCTGGGCCAGGGTGGAGCCGTCGGTGAAGGTCACCATGGAGTGCACGATCGACTGCGGGTGCACCACCACGTCGATCCGGTCGCACGGGAGGTCGAACAGCAGGCTCGCCTCGATCAGCTCCAGCCCCTTGTTGGCGAGGGTGGCCGAGTTGATGGTGACCAGCGGGCCCATCGACCAGGTGGGATGCGCCAGCGCCTCGGCCACCGTGACCTGCGCCATCTCCGCCCTGCTGCGCCCGCGGAAGGGGCCGCCGGAGGCGGTGAGCACCAGCCGGTCCACCTCCTCGGCCCGGCCGCCGCGCAGCGCCTGCGCCAGCGCGGAGTGCTCGGAGTCCACCGGCACCAGCTGGCCGGGCTTCGCCGCGGCCAGCACCAGCGGCCCGCCCGCGATCAGCGACTCCTTGTTGGCCAGCGCCAGCATGGCGCCGGACTCCAGCGCCCGCAGGGTGGGCGCCAGGCCGCGCGAGCCGGGCATACCGTTGAGCACCACGTCCACCGGCGCCGCGTCGATCAGCTCGGTGACCGCGTCGGCGCCCGCGAAGATGCGCGGCAGCCGGAACTCGCCCTTGGCGTAGCCGCGGCGCTGGGCCTCGGCGTACAGCGCGAGCTGTAGGTCCTCCACCACCGTCGGCTTGGTGACCGCCACCGCGTCGACCGAATGGGTCAGCGCCTGCTGCGCGAGCAGCGCGGGGTCGGCGCCCCCGGCGGCCAGCCCGGCGATCCGGAACAGGCCGGGGTTACGCGCGGCCACGTCCAGCGCCTGAGTGCCGATCGAACCGGTGGAGCCCAGCAGCAACACGCTTCGTTTGCCATCCATCACGGTCATTGTCGCGGAGCCCACGCCCGGCCTGTCGCGGTGCCACCCTTCCGATGTGAAATCATCCCCTTGTCAGACGCGAGTGCCCTGAACGTGGCGTTCGAGACGTCAGACGTCGCGAACGTGGCGTTTGGGACGTTGAACGTCCGGAAAGTGGCGTTCAGGGCATGTGGCGGTCGGTGACCTGAGTGGCCGTGAGGAGTGATCGTGGCAGGTAAGGCGGTCGAGCGACGCTACGCCGTTGACCCGCGGGAGGAACCGTCCGTGGACTGGGGCTGGCACGGCAGGTTCCCGAAGACCACCAGGGCATTCGGCTGGTTCATCGTCTTCGGCCTGCTCGTCATGCTGATCGGCAACCACGAGAACAACACCGAGAACGTCTGGCTGATCGGCCTCGCCCTCGGGGTGCTCGGCCTGCTGCTGCTGGACCTGCGCAAGCAGCGCACTGCCTGGCGTAAGTAGCAGGGGGTGCCGCCCGGCTCGCGGAGGCACCCCGAACGGGCTCAGCGCATCTTCTCGGGAATCGTGTCGAGGGTGCACAGCACCTGCACCGCGAGTTCACGGCACTGCTCGTCCGAATGGGCCGTGTGTTCTTTCAGCACGTCCTGCACGAGCTTGACCCGCTGGTCGTAGCGGGAGACGAAAACGGGATTCGAGGTCATAGCATTTCCTTGCCTTTCGAAGGGGCGGAACCGCCACCGGGCACTGATGGGCCGGTCGTGCGGGGTCTGGGTGTGGCAATGCCCGGATGGGTGACCTGCTGTCCGGTCACCGCCCGGACCGGGACGACGGGCGCAGGGCACCGAGCAGCTCGTCGGCACCCGTCCTGCCGGCGATGACCGCTTCGGCCACGTCCCGTAGCTTCAGGTTGTGATTGCGGGCGTAGCCACGGAGCGCGGCGAAGGCGCCTTCCATGTCCACGCCCAGGCGTTCGGCGAGCAGGCCCTTGGTCTGCTCGATGAGTACCCGGCTGTTCAACGCGCCCTGCAACTGCTCGGTCAGCACCTCCTGGTGCCGGATCGACCGTTCCTGCAACAGGCCGATGGTGGCCACGTGGACCAGCGCCTGCGCGGTCCGCAGGTTGTTGTCTGTCAGCTCGCCCGGTCGCGCCCTGAAGAGATTGAGCGCGCCGATGACCTCGCTGCGCAAGCGCATCGGAAGGGCGTCGACCGCGGCGAACCCCGCGTCGCCTGCCGCAGTGGCGAACCGCGGCCAGCGGCCACTCGCGCGGGTCAGTGCCGGATCGCTGACCCTGGTCCCGGTCGCGAAGGCGTCCAGACAGGGACCATCGTCGTTCTGCAGCTGGAACAACTCCAGCAGCCGAGCCTGCTCGTTCGAGCTCGCGATCAGCTGCAGCTTGCCATGCTGATCGGCCAGTAGCAGCCCGGCGGCGTCGACCGCGAGCAGCTCCACACACCGGTCCACCAGCAGATGGAGGAAGTCGATCACATCGAAGTCGTCGATCAAGGTATCCGCCAGCTCGACGAACGTGTCGATGAGCCGATCATCGGTCATCCCCGTCACCTCCATGTATTGCCCAGAGTAGCGTCATCGCGCCCGATGAACGTGGTCCGTTCACGCCAGTCACCGCTCGAACCGGAACCGGCGAGCGACCACATCGGCGGCCAGGTCCGCCAGCAGCCGCCGGTCGGCGAACGCGCGCGCCCGCAGCCGGGCGAATGCGTCCGCCAGCTCGACCTCCAGCTGGGCCGCGACCATTCCGGTCGCCTGGTGTAGTTGCGGGTTGTGCAGTGGCAGGTCGCCGTCCCCCGCTGGAGTCGCCGCCTGCCCGTCGAGCAGGAGTCGCATGGCCAGCTCCGTGAACGCCAGCGAGTCCGCCAGCGCCGCCTGCCCGAGTTCCCCTGCCTGCACCCGATGCAGCGCGAGCACTCCCACGCCGATCGAACCGACGCACATCGGCAACGCGAACAGGGCACCGGCCCCCGCCTCGGCCGCCAGTGGCGCGAACAACGGCCAGCGGGCCTGGGCGGCCGGAGCATGCAGGTCCGCGATCAGGACCGGGCGGCCGTCCCGGTGCGCGTCCAGGCACGGCCCCTCGCCTACGGTGACCTCCAGTTCCGCCAGCCGGGCCGCGAGCACGCCGGTGCGTTCCGCGGTCTCCGGCCACCCGGCAGGGTTGTGTACCGTCACCGCGGCACCACTCATCCCCAGCCGCGCGACGATCGTTTCGCAGACCAGCCGCAGCGAAACCGGTGCCGCCAAGCTGGCGGCCCGCTCGCTCACCCAGCCCGATACCTGTTGGAGCCGGTCGCCGCCGAAGCCAGCCATCGCATTCGCCCTGTCTCTCCGGTCGTGTGCCCCGTCGGCGCCCGGTTCTCATCGCGCTCCGGCGCGCAACGGCGCACCGACCGCGTGCAGGTGGCGCAGCACGTACCCATAAGAACGCACGATCCCGCACTGGCTGTAGTCGATGCCCCGCGCGCGACAGAAGTCGCGCACGATCGGCTGGGCACGGCGCAGGCTGGGCATCGGCATGCTGGGGAAGAGGTGGTGTTCGATCTGGTAGTTCAACCCACCCAGCAGGATGTCCACCCAGCGGCCACCGCGCACGTTGCGGGAGGTGAGCACCTGCTTGCGGAGGAAGTCCAGCGAGTGGCCCTCGGCCAGGGTCGGCATACCCTTGTGGTTCGGGGCGAACGAGCACCCCATGTAGACGCCCCACAAACCCTGGTGCACCAGGATGAAGACGATGGCCGTCAACGGCGAGAGCACGAGGAACACTGCGGCCAGATAACCACCGACATGCGCGATCAACAGGGCTTTCTCCAGCCCGCGTGACCTCACCTCGCCCCGCCAGACGGCCTTGATGCTGGACCAGTGCAGGTTCAGGCCCTCCAGCAGCAACAACGGGAAGAACAGGAACGCCTGGTGCTTCGCAATCCACCGCAGGAAACCGCCCTTGGCGCTAGCCTGGTCCGTCGTGAACGCCAGCGCGGGCACCTCCAGGTCGGGGTCGTCGTCCTCGTGATTGGGATTGGCGTGATGACGGTTGTGCTTGCCGACCCACCAGCCGTAGCTGAGTCCGACCAGCCCCGCGTGCGCGAACCCGACCGCGTCGTTGCCGCGGCGCCGGTGGAAGATCTGCTTGTGACCGGCGTCGTGCCCGATGAACGACAGCTGGGTGTACACCACGGCAAGAAAGACCGCGGTGAGCATCTGCCACCACGAGTCACCGAGGTAGCCGAACACCACCCAGGCGGCCACGAACGCGCCGATCGTGCCGATGATCCGTATCGTGTAGTAGCCGTACCGCCTGCGCAGCAAGCCCCGCTGTTTGATCGTGCGGGACAGTTCCGCGAAGTCGCTCCCCCGCTGCCGGGCCGCTGTGACTCCGGCCGGAGCGCTGGCCGACATCATTCGAACCTCCGTTGTCGCAGTGCCTGACACCGGGGTCTCGAGTGCTGCCACATCGCGATGACCGCGATCTACTTCCAGTGTACGCGGCACCAGCGCGGTCACCGGGTACGACGGCTCCTTGAGCGCGGCGCGGCGGAGAACGCGGCGGCACCGGACCGGTGGCCCGGCACCTCGCCAGCCGGGGCACCGCGGCCGCCCGAGGACCGCCCGCTCGCCCGCCCGGTCCCGGCAGGGACTCGTTTCTTACCGCCCCCACCTGACCGAACGGGCCGGGGCTGCTTCGCCGGTGGCGGGGTGGCGGTGCGCTCGCCGGGCGCGAGCTCGGTCAGCAGGGGATGTGCGGCGTCGAGCTTCGTCGTCGTCGCCGTGATCCCGGCCTTCCTGGTGAGCTCACGCACGTCGGCGAGCTGGTCGTCGGTCATCAGGGTGACCACCGTGCCGTGCGCGCCAGCCCGTGCCGTCCGGCCAGACCGGTGCAGGTACGCCTTGTGCTCGACCGGAGGGTCGGCATGCACGACCAGCCGGACGTCGTCCACATGGACCCCTCGTGCGGCGATATCGGTGGCCACCAGCACCGTGGCGGTACCGGCCGCGAACGCACCGAGGTTGCGGGTACGCGCGGTCTGGCCGAGGTTCCCGTGCAGCTCGACGGCGGAGACACCGGACGCGACGAGTTTACGGGTCAGCGCCTTAGCCCGGTGCTTGGTCCTGGTGAACACCAGGGTGCGCTCGGGTGCCGAGGCGAGCTCGGCCAGCACCGGAAACCGCTGGTCGGGTTGTACGTGCAGCACGTGGTGCCGCATCGCGGTGACCGGGGACCGAGCGGAGTCGACGCTGTGCGTGACCGGGTCGGTCAGGAAACGGCGCACCAGCACGTCCACCCCGGCGTCCAGGGTCGCCGAGAACAGCAGCCGCTGGCCTCCCTTGCGGGTTTGCTCCAGCAGCCGCCGGACGGCGGGGAGGAAGCCGAGATCGGCCATGTGGTCGGCCTCGTCCAGCACGGTCAGCTCGACGGCGTCGAGGTGCACATGACCGGACGCGAGATGGTCGGCGAGCCTGCCGGGACAGGCCACCACGATATCGACCCCCGCGCGCAGTCCTGCGATCTGCGGGGCCGGGCTCACCCCGCCGAACACGGTCAGGGTGCGCAGCGCGAGCGCTTCGGCCAGCGGGGCCATCGCCGCTTCGATCTGGCTGGCGAGCTCACGGGTGGGGGCGAGGATCAGCGCGCGCGGACGCCGCGGCTGTCGCCGGGTGGTGCTCGCGGCGAGCCGGGCCAGTACCGGCAGCACGAAAGCGTAGGTCTTGCCGGACCCGGTGCGTCCCCGGCCGAGCACGTCCCGGCCCGCCAGTGAGGACGGGAGCGTCGCCGCCTGGATCGGGAAGGGTTTCTCGATGCCCTGGTCCGCGAGCGCGGCGACGAGCGCTGGGGGCACGCCGAGTTCGGCGAAGGATGCGTGGGTACGGGATGAGGATGCGTGCTGGGGGCGGTCGGCCGCCATGAAGTCTCCGAGGGATAGCAGGGTCGTCCTGCCGGGCGTCGATCCAGCCGCGGACCGCGGCACATGGGTGGCCGACCCGAGACGCGACCCGAGGCAGAACTGGGCGGGTCGCGCTGTTGATCCTACCCGATCGGCTCGTTCCCGGTGAGCCGTCCACCGACGGTCCGGTCAGTTGTCGCGGAACGCGGGCGGCAGCTGGGCATTGGGGGCCGCCGAGTCCAGATCGGCGGGCCGGAGCCGGAAGAGCTGCAACATGAGGCCGAAGTACTTGTCCGTCTCGCCCACCCAGTGCATGCCGTTGCGGCGAACGGTGGCCGCGGCGCGGGTGTTGCCGGGCCGCACCACGGCGAACAGCTCGTCGACGTCCTGCCGGAACGCCCAGGCGGCCAGGGCATGAGTGGCCTCGGTGGCGTATCCGCAGCCCCAGGTGTCGGGGTGCAGTTGCCAGCCGATCTCGAGATCCTCGTTGCCCGGCGGGAGCGGCAACAGGATCGAACCGCCGATGACCCGCCCGTCCGATCGCCGTTGCATGGCCCAGCGGCCGGCGGGCGGAGCCATCCTGGCGGTTTCGGCGATCCACTGCTGTAGCAGCAACCGCATGGCCGAGCGATCGGGAACCTGGTCCATGTCGGGGCTGAGCCAGCGCGCCACCGCGACGTGCCCGAAGATGGCCAGCGCGGCAGGTGCGTCCTCGACCCGCCAGCCCCGCAGGATCAATCGCTCGGTGGTCAGCGGCGGGCGCAGTACCGGTGTACCCGCACCGGTCGTGTTCGCGGGCCGGAGCAGAGGTTTCGATCGCATGTCAGACTCGACCCCCGTCCATCTCCCAGCGCTGAGTCGCCGCGTCCACGGCTTCCGCCGCGCCGAGGCGGGGAGCGAGAAGTTCCTCGATACTCGTGACGTCGGCCTGGCGCGCTGCCGCCGTCAACGCCCGGTGGGCGGCGACGGCCGTCGCGTCTGGGGATACCACGAGCAAGGTCAGGCGTTGCCGGTCCGATCCGATCACCGTCACGGTGTCCGGGTGCTGCGAACGGAACCCGTCCAGCCGGATGGCGTGCCCTTCGATCAGGACCCGGCGCGCGGCCTGCTGCCAGGCCGTCAGGTTGTAGGTCACTCGTTCGATCCGGCCCGGCCGGACCGCCAGCACCGCGAGCAAGGCGGGCAGTTCGGCGGCCAGGTCGCGGGATCGGGGCCACCACGCACCGTCGACGTACCCCGTGGTGGGCGCCTCCGGCTTCAGGCGCAGCCGCGGCGCGGGCCGGGACGGGCCGATGACCTCAGTAGGTGGGGTGACCAGTGGTGTGGCGATAAGTGTGTGCGGGCCCGACATCATGTCGGTGCTCCTGTCTCCGGCCGGATCGGCCGGGCTCTGCTCGCCGGGGACGACGCGACTTCGTCCGCCACGCACGAGATGCCCTCGACAACCTCAAGTCTACGCTTCACGCCGCGAGGAGGTGCAGCGTGAGCGAACCGGCGGCCAGCAGCAGGAACACACCCGGGTACCCCAGGTGCCGGTACCAGCGGGCGCGGGCCACGGTGAGCATCGCGCCGAGGAAGTACAGCACGAGCCCGGCTGCGGCCGCGATGCCCAGCGCAGGCACGGCGAAGCCAGCGAGCAATCCGAGCGCGCCCGCCGCCTTCAGCACGCCCAGCGGGTTGATCCAGGATCTCGGCAGCCCGTAGGCGTCCATATTGCCGAGAATCCACTCCGCGCGGAGGAAGTCGGCGAGGGCCGCGGCGAGGTTGGCCGCGGCGGTCAGCAAGGTCACGACCAGGTATGCGGTGAACACGACTCAACCCTGACCTGGCGCCGGCTTGGCGTCCAATACCAGCTTCTATAACCTCTTGGCATGGATGTGGACACCCGGTTGGTCCGCTACTTCGCCACGGTCGCCGAGGAGGGCAGCCTTACCAGGGCCGCGCAGCGCCTGTTCGTCTCCCAGCCCGCACTGACCAAGCAGATCCGGCGCCTGGAGACGCAGTTGGGTGTCCGCCTTTTCGCCCGGTCCCGCTCCGGGATGTCGCTCACCGCGGCCGGGCTGGCACTGGCGGAGCGGGCACCCGCGCTGCTGGTCACCTGCGACGAAGCGCTCCGGGAAACCAAGAGCGCGGCGAGCGGGGCGGCAAGGGTGCTGCGGATCGGGTTCCTCGCCAGCGCCGCCAACGAGGCGACCCAGGCGATCATCACGGCCTTCGGTGGGATCCGGCCGGGATGGCGGGTGGAGATGCGGCAGGCCGCCTGGTCCGATCCCTCCGCGGGACTGTCCGATGGCGAGGTCGATGCCGCGTTGCTGCGGCTGCCGTTCCCCGGCCAGGACGCCCTGCGGGTGGAGGTGCTGCTCACCGAGCCGCGGTGGGTCGCGCTGCCTGCGGGCCACCCGCTGGCAGCGCGGGAGGAGATCGCGTTCCGCGAACTGTGGGACGAACCGTTCGTGGCCGCCCCGGCCGAGACCGGCGCCTGGCGGGACTACTGGCTGGCCACCGAGGAGCGGGCAGGCCACCCGCCCCGGATCGGGGCGACCACCGACCAGCCCGACGCCTGGCTGCAGGCCATTGCCAACGGCTACGGCGTGGCGCTGGCCCCGGCGTCCGCGGCGCGGTTCTACTCCCGGCCCGGCGTCTGCTACCGGCCCGTCACCGGGGTCGGTCCCAGCCGGGTCGGGATCGCCTGGCCACCCGCGGCCGACACCAACCCCGTGGTCCAGGACTTCGTCCGCTGCTGCCGGGAGCAGGTGCGCTCAGGCTGAGACGCCCGGCACCACCCGGTTCCGCCCGGCATGTTTCGCCTCGTACAGGGCGCCGTCGGCGACCCGGATCAAGGCGTCCAGCGTGGCGCCTCCGGCGGGGCTGGCGGCAGTGCCCACCGAGACGGAGAGCCCGGTGATGGTCCTGGGCCGTTCCTCGGTTCCGGCCTCCACCGCCAGCTGACTGACGGCGTGCCGGATGCGCTCGGCGACGATGGCGATACCGGCAGGCTCGATGTCCGGGAGCGCGACCACGAACTCCTCGCCCCCGTACCGGCCGACCGCGTCGTTGTGGTCGCGCACGCTACGGGTGATCGTGGTGGCGATCGCCTTCAGGACGGCGTCGCCTGCCGGGTGACCGTGGGTGTCGTTGACCTGCTTGAAGTGATCGAGGTCGATCATCAGCAGGCCAAGGCCGGTGCGTGCGCGTTCGGTACGCGCCAGCGCGGCCTCCGCCCGGGTGCGCCAGCCAGCGGGATTGAGCACGCCGGTCTTCCCGTCCCTGGTGGCCGCGGCCTCGAGCTGGCTGACCAGCAGCACGACCCGGTGCAGCAGCAACACCACTGGCACAGCGAGCACGACCAGTCCCGGCAGGGTCGTCAGCGCGACCCCGTTGAACACGCCGACGCACAGGGTGGCGAGGTCGAGGCCGTTGTCCGCCCAGCCGCCGAAGAGCTGGCGCGGAGTGCGTCCGATGTCGTTCCGTGCGGGCAGGATCAGTACCGCGTTGACCACGAACTGCACCACCAGCGCCGCGAGCACGGCACCGGCGCCCCACCAGCCTGCGGAAATGGCCGTCGCCATGTCCTCGACCCCGGTGGCCAGCAGGACGGCGGATGCCGCGTAGCAGGACAGGATGACGCAGCAGGCGTTGTTGGTGGTCCGGAACGGCGGTACCCGGTGCAGCCGGTACCAGCTGCGCAGCCCCAGGTGCAGATAGAGGACCGCGACCAGGGCCGCGACCAAGGTCGGCGGCACCACCAGCACGGCGGCGAAGGTCCAGGCCGAGCTCATCGTGATGTACGGGCTGCCGGAAAGCCGCCGCCGAACCCGCTCCACCTGGCGGCCCAGTTCCGCCTGCAGCACACCCAGCCCGGCCAGAATCACCAGCGGGGCGAGATCTTCCTGGGCCGGCGGCCGAATCCGCGCGAACACCGCGGTGAGCAACACCACGGCGGCGACACAAGCCAGGCTGTAGCCGACGACGCGCGGATGTTGCTGCCACAGCTTCCATGTCGCGGGAAACGGCACCCGATTCACGATCAACCCGCCCACATCGCGGTATTCCAGACGCCGGGTGCCAAGGACCCGCACCCGTTTTCCGTCACCCTAGCCGGGCACCGGATTCCACGGTTCGGGAATCCGGCACTCCGCCGTGTTTGCCGTCCACTCGCACGTGTTTGCCCGCTGCGCGCACGCGTTTGCCGTACACATCCGCGCGTTGGCCGCCCGCGCACGCGGTTTGCCGAACGGGCCCGAAAATTGAGGCCGGAACCGATATCGGCGCGACAGATCCGCGTGGGAGACCAGCTGCGTCCAGCCAGGTCCGCATCAGCTCGGCGTCGAATCCGCCGCCGATGTGCTACGATTGCTACGCACCGAGGAGGTGGACCGATGAGCCGCACAATCCCGCACCGGGAACTCCGGAACAACAGCAGTGCCGTACTGCGCGAGGTTCAGGCCGGGGAGCGCATCGACATCAGCAACCACGGCGAGATCGTGGCCGTTTTGGTGCCGCCGAACCCGCAGCACCGCGATTCCCTGCGCGTCCGAAAGGCCAGGGTGGCGGGCGGACTCTCAGACCTGCCGCGCGCCCGCATCGACCAGCCGTCGCAGGAGGCACTGGACGATCTCCGGGGCGATCGGTGAGGTGCTACGTCGAGACCTCGGCTGCGGTGAAGTTACTGGTCGAGGAGCCGGAGTCGGCGGCACTCGCCAGTTATCTGGACGGGCAGGTCGACGACGGCGTCGAGTTGATCTCCAGCGTGTTACTGGAGACCGAGCTTCGGCGCTTCGCCGTGCGCCACGACCTGCCCCAGTCCGCCGTCTCCGAACTCCTCGGCCACTTCGCCATCGCCGATGTGGACCGGGCGATCTTCTTCGAGGCCGGCATCCTCCCCGGCCCCCAGCTGCGCAGCCTGGACGCCCTGCACATCGCCGTCGCCGTCCGCACCGAATCCGACTCGATCATCGCCTACGACGCCCGCCAAACCGAAGCCGCCCGCGCCGTCGGCCTCCGCGTCACCGCACCGGTCTGACCACGCTCATCATGCCGTCAGCTGTTCGGCGTTCGGTACTGGCCGAACACCGAACAGTGGCCGGGCTCAGGATTCGGCGGCGAGCTGGCCGCAGGCGGCGGCGATCTCCTGGCCGCGGGTGTCGCGCACCGTGCAGGCCACGCCCCCGGCGTTCACCCTGCGCACGAACTCTCGCTCCACCGGCTTCGGGGAGGCGTCCCACTTGCTGCCCGGGGTGGGGTTCAGCGGGATCACGTTCACGTGCACCAGGTGCCCTAGGTGCTCCCGCAGCCGCTGCGCCAGCAGGTCGGCCCGCCACGGGTGGTCGTTCATGTCCCGGATCAGGGCGTACTCGATGGACACCCGCCTGCCGCTGGTGTCCGCGTAGTACCGCGCCGCGGACAGCACCTCGTTCACCGGCCACCGGTTGTTCACCGGCACCAGCTCGTCCCGCAACTCGTCGTCCGGGGTGTGCAGGGACACCGCCAGCCGCACCTGCATCCGCTCGTCGGCCAGCTTCCGGATCGCGGGTGCCAGGCCCACCGTGGACACGGTCACCGAACGCTGCGAGATCCCCAGCCCCGCCGGCGCCGGGTCGGTGATCCGGCGGACCGCAGCCACCACCCGCTTGTAGTTGGCCAGCGGCTCGCCCATGCCCATGAACACGATGTTGGACAGCCTGCCCGGCGCGGGGCCGCCGTCCGGGCCGGGCATCAGGCCGTCCCGCATCACGGCAGCGGCCGAGCGCACCTGGTCGACGATCTCGGCGGTGGACAGGTTGCGGTCCAGCCCGCCCTGACCGGTGGCGCAGAAGGGGCAGGCCATCCCGCAGCCTGCCTGGCTGGAGATGCACAAGGTGGCCCGGTCCGGGTAGCGCATCAGCACACTCTCCAGCAACGTGCCGTCGTGCGCCCGCCACAGCGTCTTGCGGGTGGCGCCGTCATCGCAGGCCAGCGCGCGGACCTCGGTCAGCAGGGTGGGCATCAGCTCCCCCACCAGCCGCTGCCTGGACGCCGCCGGGATGTCGGTCATCACCTCGGGGTCCACGGTCAGCCGGGAGAAGTAGTGATGCGACAACTGCTTGGCGCGGAAGGCTTTCTCCCCCAGTTCGGTCACCGCCTCGGCCCGCTCGGCCGCGGTGAGGTCGGCGAGGTGCCGTGGCGGCAGGCCACGGCGGGGCGCGTCGAAAACCAGGGGAAGGGCAGTCATAGCCCCTCGATTCTCCCACGTGGCCACGGCGCGCCGACGGTCGCTTGCCATAAGACTGTTTCCGATATATCGTGACCGTGTCGAGATACAATACGAAAGGATCGACATGAATCCACACCGAAGGATGCGTCCGCCCTTCGCGGACGAGTACGGGCAGCCGGACTTCGAAGCCCGAGGCCGGGGGCCGCGCGGGCCACGTGGCGGACCCCACGGGCCGCACGGACCCCGGCGCGGCGGACACCGGGGCAGGCGCGGAGACGTGCGTGCCGCGATCCTCGCCCTGCTGGCCGAGCAGTCCCGGCACGGCTACGAGATCATCGGCGAGATCGCCGAGCGCAGCCGCGGCCTGTGGCGGCCGAGCCCGGGCTCGATCTATCCCACCTTGCAGCTGATGGCCGACGAGGGCCTGGTGCGCAGCAGCGAGGACTCCGGCAAGCGCCTCTTCGAGCTCACCGAGGAGGGCGTGGCCGTGGCCGCGCAGCAGGACTCCCCGCCGTGGGAGCAGATCGCACAGGACGTCGACCCGAACGAGGTCGAGCTGCGCAATGCCAGCGGCGCCCTGATGTCCGCCATGAAGCAGGTGACCAGGGTCGGCTCCAGCCAGCAGAAGGCGAAGGCCATCACGGTGCTCAACGAGGCCCGCCGCTCGCTGTACGGGATCCTCGGCGAGATCGAGGAACCGCCCGCACCAGCAGATACGTGAGCAGACCGAACGGCGACAGCAGGATGGTCAGTACCAGGATCGGCGCGAGGAACGCGTGGTGCACGCCACGCTCTCGCGCGTCCAGGTACATCCACCGCCCGATCAGCAGGTCGAAGGCGATCAGGTGGGCCCAGATGGCGGCCGCACCGACGGGCTCGCCGAGGAAGGCCTGCAACGCACCGAGGTCGGGACGGCTCACCACCGCCCACAGCTCGGCGAGATCCCGCAACGCGAGTATGGCGTAGACGATCAGCGGCGGGGCGGCGATCCAGGGCGAGGCAATGATCCGCCGGGTCCAGGACCAGCGGGGAGCGAGGATCATCATCGCCCAGAACGGAACGACCAGGTAGAAGGTGACACCGAACAACGCGCTCGTGCTCATCGGACACCTACCTCCTCGTGTCCGGCGTGCTCCTGTACCGGTGCCCGGCGCAGCGCATCGGCGACCCCTGTGGCGACCCCGAAGGCCAGCAGACCCGCCGCGACCAGGGTCCAGGCGTCCGGTGCGAGCAGCGGCTGGCCGCGCAGGGCCTGCCAGGTGACCAGTGCGACCAGGCCGGCATAACCGGCCGCCGCCACCAGCACCAGCCGCGCACGAACGGCCCCGTCGGTCAGCACCCGCAACCTCGTCGCGAGCGCACCCAGCAGCAAGGCCAGCAGCGGGAGCAGTTGCAGCGCGTGCATGCCGATGAAATGCGGGATCCGCAGGTCGCCTCCGGTGGTGCTCCAGCCGGTGACCGGCATACCCGGCCCGCCGTCCGGGACGCCGACGCTGTGCGCACCGATCACCCCCTCGACGGTGCGCCCACTCGCAGGCAGGAACATCAGCGCGCCGAGCGCCAGCCCCACCAGCGAGATCGCCGACCCGAGCCGGATCGCCAGCCTGCTGGCCGCGTCCGCGATCGGGGTCCGCAGCAGGAGCACGGTCAGCGCCAGCGTGCCCACCCACAGCACCACGATCGACCCGCCCATCACCCTGCCAAGGTTCGCGTCGAACTCCGTCGAGGTGTTGAAGTGGCTCGCTCTCCCCCGCGCGGCCTGCAACGCGATGATCGCGTACTCCACCGCGAGGAACGTCACCAGCACAGTGGACACCCCGGCCGCCAGCCGCTTGTGAGTACGGAGCAGCGATACCAGCCAGGCCCAGGTGACGCAGTACAGCGCCATGGACACCGCGAACTTGAACGGCTTCAGCCAGACCGGCGCGCCGAGCAGGACCCGGTCGTCCACCGCGAGCCCCACCGCCGACACCACGGCCATGCCCGCCATGACCCCCGCGAACACCATCATCGGTCGATGCCAGGTCAGGGCCCGGCGGATCGGCATCGTCATACTGCCTCCCAGTTTGGATAGCGAAACTATCTAAACTGGAAAGTTATGCTATCCACTCTGAGAGCTATCTAAGATTGCGCACATGCGGATGGCCGAGCTGAGCAGTGAGTCCGGCGTGCCGGTGGCGACGATCAAGTACTACCTGCGCGAGGGCCTGGTCCCCGCCGGCGAGCGCACTGGCCGCAACCAGGCGCGCTACGACGAGACGCACGTCCGCAGGCTCCGGTTCGTCCGCGCCCTGCTCGAGATCGGCGGGTTCTCGATCGCCGATGTCCGCGCCGTACTCGAGGCCATCGACCAGCAGAAGTCGACGCACAGCGTGCTCGGGCGGGCCCACCGACAGCTGGTACCCGCCGGCACCGAGGTGGACGAGGAGTCCCGAGCCTGGGCCATGGGCCATATCGAGGCCGTGGCCGAGGAACAAGGCTGGCAGCTCGAATCCTGCGCCGGAGCGGTGGATTCGCTGGTGAGCGTGCTCTGCACCTTCCGTGAACTGGGTCATCACAGCTCGGTGGAACTACTGAGTGAGTACGGCGCGGCCGCGCAGCGGGTCGCCGAGGCCGATCTCGGCTCGCTCACCCACGCCGACCCCGCCGAGTCGACGGTGGAGCGTGCCGTCGTGGGCACCGCGCTCGGTGACGTACTACTGGCCGGCCTGCGCCGGATCGCGCAGCAGAACGCCTCCGCCCGCTACTTCGGCGGCTGACCGTACCGCCGCCACCCCGGTCAGGACCGGAGCCGAAGCGAGCCGGCGCGTTTCTGCCTGAGCAGCACCCGGTACCCGACCGGGAGCACCAGTTCCCCGCGCGCCCCCTGGTTCATCCGCAGGATCTGCGCGATCGCCCGCTCCGCGACCGGCGCGCTGAACTCGATGCGCAGCACGGTTTCCACCGCCTGCCGGTCCGGGAACCGCCACTCGGTCCCGACCCGCAGGCAACGGAAGCCCGCCTCGGCGAAGAACCGGTCCACCGCGGCCGGGTCGTAGTCGGGAAGGTCGGCACGCATCCAGTCGCCGTAGGGACCGCTGCCGACGTCCAGGTCCACAATGGCCAGTGTGCCGCCGCGCCGCAGCACCCGCTCGGCCGCGCGCAGGCCGGGCCCGCAACCGGGGCCGAAGAAGTACGCCGTACGCGCGTGCACCAGGTCGACGCTGGCAGGGGGCAACGGAAGCCGCGCGGCAGTGCCCCGGCGCACCGTCACGCCGGGGAACGCGGTGACCCGCCGCATGGCCCGCTCCACCAGCGGGCCATGCGGTTCCACTCCCACCACCGACCGTGCGGTCTCCGCGAACCGGGCCAGATGGAACCCGTCGCCGCAACCGATGTCGAGCACGTCCTTGCCCGCCCAGTCGCATTCCCGCCTGAGCACCCGCCAGATCGCCTGGTCCGCGTCCTGCACGCGGTTCTCCAGTTCGTACGCATCGGGGTGGTACCAGATGTTGGGACTTGGCAACACATCCACCCTGCGCGCGAACCTCTTCACCAGACCAGCATAGGCGCGCCCGCACAGTCGGATCTTTCCGCCCGAAATGGTCCGAATATCCGGTTCTTCCCGTGATCCCGTCGTCGGCCTTCGCCGTTTTCCGGTTGAACGGCATAGATTTCGCGTAAACTCTCCGGCCCCCACCCGAGGAGATGATCCATGTCGCCCGGTTCGTCGGACCTGACGCCCGCGCTGCTTCCCGGAACACCATGCTGGATCGAACTCGCGACGCCGGACGAGAACGCGGCCCGGCACTTCTACGCCGGGCTGTTCGGCTGGCGCTATCGCACCAGCCCCGATCCGGCCACGGGCCGCTACACCATCGCCAGTGTCAACGATGCCGCCGCGGGCGGGATGTACCAGGCACGGGCCGGTCAGCCGCAGGGCTGGATCCTGCACCTCGCGGTACACAACACCAGCGCGACCGCCGAGTGGGTCGAGCACCTCGGCGGCAGGCGAATGCTCGGGCCGGTGGACATCCCGGATCGTGGCAGCATCCTGCACGTGGTCGACCCGGGTGGAGTGCCGGTCGTGTTCTGGCAGCCCGCGAGCAGCTGGGAGTTCGGCTTCGGCATCCCGGGCACCTTCACCGGTGCGGACATCAACACGCACGACGGTGCGGCGGCCGACCAGTTCTTCTGCCGACTGTTCAACTTCACCAGTGAACAGATCGGGAGGCAGAACATCGACTACGCGGAGTGGCGGCTGGACCAGTATCCGGTGCTCTACCGCTACGTGATGGGGCCGGAATACGAGCCGACCGCACAGCCACACTGGATGATCTACTTCGAGATCGACCCCACCCGCGGCACGGACTCCGTGGCGGCGCACGCCAGCATGCTGGGCGGGACGGTGGTGGCGCCACCATTCGACACCCCGTTCGGGCGCACGGCAATCATCGCCGACCCCGGCGGCGCGCCCTTCTCGATCATCGACCGGTCGAAGGTGGTCGAGGGCTGGGGCCGCGCCGAGGTGGACGACCCCTACGACGACTGAGCTACTCGGCTCACGGCACGAAGGCGCTGAGCAGCAGCCAGGACACCACGGCCGATGGCAGCAGGGAGTCCAGCCGGTCCATCAGCCCACCGTGGCCGGGCAGCAGGTTGCCCATGTCCTTGATCCCGAGGTCGCGCTTGATCAGCGACTCCATCAGGTCGCCGAGGGTGGCGGTCAGCACGATGGCCGCACCGAAGAGCACGCCCTGCCAGGCCTGGGCATCCAGCATCAGGCTGAAGGTCAGCGAACCGGCGACCACCCCGGCCAGCAGCGAGCCGCCGAAGCCCTCCCAGGTCTTCTTCGGGCTGATCGAGGGCGCCATCGGGTGCCTGCCGCGCAGGACACCGGCGATGTACCCGCCGGTGTCCGAGGCGACCACGCCGATCATGAACGCCAGCACCCTGCCGACGCCGTCCTCGGGCGGCACCAGCATCGCCGCGAACGCCGCGAACAGCGGGAGGTAGGCGGCCGCGAACACGGAGGCGCCCACGTCCCTGAGGTAGCCGTCCGCGCCATTGCGCAGTCGCCAGAGCAGGCAGGCGAGCACGGTGAGGACGAAGGCGGTGAGCGCTCCCTCCCTGCCGAACGGCCAGGCCAGCCAGATCATCGCCTGACCACCGACCAGCACCGGAACCAGCGCGATCCGGATATCCGCCGCGCGGCGCAGCGCACCGGCGAGCTCGATGGTGCCGACCACGATCGCCGCGGCGATGATCCCGATGAACACGAACCGGACCGTGAGCAGGGAAATCAGGATGGCCGCACCGAGCGCGACCCCGACACCGATCGCCGCCGGCAGGTTGCGGCCGGCCCGCGAGGACTTCGGTTCGGGCGCGTCCTCGCGTTCCTCGCTCACACTCGCTCCCGCCCCACCCACGTCGTCAGACCTCGAGCAGTTCGGCTTCTTTGTGCTTCACCAGCTCCTCGACCTGGTGCACATAGTTGTCGGTGAGGTTCTGTAGTTCCTTCTCCGCCCTGGCGACCTCGTCCTCGCCCGCCTCGCCGTCCTTGGCGATCCGGTCCAGCTCCTCCTTGGCCTTGCGGCGCACGCTGCGGATGGAGATCTTGGCGTCCTCGCCCTTGCCCTTGGCGACCTTGACCATCTCCTTGCGCCGCTCCTCGGTGAGCTGCGGGATGACCACCCGGATCACCTGGCCGTCGTTGCTGGGGTTCACCCCGAGGTCGGAGTCCCGGATGGCCTTCTCGACCTGGTTCAGCTGGCTGAGGTCATAGGGCTTGATCACCGCCATGCGCGCTTCCGGGATGTTCACGCTGGCCAACTGGTTCAGCGGGGTGGCCGCGCCGTAGTAGTCGACCGTGATGCGGGAGAACATCGCCGGGGTCGCCCGACCCGTCCGCACCGACGTCAAGTCCTCCTTGGCGACGGACACCGCCTTTTCCATCTTCTCCTCGGCGTCGAGGAGGGTCTCGTCGATCACGGCTTCTCCTTAGTCTGGCGCTGTCATGACACGGGTCTACGCCGACGGCAGGCCCGCGGGGGTGCTGACCAACGTGCCGATCCTCTCACCACTCACCGCGCGAGCGATGTTCCCCTCGGTGAGCAGGTTGAACACGATGATCGGCATGTTGTTGTCCATGCAGAGGCTGAACGCGGTGGCATCGGCGACCCGGAGGCCACGCTCGAGAACCTCACGGTGGGTGATCTCGTGGAACATCTCCGCGTTCGGATCGCTCTTCGGATCGGCGGTGTAGACCCCGTCCACCGCCTTCGCCATCAGCACGGCGTCACAGCCGATCTCGAGGGCGCGCTGCGCGGCCGCGGTGTCGGTGGAGAAGTACGGCATACCCACGCCGGCCGCGAAGATGACGACCCGGCCCTTCTCCAGGTGCCGCTCGGCCCGGCGCGGGACATAGGGCTCGGCGACCTGCCCCATCGTGATGGCGCTCTGCACGCGGGTCGGGATGCCTTCCTTCTCCATGAAGTCCTGCAGGGCGAGGCAGTTCATCACGGTGCCGAGCATGGCCATGTAGTCGGCGCGGTCGCGGTCCATACCCCGCTGGGAGAGCTCGGCACCGCGGAAGTAGTTGCCGCCGCCGATCACCACCGCCATCTGCACGCCGGTGCGGACGACGCCGGCGATCTGTGCCGCCACCGAGTGCACCACATCCGGGTCGACACCGACGGCGCCGCCACCGAACATCTCGCCACCCAGCTTGAGCAGCACCCGCCGATAACCGCCCTCGGACCGCTCTGCCGTCATCTCGCCTCCACCTCGTCGGGGTACCGCTCTCCGTGCTGCTCGCGGGCCGGTTCGACGCGCCTGCCAGTCGCGACTGTGCCCCGTCCCCGACGCGGCCGGGGACGGGGCACAGTGCTGGCTCTCGCTGGTTCTCGCACAAGGTATCCGGTCACCCCGCCGCGCCCTCGGCCCGTCCCGCGGCCGCGGCGGGCACCGGTTACTGCTGGCCGACCTCGAAGCGGGCGAACCGGGTCACGGTCACCCCGGCCTCGTCCAGGAGGGCCTTGACCGTCTTCTTGTTGTCGGTCACCGAAGGCTGCTCGAGCAGCACGGTTTCCTTGTAGTAGGCGTTGACCTTGCCCTCGATGATCTTGGGCAGCGCCTGCTCCGGCTTGCCCTCCTCGCGGGCGGTCTCCTCGGCGATGCGCTTCTCGTTCTCGACCGTCTCGGCGGGCACCTCGTCCCTGCTGAGGAACTTCGGCTTCAGCGCCGCGACCTGCAGCGCGGCCCCGCGGGCGGCATCGGCCGCACCGTCACCGGAGCCGGTGTACTCGATCAGCACCCCGACCGCGGGCGGCAGCCCGGAACCACGGCGGTGCAGGTAGGTCTCGACCGTGCCGTCGAAGACCGCGACCCGGCGCAGCTCAAGCTTTTCGCCGATCTTCGCGGCCAGCTCCTGCACCACCTCGTTGACGGTCTTGCCGTCCAGCTCGGCGAGCTTCAGCTTCTCGACGTCGTCGGTACGGACGGTCCTGGCCACCTCGACGATCTTGTCGGCGAGCTGCTGGAACTCGTCGTTCTTGGCGACGAAGTCGGTCTCGGAGTTGATCTCGACCAGCGCGCCGCCGCTGCCTGCCACCAGGCCCTCGGCGGTGGAGCGCTCGGCCCGCTTGCCGACGTCCTTGGCGCCCTTGATGCGCAGGAACTCGACGGCCTTGTCGAAGTCGCCCTCGCTCTCCTCGAGCGCCTTCTTGCAGTTCATCATGCCGGCGCCGGTCAGCTCGCGGAGGCGCTTGACGTCTGCCGCGGTGTAATTCGACATCCTGGGTTTTCCGTTCCCTTATCCCGTGTCTGTGCCAGTGAACCTGGCGCGGATTGGCTGGATGGTGCTGGTGCTCAGGAGGCGGTGGTCTGCTCGGCGGCGTTCACGCCTGCCTGCTCGCCCTCCGCGGGGTTGTCGCTGCCTGCCAGCAGGTCCTTCTCCCACTCGGCCAGCGGCTCGTCCGAGGCGACCCCCGCTTCCGGCTTGTCCTGGCCGGGGGCGGCCGAGCCGTTGCGGCCGGAACGGGCCATCAGGCCGGCCGCGGCGGCCTCGGCGACGACCTTGGTGAGCAGCGCGGCCGACCGGATCGCGTCGTCGTTGCCCGGAATCGGGTAGTCGACCTCGTCCGGATCGCAGTTGGTGTCCAGGATCGCCACGATCGGGATGTTCAGCTTGCGCGCCTCGCCGACCGCGATGTGCTCCTTCTTGGTGTCCACGATCCAGACCGCGCTGGGCACCTTGGACATGTCGCGGATACCGCCGAGGGTCTTCTCCAGCTTGTCCTTCTCCCGGGTCAGGGTGAGGATCTCGCGCTTGGTCAGGCCCTGGAAGCCGCCGGTCTGCTCCTGCGACTCCAGCTCCTTCAGGCGCTGCAGGCGCTTGTGCACGGTCTGGAAGTTGGTGAGCATGCCGCCGAGCCACCGCTGGTTCACGAAGGGCATGCCGACGCGCAGCGCCTCGTGCGCGATCGCTTCCTGCGCCTGCTTCTTGGTACCGACGAACAGGATGCTGCCGCCATGCGCCACCGTCTCCTTGATGAACTCGAAGGCACGGTCGATGTAGGACAGCGTCTGCTGCAGGTCGATGATGTAGATGCCGTTGCGCTCGGTGAAGATGTAGCGCTTCATCTTCGGGTTCCAGCGCCGGGTCTGGTGCCCGAAGTGCACGCCGGAGTCGAGCAACTGCTTCATGGTGACGACGGCCATCGCCGGGTCCACCTCTTCTGTCGTGAGCGCGCCGGGCCTACGCTCGGCGCGCGCGGTCGGTTTTGTCGCGGCCAACCGGGTGGTCGGCCGCCCTGGTGTCGTGCCGCCGTCCGGACCCTTCGGTGCTGACACCGCTGGGACCGCCGGACGCCGTCGTCTCGCGCTTTGGTACCGAGCCTCTCGGCACGGGAAGCGGCGAAACGCGCACGTACACGTGGAGTCAGACCGTGCGAACACAGACTGCGGGAAACAGTGTACGCCGCGCCCGCGGAGCGTTCAGCACCGGTAACACTCATCCGCCGAGTCGTCCACATCGACCCCCACGACCCCCGGTTATCCACAGATCGCTCCGACCCACTGTCACCGCGCCGCGCCGCCCGCGAGGCTGAAGTCATGACCATCGTCTCGCTCCACCCCACCCCCGCACCCCGGCACGGGACAGGCCGCCACCGGCGGCCCCGGCGCAGGCTGTCGCACCGGTTGCTCCCGGTCCTGCTCGCGGTCGCGGCGCTCGCGCTGTCCTGCGCGGCGTCGGCCGCGGGCCGAGCCGGGCCTGCACCCCCGCCGGGGCCCGGTCCGCTCCATCGGCTGGAGCCCCGGTACGACTGGCCACTCGAACCGGCTCCCCCACCGCTGGTCCGGCCGTTCGAACAGCCCGCGCACCCGTACGGCCCCGGGCACCGCGGCGTCGACCTCGGTGCCGAACCGGGGCAACGGGTGCTCGCCGTCGAGCAGGGGTTCGTGGTGTTCGCCGGTCCGGTGGCCGGCCGCGGGGTCGTGTCCATCGACCACGATGGCGGGCTGCGCAGCACCTACGAGCCGCTCGAACCCACGGTGTCGGCGGGCGACCAGGTGTATGCGGGCCAGGTGATCGGCACGGTGGAGGCGGGGCACCCTGGCTGCACCGCAGTGGCCTGCCTGCACTGGGGCGTCCGCCGCGGCGAGGAGTACCTCAACCCGGTCTACCTGGTCGAGCCCGCAGGAAGGCTGCGGCTGAAACCCTGGGAGGGGTGATCCGGATGTCCGTACCTGCTGACCCGATGCCGGGGCAGGCGCTCAGACGCTGGTCTGTTCCAGCAGCTTGGCACGCAGGCGCAGCACGGCCCGGGTATGCAGCTGGCTCACCCGCGACTCGGTCACGCCGAGCACCTTGCCGATCTCCGCCAGGGTCAGGCTCTCGAAGTAGTAGAGGCTGACCACGATCCGGTCCCGCTCAGTGAGCTGCGCGATCGCCTCGGCGAGCTGCCGCCGGTTGTCCTGGTCGACCAGCACCGCCACCGGGTCCACCGCGTCGTCGTCCGGCAGCATGTCGACCACCGATGCGGCGTCCTTACCTGCCGTGACCATGTCCTCCAGCGCGACCACGCTGGTCAGTTGCAGCTGGCCGTAGAGGTCCCGCAGGTCGGCGACGGAGATCTCCAGCTCGGTGGCGAGTTCGGCGTCGGTGGGGGTGCGATGCAGCCGGGCCCCGAGCCGTTCCAGCGCGCGTTCGGCCTCGCGGATACGGCTGCGCACGGCGCGCGGCACCCAGTCCTGGGAACGGAGATCATCCAGGATGGCGCCGCGGATGCGCTGCATGGCGTAGGTCTCGAAGCGCAACCCGCGGTCGGGGTCGAACTTCTCGATCGCGTCGACCAGGCCGAAGATGCCGGACTGGATCAGGTCACCGACATCGACGTGAGTCGGCAGCCCGGTGCCGACCCGGCCGGCCACGTACTTGACGAGCGGGGCGTAGTGCAGCACCAGCCGGTCCCGGATGCGCTGCTGCGGGGAACGGGCGAACTGCTGCCAGAGCGCCTGGATGCCCGCCTCGACCTCGCTGCCGCCGGCGTCCTTGCCGGCGTCCTTGTTGGGGTCGTTGCCGGTGTCGCTGCTGCCTGCACGGCTGGTGCCGTTGGCGCCGTGTTCGCCCTCCGGCGGGCGCGCGATGACATCGCTGTCAGCCGGTTCTTCCTGCCCACCGTCCGGCGCGGAGCGCGTGCGCACGAGCGGGTCGCTGGTGCTCGGCTCGGTGGTGTCCGGGCGCGACGAGGACGCTGCGGGGCTCGCCAAAGCGCCCCCCAGGTCATCGGGCGCGGGGGTGGGTCCGGTCATGGATCGCCTTCAGCCGCTCGACGGTCACGTGAGTGTAGAGCTGCGTGGTGGCAAGCGTAGCGTGACCGAGCAGTTCCTGAACGCTGCGAAGGTCAGCGCCACCTTCGAGCAGGTGGGTCGCGGCCGAGTGCCGCAGCCCATGTGGTCCGGTCACGGTGCTGCCCGGAACCGCGCCAGCCGCGTCGTGGACCAGCCGGCGCACCGTGCGCGGGTCGAGCCTGCGCCCGCGCACCCCGAGGAACAACGCGCTGGTCTCCTCCCGCAGCAGCTTCGGCCTGCCCTGTTCCACCCAGGCCCGCACCGCCCGCTCGGCGGGCGCGCCGAACGGAACGACCCGTTCCTTGTCCCCCTTGCCGATCACCCGGATCACCCGGAGGTCGAAGTCCACCTCGCCGAGGTCGAGGCCGCAGAGTTCGGACACCCGCACCCCGGTCGCGTACAGCAGCTCCAGTACCGCGTGATCACGCAATGCCACCGGGTCCAGCTCCGCCGCACCGGTGCCGGAATGCCGCATCAGTTCGGTGGCCTGCTCGGGTCGCAGCACCCCGGGCAGGTTCCTTCGCGCCCGCGGCGCGGCCAACCGTGCACCGGGATCGGTGTCCAGGAAGCCCTGGCGCTGTGCCCAGGCCGTGAACGTGCGCACCGCCGCCGCCCTGCGGGACAACGTCGTGCGGCTGTGCCCCGAAGCGCGCTGCCCGGCCAGCCAGGCGCGCAGCACGGCGATGTCCAGCCCTGCGAGCGGGGCGGCATCCGACACCTCGTCGTCCGGCTGCTCGTCCGTGTCTCCGGCCGGGGGGTCAACGCCGTGCAGGAACCCGAGCAGTGACACTACGTCACCCGCATAGGCACGGACGGTGTGCTCGGAGAGGTTCCGTTCCAGCTTCAGGTGCCGCTCGTACTCTTCGACGAGACCGGCGGCGGCCCGCGGCAGGCGTTCACGGATCCGTGCCAGGTCGACGCGGCGTGGTTGCGAAGGCGGCATATCCGCTGACGCTCCGCTAAACCGGCGCTCCGGTCAAGCATCGCCACGCGCCCCCGGGCCAGGTGGAGTACGTGCCACCCAGCGGCCCCCGCCCTCGGCAGCGCACCGGGCCGCCCGGACATCGGGGTTACAGCGCCGTGCGGTCCTTCGAGCGCGGGTCGTCCACGGTGCTACCGCTGTGCAGCACCGGTCATGGCCCGGTCGCGCCATGCCGCGGTCCAGTCGTAGAGATCCTCGGCGGTGTCCACGGTGGAGATGAGCACCCCGGTGGTGTTCCGTCGCAACCTGCCCGCCGTGACACCGTCGGCCCGGACGAAGAAGGCGGGCCAGAGGCTTTCCCTGGCGGACGATTTCGGGCAACTGATCCACATGTGGTTGCAGGCGGCAGCGGTGGTCATCGCCGCGGGTTAGCAACCTGGAACGAGTGGAACATCAGCCGCACACCCGCTTTCGCGTACTCGCGGTACAGCTCGGGGTAGCGATAGTCGTAGCAGATCAGCGCCCCGCAACGGAGCCCGTTGATCTCCCACGTGCTGGGGTGGTCTCCCGGGCTGTAGTGCGCGAGGTCGCCGGTGCGCCCATCCGGGTCACCCGCGCAGAAACGCTTGTCGTAGCGCTCGACGAGGTCACCGGGTTTCGTTGATGACGTACAGGCTGCTGTGCGGTTTGTTCCCCCGCGCCGAGCTGATGCGCCGAGCCGAGGATCACCCAGAGCCGCAACTCGCGAGCCACACCGAGAACACGGTGGGTGGCCGCCCGCAGCTGGCGCACGATACGGCCGAGGTTGCGCCGGATATCCGCGCTGACCGGAAACTGACAGGTAGCCACCCTGACGACCGCCATACCGCCCATCATCCCCCGGTGGCAACCCGCGAGGAACCGGAATGTTCCGCGGGCACCGGCAGTCAACGCATGCGCGAGAACGGCCAACGCGCGGATGTGGGCGGCCAACGCGTGCGCGTAAGGGGCAAACGCGTGCGCGTGGCGGGCAAACACGTTCGGTGGCGGGATCATGGCGTGCGCTCCGTTTCGCGGGCACGGCGCCAGCCGCTCTCGCAGCGTTCGCCAAGACCGTCCAGTTCGAGGGCGGGCAGGATGGCGCGGACGCGCGCGAGGGGAACCCCGGATTCGGTGGCGATGCGCTCGGGGGACTTGCCCTTGCGGGCGCCGAGGGCCTCGTGCACCCGCAGTGCCTGGGGGCCGAGCCCGTCGGTGGACCGGCGCGGGCGAGCCGCCTCCGGTCGGAGGTCGGTACCGATCCGGCCGACGGTGTCCAGGACATCGGCCACCGAGGCGACCAGGGTGGCCTCCCCGGCACGGATCATCTGGTGGCAGCCGACCGAGGTCACCGAGCCGATCGGACCGGGCACCGCCATCACCACCTTGCCGAGCGCGCCCGCGGTGGCCGCGGTGTTCCTGGCCCCGCTGCGCGCGCCGGCCTCCACCACCACACTGCCTGCGGTCAGCGCGGCGATCAGCCGGTTGCGGACCAGGAACCGATGCCGTGCTGGCGGGGTGCCAGGCGGGTACTCACTCACCACCAGGCCGTGTTCGGCGATCCGGTTGCACAGGCCGAGGTGGCCGGCCGGGTAGCCCGCGTCCAGTGCGCAACCGAGTACCGCCACGGTCACCCCGCCCGCTGCCAGCGCGCCCCGATGGGCCGCACCGTCCACGCCGTAGGCCGCGCCGGAGAACACCGTCATGCCACGCTCGGCGAGGCCGTAGCCGAACTCGGCGCTGGTGTGCTCCCCGTATCCGGTGGCGGCACGGGCCCCGACCACCGCGACCGCCCGGTCGGCGGCCTGCTCCAGGGTGGCGTTGCCGCGCACCCACAGCCCGAGCGGGGTGGCCACGTCCGGCACGCCCCGCCCGGTCGCCACCTCGAGGCACAGCAGCGGCCACGCGGGCCATTCCTCGTCCTCTGGGGTCACCAGCCGGGCATCGGCCTGCGCCGCCACGGCGAGGTCCTCGGCCGCCAGCGCCGCCTCGCGACGGGCGCAGGTCTCCTGCGCCACCGCCTTCGGCACCCGCTGCTCGCGCACCCGTTCCGCCGCCGCGACCGGACCGTGTTCGGCGACGAAGGCGGCCAGCGCCGACGCCGGTGGCTCGGCGACCCGCAGCAGGTAGGCCCTGGCGCGGCGGGGGCCATCCGGCCGGTCCGGGTCGTAGGCGGGTTTCACGCCGCCCTCCGATCACGGAACTCCAGTGCGCTGGCCACATGGTCGGCATCCGGCCGTTCGGTGCCGGCCAGATCGCTGAGCGTCCAGGCGATCCGCAGGCAACGATCGGCTCCCCGCGCGGTGACCGAGCCGCGGCGCAGCCCGGTGTCCAGCAGCGCCGTCACCTTGGCAGGCAGGGCGTACTCGCGGCGCAGCACCGGCCCAGGAACCTCGGCGTTGGTCCGCCACCCGTGCTCGGACCAGCGCAGCGCCGCCCGTTCCCTTGCCCGCAGTACCCTCGCCCGCACGGTCTCGGTCGGTTCCGGATCGCCGTGCTCCCGCGCGTTCATCGCGACGATGGGCCGCATCCGCACCCGCAGGTCCACCCGGTCCAGCAGCGGCCCGGACAGCCGCCCGAGGTAGCGCCGCCGGGCCGAGGGCGAGCAGCTGCAGTCCGCCTCCCGCGGCGGTGCGCAGGGACACGGGTTGGTCGCCAGCACCAGCTGGAAACGCGCCGGGAAGCAGACCGCGCCCCGTTGCCGCGCGATCCGCACCTCACCGTCCTCAACCGCGGTGCGCAGGCTGTCCAGTAGTTTCGGCGTGAACTCGCAGGCCTCGTCGAGGAACAACACACCGCGGTGCGCCTGACTGATCGCGCCGGGGGAGGCGAGCCCGCTGCCACCGCCGACCAGCGCCGCCGCGGAGATCGAATGGTGCGGCGCCACGAACGGCGGCACCCGCACCAGCGGGGAAGCGGCCGACAGCGAGCCGTGCACCGAATGCACCGCGGTGACCTCGAGCGAGTCCTCCCTCGTCAGCCGGGGCAGCAGGCCGGGCAGCCTGCGAGCCAGCATCGTCTTGCCGACGCCTGGCGGCCCGGTGAGCAGCAGGTGGTGCCCGCCCGCGGCGGCGACCTCCAGCGCCCATCTGGCCTCCGGCTGCCCGAGGACGTCGGCCAGATCGGGTACCTCGGCGGCCTCGTCCCCGGCGGGCGGCTCGGCCGCCAGGAGGTCCTGCTCCCCACGCAGCCAGCCCAGCACCTCGGCCAGCCGGGCGGCGCCGCCCACCCGCAGGCCGTCCACCAGCACGGCCTCGAACAGCGACTCGGCGGGCACCACGGCGCTGGTCAACCCGGCCCGGCGCGCGGCGAGCAGGGCGGGCAGCACCCCGCGCACCGGGCGGATCCGGCCGTCCAGTGCGAGCTCGCCGAGCAACACGGTGCCGGGCAGTTTGGTCGCCGGCACCTTGCCCGCGGCCGCCAGCACCGCAACCGCGATGCCAAGGTCGTAGCCCGAGCCCACCTTCGGCAGGTTGGCCGGGGAAAGGCCGAGGGTGACCGGCTGGTCCGGCCAGCCGCCCACGGTGTTGCGGATGGCGGCGCGCACCCGTTCCTTCGCCTCGCGCAGCCCCGGATCGGGCAGCCCGACCAGGGTCGTCCTTGGCAGGCCCGCCCCGATGTCGGCCTCGATCTCCACCGGCCTGCCTTCGATGCCAAGCAGCCCGATCGCCCATGCTCGTGCCAGTGCCATCAGAACGCCCCCTCGATATGCCGCAGGCGGGGCGTGCCCTCGGCCGTCTCGATCGAGATCACGTCGAAGCGCATCCGGCACCAGCCGATCCCCTGCTCGCGCAGCCACAACCGGGCGAGCCGCCGGATCCGCTTGCTCTTGGTCCTGGTGACCGACTCCTCCGGCGGCCCGAAGCTGCGGCTCGAGCGGGTCTTGACCTCGCAGACGATCAGCGAGTGGCCGTCGGTGGCGAGCAGGTCCAGCTCCCCATCCCGGCAGCTCCAGTTCCGTTCCAGCACCCACAGCCCGAGCCCGCGCAGGTGGGCCGCGGCCATTCGCTCGCCCCAGCGGCCGAGCTCGCTACGCGAGGGGCGCCGCGACGCCACCTCTGTTCCTGCCACCGTCCCCAACACGGTTCACCCCCGGTCGACTCCCACGGTCTGGTCCCGATCGACGCTGCCAGGGTGGCCGGTGCGGGCACCAGCGACGGACTCGCAGGCTGTGCACAACCTGGATGATGGGGATGGTTTCGGGTGCGGCGCGGCCAGCACCGGGGTGACTGTCGGTGGTTCGTGCTATGGGCGCCTGACGACGCGCGGGACTTCCCTCCCGCGCGGGTGCGCCCGGAGGGCCGCGGTGCGGTCGGCCTTCAGCCGGAGAACGGCCCGTCCTCGGGCAGCCGCAGGTCCGGTTTGTCCAGTTCCTCCACGTTGACGTCCTTGAAGGTGATCACCCGGACATGCTTCACGAACCGGGCAGGCCGGTACATGTCCCACACCCAGGCATCGGACATGCGTACCTCGAAGTAGACTTCGCCGCCCCCGTCCCGAACCTGCACATCCACGGCGTTGGCCAGGTAGAACCGCCGCTCGGTCTCCACGACGTACGAGAACTGGCTGACGATGTCGCGGTACTCGCGGTACAGCGACAGCTCCATCTCGGTCTCGTACTTCTCGAGATCCTCTGCGCTCATGAAACGCGCGCCCCTCCTCGCGGGTCAGTTTGCCGTTCACCGACGGAACTCCCATTCTCACCCACGCGCTCGTGATCAGCACGTTCCGCCGCGCTCGGTGCCTGACCGGTCGCCGTCCGCAGCAACGCGGCCGCGCTGAGCTGCACCCGCCGCGGCGGGTACCGGCCGTGTGCCGCGGCCGCCCGTGCCACGTTGACATAGGACCACCGGTGCACCTCGCTCGGGCCGTGCTCGGTGAGCGCGGCGCTGTGCTCGGCGGTGCTGTACCCCTTGTGCACATCGAACCCGTACAGCGGATGCCGCTCGTGCAGCCCCGCCATGATCCGGTCCCTGGTGACCTTCGCCAGCACCGAGGCCGCCGCCACGCACGCGACCGCCCGGTCCCCCTTGATCACCGGCACGCTCGGTGCGGGCAGGCCCGGAACCCCGAAACCGTCGGTCAGCACATAGCCCGGCCGGGTGTGCAGCATGGCGACCGCACGGCGCATCCCCTCCACGTTCGTCACGTGGATGCCGATGGCGTCGACTTCCTCCGGCGGGACCACCACCACGGTGTACTCCAGCGCACGTGCCCGCACCCGCTCGTACACGCGTTCCCTGGCTTCCGGGGTGAGCAGCTTGGAGTCGGTGAGCTCGGTCAGCCGGGCGCCATCCCCTGGCCGGAGGATGCAGGCGGCGACCACCAGCGGCCCCGCGCAGGCACCGCGTCCGGCCTCGTCCACCCCGGCCACCGGACCAAGGCCCCGCCGGTCCAGCGCCGACTGCAACCCCCAGGTGGTCTCGCCACGCACCACCGCACGCGGCGGCCGGATCGCGAACCGAGTTGCCGATGGCATCGCCTACGGTCCCCGCTTGACCGCCCCGCGCACGGCCCCGCCGAGCCTGCGGCCCCCGGCGACCGCGGGCCAGGCTGCGAGCACGCCGGCACCGAGCGGGATGCCCTCGTTCCAGACAGGCGCGCTCATCGCGGAGGCCTGCGCCTGCTGCGGGTTGTGGTCGCTCACCCCGCCCCAGCGTGAGGGCGGCAGCACGATGAACCTGGCCTTGCCGATGATGTTGTCCACCGGGACGACCCCGCGCACGCCGCCACCGCCCTGGTACCGCGAGTCGGAGGAGTTGTTGCGGTTGTCACCCATCACCCAGACCGTACCTTCGGGCACCGTCACCGGGCCGAACTCCCGTTGCGTGTGCTCCGCGCCGGGCTCCCAGTGGATGTAGGGCTCGTCCAGCGGGATCCCGTCCACGGTCACCCGGTTCTGCGCGTCGCAGCACTCCACGGTCTGCCCGCCGGTGGCGATGATGCGCTTGACGAAGTCCTTCTCATCCGGCGGCGCGAGGCCGAACACCGAGCCGATGCTGCGGAAGAAACGCACCACGCCGTTGCTGGACTCCTGGGACGGCAGGTCGTTCTCGGTCCAGGTCTCCGGGCCCTTGAACACCACGACCTCACCGGGCTCCGGATCGCTGAAGTTGTAGACGAGCTTGTCCACCAGGATCCGGTCCGGGGTGCAGCCGGGGCAGCCGTGCAGCGTCTCCTCCATCGACCCGGACGGGATCATGTACACCCGGGCGATGAACTGCTGGATCAGGAACGCGAAGACGAGTGCCACCACGATCAGGATCGGCAGCTCTTTCCAGAAGGAACGCTGCTTGCCCTGCTTGTGTGACCTACGCCGCCGGTGTGTCCCGTGGGTCTCGGACGACGTGCCGTCGTCGTCCTCGGGGCGTTCCGGCTCGTCCTCAGCGGCGTTTGAAGGCACAGGCTCGACCACGTCGCCAGGCTACGTGATTCAGCTCAACCGCTCAGGACGCCGAGGTGCTCGCCTGCGCGGCGCTGCTGGAGCGCCGCTCCTTGATCTTGGCGGCCTTGCCGCGCAGCTTACGCAGGTAGTAGAGCTTCGCCCGGCGGACGTCCCCGCGCATGTGCACCTCGATCTTGGCGATGTTCGGGGAGTGCACGGGGAAGGTGCGCTCCACGCCGACGCCGAAGGACACCTTGCGCACGGTGAAGGTCTCGCGGATGCCGTCGCCCTGGCGGCGGATCACCGCGCCCTGGAAGACCTGGTTACGTTCGCGGTTGCCCTCGATAACGCGGACGTGCACCTTCAGCGTGTCGCCCGGGCGGAAGTCCGGGATGTCGGAACGCAGCGACTGAGCGTCCAGGGCGTCCAGGGTGTTCATCGGGGATCCGTCCTCGTCCTTGGTCTGGCCTACGTACATCCGGGCAGGCGCTCGTCGCGACGATATCCGGCGACGGGTCGGCCCAGGGGGTTCATGCGGACGCGGATGTCCCACCGCGCCATCCGGTCAAGTATTGCAAACCTGGTCGGCGACCCCGGCAGCGGGTCAGGACTCGCCGTGTTCCCACCGCTCCAGCACCGCACGATCATGCGCGTCCAGGCTGCCATCGGGCAGCGCCTGGATCAGGTCGGGACGGCGCCGCGCGGTGCGCTCCAGCGCCTGGTCCCTGCGCCACCGGTCGATCAGCGCGTGGTTGCCGGACCGCAGCACCTCCGGCACGGCCAGCCCGCGCCAGGTCTCCGGACGGGTGTAGCTCGGGCCCTCCAGCAGCCCATCGGAGAAGGAGTCCTGCTCCGCGGACACCGGGTTGCCCAGCACCCCGGGCAGCAGCCTGGCCACCGCCTCGACGATGACCAGCACCGCGGCCTCCCCGCCGACCAGCACGTAGTCGCCGATGGACACCTCGTCCACCGGCATCCGGCCGGCGGCGTCCTCGATCACCCGCTGGTCGATGCCCTCGTACCGGCCGCAGGCGAACACCAGGTGCCGCTCGGTGGCGTACTCGCGCGCGAGGGACTGGGTGAACGGCCTACCCGCCGGGGTCGGCACCACGAGCCTGCTGCCCTCGGCGCAGACCTCGTCCAGCGCTGGGCCCCAGATCTGCGGCTTCATCACCATGCCAGGGCCGCCGCCGTAGGGCGCGTCGTCCACCGCGCGGTGCACATCCTGCGTCCAGTCCCGCAGGTCGTGCACCCCGACCTCGAGCAGGCCGCGGTCGATGGCCCGGCCGAGCAGTGCCGCCCGGAGGGGTTCCAGGTACTCCGGGAAGATGGTGACGACGTCGATCCGCATGAGCTAGTCGAGCAGGCCTTCCGGGGGGTCGAGCACAACCCGGCCGGTGGCCAGGTCCACCTCGGGCACGATCGCACGGACGAAGGGCACCAGGCTGACCGCACCGTCCCGCTCGACCGCGAGCAACTCCCCCGCGGGGGAATGCACCACCTCGCGCACGGTGCCGATGGTGCTGCCGTCGGCCAGTTCCACCCGCAGCCCTTCCAGCTGGTGGTCGTAGAACTCGTCCGGGTCCTCGATGGCGGGCAGGTCGGCGGTGTCGGCGAACAGCAGCAGGCCGCGCAGTGCCTCGGCGGGCTCCCTGCCGGGGGCCTCGGCGAAACGCACCAACAGCCGCCCGCCGGTGTGCTGGCGGGCGGCTGTCACGGTGAGCTGCTGGCTTTCCCCGCGCCGGGACCGCGCGGTCAGCACCGTGTCCGGTGCGAACCGCAGCTCCGGGGAGTCGGTGCGCACCTCAACGGCGACCTCGCCGCGCACCCCGTGCGCCTTGGCGATGCGGCCGACCACGACCTCCATCGGCGCCGCCGGGCTAGCGATCGGTGTCGATGACGTCGACCCGGACGCCCCGACCGCCGATCCCGCCCATGACGGTGCGCAGTGCGGTCGCGGTCCGACCGCCCCTTCCGATCACCTTGCCGAGGTCGTCCGGGTGGACATGCACTTCGAGGGTGCGGCCACGGCGGGTGGTGATCAGCTCGACCCGCACATCGTCGGGATTGTCGACGATGCCACGGACCAGATGCTCAAGAGAGTCGGCGAGGAAGCTCACGCCTCCGCCTTCTCGCTCTCGGCCGATGCACCCTCGGCCTGCGCGGCCTGTTCGGCCTTGTCGGACTTCTCCGACTTGTCGGCCTTCTTGCCGCCGCCCTTCTTCTTGGGCGTGACGGCCTCGGTGGTGGGCTCCTCGCCTGCCGCGGCGAGCGCGGCGTTGAACAGCTCCTGCTTGGTCGGCTTCGGCTCGGGCGCCTTGAGGGTGCCCTCCGCGCCCGGCAGGCCCTTGAACGTCTGCCAGTCCCCGGTGATCTCCAGGATGCGCTGCACCGGCTCGGTGGGCTGCGCGCCGACCTTCAGCCAGTGCTGCGCCCGCTCCGAGTTGACCTCGATGAAGCTCGGCTCTTCCTTCGGGTGGTACTTGCCGATCGTCTCGATGGCCTTGCCATCCCGCCGGGTGCGCGCGTCGGCGACGATGATGCGGTAGTACGGCGCGCGGATCTTGCCGAGGCGCTGCAGCTTGATCTTGACGGCCACGGGTGTGGGTACTCCTTGCGTTCTCTCGGTGCTCGAGGCCACACGATCCGAGTGGGGAAACGGACATGGGCGCCCAGGTCATGGTGTCGCTCCCGGCACGGTGAGAGGGCCCGTCCGGAGCAGGCAGTCGACTATTCTGCCAGACGCGGGGCCACGCGCTGCGCGACCCCTACCGGGTCACAGCGCGACCACACCGAGCGCAGTCAGCAGGATGGCCAGTGCGGGCAGGAAGTTGTTCACCTGGTGCGCGACGATGCTGCCGAGCAGCCTGCCGGTCACCAGCCGCGCCAGCCCGATCGGAACCGCGATGACCAGCAGCAACGTGGTACGCAACGGCTCGAGATGGCTGGCGGCGAACACCCCGGTGGACAGCAGGAAGGCGGCGATCCGGCCGGTCTTCTCCTTACCCCAGCTCAGCCGCTCCACCGCACCCCAGAGCAGGCCGCGGTAGATGACCTCCTCGCAGATCGGTCCGAGCAGCCACAGGTAGAGGAACATCACCACCGCGGCCGTCACCGACATCGGCTGGTCCTCGACCAGCGCGCTGATCGCCGAGGTGGCGTTCTCCTCGCCGACAGCCTGGGTCCAGAGGAAGGCGCCCACCGTGGTGCACACCAGGCCGAGCATCCCGAACCGGAGGCCGGTGCGAACGTCGTCCCATCGCCAGGACAACCGCAGGTCCAGCAGCGGGCCGTTGCCGCGCACCCTGGTGATCAGCAGGGCGGCCGCGGCGGCGATCAGGGTCGGGGTGATGGTGCCGATCAGCACATCGCGGACCGGCACCGAACCGCCGGTGCGGTCCCCGTTCAGCAGCACCCCCACGAAGGCGGCCGAGGCCAGCAGCACGGCTTCGACGAGGAGGAAGGCGCCGAAGCCCCAGCGATGCGGCAGGGTGTCCCCCGCACTGCTCACAGCGTCGTTCTCCTCGTTCTCCGGTTCGGGCCCGGGGACCGGCTTCCTCGACTGGGAGAAGGTCACACCGATCCTCCGATGGGTACAGGCGGGGACGGCACCGAGCCTAATAGCCGGCGACGGCAGGTCAGGAAGCGGCGACCAGCAGGACCGCTGGCGGCAGGTTGTTCGCCGCGTGGGCGACGACACTGGCACCCGTCCGCCCGGTGATCAACCGGGCCGCGCCGATCGCCACCCCCTGTCCGAGCAGGGCGACGGTACGGTGCGGCTCGCCGTGCAGCAAGGCGAACACCAGCGCGGTCAGCAGCAGGATCACCCAGGCGGGGACATGATGATGCCGCAGGCCGTTCCACAACGCGCCACGCAGCAGTAGTTCCTCGGTCAGCGGGGCGAGCAGCACGACGATCGCCGCGGTGACCAGCAGCCAGACGGTCGCGCCGCCGAGCCGTTCGGAGACCTCGCCGAGCGGGTCGTCCCATGCCTGCCCACTGCCGTACACGGCGATCAGCAGCAGGTTCAGCACATACCCTGTGAGCAGGGCGAAACCGCCGCAGGCCAGGCCGACCTTGAGATCCCGCAGGTCCGGCAGCAGGCCGAAGTCGGCACGCAGCCCGCGCCCGCGCAGCCAGGACCCCAGCACGGGGCCGAGGCCAAGGGCCAGGTTCGGCAGGAACACCACCAGGATCACCGGGCCGATCTCCGGCACGTCCAGCACGTTCATGCCGGTGAACCCGCCGACCAGCACGGCTGCCAGGACCAGCGAGGTCAGATAGTAGCCGCCGACTCCGGTGAAGAACGCGAGAAAACCCCAATGGGCTCCCAGAACCAAGCCGTCCCGAACGGCCGGTGGACCGCCAGGGTCGTGCTCCTGATCCACCACGCCTCCCAACCAGCCGAGGGTAGCGGGCAACCACGCTTGGTGGCTCCCCGCGATCGGGTGATACCGGACCGTATCCGCAACGGTACCTACCCGGTGGAGAGTGCCCGGTTCGCCGCGAATAAATGCGGCGAACCGCTCACGTGCCTTGGACGGCCCGGCCGCGGAGGATGATCGACCTGGGGTGGCGGAGGGCGGCGAGGTTCTGCCTGGGGTCCTCGTCCAGGACCAGCAGGTCGGCCGGAGCACCCTCGGTCAGCGAAGGGTGGCCCAGCCATTCGCGCGCGGCCCAGGAGGCGGCGCCGAGAGCCTGCTCGGCGGGCAGCCCGGCGCGGTGCAGGGCCTCGATCTCGTCCACCACCCTGCCGTGCGCGACCAGCCCGCCCGCATCGCTGCCCGCGTAGACCGGCACGCCCGCCTCGTGCGCCGCGGCCACCATGTCCAGCACGCCGTCGTGCAACGCCCGCATATGCGCCGCGTAGGTCGGGTACTTGCTCGCCTGGTCGGCGATGCCGGGGAAGTTCTCCAGCACGTTGATCAAGGTGGGAACCAGCGCGATGCGCAGGCGGGCCAGCTCGGTGATCAGGTCCGCGCCGAGGCCGGTGCCGTGTTCGAGGCAGTCGATCCCGGCGGCCACCAGTCCGGGCAGCGCCTGCTCGCCGAACACGTGCGCGGTCACCCGCGCCCCCGCCTCGTGCGCCACCCGCACCGCCTCGGCCAGCACGTCGTCCGGCCACAGCGCGGCGAGGTCACCCACCGAGCGGTCGATCCAGTCCCCGACGAGCTTGACCCAGCCGTCGCCGTCGGCGGCCTGTGCGGCCACCGCGGCCGGCAGCTGGTCCGGGTGGTCCAGCTCGAGGCCGAGGCCGGGAATGTAGCGCTTGGGCAGCGAGAGATGCCTGCCGCATCGGATGATGCGGGGCAGGTCGGCACGCTGCTGCAGTGGCCGGTTGTCCATCGGGACACCGCAGTCGCGGATGAGCAGGGTCCCGGCGTCCCGGTCGGTGCGGGCCTGCCGCACCGCCTCGGCCACCGTCACCGCGCCCCCGGTGCCCAGGCCGGGGTGGCAGTGCGCGTCGACCAGACCCGGCACCAGGAACCCGTCCGGCACCAGGGTCCGCGCACCCTCGACCGGCTCGAAGGTGATCCGGCCGTCGCTGATCCACACATCCCGCGTGCCGCCCTCCGGCAGCATCACTCCGCGCAGGTGCACAGTGGGTTACTTGTTCTTCGGCAGGTTGATCTTGGAAGGGTCGAACCCCGGCGGCAGGTCGTTCAGCCCGCCGCCGAGCTGGGAAAGGTCCGGCATTCCGCCGCCGCCCTGCGCGCCGCCCGGCGGGAGCCCCGGCATGCCGCCGGGGAAGCCGCCGCGCACCTTCGGCTGGGTGGGGCCGCGCCCCTTGCCCTTCTTGCCTTTCTTGCCCTTGCGGTTCTTCTTGCCACCGCCGGGACCGCCGCCGAAGCCGAACCGGCCCGCCATCTGCTGCATCATCTTCTTGGCCTCGAAGAAGCGGTTCACCAGGTCGTTGACCTCGCGCACCGCCACACCCGAGCCGCGCGCGATCCGCTGCCTGCGGGAGGCGTTGATCATCTTCGGGTCGGCGCGCTCGGCGGGGGTCATCCCGCGGATGATCGCCTGCAGCCGGTCCAGGTGCTTATCGTCCACCCCGGCCAGCTGGTCCTTCATCTGGCCCGCGCCGGGCAGCATGCCCAGCAGGTTGCCGATCGGGCCCATCTTGCGCACGGCGAGCATCTGGTCGAGGAAGTCCTCCAGGGTCATCTCCCCGGTGCCCAGCTTGGCCGCGGCCTGCTCGGCCTTCTCCTGGTCGAAGGCCTGCTCGGCCTGCTCGATCAGGGTGAGCATGTCGCCCATGCCGAGGATCCGGCTGGCCATCCGGTCGGGGTGGAAGGCGTCGAAGTCCTCCAGCTTCTCCCCGTTGGAGGCGAACAGGATCGGCTGCCCGGTGACCTGGCGCACGGACAGCGCGGCACCACCACGGGCGTCGCCGTCCAGCTTGGTGAGCACCACGCCGGTGAAGCCAACCCCGTCCCGGAAGGCCTCGGCCGTGGTCACCGCGTCCTGACCGATCATCGCGTCGACCACGAACAACGTCTCGTCCGGCTGCACGGCGTCCCGGATGTCGGCGGCCTGCCGCATCAGTTCCTCGTCCACACCGAGGCGGCCAGCGGTGTCCACGACCACCACGTCGTGCTGGGCGCGGCGGGACTCGTCGATCGCCTTGCGCGCCACGTCCACCGGGTCGCCGACCCCGTTGCCGGGCTCCGGCGCGAAGGTGGGCACCCCGGCCCGTTCGCCGACCACCTGCAACTGGGTCACCGCGTTCGGCCGTTGCAGGTCACAGGCGACCAGCAGCGGGGTGTGCCCCTGCTTCTTCAGCCACATCGCCAGCTTGCCTGCCAGCGTGGTCTTACCGGAGCCCTGCAGACCGGCGAGCATGATCACCGTGGGCGGGGTCTTGGCCAGGTTGAGCCTGCGGGTCTCCCCGCCGAGGATCGCGACGAGCTCCTCGTTGACGATCTTGACGACCTGCTGGGCCGGATTCAGCGCCGCGGAGACCTCGGCCCCCTTGGCGCGCTGCTTGATCTGCGCGATGAACTCCCGCACCACGGGCAGCGCGACGTCGGCTTCCAGCAGTGCGATGCGGATCTCGCGCGCGGTCGCGTCGATGTCGGCGTCGGAGAGCTTCCCCTTGCCGCGCAGGTTCTGCAGGACCGACGTGAGCCGATCGGAGAGGGTGTCGAACACGGGCGTGCACGCTCCAGCGGGTCGTTGTTACCTGGCCGGAAGTGCCACCGGCCTCCCCCGAGGGTAGTCGCCATTGTCCCGGGGTGGCCGCGGTGGCGGTGACCGGGATCCGTCCGGCCGGTCCGCTCCCTCTTCAGACCGGCCGGACGGCCGAGTCTCGCGTGCGGCCCGATGAGGCGGGACCGCCGCCAGACCCCCAGCACCTGGCGGATGTCTCGCCCTCGCGAGCGCCATCAACGCGATGGCATCAGCCTGCCGGGTATGGGGGGTGTACAGGCAGCGTGAAGACCCCCAAGTAGAGCTACGTATTCCTACTCAGAAGGAGCGCCGTCGTGGTGGCGACGGTCAGTGGTTGGAGTCCGCGGCGGTGCGGGACTTGCGCGCGGCGCGCTTGGCCGTGGACTTTGCCCGCGCGGCCTTCCCGGCCGCGGCCTTGGCGTTGGCCACCGCCTCATGGCTGCGTTGCAGCGCGGCCAGCAGTTCGGTCACACCCTCGTCCTGGATGGGCTCGGTGGGCTGCACCAGCTCGCTGCCCTCGACCTTCGCCCGGATCAGCGCGTCCAGCGCCGCGGAATAGGAGTCGGTGTACTGGCCCGGCTCGAAGTCGCCGGCCAGCGCCTCGATCAGGTCCACCGCCTCGCGCAGCTCCGGCAGGCGCAGGTCGACGTCCTCGTGCAGGAAGGGGAAGTCGGCGGTGCGCACCTCGTCCGGCCAGTACATCGTCTCCAGCATCAGCACCTGGTCCCGTACCCGCAGGGTAGCCAGCGTCTCCCGCTGGCGCAGGGCCACCTTGACCACGGCCACCTTGCCGGACTGCTGCAGCGCCTCGCTGAACAGCACGTAGGGCTTGGTGCCGGTCACCTCGGGCTCGAGGAAGTAGCTGCGCGCGTAGTAGACCGGGTCGATCTGCTCGGCCGGCACGAAGGCGCACACGTCGATCGACTGGGCGGTGGGCAGCGGCAGGCGGGCGAAGTCCTCCTCGGTCAGCCGCACCACGCTGCCGCCGGGCAATGCGTAGCCCTTACCGACCTCGGCGGCCTCCACCTCGGCTCCGTCCAGCTCGCACACCCGCTTGTTCCGGATCCGTCCCCCGTCGGCAAGGTGAATCTGGTTCAGACCCGTACCGTGTTCCTCGGTGGCGGTGTACGCCTTGACCGGGATCGCGTAGGTCCCGAAACCGATCGTGCCCTTCCAAACAGCCCGCATGAGCGTCCTCCCCACAGCGACACAAAACAATGAGACTAGTGACGCTGTCCGGGGCGCCGACAGCTACAAACGGGTGTCCTCGTCGTCCATTCGCAGCAACCTGCCGAGCGGAACCTCGCCTTCGGCCAGCGCGTCGGCGGAGTACCCCGCGGCCTCGGCCGCCGCGCACAGCACCTCGGCGAGCGCGTCCTGTTCCGGTGGCCGGGAGTCGTCCCCGTCCCGCACCCGCTCGGCCAGCCCGGCCAGTGCGCCGGAGAGGTGGCGCTGCCCGGCGACCAGCAGCCGTAGTACCTCGGCGAGCTCGGCGACGTCGCCAACGCCGGAACCCGGTCGCCGCCCGGAGGCGCCCGCGGCGAGTTCGGCGGCGCAGGCCTCCAGGTGCGCCGCGACGACGGTGGCGGGAAGAGCCGACGCTGTCTCGGGCATGGCGGACATCCTGCCATCGCCCGCGTGCGGCGTTCGCGCGACACCCCGGGCAGCACTCAGACCGCCGCGGCGAGCACCGCCTTCTCCACCCGGTCCCGCCAGGCCGCATCCAGCGTGCCGTCCCGCGGCGAGACGGCGAAGGAGTCGACAACGGCGCCGCCGAGCGTGGCCACCTTGGCCCAGCGCACCTCGGCCGCGCAGGCCCGCAGCGCCACGGCCACCCGGTACAGCAGCCCGATCCGGTCCGGGGCGCGCAGCTCGAGCACCACGGTGCTGGCGCCGCTGGCCTCCTCGTCGAACCACAGCACCTTCGGGTGGGCCGGGCTCGCTGAGCCTGCCGAGCCAGCCGAGCCATAGTCGCGTTCCTTGGCCGCCAGCTGTCTTGCCAGGCCCAGCCCGCCTGCCACCGCCCTGGCGAACCGCTCGCGCAGCAGGGTCAGGTCGGGCAGGGAACCGAACCTGGGCGAGGCGGTGAAGACACCGACATGGCCGCCGTCGTGGCTGCGCAGCACCGCCTCGTGCACCTCGAGCGAATGCAGCGCGAGTACCCCGGCCGCCGGGGCGAGCAGTTCGGCGTGCGCGGGCACGGCAAGCACCACGGTGGCCACATTGCCCTCGGAGCTGAGCAGCATCTGCCCCGTGCCGGAGCGCACCGCGGTGGCCACCAGCTCGCGCTGGATCTCATCCACCGGATCGGGCTGGGTGAACCCGTGACCGCGCAGCAGCCGCGCGCACCGGCCGGTCAGCTCGGCCAGCAGGCCCGCCTTCCACTCGGTCCACACCCCCGGCCCGGTGGCCAGGGAGTCGGCCCTGGTGAGCGCGTGCAGCAGCTCCAGCAGCACGGCGCTCTCACCGCCCACGGCCGTGTCGAGGGTGCCTGCCACCCTGCCGACGGTCTCCGGATCGCCGATGTCCCGCCTGGTGGCGGTGTGCGGTAGCAGCAGGTGGTGCCGCACCATCCCGGTCACCAGCTTGGCGTCCACATCGGACAGACCAATGCGGGCGGCGACCTGTGCGGCGATGGCGGCGCCGAGCTCGGAATGGTCGGCCTTCCTGCCCTTGCCGATATCGTGCAGCAGCGCACCGAGCAGCAGCAGGTCCGGCCGGGACACGGTGGTGGCCAGCGAGGCCGCCGCCACGCAGGTGCGCACCAGATGCCGGTCCACGGTCCAGGCATGTACCGGTTCCCTTGGCGGAAGGTCGCGAACGGCGCCCCATTCCGGGAACAGCCGCGACCACAGGCCGGTCCGGTCCAGCGCCTCGACGGCCTCCACCAGTCCCTCCCCCGCACCGAGCAGGGCGGTCAGTGCCTGCCGCGCCCCCTGCGGCCACGGCGTGCGCAGTTCCGGTGCGGAGTCCGCCAGGGTGCGCAGGGTGCCCACCGCGATCGGGTGCCCTGAGCGGGCCGAGGCCGCCGCGACCCGCAGCAGCAGCGCCGGATCACGAGCGGGGACCGCGCCGCGGGCCAGCGAGACCTCGTTGCCGTGCAGCACAACGCCCTCGTCCAGCGGGACGCGGGTGGGCCGCCTGCCGAACCGGGTTCTCGGCGGGTCCGCCGCGGACCGCAGCGCCGTGTCCACCGCGTAGGCAACGGCCCGCGCCGCCCCGGACAGCTCGCGGGCCATGGCGAAGCGGTCGGCGAAGTCCAGTACCGGGGCGACCCTGGCGGCATCCGGGGCGTCCAGCACGTCCCGGTCCCTGCGCAGCTCCCTGCGCAGTTCGGTACGCACGTCCAGCAGCAGCTCCCTGGCGGCGAGCAGTTCCTCGCCGGGCCGGTCGGCCAGCTGGGCGGCGGCGACCGCGTCCAGCAGGCCGAGGTCGCGCAGCCCGCCCCGGCCGTGTTTGAGGTCGGGTTCGGCCGACTGGGCGATCTCGCCGCTGCGCTCCCAGCGGTGCCGCGCCGCCTCCGCCCACTCCGGCAGGCGCTTGCGCGCGGTGCGGCGCCACTGGTCCTTCGCCGCGGTGACCAGCCGCGCGGTCAGCTCCTGATCGCCAGCCAGGTGCCGGGCGTCCAGCAGACCGAGCGCGGTGCGCAGATCCTCGGCGGCCACCCGCAACGCCTCGGCCGGAGTCCGCACGGCGTGGTCCAGCCCCACCTTGGCATCCCACAGCGGGTACCAGAGCGTGTCGGCCAGTTCGGCGACCCCGGGATTGCCCTCGTGCAGCAGCACCAGGTCGAGGTCGGAGAACGGGACGAGCTCCCGCCTGCCGAGTCCGCCGACGGCGACCAGCGCGACACCGGGTTTCGCGGTGTCCACACCGGCCGCCGCGGCGGCCCTGCTCAGCCAGAACTCGTACAGGTCGACCAGCGCCACCCGCAGCGCGGCCGCTGCGGGCCTGCCGTGCCGGTGCCTGCCATCCAGCAACCTCTCGGTCGCCTCGACCAGCCCCCCGGCGTCCTGTTCACCCCCATGCCGGGGGTCTGCCCCCTGCGCCACGGCCGCACCTACAGTGCGTCGGTGCCGCGCTCGCCGGTACGCACCCTGATCACCGTCTCCACCGGCGTCACCCAGACCTTGCCGTCGCCGATCTTGCCGGTGTGCGCCGCGTTCGTGATCGCCTCGATGACCTTCTCCACCGCGGTGTCGTCGGTCACCACCTCGACCCGCAGCTTGGCTACGAAGTCCACGGCGTACTCGGCGCCGCGGTAGACCTCGGTGTGGCCCTTCTGCCGCCCGTAGCCTTGCACCTCGCTCACCGTCATGCCGAGCACGCCGAGCTGTTCCAGGGCCGAGCGCACGTCGTCGAGGGTGAACGGCTTGACGATCGCTGTGATCAGCTTCATGACTTGCTCTCCTCCAGCCTCTTCGCGGCACCGGAGACACCGGCGCCGGATGTGACGCCCCGGCCGCGGGCGCCGCCGAACTCGTAGGCCGTCTCGGCGTGCTCGGCCTCGTCGATGCCGGTGGTCTCGTCCTCAGTGGACACCCTGGCACCCATCGTCACCCTGATGATCAGGCCGAGCAGCGCGGCGACCACCGCGGAGTAGATCATCACCACCACGGCGCTGATCACCTGCGTGCCGAGCAGCCCGGCGCCACCGCCGTAGAACAGCGCGTCGGCGCCATCGGCGTTGACGCTGGTGGTGGCGACGAAGCCGAGCATCACGGTGCCGACGAGGCCACCGACGAGGTGCACGCCGACGACGTCCAGCGAGTCGTCGTAGCCGAGGCGGTACTTCAGCCCGACGGCCAGCGCGCACAGGAAGCCCGCGACGGCGCCGATCGCCAGCGCGCCCCAGGTGTCCACGAAGGCGCAGGCCGGGGTGATCGCGACCAGGCCAGCCACCACACCGGAGGCGGCGCCGAGGCTGGTGGCGTGCCCGTCCCGGATCCGCTCCAGCAACAGCCAGCCCAGCATGGCCGCGCAGGTGGCGGTCAGGGTGTTCACGAACGCGATGCCCGCGATCCCGTCGGCGGCGTAGGCGGAACCGGCGTTGAAGCCGAACCAGCCGAACCACAGCAGGCCCGCGCCGAGCATCACGAACGGCAGGTTGTGCGGCTTCATCGGCTCCCGCGGCCAGCCGACCCGCTTGCCCAGCACCAGCACCAGGCCGAGTGCCGCGGCACCGGCGTTGATGTGCACCGCGGTGCCACCGGCGAAGTCCAGCGCGCCCATCTCGCCGATCCAGCCGCCGTCGCCCCACACCCAGTGCGCGACCGGGAAGTAGACCAGGGTCGCCCACAGCCCGCCGAAGACGAGCCAGGAGCTGAACTTCATCCGGTCGGCGACCCCGCCTGAGATCAGGGCCACCGTGATGATCGCGAACATCGCCTGGAACGCGACGTCCACGCTGCCCGCGGTCGGGTCGCCATCCGGGGTCATCAGGCCGCTCAACCCGACGAAGTCGAACGGGTTGCCCAGCAGGCCTGCGATATCACTGCCGTAGGCCATCGAGTAGCCGTAGAGCATCCACAGCACCCCGATGAGCCCGATCGCGCCGAAACACATCATGAGCATGTTCAGCACGCTCTTGGAGCGCACCATGCCGCCGTAGAAGAACGCCAGTCCCGGGGTCATCAGCAACACCAGGGCGGCGCTGGTGAGCAACCAGGCCGTGTTCCCTTCCACGCTTCCTCCTTCAGCCGACTGCTGCGATTGGCGGAAAGCATGGGAAATGCGTGTTGCGCGGAATGACGTGCGCCGTTTCGGCCCTGTGAACCACGGGGTCACCGGTGTTACGGGTAGGTTTCTCCGCAGGCCGTCGTTTCGTCCGTTACCGAAACGTCATGGTCGAATAGGGCCATGAACGCGACCGGAGCCGGGGTGCCGCCGCTGCCCTCCGCCGTACTGCGCGCGCTGCGCTGCTCGGTGTGCCGGGAGCGGCTTTCCGCAGGTGAGCGCGCGGTTCGCTGCCCGAACCGGCACTCCTTCGACGTGGCCAAGCAGGGCTACGTGAACCTGCTGCATGCCAAGGTGGACGCGGGCACCGCGGACACCACGGAGATGGTCGCGGCGCGGGCGGAGTTCCTGGCCGCGGGGCACTATGCCGAACTGGCCGGGCTGCTCGTCGACCGGGCGGCGGACCTGCTCGGGGACGGCCTCGTGCTGGACGCGGGCGGGGGCACCGGCTACTACCTCGCGCGGGTGCTGGACGCGGCGCCGGGCGCCACCGGCCTGGCACTGGACGTCTCGGCCCCGGCGCTGCGCCGGGCCGCGCGGGCGCATCCGCGGGCCGGCGCGGCCGTGTGGAACCTGTGGCGGGAGTGGCCGCTCGGCGACGGCGTCGCCGACCTGCTGCTGAACGTGTTCGCCCCGCGCAACCCCGCCGAGTTCCACCGGGTGCTGCGGCCGGACGGCGCGCTGCTGGTGGTCTCCCCGGGGCCGGACCACCTCGCCGAGCTGGCGCGGTTGCTCGGGCTGCTGGCCGTGGACGAGGACAAGCTGGACCGGCTGGACACCGCGCTGGCCGGGTACTTCGCCCTGGCCGAGCGGACCAGCCACGGCGGCAGGGTGCTGCTCGATCCCGCGGACGCCCGGCGAGCGGTGCTGATGGGGCCCAACGCGCATCACCTGCACCGGGACGGGCTCGCCGATCGCCTCGGCGAGCTCACCGAGCCGATCGGCGTCACCACCGCCTTCGAGGTGTCGGTCTACCTACCGAGGATCGCGGCCCGAGCTTGACACTGAGCTACCGTGCGGGTGGACCGCGAGTGCGGCGGGCGCCCTGCCCGCCGGGACGGAAGGGAAGGTAGGCCATCAGCCCGGACGAGGTTTACCGGCGGATCGCGGCCAGGATGCCGCAGCACACCGGCAGCGTGGCGGGCCCCGCGCTGCACGAGGTGCCCGCGACCGTGCTCACCGACCCCGAGTGGCTGCGCGCGGACCTGCGGCGGGGCGCGCGCCTGTACGGGCAGGCAGACGACCGGGCCCTCGGCACCGTGCGCTGGTACTCGGCGTCCTCGGTACTGGTCGCGCCCGCGCTGGAGTCCCTGGTGCTGGCCGGGACGGCCCTGCATCCCGGCCTCGCCGAGACCACCTTCCACCTGCATCCGGACGGCCGGTTCGCCGGGGCGACCGCGGCCAGGGTGCTCGGTGCTGACCTCACCGACCTTGGCGCCGCCCTCGCCGCGACGATCGAGCCCGTTGTGCGGGCGATCTCCGCGCTGACCGGCGCCGCCACCCGCGCGCTGTGGGCCATCGCGGCCGACTCGATCGGCAACCGGCTGCTGTGGGCCGGAGGCGCGGCGGGTGATCCGGAGCTGGGCACCCGGTTCGCCGCACCGCTGGCGGCGGCGATCGGACACCGGATCCCCACGCCGCGCTATCTGGAGGTGGGCCGCAGCAGGGTGCTGCGGCGCAGCTCCTGCTGCCTGATCTACGAGGCCACCGGCGGGGAGAAGTGCACCAGTTGCCCGCGCCAGCCGCCCGCCGAGCGCACCCGGCGCCTGCACGAGCTGCTCGGCTAGCCGGCCAGCTGGGCGTACTGATCCGCGGAGAGGGTCAGCTCCGCGGCCGCGACGTTCTCCTCGAGGTGCTGCACCGAGGAGGTACCGGGGATCGGCAGCATGACCGGCGACCGGTGCAGCAGCCAGGCAAGGGCGAGCTGCGCGGGCGCGGCGCCGTGTTCCTTGCTCGCGGTGTCCAGCACCCCGCCCGGCCTGGCCAGCTCCCCGGTGGCGACCGGGAACCACGGGATGAAGCCGAGGCCATGCTCGGTGGCGTAGTCGAGCACCTGTTCATGGCCCCGGTCGGTCAGGTTGTACATGTTCTGCACGCTGACGATCTCGGCGATGCCGCGCGCCTGTTCGAGCTGCTCGACGGTCACCTCGGACAGGCCGATATGCCGGATCTTGCCTTCCTGCTGCAGCTGTTTGAGCTCGCCGACCTGGTCGGCAAGCGGGTAGTCCGGGTCCACCCGGTGCAGTTGGTAGAGGTCGATCCGCTCCAGCTCCAGCCTGCGCAGGCTCATCTCGACCTGCTGCCGCAGGTAGGCGGGCTTGCCGAGCGGGATCCACTCGGACGGGCCGGTGCGCAGCAGCCCGCCCTTGGTGGCGATCACCAGGTCGGCCGGGTAGGGGTGCAGGGCCTCCCGGATCAGCTCCTCGCTGACGTGCGGCCCGTAGGAGTCGGCGGTGTCGATCAGGTTGACCCCGAGCTCGACCGCGCGGCGGAGCACGGCGATCGCGTTCGTGCGGTCGGCCGGCGGGCCCCACACCCCCGCGCCGGTGATCCGCATCGCGCCGAAGCCCATGCGGTGCACCGGGAGATCCCCGCCGAGCCGGAACGTCCCGCCGGATGCGGCGCCTGCCTGGTCGGTCATCGTCAGCTCCTTCCTGGGTCGCCTGCCGCGTAGCGGGCGGTGAGCCGCGCGCGGCCGTGTTCGGTGAGGCCGCCGACCAGCCGCAGCCGTGCCATCCCGCCGTCCGGGTAGATGTCCAGCCGGACGTGGGTGGCCTCCCGGGAATGCGGGATGGCGAAGCGGTGCCGGGTGTCCGGTTGCAGCCGGGTGCGGGGCAGCAGGTCGAACCAGGAGTCCGGGTCCTCCGGATGCACCGATCCGCGCAGCGCCGCCCAGCCCGGCGCGTTGCCGCGCAGGTTGCTGGTGTCCAGTTCGGCGAAGCGCACCACCCCGGCCCCGGCCAGCCGCACGATCGCCCAGTCGTTGCCGTCGTCCCGCCTGCGCGCGGTCTCCCAGCCCTCGGCCTGGTGCGCGGCGAGGCCGGGGGCGAGCAGGTTGTCCGGAGCGGAGTAGAACATGTCGCTGCATCCGACGATCCGGCCGCCGTGCTCCAGTGCCGCCAGGTCCAGCGCGTCCGGATCCAGCAGCCCTGGATCGGGCACCGGGGTGCCGTGCACCCGCAGCCGGGCGACGCCGCCGTCCGGGTGCATGGTCAGCCGCACGTGGGTGTAGCGGCGATCCACCGTGACCGGGAACAGGTTCTCGGTGTCCCCGGAGACCGGGGCCCGGTCCACCAGGGTCTCCCATCCGGTGAGCTCCGCGGCGTCCGGATAGCCCGCGACGGCGCAGGCCTCCACCGAGACGAACGGCGGGTAGTTGCCCTTGAAGTACGCGGTGTCCACCACCACACCCGCGATCACCCCGGGCATCCCCAGCCGCAGCACGGCCTGGTCCGCGCCGGTGTCCCTGCGGCGCCGGGTCTCCCAGCCGTCGTAGACCTGCCCCCTGGGCCCGAAGGTCTCCGGCTGGTGCCGCGGGGTCCACGGGTTGACCAGGTTCTCCTTCTCCGCGAACAGCTCATCACTGGCCCACATCACGGTTCCGCCGAACCGCCTGGACGCCAGATCGGGTTCCCGTGTCCACTCCGGACGTTCGCTCATCCGCACCTCTCTAGTGTCTGGTCCGCCGCAGCAGGTCGCCATGCGGCCGTTCCCCGGTGACCTCGGTCCCGCGCAGCCAGGTGCCGCGCACTACCCCGGCCAGTGGCCTGCCGTGGTAGGCGGTCACCGGGTTGCGGTGGTGCAGCGCGGTGGCGTCCACCAGGAAGGCCTCGTCCGGCGCGAACACGCAGAAGTCCGCGTCCAGCCCGGGAGCGATCCGCCCCTTGTGCCGCAGGCCGACCTGCCGCGCAGGCCCCTCGGCCATCCAGCGCACCACGTCGGTGAGGCCGAAACCGCGCTGCCGGGCCTGGGTCCACACCGCGGGCAGGCCGAGCTGCAGGCTGGCGATACCGCCCCAGGCCTTGCCGAAGTCGCCGGTGCCGAAGCACTTGAGCTCGGCGGTGCACGGCGAGTGGTCACTGACCACGCTGTCGATCACGCCGCCCGCCAGGGCCCGCCACAGCAGCTCCCGGTTGGCCGCCTCACGGATCGGCGGGCAGCACTTGAACTGGGTGGCCCCGTCCGGGATCTCCTCCGCGGTGAAACTCAGGTAGTGCGGGCAGGTCTCCACGGTCAACGGTGCCCCGGCCCGCCTTGCCTCGGCGATCGTGCCGAGCGCGCCGGCCGATGCCAGGTGCAGGACATGCGTCCTGGCTCCGCTGGAGGCGGCCAGCTCGGCCACCCGTGCGATCGCCTGGTCCTCGGCCGCGGCCGGGCGGGAGCGCAGGAAGTCGGCGTAGCGGTCGCCCTGCGCGGCGGGTGCCTTGTCGATCTCGCCGTGGTCCTCGGCGTGCACCAGCATCTGCGCGTCCAGCCCGGCGGCGATCCGGAAGGCCTCGGCGAGCTCGGCGCCCTCCAGCGGCGGGAACTCCTCGACCCCGGAGTCCACGGTGAAACATTTGAACCCGAACACCCCCGCCTCGTGCAGCCCGGCGAGCTGGTCCAGCTTGCCGGGGATCGCGCCGCCCCAGAAGCCGACGTCCACGTGCACCGCGCCGTCCGCGGCCGCCCGCTTCACGCCCAGTGCGGCGGGGTCCACGGTGGGGGGCAGGCTGTTCAGCGGCATGTCGATGATGGTGGTGACCCCACCCGCGGCCGCGGCCCTCGTCGCCGTCGCGAAACCTTCCCACTCCTGCCTGCCGGGGTCGTTGACGTGCACGTGGGTGTCCACCAGCCCGGGCAGCAGGACGGCGTCGCGGCCGAGTTCGACCACGCGGGTCCCGGTGAGCTCCGCGTCGAACGGTTCCACGGCCACGATCCGCCCACCCGCGACACCGACCGTGCAGGCGGTTTCGCCTTCCGTGGTAACCGCCCGCCGCGCCCTGAAGACCAAGTCAAGTTCCGTCACACGATCTACTCAATCATGTGACCGGATCGAACTCGACCACGTTGTCCAAAGCCGTTCCCATCGCGGCGTTGGCCTCGCGCTCGATCATGATCTCCACCAGCACCGGGCGGCTGGTGCGCTCGGCCTCCTTGCGGGCCCATTCCAGCGAGGGCCGGATGTCGGCCGCCTCCAGCACCCGGGTGCCCGAGCAGCCGTAGGCCTGCATGATCTTGACATTGTCCGTGCCGTAGCTGTCGTAGTGGATGTCCACCTGGTAGTTCATCCCGTACCCGAGCTCGGCCTGCCGGATCAGCCCGAGGTACTCGTTGTTCAGCATGATCAGCACGAACGGCACATCGTACTGGGCGGCCACGGCAAGCTCCTCCACCAGGAACTGGAAGGAGTAGTCGCCGACCACGCCGACCACCTCGGCGTCCGGGCGCGCCTTCTTCACCCCGATGGCCGCCGGGATCTCCCAGCCGAGCGGGCCTGCCTGCCCGCACACCTGGTAGTGCCGCGGCTTGTGCGCGCGCTGGAACTGCCCGGACCAGATCTGGTACAGCCCGATCGCGGTGACGAAGTAGGTGTCCTCGCCGTAGGTGTCGTTGATCTCGGCGAACACCCTGGGCGCCTTGATCGGTGCCTGGTCGAAATCCGCCCGGCGGGGCAGTTCCCGCTTCAGCTCGGTCAGCCGGTGCACCCAGGCCTCGCCCGCTCGCGGTGCCGCGCGGCGCTGTGCCACGGCGAGCAGCTCGGTTAGGAAGGCCCCGGTGTCGGAGACGATGCCCAGGTCCGGGCCGAAGACCCTGCCGATCTGGGTCGGCTCGATGTCCACGTGGATGAACCTGCGCTCGCCCCGGTAGACCTCCAGTGCCCCGGTGTGCCGGTCGCCGAACCGGGCGCCCAGTGCCAGCACCAGATCGGACTCGAGGAAGGCGGCGTTGGCCCAGCGCTGCGAGGTCTGGATGCCCGCCATCCCGGCGAACAGCTCGTGATCCTCTGGGAAGGTGCCCTTGCCCATCAGGGTCACCCCCACCGGGATGCCGAGCCGCTCGGCCACCGCGCGTAGTTGCTCGCTCGCCTCGCCGAGCACCACGCCACCGCCGGCCAGCAGCAGCGGCCGCTGCGCGGCCAGCAGCAGGTCCAGCGCGCGTTCCACCCTGGCCGGATGCGGAAGCACCGCGGGCACCGGCAACGGCGCGTCGATGCCCGCGTCCCATTCGATGTCCTGTTTCTGCACGTCGAGGGGGAGGTCGATGAGGACGGGGCCGGGGCGGCCGGAGCGGGCGATCCGGAATGCCTCCCGGAAGATCCAGGGGGCCTGCGCCGCCTCCTTCACCTGCACCGCCCATTTGGTCACCGGCTTGGCGATCTCCACGATGTCCACCGCCTGAAAGGCCTCCTGGTGCAGCTTTGTCGACACCGCCTGGCCGGTGATGCACAGGATCGGGATGGAGTCCGCCTGCGCGGTGTACAGCCCGGTGATCATGTTCGTGCCCGCTGGGCCGGAGGTGCCGATGGCCACGCCCACGTTCCCTGTGGTGCGTGCCCAGCCGTCGGCCATATGCGTGGCACCCTCCTCGTGCCGCACCACGAGGTGTTCGATCCCGCTGCCCTGAAGTGCCTGGTAGAGCGGCAGGATGGCCGCGCCGGGGCACCCGAAGGCGGTGTCCACTCCCTCGCTGGCGAGCACGTCGGCAACGGCCTGCATGGCCGGAACTCTCGGCATGATTTCTCCCGCTGTTATCGGCCGGAAAGCTGCTCGGTCACGGTGAGCAGCGCGGAATGGTCCAGTGACCCGTTGCCCATCGCCCGCGCCGCCGCGACGAGCTGGGCGAGCAGGCCGGTCATCGGCAGCGATACCTCGGCCCGGCGCGCGGCGGCCAGCGCGATGCCCATGTCCTTGTGGTGCAGGTCGATCCGGAATCCGGGCTCGAACCGGCGGGCGACCATCGACTCGCGTTTCAGCTCCAGGATCCGGCTGCCCGCGAGGCCGCCCGCCAGCACGTCCAGTCCGGTGGCCGCGTCCACCCCGGAGGCCTCCAGCAGCACGATCGCCTCGCCGACCAGGCCGTAGATCCCGCCGACCACCAGCTGGTTCGCGGCCTTGACCACCTGGCCCGCGCCGTGCGGCCCGACGTGCACGATCGTCTTGCCGAGCGAGTCGAAAAGCGGCTTCGCCGCGGCGAAGTCGGCCGCGTCTCCACCGACCATGATGGACAGTGCGGCCTGCTTGGCGCCGGCCTCGCCACCGGAGACCGGGGCGTCCAGCACCCGGATTCCCTTCTCCGCGCCGACCTTGGCCAGCTCGACCGAGGTCTCCGGCCGGATCGTGCTCATGTCGATCAGCAGGGTGTCCGGTTTGGCGGCCTCCAGCACCCCGCCGGTGCCGAGCACGACCTGCTCGACCTGCGGGTGGTCGGGCAGCATGGTGATCACCACATCGGCACCGGCAACGGTGTCGGCCACGCTGCCCGCGGCCTGCCCGCCCACCGAACGCAGCTTGTCCACGGGCTCGGTGCTGAGGTCGTACCCGGTCACGGTGTGCCCTGCGGCGGCAAGGTGCCCGGCCATCGGGCTGCCCATGATGCCGAGCCCGACGAATCCCACGTTCGTCATCACAGTCCCCTTCTCTCGTGCGCGAGCCAGCCGAAGGACTCGGAGCTGGCACCGCTGGGCTTGTACTCGAGGCCGACGAACCCGCGGTATCCCGCGCCGTCCAGTGCGGCGAGGTGGCCGTGCAGGTCCAGCGAGCCCGTTCCCGGCTCGTTACGGCCGGGCACGTCGGCGATCTGCACGTGCCCGATGCGCGGGGTGTGCTCGGTGGCCAGCGCGTCCAGATCCTCGGAGTTGACCGCGAGGTGGTAGAGGTCGGCGAGCAGGAACACGTTGTCCCGGCCCGCCTTGTCCACGACCGCCAGCGCGTCGGACACGGTGCGCAGCGGGTACCGGGGTGCCCCGGACAGCGGTTCCAGCACCACCCGCGCGCCGATCCGTGCCGCGGCGGTCGCCGCACGGTCCAGGTTCACCAGTGCGAGTTCGTCCTGTGTGGACTCCGATACGTCCTCGATCCGGTTGCCGTACAACGCGTTGAAGCACAGGCAACCCAGTTGATCGCCGAGCCCGATCGCGATGTCCACGCTGTCGGCGAACTCGGACTCCCTTCCGGTCCAGGACAGCAGCCCGCGGTCGCCGCCTGCCATGTCCCCGGCGAAGAAGTTCAACCCGGCCAGCGCCACCCCGGCGTCGTTGACCGCCCGGGCGAACTCGGTGACCTCCTTGTCGCCGGGGGCCGCCTGGGTGAACGGCCACCAGAACTCGACCGCGTCGAAGCCAAGCGCCTTGGCCGCGGCGGGCCTGCGCAGCAGGGGTAACTCGGTGAACAGGATCGACAGGTTCACGTCGTAGCGCAGGTCATGACCCGGTTCGCTCATCCGGCACCTCGCGTAGTTTCACTATACGAAAGTTTGATTTCACATAACGACAGTAGCCGTGTGGCCTGGGTCTCGTCAACGGGATACCGTGCCCGCGTGGAGCTGGAAGTGGAGTTCACGAGCGAGCCGTTCCGCGGCGAGGGCGAACCGCCGGAACACGCGGTGCGGGCCGAGCTGGCCGCGAGCATGGCCGGGCTGACCACGGATTTCGGGCCGCTCGGCACGGCCGCCCGTGGCGAGCGGGAGGCCGTGCTGGACGCCCTGCCCGCGATCGCGCGGGCGGCACTGGACGGGGGCGCAACCCGGCTGACGCTGCGCCTGCGCCGGGAGGGCGAGCCTTCCCCCGCCGTGGCGCACCCCAGCGTGCTGGACCGGTTCGTGGCCGAGGTCGAGGCCGAACTGGGCAGCCCGCTGGCCGAGCTGGACCGGACAGGCAAGCAGCGGGCCGTCCGGCTGCTGGACGAGCGCGGGGCGTTTCAGCTGCGGAAGTCCGTGGCCGCGGTGGCGGAGTCGCTCGGCGTCACCCGGTTCACCGTGTACAACTACCTGAACCGGGACTAGTCACCGGCAACCAAGATCATTTTCAACAAAGTGTTGACGACCACACGGCCTGGTCGTACTGTTCTCGAAAACCAGAATTTCGTTTCCGCGATATAGAAAACTGGTTGTCGCGATGTCATCTTCTTCGCCTGCCGCCCCGCTGGGGCTGGCCGAGTTCAACACCGCCGATCCGGAGCGGCTGCGGCCGTTGCTCACCGAATGCCTCGCCGTGCGGCGCTGGGTGGACGCGGTGCTGGCCGGGCGGCCCTACCCGGACCACCCGGCGCTGCTGGCCGCGGCGGACGCCGCAACGCCCCTGCTGCCGGACGAGATCCGCGGTGCGATGAAGGCGCACCCACGGATCGGCGAGCGCGCACCCGCCGCGAGCTGGTCGGCCGGCGAACAATCCGGTGTGGACGATGAGACCGCGGAGTCGTTCCGGGCCGCGAACCTCGAGTACGAACGCCGGTTCGGCCATGTCTACCTGGTGTGCGCGAGCGGCCGCAGCGGCGCCGAACTCCTCGCGGACCTACGCACCCGCCTTGCCAACGACCCCGGCACCGAACTGACGGTCGCGGGCAGGGAGCTGATCGAGATCGCGCGCCTGCGCTTGGGAAAGGCGGTAGCACCGTGAGCAGCCTGATCACGACGCACGTGCTGGACACCGCGGCCGGGCGGCCTGCCGCCGGGGTCCCGGTCCGGCTGGAATTCCATGGCGAGGGCTGGGAAACGCTCGCCTCCGCCCGCACCGACGAAGACGGCCGGGTCCGCGAGCTCGGCCCTGGCAGCCTGCCGGCGGGTGTCTACCGGCTGGTCTTCGACACCGCCGCCTACCACGGCGAGCGGGCCTTCTTCCCGGAGATCACGGTGTGCTTCCGGATCACCGACGGGCAGGCGCATCACCACGTGCCGGTCCTGCTCAGCCCGTTCGCCTTCTCCACCTACCGAGGGAGCTGACCCGTGGGAATCACCCTGGGACCCAACCAGTACGGCAAGGCCGAGGTCCGGCTGGTCACCGTGCGCAGGGACGGGCCGACACATCACCTGAAGGACCTGACCGTGTCCACCGCGCTGCGCGGCGACCTTGCGGACACCCATCTTTCCGGGGACAACACCGCGGTGGTGGCCACGGACACGCAGAAGAACACGGTGTACGCCTTCGCCAAGGAGCAGCCGGTCGGCGAGATCGAGGACTTCGCCCTGCGGCTTGGCAGGCATTTCGTGGCCGGTTTCGAGCAGATCACCGGCGCGCGGGTGCTGGTCGAGGAGCACGGCTGGGACCGGATCACCGTCGGCGGCGGCCCGCACGACCACGCGTTCTCCCGCGCCGGATCGGAACGTCGCACCACCGCCGTCACCGTGCGGGGCGAGCAGGCCTGGGTCGTCTCCGGCCTGACCGATCTCGTACTACTGAAGTCCACCGGTTCGGAGTTCCACGGTTTCCCGCGGGACCGCTACACCACCCTCGCCGAGACCACCGACCGGATCCTCGCCACCGCGGTCACCGCCCGCTGGCGCTACACCGGCCTGGACCTGGACTGGGGCGCGAGCTTCCCGGAGATCCGCCGGATCCTGCTGGAAACCTTCGCCACCCAGCACAGCCTCTCCCTGCAGCAGACCCTTTACGCGATGGGCGAAGCCGTGTTGCGCCAACGGGACGAGGTCGCCGAGATACGCCTCTCGCTGCCGAACAAGCACCACTTCCTTGTCGACCTCTCCCCCTTCGGCCTCACCAACGACAACGAGGTATTCCACGCCGCCGACCGGCCGTACGGGTTGATCGAGGGCAGCGTCCTGCGCGAGGACGCCCCGGACCCCGGCCCGGCCTGGCACACCCTCGACACCTACTGACCGTCCGCCAACAGCCAACGCGTGCGCGCGAGCGGCAAACGCGTGCGCGTAGACGGCAAACACACCGCAGCGCCGTGTTTGCGCTCCACGCGCACGCGTTTGCCCTCCACATCCGCGCGTTGGCCGTCCACATCCGCGAATTTGCCGTTCCCGTACCTGACCTGGGGAGGCTGCCATGGTCACCACCGCGGAACCGGCCGTGCATCCGGTCGACGCGAAACCGCCCACCATCCAGTTGCTCCTCGGCGGGGTGCAGCATGTCGCGGCGATGTACGCCGGGGTGGTCGCGCCCCCGTTGATCATCGGCGCCGCGGTGGGGCTGGACGCGGGTCAGCTGAGCCTGCTGATCAGCGCGAGCCTGTTCACCGCGGGCCTGGCCACCCTGCTGCAGACGCTGGGGGTGTGGCGGTTCGGCGCACGGTTGCCGCTGGTGAACGGCGTGACCTTCGCGGCGGTGGCGCCGGTACTGGCGATCGTGGAGCAGCACGGGACGAGTGGTTCGCTCGGCGTGGTCTACGGCGCCACCTTGGTCGGCGGCGGGCTGGTGGTACTGGCCGCACCGTTCTTCTCCCGGCTCACCAGGTTCTTTCCACCGCTGGTCACCGGCACGGTGATCACCTTGATCGGCGTCTCCCTGCTGCCGGTCGCGGTGGGCTGGATCGCCGACCAGCGGGACGCGGTGCGGCCAACCGGGCTGCTGCTGGCCGGATTCACCCTGCTCGCGGTGCTGGCGTGCAACCGCTTCCTCTCCGGATTCCTCAGCCGGATCGCGTTGCTGCTCGGGCTGGTGGCGGGCACCCTGCTGGCCTGGCCGCTGGGTGAGGTCGATCCGGACGCGCTGGCCGCGGCGCCGGCCTTCGGCATCGCCAGCCCGTTCCACTTCGGTACGCCGAGCTTCGAGATCGCGGCGATCGTGTCCATGGCCATCGTGATGCTGGTGGTGATGGCCGAGAGCACCGCCGACATGCTGGCGCTCGGCGAGATCGTGCGGCGGCCGACCGGGGAGAAGACGCTGGCCGACGGCCTGCGCGCGGACGGGCTCGCCACCGCGGCCGCCACCGTGTTCGGCGGGTTCGCCTGCACGGCCTTCGCGCAGAACGTCGGGCTGGTCGCGCTGACCAGGATGTACAGCCGCTACGTGGTGGCGGCCAGCGGGGCGATCCTGGTGCTGCTGGGCATGTTCCCGGTGACCGGCGGAATCGTCGCGCTGGTACCGCACCCCGTGCTCGGCGGCGCCGGGCTGGTGCTGTTCGGCAGCGTGGCGGTCAGCGGGGTACGAACCCTGGCCAAGGCCTCCTTCGACCGGCCGGCGAACACCACGATCGTGGCCGCCGCGCTCGGTATCGGCCTGATCCCGATCGCGGCGCCGGAGTTCTACGCCGGATTCCCTTCCGCGGTACGGACCGTGCTGGACTCCGGGATCAGCGCCGGGTGCATCACCGCGGTCGTGCTCAACCTGCTGTTCGGCGAGCGCGTCACCGGGGCACGAACTCCCGGAGCAACTCGGTGAGCAGTTCCGGCTGATCTTCGGGGATGAGCGTGTAGCTGTCCTCGACCTCCACGATCGCGGCGTCCGGGAACAGGGTGTCCAGCCGGTGCCCGTGTTCCAGCGGCATCAGCTTGTCCTCGGTGGCCCACACGATCAGCACCGGCCGGTCGAAGGACCGCATCCGCCACGCCCACTCCAGCAGGGCCTCCCTCGGCGGCACCGACAGCGCGTACCTGGCGAGATCCCTGCGGATCTCCGGGTTGGTGGCCGCGGGCCGGAACCAGCCGCGGATCACCTCGTCCGGCACCGGCCGTTTGGACATCCAACCCCAGGCGCCGGGGGCCCGGCGCAGCGGCGGAAGGTGCAGCAGCGCCTTCATCAGCAGGGCCAGCCCGCCCGGCACCCGCAGCACCAGGTCGAGCACACGGCCGGGCAGGCCCGGCGGGTAGTTGTCGAAGGCCTCGCAGGAGGTGAGCACCAGCCGGGCGATCCGCTCGGTGCGCTCCTCGGCGAACAGGATCTGTGCGCCGCCCCAGTCGTTCAGCACCAGGGTCACCTCGCGCAGGTCCAGCCGCTCCAGGAACTCCTCGACCAGCAGCGCCATCCCGCGCAGGGACAGGTCGGCTTCCGGGTTCATCGGCTTGCGATGCGCCCCGAGCGGCAGCGTCGGCGTGATACACCGGTACTGCGCACCCAGGCCGGACACCACCTTGCGCCAGACCGAGCCGTCGATCGTGACGCCGTGCAGCAGGACCAGCACCGGACCGTCACCACCGGTGTCGGCGTACTCGACCGGACCCGCGGACAGTTCGACCTCGGCCATGCCGGCCAGGCTACCGCCCACCGCCCTCCCTCGTCGCCAGGTAAGCGCGCCAGTCGCCGTACTCGGTGATCTCCACCAACTCGGGGCTGTCCACATACGACGAGCGCAGCACCGTGGCCAGGCAGGCGGCCCCGTCGGCGAGCTCGATCACGCCGAGCTCCAGTTCGGCGGGCTCGGCTGGCATCAAGTGATCCCGCAGCACCGTCAGTGGGAGGTTGTACACCTCGCCGAGCACGCTACCGCCGCCGTGGCCGACCTCGTGCATCGCCGGGAACCGGTCGCCCACCGAGAAGTAGCGGTACTTCGGCGCGCTGCGGGCGGTGCACAGCAGCGGGGTGCCCCGCAGCTGGTGGTGCAGCGGACCACCGCGCATCCCGCCGCCGTTGAGGAACATCAGTGCCATCGGTTGCCTCCCGTTTCAGCTCACTGCCGCCATGATCCCTTCCACCGCGAAGTACGCGAAGAACACCGCTGCCAGCGTGCCGAGCAGCCAGCCGACCTCGCCGAGCCGCCGTTTGGCCAGCTTGATCAGCACGTAGGACACCAGCCCCGCGCCGATCCCGTTGGTGATGGAGTAGGTGAACGGGATGAGCGCGATGGTGAGGAAAACCGGGATCGCGAAGTCCACGTCCTGCCAGGGCACCTTGGCGCACTGCGCCATCATCATGCCGCCGATCACCACCAGCGCGGGGGCCGCGGCCTGCGCGGGCACCACGGCGGCGATCGGGGTGAGGAACAGGGTGGCGGTGAACAGCGCCCCGGTGACCACGCTGGCCAGCCCGGTTCGCGCGCCCTCGCCGACCCCGGCCGCCGACTCCAGGAACACGGTGTTCGGCGAGGAGCCGGTGAACCCGCCCGCCAGCGCGCCCACACCGTCCACGCACAGGATCCGGCCCATGCCCTCGACCCGGCCGTCACGGACCAGCCCGGCCTCCTGGGAGACGCTGGTGATCGTGCCCATCGCGTCGAAGAACCCGGACAGCACCAGGGTGAACAGGAACACCGTTGCGGTCACCACGCCGGCGGAGACGAAGCCGCCGAACAGGTCGACGCTGCCCAGCAGGCTGAAGTCCGGTGTGGACACCAGGTGGTCCGGTACGGCGGGCTCCACCAGCCCCCAGCCGTCCACGGTGAAGGTCTCGTTCACCACCACGGCCAGCACGGTGGCCACCGTGATGCTGATCAGGACCGCACCGGGTATCCGCTTGCTGACCAGCACGATCATCAGCAGCAGCCCGGCACAGAACACGGCGATCGGCCAGCCCGCGAGGTGGCCGTCGGTGCCCATCCGGACCGGGACCGTGGAGTCGGCCGCGTCCGGGGTCCGGGTGACGAACCCCGCGCTGACCAGCCCGACCAGTGCGATGTAGAGCCCGATCCCGACCGTGATCGCGGTCTTCAGCGGCATCGGGATGGCGTTGATGATCCGCTCCCGCACTCCGGAGACCGCCATCAGCACGATGCACACGCCCTCCAGCACGACCAGGCCGAACGCCTGCCCCCAGGTCATCTCCGGGGCTAGCTGGAAGGCGACCAGGCCGTTCACCCCCAGGCCGGCGGCCAGCGCGAGCGGGGCGTTGCCGACGAGTCCCATCAGGACGGTGGTGACTCCGGCGGCGAGTGCGGTTGCGGTGGTGACCTGCTCGGTGGTCAGCCGGGCACCGGTGATGTCGGTGGACGCGCCGAGCACGAGCGGGTTGAGCAGCACGATGTAACACATCGCGACGAAGGTGGTGATCCCGCCGCGAACCTCGCGGCCGAGCGTGCTCCCCCTGTTGGTGATCTTGAAGAACCGGTCCACCGGCGGAACCCTCGGCGGGTCCGGCGGATGCGGCCGGTCCGTGCGCAACTGGGTCATCGACGACCTCCTCGGCCGCGTACGGGAACGGCAAAGACGCGCGCGCAGTCGGCCAACGCGTGCATGTGGGGGGCAAACACATGCGCGTGGAGGGCAAACACAACTGCCTCCGGCGTGTTTGCTGCCTACGCGCACGCGTTTGCCGGTGGCGTCCGCGCGTTTGCTGGTTCAGTACGCCAGCTTGTCCGGGTTGGCGTGCCAGGCTTCGAAGGGCGCGGTGTGGTGCGTGGTGACGAGCTGGGCGACGGGAAGCGACCAGGTTTCGCGTGGGGTGCTGAACAGGTCGTAGAACTCGCGGTCGTCGAAGCCGGCCGCGGCGGCGTCGTGCCGGTCGGCGGCGTAGAGCACCCGGTCCACCCTGGCCCAGAGGGCGGCGGAAAGGCACAGCGGGCAGGGTTCGCAGGAGGACACCAGCACGCAGCCGGTGAGCCGGAAGTCGCCGAGCACCGCGCAGGCAGCGCGGATGGCCACCACCTCGGCGTGTGCCGTGGGGTCCAGGGTGGGCGTCACCTGGTTGGTTCCGGTGGCCAGCACCGTCCCGTCCCGGACGACCAGCGCCCCGAACGGGCCACCGCCGGCGGCCACGTTGGCGGTGGCGATCCGGACGGCCTCGGCCAGCCACTCCCGTTCGGCGGCATCTACTGTGGACACACTGCTACCCATGATTCTCCCGTTCGGGCCGTGACGAGGTCTACTCGCCGATGATGTGCTCCGGCCGGACCGGCACGCGCTCCAGCGCCTTGCCGGTGGCGGCCCGGATCGCCGCGACGATCGCAGGGGTGGAGGAGATCGTCGGGGGTTCACCGACCCCGCGCAGCCCGTATGGGGCATGCGGGTCGGCCAGCTCGAGCACGTCGATGTCCATCGGCGGCATGTCGAGCACGGTGGGGATGAGGTAATCGGTGAAGGAGGGGTTGCGGATCCGGCCACCCTCGGTCTGGATCTCCTCCATCACCGCGAGGCCGAGCCCCTGCGCGGACCCGCCCTGGATCTGGCCGAGCACGGCCTGCGGGTTCATCGCCTTGCCCACGTCCTGGGCACAGTCCAGGGCGACCACCTTGATCAGGCCCAGTTCGGTGTCCACGTCCACCACGGCCCGGTGCGCCGCGAAGCCGTACTGCACGTGGGCGTTGCCTGCACCGGTCTCCGGGTCCAGCGCCTCGGTGGGCCGGTGCCGCCACTCCACGGTCTCGTCCAGCACCTTGTCCCCCAGCTCCCGCGGGGACAGCGGCCCGAGTGCCGCGCGCACGGCCTGGCAGGCGGCGCGCACCGCGCCCCCGGTGACATAGGTCTGCCTGGATGCCGAGGTGGACCCGGCGTTGCCGATCGAGGTGTCCATCGGCTGGATGGTCACCTGCTCCACCCCCAGTTCGGTGCGCACGATCTGCTGTAGCACGGTCACCAGGCCCTGCCCGACCTCGCAGGCGGCGGTCTGCACGGTGGCGGCGGGTTCGCCGCCGATCACCTCCAGCCGCACCCGCGCCGTGGAGTAGTCGTCGAAGCCCTCGGAGAAGCAGATGTTCTTGATGCCCACGGCGTAGCCGACGCCGCGCACCACACCCTCGCCGTGCGTGGTGTTGGACACCCCGCCGGGCATCCGGCGCAGGTCCAGCTCGGCGGGCAGGGGTGCGGGCACCGGCTTGTCCCGCACCCGGCGCAGCAGCTCGGCCACCGGGGCCGCGGAGTCGACCACCTGGCCGGTCGGCATCACCGTGCCCTGGCTCATCGCGTTCCGCAGCCGCAGCTCGACCGGATCCAGCCCGCAGGCTGCGGCCAGCTTGTCCATTTGCGACTCGTAGGCGAACGCCGCCTGCACCGCCCCGAACCCGCGCATCGCCCCGCACGGCGGATTGTTGGTGTAGGCGCCCCAGCAGTCCAGCACCACGTTCGGCGCCGCGTAGGGACCCACGCCGAGGGTGGCGGCGTTGGCCACCACGGCCGGGGTGGAGGAGGCATACGCCCCGCCGTCCAGGAAGATCCGCGCCCGCACGTAGACCAGGCGGCCATCGGCATCGGCGCCGTGCTCGTAGTGCAGGGTCGCCGGGTGCCGGTGCACGTGGCCGTAGAAGGATTCCGCGCGGTTGTAGACCATCTTCACCGGCTTGCCGGTGTGCAGTGCGAGCAGGCAGGCGTGCACCTGGATGGAAAGGTCCTCCCTGCCGCCGAAAGCGCCGCCGACCCCGCCGAGGGTGAGCCGCACCTTGTCCGCCGGCAGGCCGAGGGCAGCGACCACCTGCCGCTGGTCGACATGTAGCCACTGGGTGGCGACGTAGAGGTCCACCCCACCGTCCTCGGCGGGAACGGCCAGCCCCGACTCGGGGCCGAGGAACGCCTGGTCCTGCATGCCGATCCGGTAGGTCCCGCGGACCACCACCTCGGCGCGCGCCTCGGGGTCACCGCGCCGGATCGGCACGTGCCGCACCACATTGCCCTCCGGATGCAGCGCGGGCGCATCCCCGGTCACCGCCAGCTCGGCATCGGTCACCGGTTCCAGCTCGGTGTACTCGACCCGGATCCGCTGCATGGCCCGGCGCGCGGTCTCCGGATGGTCGGCGGCCACCACCGCCACCGGCTCGCCCTCGTAGCGCACCAGGTCCTCGGCCAGCACCGGCTGGTCCGGGTGCTCGAGCCCGTAACGGTTCACCCCCGGCACGTCGGCATGGGTGAGCACGGCGTACACCCCCGGTGCGGCCAGCGCCTCACCGATGTCGATGCCCTCGATCCGGGCATGCGGGTACGGGCTGCGCAGGGTGGCGCCCCAGAGCATGTCCTCGTGCCACAGGTCGGAGGAGTAGGCGAACTCGCCACGCACCTTGACCACGCCGTCCGGGCGTTGCGCATCGCTGCCGACGCCCTGCGCCGAGCCGGTGCGCGTGTCCGTACCGCTCGTCATCGGGAAGCCTCCTTCAACCTTGCGCTCGCGGCCCGCAGCTGCGCGGCGAGGGCGGCCTCGTCGGCGGTACGCAGCTCACCGCGGTCCACCACCGTCTCGCCGCCGACCAGCAGCAGCTCCACCGGCGGGGTGGCGCCCAGCACGAGCGCCGCAACCGGGTCCTCGATCCCGGCATGCGCCAGCCCGTCCAGCCGCCACACCGCGAGGTCGGCGAGCTTGCCCGGTTCCAGCGAGCCGATCTCGTCCTGCCTGCCGAGGCAGCGCGCGCCGCCCATCGTGCCCAGATACAGCGCCTCCCGGACGGCCAGCGCGCGCGGCCCGCCCCGCTGGCGCGCCTGCAGCAGGGCCTGGTGCAGCTCCTCGCCGAGACCGCCGGACTCGTTGGAGGCCGCGCCGTCCACCCCGAGGCCGACCGGTACGCCCGCATCCAGCAGCTCCCGCACCGGGGCGATCCCGGTGCCGAGCCTGCCGTTGGATGTGGGGCAGTGCGCCGATCCGGTGCCGGTGTCGCCGAGCCTGCGCACCGCACCGGAGTCAAGGTGCACGGTGTGCGCCAGCCAGACGTCCTGGCCGAGCCAGCCGAGGTCGGCGGCGTACTCGGCGGGGCTCCGCCCGGTCTCGGCAAGGCACTGGTGCTGCTCGTCCAGGGTCTCGGCGAGGTGGGTGTGCAGCCGGATCCCCCTGCGGCGGGCCAGTTCCGCCGCGCCGATCAGCAACTTCTCGGTCACCGTGAACGGGGAGCAGGGCCCGGCGGCGATCCGGACCCGCGCGTCCGGCGCCGGATCGTGATGGTCGTCGATCGCCTGCTCGGTGCCGAGCAGGGCGGTCTCGGTGTCCTCGACCAGGTGGTCCGGCGGCAGCCCACCCGCGGACTCGCCCCGGTCCATCGAGCCGCGCACCAGCTGGGCACGCAGGCCGATCCGGTGGGTGGCCGAAACCAGGGCCGCCAGCTGGTCCCCGCCGTCGCGGGGAAACACGTAGTGGTGGTCGGCCACGGTGCCGCAGCCGCTGAGCGCGAGCCGGGCCAGCCCGGCGCTGGCAGCAGTATGCGTGATGTCTGCGTCCAGGCGCCCCCACACCGGGTACAGCCGCACCAGCCACTCGAACAGCGTGCTGTCCGCGGCCATTCCGCGGGTCGCCCACTGGTACAGGTGGTGGTGGGTGTTCACCAGCGCCGGGGTGACCAGGCAACCGCCCGCGTCGATCCGGGTGTCGGCAGGCAGCTCGGCCCTTCCCACACCCACCGCGGCGATGCGGGCGTCCTCGACCAGCACGTACCCGCTGCGGTACTCGGTGCCCACCGGGTCCACAGTGGAAATCGCGGCGTTCTCGATCAGCGTCCTCATGCCCGCGGCTCCCTGGTGGCGGCGAGCCGGACGGCCTCGAGGATCTTCTCGTAGCCGGTGCACCGGCACAGGTTTCCCGCCAGTGCCTCCCGGACCTCCTCCTCGGCCGGGTGCGGCACCCGGTCCAGCAGGTCGTGCGCGGCGACGACCAGACCCGGGGTGCAGAAACCGCACTGCACCGCGCCGGCATCCACAAAGGACTGCTGCACCCGGTCCAGTCGCTCGCCATCGGCCAGGCCCTCGACGGTGCGCACCCTGCTGCCCTCGGCCTGCCCGGCGGCGACCAGGCAGGAACAGACGACCGTGTCGTCGAGGTACACCGTGCAGGAACCGCATTCCCCCTGCTCGCAGGCGTTCTTCGAGCCAGGGAGGCCGAGCCGCTCGCGCAGCACGAACAGCAGACTCTCGCCCTCCCACACGTCGTCGGCCTGCCGGGACTCGCCGTTCACGGTCAACCTCAGGCGCATGTGCGCTCACCCTTTCCCTGGTACTCCTGCCACGCCCAGGCCAGCGCGCGCCGGGCCAGCACGCTGAGCGCGTGCCTGCGGTAGGCCGCGCTGCCGCGCACGTCGTCGATGGGGTCGGCCGCGGTGGCGACCAGCTCGCCGAAGTGCCCGCACACCTCGGCCCGCGGCGGCCCGTCCAGCCCGGCTTCGGCGAGGAACTCCTCGGCCGCCCGCGCCCGGCGCGGGGTGGGCCCGGCCGAGCCGACCGCGGCGCGGACCGTGCCGCCGGAACCCAGCGCCAGCGCGAAGGAGCACACCGCGATCACCATGGCGTTGCGGGTGCCGATCTTGGCGAACTGCTGCGGTCCGGCGGCTACCGGCAGGTACACGGCGCTGATCAGCTCGTCCGGCTCCAGTGCGTTGCGCTTGACCCCGACGTAGAACTCCTCCGCCGGAATGCGCCTGCTTCCCCGCACCGAAGCCGCCTCCACCTCGGCACCGGCGACCAGCAGCACGGGATGCGTGTCCCCGGCCGGTGAGGCGGCGCCGAGGTTTCCCGCCACCGTGCCGCGGTTGCGGATCTGCGGGGAACCGACGGTCCGGGAGGCCATCGCCAGGGCAGGCAGCGCATCGCCGAGCTCGGTGATCACCCGGCTGTACGGGACGGTGGCGCCGAGCCGGATGGCATTCCCGGTGCGGTCCCACCGGGTGAGCTCGGCAATGCCGGTCAGGTCCAGCAGCGCATCCGGCCTGCGGTGGTCGAAGTTCAGCTCGACCATCACATCGGTGCCACCCGCGATCGGCACCGCATCCGGCCGGTCGGCCTTCATCGCCAGCGCGTCGGGCAGCGTGGCGGGGCGGAGGAAGTCCACGTGCTCGCCTCCTTGAGCAGGGTGTCGTTCCAGTACACACACCGCGCCGGTTACCCGGCAACGGCGGCGACATACGAAACCTGCCCGGCGAACACCACCGGTTTTGTGCTTTCCTACAAGTCCCATGACGCCTGTGCGAACACTGCTCGAGATTCCCGAGCTCCGGCTGCGGCTGCGCACCGGGGACGGGCTGCTGGATCGCGAGGTGAGCCGGATCTACGGCACCGAGCTGCCGGACCCGAGTCGCTACCTCTCCGCGGGTGAGCTGGTGCTGACCGGGCTGCTGTGGTGGCGCGGGCCCGGGGACGCCGAGCCCTTCGTGGCCGCGCTGAGCGCCGCGGGCTCGGCCGCGCTGGCCGCCTCCGGTGCCGACTCCGGCGGGATCCCGGACGAGCTGGTCACCGCCTGCGCGCGGCACCGGATCCCGTTGCTGGAAGTACCTTTCGACCTGTCCTTCGCGGTGGTGACCGAGCGGGTGGTGCTGGCGCTGGCCGCCGAGCGGGACGAGGTCTCCGGCGCCCGCAAGCGTTTGCGCTCGGCGGCGGCCGAGCAGGACTCGCTGGCCGCGCTGTTGCGGCACGGGGCTGGTGAACTTGGCGTGCCCTGCTGGGTGGTCTCCGGCACCGGCCGGGTGGTCGCGGGCAGCGGCCCTGAGCTCGACCAGCCGGTGCCGCTGGCCAGGCGGTTCCTCGCCGGGGACGGCAGGAGCGCGGTCTCCGGCGGCTACACCCTGCTTCCGGCCGGTGGCCGGGCACCGGTGCCGTGGCTGTTGGTGGTCGCCGACCCGCACGCGGGCAGTTCAGCACTGGCCGAGGAGCTGGCCGGGTTGGTGGAGCTGGATCGTGCCCGGACCGAGCAGGTGCGCCGGGTCGCCGACCGGTTCGCGGCCCCGCTGCTGCGCGGGCTCGGCGGTGCCGGGCTGACCGAGGGCGAGCTGAACACCGGCCTGGCCACGGCCGGGCTGGCCACGGACGCGCCGCTGCGGGTGCTGCTGGCCAGGACCGCGGGCACCCGGCTGAGCGTGGAACTGCTGACCGAGCTGCTCGCCGCCTACCCCGGCCGGTCCCTGGTGGGCGAGATCGGGCCCGACGCCTGCGCGCTGGTGGAGGCACGGGACTGGCCGCAGCAGTGGGCCTCGGACATGGCGGCCGCGTTGTCCACAGTGGAGCCCGCGCTGCCCGCGGGCCGGGTGCTCATCGGCGCGGGCGGGCCCGGCACGGCCGCGGGGCTGCGCGGTGCCACCCAGGAGGCCCGGCACGCGCTCGGGATGGCCGAACGCGGTCCGGACCGGATCGCGGTGGTCTCCGGGGAACAGGTCGGCGCGCACCGGCTGCTGCTGGCCGGAGCGCCGGACGAGCTGCGGTCCACCCTGCGCGCCCGGATCCTCGGTCCGCTGCTGGACTACGACCGGGCGCACCACGGCGACCTGGTGCACACCGTGCGGGTGTTCCTCGAGTGCTCCGGCTCGCCCGCGGCGGCGGCCAAGGCCCTGCACGTGCACGTGAACACCCTGCGCTACCGCATTACCAGGGCGGGGGAGCTGCTGGGCCTCGACCTCACCGACTTCCCCACCCAGGTGGACGTCTACCTGGCCCTGCACTCCGAGGGTTCCTGACCGCAGTGAGTGGCCCGTTCGCTGCAAATCTCGCAGTGAACGGGCCACTCACACCAGTGGGCTACTGGATGCGCTCGTAGGCGGGGAGGGTGAGGAAGTCGGCGAAGTCCTTGGCCAGGGCGACCTGCTCGAACAGCTCGACCGCGGGTTCCAGCAGCTCGGCGGGGATCTGGCCGGCCAGGTCCTTGTGCACCTCGTCCAGCACCGAGCGCACCAGTTCCTCGGTGACCTGCTCGCCACCCTCCAGCGTGATGCCGTTGCGCACCCACTGCCACACCTGGGAACGGGAGATCTCCGCGGTGGCGGCATCCTCCATCAGGTTGTGGATGGCGGCCGCACCGGTGCCGCCCAGCCAGGAGGCCAGGTAACGCACCCCGACGTCCACCGCGCCGCGCAGCCCGGCCATGGTGGCGCTGCCCTCGGTGGCCGCCACGTCCAGCAGCTGATCGGCGGTCACCCGCACCTCGTCCCGGGTGCGGTCGAGCTGGTTCGGCTTGTCGCCGAGCACCTTGTCGAACTCCTCGCGGCACAGGTCCACCATGCCGGGGTGGGCCACCCAGGAGCCGTCGAAGCCGTCGCCTGCCTCCCGCGCCTTGTCGTCGCGCACCTTGGCCATGGCCTTCTCGGTGACCTCGGGGTCCTTGCGGTTCGGGATGAACGCGGCCATCCCGCCGATCGCGAACGCCCCGCGCTTATGGCAGGTACGCACCAGCAGCTCGGTGTAGGCCTGCATGAACGGCGCGGTCATGGTGACGCTGTTGCGGTCCGGTAGCACGAAGTTCGCGCCCGCGTCCCGGAAGTACTTGATCACGCTGAACAGGTAGTCCCACCGGCCCGCGTTCAGCCCGGAGGCGTGCTCGCGCAGCTCGTAGAGGATCTCCTCCATCTCGAAGGCAGCCGGGATGGTCTCGATCAGCACGGTGGCGCGGATCGTGCCGTGCTCGATGCCAAGCTCCGCCTCGGCGAAGGTGAACACCTCGTTCCACAGCCGCGCCTCGAGGTGGCTCTCCATCTTCGGCAGGTAGAAGTACGGGCCCGAGTCGTTGCTCAGCAACGCCCGCACGTTGTGGAAGAAGTACAGCCCGAAGTCCACCAGCGCACCGACGGCCTTGCGGTCGCCGATCTTCAGGTTGCGCTCGTCCAGATGCCAGCCACGCGGCCGCATCACGATGGTGGGGCGCGCGACGTCATCGCGCAGCGAGTAGTGCTTGCCCTCCGGCGTGGTCAGCTCCACCGTGCCGCGCACCGCGTCGTGCAGGTTGACCTGGCCGGAGACCACGTTCTCCCAATGCGGGGTGTTGGCGTCCTCCAGGTCGGCCAGCCACACTTTGGCGCCGGAGTTCAGCGCGTTCACGGTCATCTTGCGGTCGGTGGGGCCGGTGATCTCCACCCTGCGGTCACGCAGCGCGGCCGGGGCCTCCGCGACCTGCCAGTCCCCCTCGCGCACCTCGCGGGTCTCCGGCAGGAAGTCCAGCCTGCCGGTGCGCGCCGCCTCCTCCCGGCGCAGGGAGCGTGCCTGCAGCAACTCGTCCCGCCGTCCGGCGAACCGGTCGTGCAGGTCACCGAGGAACTGCAGGGCCTCCGGCGTGAGGATCTCGTCACCGCGCTCGACCGAACCGCCGAGCACCTGGACCTCAGACATGCCAACACCTCACTGTGGCTTTCAGGAAGACGTCTGTACGTTTTACATATCGGACTATAGTTTCTGCATAGCGGAAGCTCAACGCGCGGGGTGGGTGGTGTCCCTCATGGGCCACTCCGGACGAGAGGATGTGCACGTGGCGAACGAGAAAGGCAGTCGTGACGGTAGTAGCGGGGTGCAGTCCCTGCAGCGCGCGTTCGAGCTGCTGGAGCACCTCGCCGACACCGGCGGCGAGGCCAGCCTCTCCGAGCTCGCCGCCTCCTCCGGGCTGCCCATGCCGACGATCCACCGGCTCATCCGCACCCTGGTCGCGCTCGGCTACGTACGGCAGAACCTGAACCGCCGTTACGCCCTCGGCGCCCGGCTGATCCGGCTCGGCGAGAACGCCAGCCTGCAGTTCGGCACCTGGGCCCGCCCGCTGCTGGCCGAGCTGGTCGACGCCGTCGGCGAGACCGCGAACCTGGCCGTACTGGAACGCGACGAGGTGGTCTACGTCGCGCAGGTGCCCTCCCGGCACTCCATGCGCATGTTCACCGAGGTCGGGCGCAGGCTGCTGCCGCACGGCACCGGGGTCGGCAAGGCGATGCTCGCCCAGCTGCCTGCCGAGGAGGCCAGGGCCCTGCTCGGCCGCACCGGGATGCCCGCCTACACCGAGCACACGCACACCGAGGTGGAACCCTTCCTCACCCACCTGGCGGAGATCGCGGCGCAGGGCTACGCGCTGGACGAGAGTGAGCAGGAGCTCGGGGTGCGGTGCATCGCGGTGTCCGTGGACGGGGCGCCGACCCCGGCTGCGGTCTCGGTTTCCGGCCCGGAGGGCAGGCTGACCAAGGAGGCGGTGTCCCGGATCGCGCCCGTGGTGCAGCGCATCGCGACCGCCCTTTCCGAGCAGCTCGCGGCGCGCGACCTCACGGCGTGACGACCGTCACCTGACCTCGGGCTCAACAAACCACGGAACCCGAGGCGTTTCTCGCACCGCAACCACCTACACAGAAGGGAGCGGCGGGTGCGGGAAGGCTTCGACGACTTCGTCACCGACCGGCTCGACCGGCTGCTGCGCTACGCGACCGCGCTGACCTGTGATCCACACCTGGCGCAGGACGTGGTGCAGGAGGTCCTGCTGCGCGCGCAGCGACACTGGCCCCGCATCGCGACGATGCGGGCGCCGGAGCTGTACGTGCGGCGCATGCTGACCAACGAGTACCTCTCCTGGCGCAGGCGTAAGGCGGCACGCACGGTCGCCTCGACCCACGCGGCGCTGGAGCGGGCCGCCGTCCCGGTCGAGGACGGGGCGGACCGGCACGCCGAGCGCGACGCGATGCGCGGTCGCATCGCCCGGCTGCCGCGCAAGCAGCGGGCGGCCATCGTGCTGCGTTACTACGAGGACCTCGACGACGCCGAGATCGCCGAAGTACTCGGCTGCACGGCAGGCACCGTGCGCAGTCACATCTCCCGCGCGCTGGGCACCCTGCGCGCCGACGAACCCGCGGGCCCCGGCGCACGGCGTCCGGTGAAGGAGGCACTGTCATGAACCGCGACCACACCGAACAGCTCATCCGCGAGGCATGTGCCGAGGAGGCGGGCCGGGCGGTGTCCCCCGAGCTGGTCCGCGCCGAACTGGATCGGGCGCCGGAGCGCGGCCGCACCACGCGCCGCCGCGGTCCGGTGCTGGCCGCGGCGGCCGCCACGGTGGTCATCGCGGGCGTGGCCGCCGTCGTGGTGCCGCAGGTGCTGCAGCGCGAGGAGCCCAGCACCACGGGGGCCGCTACCGCCCCGCCCGCGCAGCACATCCTGCTCGCCGGCCTGGACGAGGCCGGCAACCCCGACGCGATCGCGCTCGCCAGGGTCGCGTCGGATGGCGTGGCCACGGTGTCCATACCAAGGGACTCCTGGGTGGTCGGGCCCTGGTCCGGGGGACGCGGCATCGGCGAGGTACACGCCGAGGCAGGGATGCCGGGCCTTGTCGACACCGTCAGCAAACTCACCGGGGTACGGATCGACCACTACGCCACTATGCGGATGGCCGTGGTGGGGCCGCTCAGCGAGGCCGTCGGCGGGGTGCCGGTGTGCCTGAACCGGCGGAGCTCCGATCCGATCACCGGCGCCACCTTCCCTGCCGGGCGGCAGACCCTGGCGGGGTCGGACGCCCTGGCGTTCCTCCGGCAACGGCACGGGTTGCCGCACGGGGACCTCGACCGGATCGTGCGCCAGCAGGTGTTCCTGCGTTCGCTGCTGCAGCGGGTGGATGAGGGTGCCGAGCCGGCCGCCGTGCTCGCGACGGTGCGTGAGGGGGTGCGCACCGACCCCGGCTGGGACCTGCTCGGGTTCGCCGAGCGGCTGCGGGACATTCCCCTGGACAACCCGCGCGCGGGACCATCCCGGTCGCGGCCAGCTCGATGGAGACCCCCGGCGGCGGGCTCGCGAACGCGGTCGATCCCGAGGACGTCCGCCCGTACGTGCGGCACGTGTTCACCGGGGACCCGGTCCCCGGCACGACGACGCCAGGCGAAGGGCCCCCGCCACCGGGTGAGACCCGCTGTGTCGACTAGAAAGCGTGTACTAGGTCCCGAGTAGGGCATCCACGAAGGCGGAGGGCTCGAACGGCGCCAGGTCGTCCGGGCCCTCCCCCAGCCCGACCAGCTTCACCGGCACACCGAGCTCGCGCTGGACCTGGAACACGATGCCGCCCTTGGCCGTGCCGTCCAGCTTGGTCAGCACGATCCCGGTCACGTCCACCACCTCGGCGAACACCCGCGCCTGGGCCAGGCCGTTCTGCCCGGTGGTGGCGTCAAGCACCAGCAGCACCTCGTCCACCGGGGCCTGCTTCTCCACCACCCGCTTGACCTTGCCCAGCTCGTCCATCAGGCCGGTCTTGGTGTGCAGCCTGCCCGCGGTGTCCACCAGCACGGCGTCCACGCCGGTGTCCATCCCGCGCTTCACCGCGTCGAAGGCCACCGAGGCCGGGTCGGCGCCCTCCTTACCGCGCACCACCTCGGCCCCGACCCGCTCGGACCAGGTCTGCAGCTGATCGGCGGCGGCGGCGCGGAAGGTGTCCGCCGCGCCCAGTAGCACCTGCCTGCCCTGGGCGACGAGCACCCTGGCCAGCTTGCCGGTGGTGGTGGTCTTGCCGGTGCCGTTCACCCCGGCGACCAGCACCACCGCGGGCTGCCTGCCGCCATCCACTTCGTGCGGCAGCGCGCGCACCGAACGGTCCTCCTCCGGGCCGAGTGCCTCGGTGAGTACCTGCCGCAAGGCCGCGCGCGCGTCCTCGGCCGTGCGCACCCCGCGGGTGGACAGCTCGGCGCGCAGCCGCTCGACGATCTCGGTGGTGGTGCTCGCCCCGAGGTCGGCCACCAGCAGGGTGTCCTCGATCTCCTGCCAGGAGTCCTCGTCCAGGTCACCCGCGCCGAGCAGGCCGAGCAGGCCCTGGCCCAGCGAGGACCGCGACTTCGACAGCCTTCCGCGCAGCCGCTCCAGCCGTCCGGTGGTGGGCGCGATCTCGTCGGCGGGCTCCGGCGCGGGCTCGGGTTCGGGCTCCGGTTCCGGCTCGGGCGCCTTCGTTTCCTCCTCGGGCAGGGTGACGTCCACGATGCCGCGGCGCGGCGCGTCCCGTGGCACCGAGGCGTCGTCCCCGACCCCGGGCTGCCCGTCCACCTCGGTGCGCTCGCCCGCGGGATGCGGGGGCCGCTCGGCCTCCCGCTCGCGTTCCCCGCCGGGGGCCAGCGCGATCCCACCGCCTGCCTGGTAACCGCCGCCCGTGGGCTGCTCGCCCTCCACCCGCTCGGACTCGCGCAGGTTGATCTTGCGGCGGCGCGTGATGGTCAACCCGGCGACGAGCCCGATCACCAGCACGACGACAGCTACGACGATGACCCAGAACCAGAGGTTGCTCGACACGCCGCCATCCTCGCATCCGGCCACCCCGCGCCACCTCCGGCCACCGCACCGTGAAGGTTCAACGGCTTAGAACTCAATTCGGCAAAGAAAAAACCGTATGACTTGCCGCACATCCACCACATGGACTAGACCACTGCAAATGCGCGTTCTCGGACTGATCTCCGGCACCTCGGTCGACGGCATCGACGTGGCGGCCGCCGACCTGCATGCCACCGGCGAGGAGCTGGTACTGGTCCCGCTCGGCCATCTGGAACTGGACTACCCGGAGGAGCTGCGTGCCGGGCTGCTCGCGGCGCTCCCGCCGGGCGAGTGCAGCGCGGAGCAGCTCACCCGGCTGGACACCGGCGTCGGCAAGGCCTTCGCCACGGCGGCGCTGGAAGGTATCGATCGGCTCACCGAGGGACGTGCGGACCTGGTGGCCTCGCTCGGGCAGACGATCTTCCACTGGGTGGAGAACGGCACGGTCGAGGGCACCCTGCAGCTCGGCCAGCCTGCCTGGATCGCCGAACGCACCGGGCTGCCCGTGCTCGCCGACCTGCGGGTGCGGGACGTGGCGGCTGGCGGCCACGGCGCGCCGCTGGCCAGCACGCTGGACGCGCTGTGGCTGCGCTCCCTCGTCGACGCCGGCCGCAAGCCCGCGGCCGCGTTGAACATCGGCGGGATCGCCAACCTGACCGTGGTCACCCCGGAAGGCGACCCGCTGGCCTACGACACCGGGCCGGGTAACGCGCTGATCGACGCCGCCGCCGTGCAGGTCTCCGGTGGTGGCCAGCGCAGCGACCTGGACGGCGCGCTGGCCGCCAGCGGCAGCGTGCGCCCTGACCTGCTCGAGCGGTTGCTGGACGATCCGTACTACGCGGCGCCACCACCGAAGTCCACCGGCAAGGAACGCTTCCACGCCGGGTACTTCCGCGCCGCGGCCGAAGGGCTGCCCCCGATCGCCGACGCCGACCTGCTGGCGACGCTGACCGAGCTCACCGCGGTCACCATCGCGCGGGAGTGCGCGCGGCACGGCGTGCACACGGTGCTGGCCTCCGGCGGCGGGGTGGCGAACCCGGCGCTGCTACGGGCCCTTGCCGCGCACCTGCCCCCGGGCGCGCTGGCCACCAGCGAGGAACTCGGCCTGCCCGCCACGGCGAAGGAGGCCTACCTCACCGCGGTGCTCGGCTGGCTGACCTGGCACGGGCTCCCGGCGAACGTGCCCAGCGCGACCGGTGCGGCGGGCCCGCGCCTGCTGGGCAGCATCACTCCCGGATCGGGTCCGCTCTCGCTGCCCCCGCCGCGGCGCGAGGCCATTACTCGATTGCGGGTAGCGGCGGCATCGCAACAACCGGTAGGAGATATCAATGCGCGCACTTGACCTCGCGATCATCGCGGTCTTTCTGGTGGGAACGCCGCTACTGGGGATCGCCATCGGCGGAAAGCAGACCTCGTCCACCGACTACTTCGTCGGCAGCAGGCGGATCCCCTGGTGGGCGGTGACGTTCTCGGTGGTGGCCACCGAAACCTCGACGCTGACCGTGATCAGCGTGCCGACCGTCGCCTATCTCGGCAACATCACCTACCTGCAGCTGGCGATCGGTTACCTGATCGGCCGGACGCTGGTGGCTTTCGTGCTGCTGCCGAAGTACTACTCCGGCGATATGGTCAGCGCCTACGCCTTTCTCGGCAAACGGTTCGGCAACGGGTTGCAGGGCACCGCTTCGGTCACCTTCCTGATCACCCGGTTGCTGGCCGACGGCGTCCGGCTGTTCGCCACCGCGATCCCGGTGAAGGTGATGCTGGAGGCCTTCGGCGTCAGCGCCTCGTACTGGATGATCGTGGCGGTGATCGCGCTGTTCGCGGTGATCTACACCTACCTCGGCGGGATCAGGGCGGTCGTCTGGGTGGACGTCATCCAGATGGGCATCTACATCCTCGGCGCGCTGTTCGCGGTGATCATCCTGGCGGGCAAGCTGCCGGACGGCTGGTTCGGCTCGGCGGTGGACGCGGGCAAGTTCCAGCTGTTCGACTTCTCCTCCGACCTGATCACCTCGCAGTACGCCTTCATCACCGCGGTGGTCGGCGGCGCGCTGTTCGCGATGGCCTCGCATGGCGCGGACCAGCTGATGGTGCAGCGCCTGCTGGCCTGCCGCAACGTCCGGGAGAGCCAGAAGGCCGTGATCGCCAGCGGCTTCGTGGTCTTCCTGCAGTTCGGTCTGTTCCTGGTGGTCGGGGCGATGCTCTGGTCGTTCTACCGGGGCGTGGCGCCGGCGGACATGGGCATGGCGGCCAGCGACGAACTGTTCCCCACCTTCATCGTGAACGAGCTGCCATCCGGGCTGGCCGGGTTGCTGGTCGCCGGCATCCTGGCGGCGGCCATGAGCACGATCTCCTCCTCGCTCAACTCGCTGTCCACCTCCACCGTCAGCGACCTGTACCAGCGCTTCACCAAGCGCCGCCGGATGCCGGACTCCTCGGTGCTGCGGCACGCCAAGCTGTGGACGCTGATCTGGGCCGGGGTGTTCGTGATCTTCGGCTCGCTGTTCACCAGCACCGACCAGCCGGTGGTCGAGGTGGGGCTGAGCATCGCCAGCTACACCTACGGCGCGCTGCTCGGCGCCTTCTTCCTCGGCATGCTGGTGAAGCGGGCCAGGCAGTCCGACGCGATCGTGGCGTTCGGGACGACCATCGTGGTGAACGCGGTGTTCATCCTCGGCGTCGAGTTCACCGTGGACGGGGAGACGAAGACGCTGGCCTTCCCCTGGTACGTCCCGCTCGGCGTGGTGGTGACCCTGCTGGTCGGTGGCCTGCTCTCGCTGCGGCACCGCACGGACGACCCGCGCAGCGGGCCGCCTGCCGAGCCGGAGGCCGAGGCCAAGGCGGCGTGAGTCCACGGTGGGTGGCGGCCCCGCTCGGCCGCCACCCACCCGGACTCAGTCCGTCAGCAGGCAGGTCAGACAGGTGCTCCTTGCGCCGCACGGCCGCGCCGGATCGCCCGCGCGGCAGGTGGTCAGCTCGCAGCGCAGGCTCAGGATGGACAGGAAAGCCGGAACCGAAAGCCCGAGTTCGGCGGCCCGCCTGCGGACGAGAGCGTCCTCCTGATCGTCATAGCGCACCAGGTACTGGTGCCGCCTGCCGCCCTGGCGGCGACGGCGGCGGCCGGTCGGACTGAACGCGCTGTCAGCCACGTATCGCCTCCATTCGGAATTTCGTCGCCCTCGACGGGGATTGCCCACCGGATTCGTAATCCGAACACGATATTCGGGGGAGCCGCTGTGCCGACGCGGAACGCGGGATCGCCGCGGCAAATCCGATGAGCGACTCAAATAGGCTACTGAACATTCCGACGAGGAGCACCCGCCATCCGAGTGGTACGAAGAATTGCTATTTCAACAATCCAAAATGGAAGGACGGCGGGGTATTCGTTCGGTTCAGCCCGCGGCCCGCTCCGCCGGACTGCACAGCACGCAGAACTCATTGCCTGCCGGGTCGGCCAGCACGGCCCAGCCCATGCAGGTGGCGCCCGGCTCACGGTGGTCGGCGACCATGGTCGCGCCCAGGTCGAGCAGCCGCCGCACCTCCTCCTCCCGGGTCCGGTCCTGCGGGCGTAGGCACACATGCAGCCGGTTCTTGACCGCCTTGGCCTCGGGTACCTGCAGGAAGACGAGGTCCACCCCGTTGCCGAGGGAGATCGAGGCCTCCGGATCGCCTGGGGAGTCCTCATCGGAGATCGGGCGGTCGACGACCTGGCTCCAGAACTGGGCAAGCTGGTAGGGGTCGGCACAGTCAATGGCGATGTTCTGCACGAAAGCGCTCATACCGGGCTAGCCTGCCCATGACGTACCGCGCCGTCCACGCCTTTTCGCGGAAGGAGCAGCACCATGCCGATCATCGACGTGTGGGCGCAGCACCCCACGCCCCGGTTCCTCCGGCACGAGATGCTCGACTCGCTGCGCCGCTGGCTTGGCGAGGAGATCCCGGCCGGGGAGGTGCCGGTCTCGGCCACGGTGGCCGCGCTGGACGCTGGCGGGGTGGACCGGGCGCTGCTCAGCGCGTGGCATGGCCCGGAGGGCGCGCTGGTGTCGAACGACGAGGTGGCCGGGTTCGTCGCGCAGGCGCCGGAGCGGTTCGGCGGGGTGGCCTCGGTGGACCTGCGCACCCCGATGGCGGCCGTGCGGGAACTGCGGCGCGCGGTGCGCGAGCTGGGGTTCGTGGCGCTGCGGGTGGTGCCCTGGCTGTGGGGTCTGCCGCCGAACGATCGGCGCTACTACCCGCTGTACGCCGAGTGCGTCGAGCTCGGCATCCCGTTCTGCACCCAGGTCGGTCACACCGGGCCACTACGCGGCTCGGAGACCGGCAGGCCCATCCCGTACCTGGACGAGGTGGCACTGGACTTCCCCGAGCTGACCATCGTGGCCGGGCATATCGGCTACCCATGGACGACCGAGATGATCGCGCTGGCCACCAAGTACCCGAACGTGTACATCGACACCTCGGCCTACACCGTCCGTCGCTACCCGGCCGAGCTGGTGAGTTACCTGCGCGCGCACGGCAGGCGCAAAGTGCTGTTCGGCACGAACTACCCGATGCTCACCCCGCGGCGGGCGCTGGACGGCCTGGACGAGCTCGAGCTGGACGAGGAAACCACCGAGCTGTTCCTGGCCGGCAACGCCCGGCGGGTGTTCGGCAGCTGACGCGGCCGGCCGAACCACACGGGAGCGGCAAAACTCACGTGCATGGACGGCCAACGCGCGTACGTGGGGAGCAAACACGTGCGCGTGGGCGGCAAACACGCCGCTAGGCCTGGGCGGGTTCGGGCTGCTCCACCTCGTCATCGGAACGCAGGCGCTGGGAGATCACCTGGGTGATGCCGTCGCCCTGCATGCTCACCCCGTAGAGGGCGTCGGCGATCTCCATGGTCGCCTTCTGGTGCGTGATGATGATCAGCTGGGAGGCGGCGCGCAGCTGCTCCAGCAGGCCGATAAGCCTGCGCATGTTGGTGTCGTCCAGCGCGGCCTCGACCTCGTCCATCACGTAGAAGGGCGAGGGGCGGGCCCGGAAGATCGCCACCAGCATGCCGACCGCGACCAGCGACTTCTCCCCGCCGGACAGCAGGGACAGCCGCTTGACCTTCTTCCCAGGCGGGCGGGCCTCCACGTCCACCCCGGTGGCGAGCATGTCGTTCGGCTCGGTGAGCACCATCCGGCCCTCCCCGCCGGGGAACAGCACCGAGAACACGGTCTCGAACTCGCGCGCGACATCCTGGTAGGCGCTGGTGAAGACCTCGAGGATCTTCTCGTCCACCTCCTTGATCACGCTCTCCAGGTCCTCGCGGGTCTTCTTCAGGTCCTCCAGCTGCGTGGAGAGGAACTTGTACCGCTCCTCCAGCGCGGCGAACTCCTCCAGCGCCAGCGGGTTGACCTTGCCGAGCAGGTTCAGGTCCTTCTCCGCCCGCTTGGCCCGCCGTTCCTGGGTGTCCCGGTCGTACGGGATCGGCTGCGGCTCGGACACCGCCTCACCGCGCTCCTTGGCCGCCTCGTACTCGGCCATCTCCCCGGCGCCGGGGGGCACCGGCACGTCCGGGCCGTACTCGGCCACCAGGTCGTCAAGGCCGATACCGAAGTCCTCGGACACCTTGGTCTCCAGCTGCTCCAGCCGCATCCGCTGCTCGGCGCGCAGCACCTCGTCCCGGTGCACCGCGTCGGTCAGCTTCTCCAGCTCCCCGGTCAGCTCGCGGACCCGGTTGCGCACCTGACCCAGGGTCTCCTCGCGGCGCTGCCGTCGTTCCTGCTCGGCGTCCCGTTCGGCGGCGGCACGCTGTAGTGAGGTCTCGATCCGGTCCAGCGCGAACTCACCGGCGCTGACCACGGCCCCGGCGATCTCCGCGCCGTACGCCCGCGCGATCCGCGCCTTCTCCGCCCGCTCCCGCGCCTGCTGCTCGGCCTGCGCGGCACGGCGCAGCGAGTCCGCCTTGCCCGCGATGCCCCTGGCCCGCTCCTCCGCGGTGCGCAGGGCCAGCCGGGCGTCCACCTCCTGCTGCCGGACGGTGGATAGGGACTCGGCGGCGGCATCCCGTTCGGAGGTGTCCGGGTCCTCCTCGACCGGCTGCTCGGACACGGCCGCCAGCCGCTCCTCCAGCTCGGCAAGGTCGGCCAGCGCCTGCTCCCTGCTCTGCTCGACCTTGCCGCGCTGCTCCCGCAGCCGCTGCACATCTGCCTCGGCGGAGCGCACCGCCTGCTCCATGCTGCTCAGCCGCTCGGCCGAGCGGGCCTTGCGCACCTTGGCCTCGCTGAGCGCTTCCTTGGCCTTGCCGACCTCGTCCCTGCGGTCCTGCTGCTGGGCACGGGCGCCCTCCAGCTCGGCACTGGTGCGCTCCAGCCTGCGCTCCGCGGCGAGCATCCTGTCCTGGGCCTCGTCCACGGCGGCCTGCACCTCGATCACGCTCTCCGCAGCCGAGCCGCCGACCGCCCAGTGCGCGCCGAACACGTCGCCGTCCTTGGTGACCGTGCTGATCTCGGGGTAGAGGCCGACCAGGTTGCGCGCGGCCTCCAGGTCCTCCACCACGGCCACCCGGTCCAGTGCGCGCTCCACCGCGGGCCGCAGCCCCTCCGGCGCCCGGACCACGTCCCTGGCCCAGTGGGCGGTGGTGGGCAGGGTGGGCCAGCCGGCCGGATCGGTACCCGATTCCGGCCCGCCGAGCAGCAACCCGGCCCGCCCGGCGTCCTGGGCTTTCAGGTAGCGCAGCGCGGCGAGGGCGTCATCGCCCGCGGAGACCGCCACGGCATCGGCCACCGGCCCGAGCGCGGCGGCCAGCGCCACCTCGAATCCGGCGTCCACGGTGAGCAGCGCGGCCACCGAGCCGAGCAGGCCGGGCAGCTCGTCGGCGGCCCCGAGCAGCGCGCCCGCGCCGTCCTTGCGCTTGAGTCCCATGGAAAGCGCGTCCATCCGCGCCTTCTCCGACGCGATCTCGCGTTCGGTCTCCCGCTCGGCCTTGACCAGCTCCTCCACCCTGGCCTTGGCGTCCTCGTTGGCCCGTACCGCGCGGTCGTGCCGCTCCTGCAGGTCGGCGTCGTCGGAGTCCTCCAGCCCGCCCTCGGCGCGGGCCTGCTCCAGCTCCTCGGCCGCGGTCTCGGCCCTGCCTTCGGCCTCCTCGATCCCGGTGGTGAGCCGGTCGATCTCGTCCGCGGTGGCGCCGGTCTTGCTGCGCAGCGCCTCGACCTGGCCGCTCAGCTTGGCGATGCCCTCCCGCCGGTCGGCGATGGCGCGCACGGCGGCCATATGCTCCCGCTCGGCGGCCTGCACCACCCGCTCCAGTTCCTCCCTGCGGGCGACCGTCTCGGACAGCATGGTCCTGGCCTCGTTGACGCCCTCGTTCAGCTCCTCCTCGCGGGCGGCTGCCTCCTCGGCCTCGGCGAGCAGCTCCTCAGGGTCGCGGCCACCGGTAGGGGTCTCCACCTCAGCGGAGAGGTGGCGCTCCCGCTCCACCGCCAGCCGCACGGTGCCGCGCAGCCGCTCGGCCAGTGCGGAGAGCTTGTACCAGGTGTCCTGCGCCGCGGTCAGCTTCGGCGCGTCCTCGGCGATGGCGTTCTCCAGCTCGGTCTGCTCCGAGGTGGCCACCTCGAGCGCCTGCTCCACCTCGGCGCGCCGGGCCCTGGCTGCCTTCTCGTCGGCCTCCTCCTTGGCCAGGGTGTTGCGCTGGGTCACCAGGTCGTCGGCGAGCAGCCGCAGCCGGGAGTCGCGCAGCTCGGACTGCACGGCCTGCGCCTTGCGGGCGATCTCGGCCTGCTTGCCGAGTGGCTTGAGCTGGCGGCGCAGCTCGCTGGTGAGGTCGTTCAGCCGGTCCAGGTTGCCCTGCATCGCGGTGAGCTTGCGGACCGCCTTCTCCTTGCGCTTGCGGTGCTTGAGCACACCGGCGGCCTCCTCGATGAAGGCGCGGCGCTCCTCCGGCTTGGCCTGCAGGATGTCGGACAGCTGGCCCTGCCCGACGATGACGTGCATCTCCCTGCCGATACCGGAGTCGGAGAGCAGTTCCTGCACGTCGAGCAGGCGGCAGGTGCTGCCGTTGATCTCGTACTCACTGGCGCCGTCCCGGAACATCCGCCTGGTGATGGACACCTCGGAGTACTCGATGGGCAGGGCGCCGTCGGCGTTGTCGATGGTCAGGGTCACCTCGGCCCGGCCCAGCGGGGCCCGGCCGGAGGTGCCCGCGAAGATGACGTCCTCCATCTTGCCGCCGCGCAGGTCCTTGGCACCCTGCGTGCCCATCACCCAGCGCAACGCGTCGAGCACATTGGACTTGCCCGAACCGTTCGGACCGACGACGCAGGTGATGCCCGGCTCGAACCGCAACGTGGTGGCCGAGGCGAAGGACTTGAAGCCCTTCAGCGTCAAGCTCTTGAGGTGCACGTGGTGCTGACCTTCCCCTGCCGGATCCGCTGCTGGCCAGCGCTGCCGCTGAGCAGCACCCGCCAATCGAGGAATGCTACCGGGCGGTCATCGGCACCGGTGGGACCTGGGCCGTGTTGCGCGAGGGTGCTCGCTCAGCGCTCGACGAATCCCTCGATGCCGCCGCGCGGGTCGCTCCACCGCTCGGCCACATGATCCACCCGACCGGGTGACTCGCCGGACCGCAGGGCGGCCAACAACCGCGCACAGTGGTCCTCCGGCCCCTCGGCGATCACCTCGACCCGCCCGTCGGCGAGGTTGGCCGCGCTGCCGACCAACCCGAGTTCCAGCGCCCGGCTGCGGGTCCACCAGCGGAAACCGACACCCTGCACCTGACCGTGCACCCAGGCAGTGAGGCGCGTCACATCCTGTCGTCCCTGCACGATTCCATGGTGCCGGACACCGAGGGTCAGCGTGGCGTGGCGGCGGCCTCGCACCGCGGCACCCGCCGGTGGTAGCGTGCCGCGGGTCCGCTCAGGATTTTCACCCTTCCGAGCGATCTGCACGACAATTGACCAGCGCTGATCAGCTCGTTTGAGTCCCCACCGAAGTTCGTGCGAGGAGCCAGGCATGACCCCTTCCGATGGGTCGGGAGAGAACGAACGAACCGAGCTCGCGCCGCCAGCGGAAACCGGCGGCAGGCTGCACCGGACCGGCTACCTCATGCTCGCCGCGAGCGGGCTGGTGATCGCCACCGCCTTCGGCGGCGTCGCCCAGCTGGCCGGCACCGGCCCGTCCAGCGCGGACGGCGGGGCCGGAGCGCAGGGGCCCGGCACCGGTGGCTCCGGTGGCCCGCAGGTGGTGCCGGGGAACGCGGTTCCCGGTGCGGACGGCGTCCCGGTGACCGGGGTGGCCGTGGCGGGTGAGCTGACCTCCACCTCCCCGCCGACTCCGACGACCGTGGTCAGCATCGGCCCGGACGGCAACCCGACCACCACGGTGATCACGCCCCCGCCCGCGAACGGTGACAACCCAGGCAACCCGAATCCGCCCAACCCGCCGCTGCCCCCGAGCAATGGCGACGGCACCCCTACCGACCCCGGTCCCGGCCCGGATCCGACCGAGCCGACCACCGAGCCGGACCCTACGACGGACCCGCCCTCGTCCAGCACCGGTGAGCCGTCCCCGACCGGTACGCCGACGTCACCTCCCACCGGAACCAGCGGCTCCGGCGACTCCTCCACCACCCAGGGCTGACCCGCCGCGCAGGAAACGGGTCAGAGTTCGAAGCGGTAGCCCATGCCGGGCTCGGTGAGCAGGTGCTTGGGCCGGGAGGGCTCGCGTTCCAGCTTCCTGCGCAGCTGGGCCAGGTACACCCGCAGGTAGTGGGACTCGGTGTCGTACGCGGGTCCCCACACCTCGTGCAGCAGTTGCTTCTGCGCGACCAGGCGGCCCCGGTTGCGCACCAGTAGCTCCAGCACGCCCCACTCGGTCTTGGTCAGGTGCACCTCTTCGCCGTCCCGGATCACCTTCTTGGCGACCAGGTCCACGGTGAACGAGCTGGTTTCGACCACCGCGCCCGCCTCGTCCTTGCCGGAGGTGACCGAGCGGCGCACCGCTGCCCGCAGCCGGGCCAGCAGCTCGTCCATGCCGAAGGGTTTGGTCACGTAGTCGTCCGCGCCCGCGTCCAGGGCCTGCACCTTGTCCGAGGAGTCCCCGCGCGCGGACAACACGATGATCGGCACCGCGGTCCAGCCCCGCAGCCCGGCGATCACCTCGGTGCCGTCCATATCCGGCAGGCCGAGGTCGAGCACCACGACATCCGGCTTCACCTCGGCGACCGCGCGCAGGGCCGCGCTGCCGTCGTGCGCGGTGACCACCCGGTAGCCCCGCGCGGCCAGGTTGATCCGCAGCGCACGCACGATCTGCGGCTCGTCGTCCACCACCAGCACGGTCTCGTCCGCCTGCTGCCGCGCCGCCCCGTTGTCCACGCTCATGGCAGGTTCACTCCACTCTCCCGTCTCGCCGGCAAGGAGATCACGACGGTGAGCCCACCGCCCGGCGTGTCCTCCGCCCGGATCGTGCCGCCCATGGCCTCCATGAAGCCCTTCGCGACCGAGAGGCCGAGGCCCACCCCGGGGGTGTTGTCCCGGTCCCCGAGCCGCTGGAACGGCGCGAAGGCCGACTCCGCCGCGCCCTTGGGCAGCCCCCTGCCGTGGTCGACCACCCGCAGCTCCACCTGCTCGGCATGGGTGCTGGCGCGTACCGCCACCGGTTCGCTGCCGCCGCCGTGCCGCAACGCGTTGTCCACCACGTTGGCCACCACCCGCTCCAGCAGTCCGGGGTCGGCGAGCACCATCGGCAACCGCTCGTCCACCGATACCCGCACCCCGGCTGCGCCGTCCACATTGGCCAGCGCGTAGGAAACCACCTCGTCGTAACCGACCGGGCGCAGCAGCGGGCGCACCGCGCCGGCAGCAAGCCGGGAGGAGTCCAGCAGGTTGTTCACCAGCCCCACCAGCCGGTCTGCCGACTCCTCCACCGTGGCGAGCAGTTCGTCGGTGTCCTCGGCGGACAGCTCGATGTCCTGCGCCCGCAGGCTGCCCACCGCGGCCTTGATCGAAGTCAGCGGGGTGCGCAGGTCATGCCCCACGGCCGAGAGCAACGCGGTGCGCAGCTCGTTGGCCGCCGCCTTGCGCTCGGCCTGCGCGGCCGCGGCGGCCATCCGCTGCTGCCGCAACGCCAGCAGCGCCTGCCCGGCCGCGGCCTCCAGTGCCCTGCGGTCCGCCGCGGGCAGGGTGCGCCCGCGCAGCACCAGGTGCACCTCGGCGGTCACCGCGATATCCGCGTCCGCGCTGTCCGGTTCCGCGCACGGGTCGGGGCCGACGCTGGCCACCCGGTGCCAGCGGCCGTCCCGCTTCTCCAGCAGGGTCACCGAGCTGAGCCCGAAGTTCTCCCGCACCTTCTCCAGCAGCCGCTCCAGTGGCCGGGGGTCGGTGAGCACGGTGCGCGCGTAGGAGGCGAGCAGCGCGGCCTCGGTACGGGCCCCGGATGCCTGGGCGGACCGCCGGGCCGCGGTGTCCACCACCAGCGACACCAGCACCGCGACCAGGACCATGGCGACCAGCGTGATGACATCGCCCTGCGCCGCCACCGTGAGGGTGTGGAACGGCTCGGTGAAGAAGAAGTTCAGCAGCAGCGCCGACAGCACGGAGGTGAGCAGCGCGGGCCCGAGCCCGCCGACCAGTGCGATCACCACGCACACCAGGAAGTAGTTCACCACGTTGGTGGACAGCTCCAGCTGCCCGCGCAGCGCGACCCCCAGCCCGGTCACCGCGGCGGGTGCCAGCACCGCGAGCAGCCAGCCGAGCAGCTGCCGGGACGGTGCCAGGGCGCTGCGGCCGAGCCTGCGGCGCAGCCTGCCGCCCGCCTCCTCGTGGGTGACCATATGCACGTCGATCGGCCCGGACTCGTGCACAACCGCGGCGCCGATGCCCTCGTCCAGCAGCCGCGCGGTGCGCGAGCGGCGCGAGGTGCCGAGCACCAGCTGGGTGGCGTTCACCCCGCGGGCGAAGTCCAGCAGCGCGCTGGGCACATGGTCGCCGACCACGGTGTGGAAGGTGGCGCCGACATCCTCGGCCAGTACCCGGCAGCGGCCGAGCACGGAGGGCCCGAGCGCCACCGGGCCGGGGCCCGCCAGGCCGTCCCCGCGCAGCACGTGCAGCACCAGCAGCTCCGCCCCGGCACGGGCGGCGATCCGGCTGGCCCGCCGGATCAGCGTCTCGCTCTCCGGTCCGCCGGTAATCGCGGCGACCACCCGTTCCCTGGTCTCCCAGGTCTCGGTGATCCGCTGCTGTGCCCGGTGCCGCTGCAAGGCGGTCTCCACCTGGTCGGCAACCCACAGCAGGGCGAGCTCGCGCAGCGCGGTGAGGTTGCCAGGCTGGAAGTAGTTGCTCAGCGCGGCATCCACCTTCTCGGCCGCGTACACATTGCCGTGCGCCAGCCTGCGCCGCAGCGCCTCCGGGGTGATGTCCACCAGCTCGACCTGCTCGGCGGCGCGGACCACCTCGTCCGGAATGGTCTCCCGCTGCGCCACCCCGGTGATCCGCTGCACCACGTCGTTCAGGCTCTGCAGGTGCTGCACGTTCACCGTGGACAGCACGGTGATCCCGGCGTCCAGCAGCTCCCGCACGTCGTGCCAGCGCTTCTCGTTGCGCGAGCCGGGCACGTTGCTATGCGCCAGCTCGTCCACCACGGCGACCTCGGGTGCCCTGCGCAGCACGGCATCCACGTCCATTTCGGTCAGCTCGTGCCCGCGGTGGGTCAGCCGCTTGCGCGGCACCACCTCCAGGCCGTCCAGCAGCTCGGCAGTCTTGTTCCTGCCATGCGTCTCGACCAGCCCCACCACCACGTCGGTGCCGCGGCCAAGCCTGCGCCGCGCCTCACCGAGCATGGCGTAGGTCTTGCCGACCCCGGGGGCCGCGCCGAGGTAGATCCGCAGCTCGCCACGGCGCGTCCCGGGCGGCGTGTCGCCTTCGTCCACGCCCTCAGTCTGCTCCCGCGTCATCGCGCCTGCCCAGCGTGTTCTCAACCACCGCGCGCATCCCGCACGGCCAGGTTCAACGGCAGCACGGTCACCACCGGCAGCCCGATGCCCGACCCGCTCGTGTGCTCGGCGACCAGCTGCCGCACCCGATCCTGGGACAGCCCGTTGTTGCGGGCCACCCGGGGGACCTGCAGCCGCGCGTAGGCCGGGCTGATCGCCGGATCCACCCCGGAGGCCGATGCGGTGACCGCATCCGCGGGGACCCGCTCCGGCGGCACGCCCTCGCGGGCGGCGATGGCCGCCTTCCGCTCCCGCACCGCGGTCACCAGCTCCGGGTTGAACGCCCCCATGTTGGAACCGCCGCTTGCCGCGGGGTCTCCGGGCCCCAGCGGGCCGTCCGCGCCTGCCGAGGGGCGGGTGTGGAACCACGGGTCGGCGGCAGGCGGGCCTGCGAACACCGGGTCGATCCCGATCAGCTCGGAACCGGCGGCCCTGCCATCGCTGGTGATGATCGAACCCTCGGCGCGCTCCTGCAGGCCGGGCGCCCTGGACACCAGCCACACCCCCAGCGGGTAGACCACCCCGAGCAGCACGGTGAACACCAGCAACACCCGCAGCCCGGCCGCGGCCTGATTGACGAAATTGCGCAGCATGGCGATCACCCGATTCCCGGAATGAGGCGGACGAGCAGGTCGATGAGCCAGATCCCGGCGAACGGGGTCAGCACCCCGCCGAGCCCGTAGATCAGCAGGTTCCTGCGCAGCAGGGCATGCGCGCCCGCGGGCCGGTACCGCACCCCGCGCAGCGCCAGCGGGATCAGCGCCACGATGACCAGCGCGTTGAAGATCACCGCGGACAGGATCGCCGATTCCGGGGTGGCCAGTCGCATGATGTTCAGGGCGTCCAGCTGCGGGTGGATCGTCAGGAACATGGCGGGCAGGATGGCGAAGTACTTGGCGAGGTCGTTGGCCACGCTGAAGGTGGTCAGCGCGCCGCGGGTGATCAGTAGCTGCTTGCCGATGCCGACGATCTCGATCAGCTTGGTCGGGTCGGAGTCCAGGTCCACCATGTTGCCCGCCTCCTTGGCGGCCGAGGTCCCGGTGTTCATCGCGACCCCGACATCGGCCGCAGCCAGCGCGGGGGCGTCGTTGGTGCCGTCCCCGGTCATCGCGACCAGCCTGCCGTCGCGCTGCTCCCGCTGGATCAACGCGAGCTTGTCCTCCGGTTTCGCCTCGGCGAGGTAGTCGTCCACCCCGGCCTCGGTGGCGATGGCGCCCGCGGTCAGCGGGTTGTCCCCGGTGATCATCACGGTCCGGATGCCCATGGCGCGCAGCTCGTCGAAGCGTTCCCGCATCCCCGGCTTGACCACATCGGACAGCTGGATGACGCCGTGCACCACGGCGGTGTCCCCGTCCGCCTCGGCCACCACCAGCGGGGTTGCTCCGCGCGCACCGACCTCGTCCACGGTGCGGTGTACGGACTCGGGCACGGTGCCGCCAAGCCCGGTGACCCAGTCGGCAACGGCGCCCGCCGCGCCCTTGCGGATCCGGCGCGGCCCGAGGTCGATCCCGCTCATCCTGGTCTGCGCGGTGAACGGCACGGGCTCCGCGGCCGCCTCCCGCGCGTCCGCCCCGGCAGGCAGGCCGTGCTCGTGCTCGATCAGCTCGCGGATACTGCGCCCCTCGGGAGTCTCGTCGGCGACGCTCGCCGCCCGCGCGGCCGCCGCGAGTGCATCCACAGTGGAGTCCTCCGCCGGGAGCAGCGCCGTGGCCCTGCGGTTGCCGAAGGTGATGGTTCCGGTCTTGTCCAGCAGCAGGGTGGACACATCCCCCGCGGCCTCCACCGCCCGGCCAGAGGTGGCCAGCACGTTGCGCTGCACCAGCCGGTCCATCCCGGCGATCCCGATGGCCGAAAGCAGGGCGCCGATCGTGGTCGGGATCAGGCAGACCAGCAACGCGGTCAGCACCAGCACCGGTTGCCTGCCGCCGGAGTAGCTCGCCATCGGCTGCAGGGCGAGCACGGCGAGCAGGAACATGATGGTCAGCGTGGACAGCAGGATGGTCAGCGCGATCTCGTTCGGGGTCTTGCGCCGCTGCGCGCCCTCCACCAGCGCGATCATCCGGTCCACGAAGGACTCGCCCGGCGCGGTGCTGATCCGCACCACGATCCGGTCGGACAACACCGTGGTGCCGCCGGTGACCGCGCACCGGTCGCCGCCGGACTCCCGGATCACCGGCGCCGACTCCCCGGTGATGGCCGACTCGTCCACCGTGGCGATCCCCTCGACCACATCGCCGTCACCAGGGATCGGCTGCCCCGCCGCCACCACCACCCGGTCGCCGACCCGCAGCCGGGTGCCGGGCACCTCCTCCTCGGTGCCGTCGGCACGCAGCCGCCGCGCCACCGTCTCCTTCCTGGTCCGGCGCAGGGCCTGTGCCTGCGCCTTGCCCCTGCCCTCGGCGACCGCCTCGGCGAGATTGGCGAACAGCACGGTGAACCACAGCCAGACCGCGACCAGCACGGTGAACACGCCGGGGTCGGTCACCGCGAACCAGGTGACCAGCACCGAGCCGGCCCACACCACGAACAGCACCGGGTTCGCCAGCTGATGCCGTGGGTGCAGCTTGCGCAACGCGGTCGGCAACGCGGCCAGCAGCTGCCGGGGACGGAACGCACCCGCGCCCGTCCGGCCGGTCTTCACGGCATGCTGCCGCCGCGCGATGGGCGGGGTGCGCCGGGGACGTTCGGTTGTCGTGCTCACGCGAGTGCCTCCGCGATGGGACCGAGTGCGAGTGCCGGGACGAAGGTCAGCCCCGCGACGCCGACGATCGTTCCGGCGAGGACGGAACCGAACAGCGGGCCGGTGGTCGGCAGGGTGCCCGCCGTGGCAGGGACCTTCCGTTGCGCGGCGAGGGAACCGGCGAGACAGAGCACCGCGAGGATCGGCAGGAACCGGCCCAGCAGCATGGCGGCGCCGAGCGAGGACTGGAACCAGTCGCTGGTCACGGTGAGCCCGCCGAACGCGCTGCCGTTGTTGTTGCCTGCCGAGGCGTAGGCGTACAGCACCTCGGAAAGCCCGTGCGGGCCGTGGTTGGTCAGCGCGCTCGCCAGCTCCCCCGGCAGCAGCAGGGCCACCCCGGTGCCGAGCAGCACCACCGTGGGCATGGCCAGCATGGCGATCGCCGCGCAGGTGACCTCGCGGCGGCCGAGCTTCTTGCCGAGGTACTCCGGGGTGCGGCCGACCATCAGCCCGGCGAGGAACATCGCGATGATCGCCAGCACCAGGATGCCGTACAGGCCCGCACCGACCCCACCCGGTGCGACCTCGCCGAAGAGCATGTTCAGCAACGGCACCAGGCCACCCAGCCCGCTGAAGCTGTCGTGCCACGAGTTCACCGCGCCGGTCGAGGTCCCAGTGGTGCTGGTGGCGAACAGCGCGGAGGTGCCGAGGCCGAAGCGGGCCTCCTTGCCCTCCATGCCCGCGCCCGCCAGCAACGCGGCCGGGCCGTTCGGGTGGGTCTCCGCCCACCAGGCGAGGCTCAGCATCCCGGCCCAGATGGCACCCATCACCGACAGCAGCAGGTAGCCCTGTTTCCGGTCGCCGACCAGGGTGCCGAACGCGCGGGTCAGGGACACCGGGACGAGCAGCAGCAGGAAGATCTCCACCGCGTTGCTCCACGCGTTCGGGTTCTCGAAGGGGTGCGCGGAGTTGGCGTTGAAGATCCCACCGCCGTTGGTGCCGAGCTCCTTGATCGCCTCCTGACTGGCGGCGGGAGCCAGCGGGATGGTGTGCAGCGCGCCGTCCGGGCCCCGCACCGCCACCCCGGCCGCGAGGCTCTGTACCACCCCGAGCGCGACCAGCACGATCGCGAAGAGGAACGCGACCGGCAGCAGCACCCGCACGGTGCCCCTGGTCAGGTCCACCCAGAAGTTGCCGAGCCGGTCGGTTCCGGTGCGGACGAACCCGCGGACCAGCGCGATGGCGACGGAAAGACCCACCGCGGCGGACAGGAAGTTCTGCACGGTCAGCCCGGCGAGCTGCACGGAATGCCCGAGCACCTGCTCCCCGGAGTAGGACTGCCAGTTGGTGTTGGTCACGAAGCTGACCGCGGTGTTGAAGGCCGTCCCCGGCTCGACCGCCCCGCGCCCGAAGTCCAGCGGCAGCAGTGGTTGCAGCCGTTGCAGCAGGTACAGCGCCAGGATCGCGACCAGGGAGAAGCCAAGCACCGCGCCGGCGTAGGTGGGCCAGCGTTGCTGGGAATCCGGGTTCACCCGGAACAGCCGGTACAGCCCGCGTTCCACGGCCCAGTGCCGCTCGGTCGAGTAGACCCGCGCCAGGTAGTCGCCGAATGGCCGGTAGGCAAGGGCGAGCGCAGCGAGAACGAGGCCGACCTGGACGAGGCCGGCCTGGAGGTCGGTCATCAGAATTTCTCCGGCCTGATCAGGGCGATGAGCAGGTAAACGATCAGCCCCAGCGCCAGCAGGCCGCCGAGAATGTTGGCGGCGAGATTCACAGGCGTTCCAGACCACGCAGGGTCAACGCCAGCACGAGGAATACGCCGATCAGCAGAGCGGCATAGAGCAGGTCTGTCACGAGGACGAGCCTGCGGCCCGCACCCCGCCGGGCTGAGCAGGGCTGACGGCTCCTTGACGCGCGAGGCGCCGGTGTTTACGCGCCCTTGACGGGATGTGCGGCCGCGCACACCGTCCGGCCCCTCCGGGGCACGGAGCTTACGGACACTCACAACACTCTTCAGCCTATTTCGTCTTCTCTAATGTTGACCATATACCTAAGTTGGGTCGTTTGAGGTATATGATTCGAGTAGGCGCACAGAAGGGACGCGCATGGGTGATCGATGGGGCCCGGAAGCCCCCAGCATCGAGCTGCTGGACAGCTACACCACCCTGCTCGAGCTCGTCCGCAGCGGCACGGCCGAGACCCGGCCCGCGCTCAGCCAGCGCACCGGGCTCGGCCGGACGGCGATCGCCCAGCGCACGACCACCCTGCTGGAGGCTGGCCTGCTGGAGGAGGGCGAGCTGAACCCCTCGACCGGCGGGCGGCAGGCACGGACCCTGCGGTTCCGCAAGGACGCGGGCCGGATCCTGACCGCCGAACTGGGCGCCACCGGGTTCCTCGCCGGGATCACCGACCTGACCGGCACGGTACTGGCCTTCTCCCGGCACGACGGCGATATCGCCAGGGGACCGGACCCGGTACTGGCCGAGGTCGAGGCCGCGCTGGACGACCTGCTGCTGGAGACGGGGACCGATCCCGGCCAGGTGTGGGGGGTCGGACTCGGCCTGCCCGGCCCGGTGGAGTTCGCCACCGGGAGGCCGTCGGAGCCGCCGATCATGCCGGGCTGGAACAACCACCCGGTCCGCGACCGGCTCGCCGACCGCTACCGCGCCCCGGTGTGGGTGGACAACGAGGTGAACCTGCTGTGCCTCGGCGAGCTGCGCACCCCCGGGCTGCCGCTGCACGGCGACCTGCTCTACATCAAGATCGGCACCGGGATCGGGGCCGGGATCACGGGCGGCGGCAGGCTGCACCGCGGCGCCCAGGGCTGCGCGGGCGACATCGGGCACGCGGCCATCGCCGAGGACGGCGCCGCCGCCGACGGGCACCCCACCCCGGCCAACAGCACGGTCTGCCGCTGCGGCAAGACCGGCTGCCTCGAGGCCGTGGCCGGGGGCGCGGCGCTGGCAAGGGACGGCGAATGGCTCGCCCGCACCGGGCAGAGCCCCGCGCTGGCCGAGGTGCTGGCCGTCCGGGGCGCGGTCACCGGCGAGGACGTCACCATGGCCGCGCGTTCCGGAGACCACCATGCGGTGCAGTTGCTGGTGCATGCCGGCAGGCGGATCGGCACGATGCTGGCGACGATGGTGAACTTCTACAACCCCTCGACCATCCTGCTCGGCGGCAAGGTGTCCGATGCGGGCGACTTGTTCCTCGCCACCATCAGGGAAACCATCTACCGGCGCTCGCTGCCACTGTCCACACGGGAGCTCCGGATCGACCGCGCCCGGCTCGGGGAGCAGGGCGGCCTGGTCGGCGCCTCCTACATGGTGCTGGACGAGCTGTTCTCCACCCGCTACTTCGGGCGGTGGCTGCCGGCCGGTTCCCCCGCGGGAATGGCCGACCTGCATGTGACCGACGGCACCGGAAACGCCGCGAAGCTGAGGGTTCCCTGATAGTCCGCCGTGGACGGCACAACTCGGGGCAGGTACGCGTTGTACCGGGTGAAGCAGATACGAGCACCTCAAGAGGTGAGAGATGACCACGGCATTCACCCAGACGGCCTTCACCCGGTCCGCACGGCTCCCGCAGCTGCCCACCATGCCGACCGGCTGGCCCATCGGTTCCTATGACTCCTACGAGGGAGCGCAGCGTGCGGTGGACCACCTCGCCGACAACAATTTCCCGGTGGAGGACGTGACGATCGTCGGCGTGCAGCCCATGCTGGTCGAGCGGGTGGCCGCCCGGCTGACCTGGGGCCGCGTGCTGGCGGGCGGCGCGGGCTCCGGCGCCTGGTTCGGGCTGTTCGTCGGGTTGCTGCTCAGCCTGTTCACCCCGAACGCCGGGCTGCTGCCGTTGCTGATCGGCCTGCTCGGCGGTGTCGCCTTCGGGCTGGCGTTCTCGGCCATGGGCTACGCGGCCACCAGGGGCAAGCGGGACTTCGTCTCACAGAGCCAGCTGGTCGCCACCCGCTACGACGTGCTCTGCCAGCCGCGGAACGCGGAAGGCGGCCGCGACCTGCTGGCCAAGCTGGCGATGCGCACCGAGTACGCCCAGCCCCAGGGCTGAGTGCCACAGCTGACGGGAGCGGGCGGCCCCCGAGCAACCGCCCGCTCCCCACCCGGCTCAGCCGGGTTGTTTCGGGATCGCCGCCGTGAACGGGACGCCCTCCAGCTCACGGCATTCGGGGATATGGCCGTTGTAGCCGTTGCGGACACCGGCGTCGTCATAGGCACCGTGTTCCAGCCGCGGCCGGGGGAACCGGTTGTCCTCCCCGGTCTTGCGCTCGGCACCGGTACCCGGTTCGCAGGCGTACCGCGGCAACGTGATCGGGCTGCCGTCCTCGGCGTAGAGGTAGACGTCGGTGAGCGGCTTGCCCTCGGCGTCGAACACGTACACGTTCTCCAGCTGCTCGCCCCCGTACCGCAGCACCGGAGTGCCGTTCGATGTCCACGCCCCGGCCGGGTAGGGATCGCTGTAGTGCTGCGGGCCGACCACCCGGTCCAGCACGCTGCCGGTCAGGCCGAGCAGCCCGCCCGCGGCCACGGCGGAGACCGGGAGGATGTACCACAACCAGCGCCGGTCGGTGCGGGACCGCGGGCCCGCCCACAACGCCAGCGCACCCACCACGGCCAGCAGCGGGACCAGCAGCCACCCGCCACGACTGCCGAACGCCAGCAGCCCCAGCACGACCGGGACGACGGCGCACACCAGCCACCAGGCCGGTTTCAGCGCACGCAGGTACCCGCGGATCCGGCCGGGCACCCCGTCCTCCGTACCGGGCAGCGCCGAGCGCAGGTTCCGCACCTCGGGCAGGCTGAACACCGAGTCGGTACCGAACCGCGCGACGTACCAGACACTGGCCAGGAAAAACGGGGTGAGCACCAGCACGACCGCGAGGCCGTCGGGGAACCGCTCGAGGCCCCAGACATACGCCGCGATACCGGCCCCCACGGTGACCACGAGCAGGGTCCAGGCCGCGAACCGGGCGCCGAGCACACTGGGCCGCGCGACGTCCTCGGTGGCCTGCGGGGCGGGCGGAGCGGGCGGATAACCACCCGCGGCCCGCAGCTCGGCCGCGTAGTCCTCCGGCGAGCCCAGCCGCTGCACCAGCGGCTCGATCGCGGCCCCGTCGCCGAGGTCGGCGCCGATCTGCACCAGGTGCGGGCGGACGTCCTCGATGATCTCCTCGACCTCACCGGCAGGCAGGTCCGCCAGCGCGGTCCGGACCCTGGCGAGATACGCCCGCACCGCAGGCGGGGTCGTGCTGCTCATGGTGTCGCTCCCAACAGCTCGTCCATCGTCTTGGCGAAGGTGTGCCAGGTCTGCGCCGATTCCGCTAGCCTGCGGCGGCCCAGCTCGTTCAGGCTGTAGTACTTACGGTGCGGGCCCTCCTCGCTCGGCACGACGTAGGAGGTCAGCACGCCTGCCTTGTACAGGCGGCGCAGCGTGCCGTACACCGAGGCGTCCCCCACCTCGTCCAGCCCCGCCTGCCGGAGCCTGCGCAGCACGTCATAGCCGTAACCGTCCTCGTCGCGCAGGGCGGCCAGCACCGCGAGATCCAGTACCCCCTTGAGCAGCTGGCTGATCTCCACCGGCGTCCTCCTGTCCTGCGCGAGCGAGACTACCACGCTATGCACAGTAGTGCGGACAGCAGTGTCGCCGCCGTACCGGAGGTAGCTGTGGATCAGCGCTGGCGGCGTGGCCTTGGCTGGCAGCGCGGGCAGAAGAAGGAGGAGCGGTTCATGAACACCTCCCGGCTGATCGGGGTGCCGCACCGGCGACAGGGCTCGTCCACCCTTCCGTACGCGTTCAGTGCGCGGTCGAAGTAACCCGACTGCCCGTTCACGTTGACATACAACGGATCGAAGGAAGTCCCACCGGCGATCAGCGCCTCGGCCATCACCTCGGTCGCGGCGGCGAGCACCGCGGCCGCCTGTGCCGCGGTCAGCTTCCCGGTCGGGCGCGCCCAGTGCAGTTTGGCCCGCCACAGTGCCTCGTCGGCATAGATGTTGCCCACTCCGGACACCAGGGTCTGGTCCAGCAACGCCCGTTTGAGCTCGGTGCGTTTCGCGCGCAGCGCCCGCGCGGCCTGCCCCGGCGAGAAGGCAGGGTCCATCGGGTCGCGGGCGATATGCGCGATGGTTTCCGGCAGCGTCTCGCCTTCGATCTCCAGCAGCTCGGACAGCGCGAACCCGCCGAAGGTGCGCTGGTCGACGAACCGCAACTCGGTGCCGTCATCGGCGAACCGGACCCGCACCCGCAGGTGCTTCTCGTCCGGGGCGGAGACGGGCTGCACCAGCATCTGGCCGCTCATGCCCAGATGGGCAAGCAATGCCGTCCCGGCCGAGTCGAGTTCCAGCCAGAGGTACTTGCCCCGGCGCCGGACCGCGTCGATCCGCAGGCCGCCGAGGCGGGCTGCGAAGTCCACGGGACCCGGTTCGTGCCTGCGCACCGCGCGGGGGTGCAGGACCTCCACCGCGGCGATGGTTCTGCCGGCGACGTGTGCTTCCAGGCCGGCCCGGACGACCTCTACCTCGGGCAGTTCGGGCACCGCGTCACTCCCTGGCCGTGGCGCCCTCGCTGCCGAGCTCGGCCGAAAGCGCCCGCCACGCGGTCTCGGCCGCCTTCTGCTCGGCTTCCTTCTTGGTGGTGCCCTCACCGTGGCCGAGGTCGCGGCCGGCGACCAGCACGGTGGCGGTGAACTCCTTGCGGTGATCGGGGCCGGTGTCCTCGACCTTGTACTCCGGCACCCCGAGGCCGGTGGAGGCGGTGAGCTCCTGCAGGCTGGTCTTCCAGTCCAGGCCGGCACCTCGCAGCGGAGCCTCGGCCAGCAGCCCGTCGAAGAGGCGGTGCACCAGCTGGCGGGCGACGTCGATGCCGTGCGCCAGGTAGGTCGCGCCGATCACGGCCTCCAGCCCGTCGGCGAGGATGCTCGCCTTGTCCCTGCCGCCGGTGAGCTCCTCACCCTTGCCGAGCAGCAGGTAGGCGCCGAGCCCGCCGTCGCCGAGACCGCGGGCGACGCCTGCCAGCGCGTGCATGTTCACCACGCTGGCGCGCAGCTTCGCGAGCTGCCCCTCGGGCAGGTCCTGGTGGCTGCGGTAGAGGTGGTCGGTGACCACCAGGCCCAGCACCGCGTCGCCGAGGAACTCCAGCCGCTCGTTCGGCAGCAGGCCGCCGTTCTCGTACGCGTAGGACCGGTGGGTCAGCGCGAGCGTCAGCAACTCGGTGTCGAGCTCGACACCGAGTGCTTCGAGTAGTGGGGTGGGGTCCGCGGCCGGACCGCCGGGTGACTTACCCCCCATCGTGGGCAGCTACCTCGGCCTCAGGCGGGCTCGACGACCTGCCGCCCGCCGTACTGCCCACAGTTCGGGCACGCGACGTGCTGCGGCTTGGGCTGCTTGCACGCACGGTTCGAGCAGGGCACCAGGTGCACCGGGCTCGCCTTCCACTGGGCACGGCGCGAGCGGGTGTTGGAACGCGACATCTTCCGCTTCGGGACGGCCACGGCTGGTTCTCCTCATCAACATCTGCCCGCACGCGGGCATCATTTGCGCTTGCTGGGTCGAGCGGGGTGCTCGGTCAGGCCTTCTGGTCGGGACCGCTGGTCCGGGTCCCCTCCGAAGCGTCGGTATCACCGGAAACTTCACCGAGGCGCTCGACCAGCGCGGCCCACCGAGGGTCTATCGTCTCATGCCCGTGTCCGGGCTCGAGATCGACCCACTTCGCGCCGCATCCCGAGCACAGTCCCGGACAGTCCGGCGCGCACAGCGGGACCTGGGGCAACGCGAGCACGAGCGCGTCGCGCACCACGGGGCCGAGGTCCACCTTGTCGTCCACCAGCCTGCTGACCTCGTCCTCCTCGGTGGTCGCCTCGGTGGTCGAGTTCGGATAGGCGAACAGCTCGGTGACCTCCACCTCGACCTCGTCCTCGAGCGGGTCAAGGCAGCGGGAGCACTGGCCCGCGGTCTCCGTGGAGGCCGTCCCGGTGACCAGCACCCCCTCCACCACCGACTCGAGCAGCAGGTCCAGCGCGATGGTGCCGCCGGAGGGCACGGTGATCACGTCCGGAACGCCGAGGGTCGTCCCCACCGGGACCTCACGCTGGACGGGACGGCTCAGCCCGGGGCGGCGGCCGAGCTCACGGGTGTCGATGACCCACGGGCTGCGGGCGTCGGTGCTGGGTTTGTCGTCAGACATCGTTCTCTTTGTGGATGGTTCCGATCTGCTGTCGCGCGGCTCGCGGGCAGCGCAACCCCACCAGGCTACGCCACGCCGGGACCGGTTCGCCCGGGGTTACACCTGGTAGTCGTAGACCGGGGTGCGGGAGTTGCCCATCGAGCCGGGGCCACGCAGGTGGTTGCGGCCCGAGTCGACCGTACGCAGGGTGGTGGACAGCAGTTCGGAGAACTCGGCGAGCTTGCCGTCCACGTAGGCATCGCATTCGGCGCGCTGCCGGTCGGCCTCGGCATGCGCCTCGTCCACGATCCGCGCGGCCTCGCCGTGCGCGGCCTGCACCACCTCGGTCTGCGCCACCAGCCGTGCCTGCTCGCCGCGGCCGTCCTCGACCGAGCGGTCGTAGGCATCCCGCCCGGCCTGGATCATCCGCTCCGCCTCGCTGCGGGCACGCTCGGTGAGGTTCTGGTATTCGGCCTGCCCAGCGGACACCGCGCGATCGGCCTCGGCATGCGCGTCGGCGACCAGCTGCTCGGCCCGGGCCTTGGCCTCGGACACCAGCCGCTCGGCCTCGGCCCGCGCGTCCGCGAGAGTGTGCTCGGCCTGCTCGTTCGCCGAGTTCACGGTGGTCTCGGCCTCGCCGCGGGCCTTGTTCAGCACCTCGTCCCGCTGGTCCAGCACGTCCTGGGCGTCGTCCACCTCGCCGGGCAGGGCGTCCCGCACGTCGTCCAGCAGCTCCAGCACGTCCCCGCGGGGCACCACGCAGCTGGAGGTCATCGGCACCCCGCGCGCCTCTTCGACGATCGTGACGAGCTCGTCCAGAGCTTCGAACACCCGGTACACGGCAACTCCCTCACGGCCGGCCGTTCATCCCCTTTGCCTCCCCCAGTTTGCCCGGTCACCGCACGATTCCGGGGACCCGCAGCCCCCGGGCGTGTCCGGTGTCAGCCGAGGGAGACGGACAGGAAGGTGCTGTAGTGGTCGGGGGTGTAGGCGATCTCCCCCTCGCCCCCGGCGATCACCCTGTCCTCGCTGCCGACGTGGAACAGCTCGTAGTAGCCCGCGGGGCAGTCCGGCAGCACGCCCTCCCAGTTCTGGTACTCGATTCCCCGCGCGCCGCCTGCCGCGTCCCGGACCACGTCCTGAGCCGCGGGGGACAGCGCGGACAGCGCCACACTGTCCAATCCGGACAAGTCACCGCATTCCGGGCCGGGGGCACCGCCGAGGTCGATCAGCACGAAACTGGCGTAGTGGTCGCGGGTGTAGAAGTACTCGCCGCCCTCGCCGGTGACGATCCGGCGGGCGCCGCGGTCCGGGCTGCCCGGGGTCTCCACCGTGTACTCGTGGTAGTAACCGGTGGAGCAGTCCGGCAGCAGCCCCTCCCGGTTGTAGAAGACGGTCCCGTCCTGCGGATACGGGAACGGGCCGCCCTGTTCGATCAGGTCGTGGGTTTCGGTCGCCTCGGGCGGCAGCTCGGACAGCGGGGTCCGGTCGAACCCGGAGGTGTCGCCGCAGGGCGGCTGCGGGATGGCGGGCGCCTGCGCCGCCGTGGCGGTCAGGCCGCCACCGACCAGCGCGACCAGCACGGCCAGCAGGACAGCGGAGATGCGGAACCGGTAGTTGGTCATTTCCCGACAGTAACCCCGAAGTGTGATTTTCATCTATCTTCCGGGTGAACTTCGGTGGTCAGCCGAGCTCGGCCAGGCGCTCCTTGAGGCGCTCGTGCACCAGCTCCGGCACCAGGTGCGCGACGTCCCCGCCGTAGGTGGCAACCTCCTTGACCAGCGAGCTGGACAGGAAGCTCCACAGCGGATTGTTCGACATCAGCAGGGTCTCCACCCCGGAGAGCTCCCGGTTCATCTGGGCCATCTGCAGTTCGTAGTCGAAGTCGCTGACCGAGCGAAGGCCCTTGGCGATGGCCGCGATGTCGTGCTGACGGCAGTAGTCGACCAGCAGCCCGTGCCAGGAGTCCACCCGCACGTTGGGCAGGTGCGCCGTGACCTCGCGCAGCATCTCCATCCGCTCCTCGATGGAGAACAGGCCCTTCTTGCTCTTGTTGATCAGCACCGCGACCACGACCTCGTCGAAGAGCTTCGAGGCGCGCTCGATGATGTCGACGTGCCCGTTGGTGGCGGGGTCGTAGGAACCCGGACAGACCGCTCGGCGCATGGCGCGGACGCTACCAAGGTGGAACCGGGCGTGCGCGAGATGTGACTCAGGACATCCGGTGCTCGGCCCGGTACAGCGCGGCCTCACCGTACTGCCGGGTACGCAGCTCCTGGTAGTCCGCGGGCCACCGCGGCCCGCCGGTACGTACCGGCCGTTCCACCACCACCAGGCTGCCCGGCGCCGTCCAGCCCCCGGCCGGCAGCGCGGCGAGCACGGCGGCCAGCCGGTGTTCCTCCAGCGCGAACGGGGGATCCAGGACCACGAGGTCGAACGGCTGCGGTACGGGTTCGGCCAGCACGGTCTCCGCCTTGCCCAGCCGCACCGAACCGCCCAGCCCCAGCGCGGCGATGTTGCCGCGCAGCACCTCGGCCGCCGTGCGGTCGGACTCCACGAACATGGCGAAGGAGGCTCCCCGCGACAGCGCCTCCAGACCCAGCGCGCCGGAGCCTGCGTAGATGTCGAGCACCCGGGCGCCGTCCAGCTCGCCGGCGACCTGCAGCGCGTTGAACAGGGCCTCGCGCACCCGCTCGGTGGTGGGCCTTGTTCCCCTCGGCGGTACCCGCAGCCGCCTGCCGCCCGCTCGGCCTGCCACGATCCTTGTCACCCTGCCATCCTGCCCGACCGCCGCCCGCATCCCTGGTACGGGACTGTGTTTTTGGTCAGGACCGGGTGAAGCGGGAGCGGGTAGCGCGTATTGTCGTTCTTCCCCTTCCCGGCGATGAGCTGCTAGGAGCCTGTGTGTCGGAACCTCGGGTCAGACGGGCCGAGATCGCCATCGAACAGAGCCACGTCGACCGTGTGTACAACCGTCTCGCCGAGCTGCGCACGCAGGCGGAGGAGATGCGCACCAAGGGCTACGAGATCGGGCACGGGGCGCAGCGGGAAGCGGTGTTCGAGCAGGCATCCATGCTGTTCGAGCGGGACATGATGGTGTTCCACGCCAACCAGACACTGCAGACCCTGGACGCCGAGTACGAGGGCCTGGTGTTCGGCAGACTCGACCACGCCAGCAGCGAGCCGGTCTACGTCGGCAGGCTCGGTATCCGGGACGCCGACTTCGACAACCTGGTCACCGACTGGCGTGCCCCCGCGGCGGCCGCCTTCTACCAGGCCACCGCCGAGGAGCCGATGGACGTCGTACGGCGCAGGGTGATCCGCTGCTCCGGCCGCAACGTGCTGGATGTGGACGACGACGTGCTGATGCCGGAATCCGTCCCCGAGGACATGCCGGTGGTCGGCGAGGGCGCGCTGATGGCCGCGCTCGGGCGTGCCCGTGGCAGCACCATGCGCGATATCGTCGCCACCATCCAGCGGGAACAGGACGAGGTCATCCGGGCCCCGTGGCGCGGGGTCACCGAGATCACCGGCGGGCCGGGGACCGGCAAGACCGCGGTGGCGCTGCACCGGGCCGCGTACCTGCTCTACCGTTACCGCAGGCAGCTGGGCGGCGCCGGGGTGTTCGTGGTCGGGCCCTCTGCGGTGTTCACCAACTACATCTCCCGGGTACTGCCTGCCATGGGCGAGACCAATGTGGAGCTGCGCTCGCTCGGCCAGGTGCTGGACGGGATCGAGGCGGTCCGCCAGGATCCGGCCCCGTTGGCGGCGATCAAGGGCTCGCTGCGGATGCGCAAGGTGCTGCTGCGGGCGCTGCGGGACACCCCACCGGACGCGCCGACCGAGATGCGCATCGTCTACCGCGGCGACGTGCTCAAGCTGCAGGCCAAGGAGCTGGAACGAGTGCGCCGCAAGGTGCACACCCAGGGTGGGCCGCCGAACCGGTCCCGGGTGCGCGCGGCCGAGCTGCTGCTGGAGGCGCTGGCCGACAAGGCGGAGGAGCACGCCCGCGCCGAGGGCGGTTCGGTGGACCGCCAGGAGCTGATCACCCAGCTCGGCGAGCGGATCGACTTCCACCGGTTCCTGGTGGTGTGGTGGCCGGTGCTGTACCCGGCACAGGTGCTCGGCTGGCTGGCCGACGAGCGCAGGCTGGCCAGGGCGGGCAAGCAAATGCTCAACAGGGACGAGGTCACCCTGCTCGCTGCGTCCATGGCGGATCGGGCCAAGGGCTGGTCAGTCGCGGATATCGCGCTGCTGGACGAGTTGCGGGTGCTGATGGGCCCGCCGCCGAAACGGCGCAAGCGCGGCGGGCTGCAGCTGGACGCCGAGCAGGCGCGGGACAGCGACGGCCCGGCACGCCCGCAACGCCCCGAGCACTACGACGAGTACTCGCACATCGTGGTGGACGAGGCGCAGGACCTCTCCCCCATGCAGTGGCGGATGATCGGCAGGCGGGGCCGGTACGCGAGCTGGACCGTGGTCGGCGACCCGGTGCAGAGTTCCTGGCCGGATCCGGCCGAGGCGGCGCAGGCGCGGGACTCGGCCTTCGGTGGCCGCACCGCGCGGCGCCGGTTCACCCTGCGCACCAACTACCGGAACTCGGCGGAGATCTTCGACCTGGCCGCGCGGGTGGTCGGCGGGCACGCCGAGGAGGACGCGCTGCCGCGGGCCGTGCGGGCGACGGGGCACACCCCGCAGCTACGCCGGATCGACCCCGCCTCGGCCGAGGGCGAGGTGCAGGCCGCGGCCAAGGAGATGCTGGACGCGGTGGCCGGCACGGTCGGCGTGATCTGCGCGATGGACCGGGTGGCCGAGGTCGAGCGCTGGCTGTCCGGGCAGGCCGACGAGCGGCTGAAGGTGGTCGGCAGCCTGGACTCCAAGGGCCTGGAGTACGACGCGGTGGTGCTGCTGGAGCCTGCCGAGCTGATCACCGAGTCGCTGACCGGCCGCCGGGTGCTCTACGTCGCGCTGACCAGGGCGACCCAGCAGCTGGCCGTGCTGCATTCGGACGAGAGCTGGCTGCCGGAGGGAAGTTTCGCGGCCCAGGAGGCGTTACCCGGGATGTGACTTCCCTGGCTGACACCCCGCTGTCCGTGTTGGACCTCGCGCCGGTCGCGAGCGGCGCGGACGCGGCGAGCACGCTGCGTGACACGATCGACCTCGCCCGGCAGGCCGAGCGGCTGGGTTACCACCGGTACTGGCTGGCCGAGCACCACAACATGCCGGGGATCGCCAGTTCCGCGACCGCCGTGCTGATCGGGCAGGTGGCGAACGCGACCGAGCGGATCAGGGTCGGCTCCGGCGGGGTGATGCTGCCCAACCACGCGCCGCTGGTGGTCGCCGAGCAGTTCGGCACCCTGGAGGCGTTCCACCCCGGACGGATCGACCTCGGCATCGGCCGGGCGCCGGGAACCGACCAGCGCACGGCGCTCGCGCTGCGCGGCTCGGCGGCGGCGCTGGCGGCGCGGGAGTTCCCGCAGCAGCTGACCGAGCTGATGTCCTACTTCGAGCACGATGCCGAGCGCCCGGTGAACGCGGTGGTCGCGGAGGGCAACGGGCCGCCGGTCTGGCTGCTCGGCTCCAGCGGCTTCAGCGCGCAGCTGGCCGGCATGCTCGGGCTGCCGTTCTCCTTCGCGCACCATTTCAGCGCGCAGAACACCCTGCCTGCCGCGCGGATCTACCGGGAGGCCTTCCAGCCATCGGCCGTGCTGGACAAGCCGTACCTGATGCTCGGCACCGCGGTGATCTGCGCCGAGACCGACGAGCACGCCCAGTGGCTCGCCGGTCCGAGCGGGCTGACCTTCCTGAGCCTGCGGCACGGCAAGCCGATCCCGCTGCCCAGCCCGCAGGAGGCGGCCGCGTACGAGTACACCGACCTGGACCGGCAGATCCTTCAGGAACGGATGGCGAGCAACATCGTGGGCTCGCCGGAAACCGTCCGCAAGGGACTGGAGGACCTGCTCGACGAGACCGGCGCCGACGAGTTGATGGTCACCACCATGGTGCACGACCACGCCGACCGCGTCCGCTCCTACGAGCTCATCGCAGACCTCACCCGCTGACCCCCAGCTCACCCGGCGTGTTTGCCGCCCACGTCGGCGTGTTTGCTCCCCACGCGCACGCGTTGGCCGTTCCCGCGCACGAGTTTGGCCGTCGACATGCGGTCAACGGCCCAGCAGTGCCCCGATGGCCTCCAGCACGGGAACCAGTGGCCGCAGGTCCGCAGGCTCGGCTCCGACGCATTCGGTGATCCCCGCGTCCACCACCTCGAACCCGGCCAGCCCGCCGATCGCGGCGGCCAGTTGTGCGATGCTGAGCCCGCCCGGTTCGGGGTAGTTGAGGTGACCGAACTCGGCGGGGTCCAGCACATCCAGGTCCAGGTGCAGGTAGATCCGCTCGGCCCCGCTCGCCCGCAGCGCCGCCGCCACCTGCAGCGGGTCCTCGGCGGACTGGACGTGCCCGGCGAGACCGGCATGGACGGCCGCGCGCTCGGCCGGGTCGAAGGCCCTGGCACCGCACAGCACCGCCCGCCCCGGCAGCACCGCGGGATCGGCGGCGAACTCCGGATCGCCCTCGCCGAGCAGGGAACGCAGCACCATTCCGTGGTAGGCCCCCGAGGGCGAACTCGCCGCGGTGTTCAGGTCGGCATGCGCGTCGAACCAGGCCACGCCGAGGCGTTCCCCATGCCGGTACCGGGCGAGGGCGACCGGTACCAGCTCGACCCCGCAATCGCCGCCGATGGTGAGCACCGGTCCCGCCGGCGCCTCCAGCGCCGCCAGCTGAGCGGATCGGTTGCGCAGCAAGGTCTCCCGGTTGGCGATCCCGTGCACGGTGTCCGACTCGGCGTCGGTGACGGGCACCTCCCGCACCGGCACGCCGAGCACCTCACCGGCGAGGGCGGCCAGCGCCCGGCAGCCCGCGGGCAGCCCGCCCGCGTTCGGCCCGAGGGCACCCCGCCGCTGCGGCACCGCGTGAATGCGCATACCCGTCAACGTAGCGCGTGCGGGGCAAACCCGGTTACCGGAACGGCAAACTCGGGTACGTGGACGGCCAACGCGTGCGCGTGGACGGCAAACACGCGGATGTGGACGGCAAACACGCCGGGTCAGGGGGTGGGGACGGCGAGCAGGGTGGGTTCGGTGCGGCCGCGGAGGGTGGTCTCGTCCGTGGCGGTCCAGCGGGCCGCCTCGTCCTCGGCGGCGGAGCGGACGGCGCGCATCGAGGCGATCGCGCGACCCGGCACGGACTTGGCCAGCTCGGTCAGCCGGGCCGCCTCGTTCACCGGGTCACCGATCACGGTGTACTCGAAGCGGCTCTCCGCGCCGACGTTGCCCGCCACGGCGGGGCCGGCGGCCACGCCGATCCCGGCCTGGCACTCGGTGATCTCGGCGGCCAGCCGGGAACTCAGCACCCTGGCCGCGGCCAGCGCCGAGCCAGCGGGATCCGGCAGGTCGTGCGGCGCACCGAACACCGCCAGTGCCGCGTCCCCCTCGAACTTGTTCACCGAGCCACCGTGCGCGTGCACCTCGGCGACCACTACGGCGAAGAAGCGGTTCAGCACGTCCACCACCTCGGCCGGTGGCCGGTTCGCGGCCAGCGTGGTGGACCCGATCACGTCCACGAACAGCACCGCGACCTCGCGCACCTCCCCGCCCAGCTCGATCCGGCGGGACAGCGCGTCCCTGGCGACCTCGTGGCCCACATGCCTGCCGAACAGGTCCCGGATGAGTTCGCGCTCGCGTAGCCCATCGACCATCCGGTTGAACCCGGACTGCAGCAGGCCCAGCTCCGTACCGTCGAACACCACCACGCCCGCACTCAGGTCACCGCGCTGCACCCGCTGCAACGCCGCCCGCACGGTCCGGATCGGCGCGACCGTCGCCCGCGCCATGAACACCACGATCAGGCAGCCGAAGACCAGGATCACCGCTCCGAGCGCGAGGATGGTGATGGCCAGCTGGGTGGTCGGCACGTCCCCGCGCACCAGGGCGAACACGGCGGCGATCATCAGCCCGGTCACCGGCACACCGGAGCCCAGCCCCCAGGCCATCAGCATCCGCACCGTCACCCCGGACACCATCCGCCGCCGCGGCGCGGGGCCCCTGGACAGCGCCCTGGCCGCCAGCGGCCGCAGGGCGAACTCGCTGAGCAGGTAGGCGTTCGCGCACACCACCAGCCCGCCGAAGCCCGCGGTGAACGCCACCTTGAACGCGGCGTCCGGCAGCTCGATCGCGTAGATCGTGGTGAACAGCGCGGTGCCGACCAGCCACAGCACCGCCTGGATGCCGAACAGCCGCAACGGCACGCGCAGGGTGGCCCTGCGGTCCCGCTCGTCCGGGTCCTGGTCTTCGAAGGCCCAGCGCAGCACCCGCACGGCACGCAGGGTGCCCCACAGCACGCCGATCACCACAGCGACCAGGACGTAGGCCGGCACCACCACGAAGTTCACCACCGCGAGGTCGGCGGTGAACACGCTCGGGCCGGGTAGCACCAGGGTGATCAGCGCGACCACCACGACCGCGCCGATCAGGTTGGCGAGCACCAGCGAACCGGTGAGCAACACCCTGACCCGCAACCGCAGCAGGGTATCGTGCTGGTCGGCACCGCCCAGCAGGAACGACCCGAACGGCCGGGCCACGCGCGGGCCACGCTCGGTGGACATGCGGCTAGTCCAGTACCAGCAGCAAGTCTCCGCCTTCCACCTGTTGCACGGTGGTGATGGCCAGCCTGCCGACGGTGCCCGACTCCGTGGCGGTGATCGCGGCCTCCATCTTCATCGCCTCGATCGTGGCCACGGTGGCACCCGCCTCCACCTGGTCCCCCTCGGCCACCGCGAGAGTCACCACCCCGGCGAACGGCGCGGCCACATGCTTGGGGTTGGCCTTGTCCGCCTTCTCGGTCACCGGGACGTCCGAAGCCACCGAGGTGTCCCGTACCTGAATCGGCCGCAGCTGCCCGTTCAATGTGGACATCACGGTGCGCATGCCCCGCTCGTCGGCCTCGCCGATCGCCTCCAGCTCGATCAGCAGCCGCACCCCCGGCTCGAGGTCCACCGCGTGCTCCTCGCCGGGGCGCAGGCCGTAGAAGAAGTCCTTGCTCGGCAGCACGCTGGTGTCGCCGTAGGCGGCACGGTGCGCCTCGAACTCCTTGGTGGGCCCGGGGAACAACAGCCGGTTCAGGGTGTCCCTGCGGCTCTCGGCCAGCCCCTTCCTGTCCTCCTCGGACAGCTCGACCACCGGCTTCGGCTCGGCCCTGCCCTGCAAAGCCTTGCTGCGGAAGGGCTCCGGCCAGCCACCCGGCGGGTCGCCGAGCTCGCCACGCAGGAAGCCGATCACCGAGTCCGGGATGTCGAACTTGTTCGGCTCCGCCTCGAAGTCGGCGGGCGACACCCCGGCACCCACCAGGTGCAGCGCGAGGTCACCGACCACCTTGGACGAGGGAGTGACCTTGACCAGGCGGCCGAGCATCCGGTCGGCGGCGGCGTACATGGCCTCGATCTCGGTGAACCGGTCGCCGAGCCCGAGGGCTCGGGCCTGGCTGCGCAGGTTGGACAGCTGGCCACCGGGGATCTCGTGGTGGTACACCCGGCCGGTCGGGGAGGCCAGCCCGGCCTCGAAAGGCGCGTAGATCTTGCGCACGATCTCCCAGTACGGCTCCAGGTCGCCAACGGCCTCCAGGTCGAGCCCGGTCGGGCGCTCGGAGAAGTCGGTGGCCGCGACGATCGCGGACAGCGAGGGTTGCGAGGTCGTGCCGGACATCGAGGACACGGCGCCGTCCACGGCGTCCGCACCGGCCTGCACGGCGGCAAGGTACGTGGCCAGCTGGCCGCCCGCGGTGTCGTGCGTGTGCACATGGACCGGCAGGTCGAACTCCTTGCGCAGTGCCGAGACCAGCCGGGTGGCCGCGGGCGCCCGCAGCAGGCCGGCCATGTCCTTGATGGCCAGCACATGCGCCCCAGCCTCGACGATCCGCTCGGCGAGCCGGAGGTAGTAGTCCAGCGTGTACAGCTTCTCACCCGGATCGGAGAGGTCCGAGGTGTAGCACAGCGCCACCTCGGCCACGGCCGAGCCGGTCTCCCGCACGGCCTCGATCGCGGGCCGCATCTGCTCGACGTCGTTCAGCGCGTCGAAGATGCGGAAGATGTCGATCCCGGTGGCCGTGGCCTCCTGCACGAAGGCCTGGGTGACCTCGGTCGGGTAGGGCGTGTAGCCCACGGTGTTGCGGCCCCGCAGCAGCATCTGCAGGCACAGGTTCGGCATGGCAGCACGCAGGGCGGCCAGCCGCTCCCATGGGTCCTCGGCCAGGAAGCGCAGCGCCACATCGTAGGTGGCGCCGCCCCAGCACTCCACCGAGAGCAGCTGCGGGACGGTGTGCGCCACCACCGGCGCCACGGCCAGCAGGTCCTTGGTGCGCACCCGGGTGGCCAGCAGGGACTGGTGCGCGTCCCGGAAGGTGGTGTCGGTGACCCCGATGGTCGAGGACTCCCGCAGCCAGCGGGCGAAGCCTTCCGGGCCGAGTTCGGTCAGCTTCTGCTTGGACCCCGGCGGCGGCTGCGCGCCCTCCGGCAGGCGGGGCAGCTTCTCCACCGGGTTGATCAGCCTGGGCCGCTCGCCATGCGGCTTGTTCACCGTGACGTCGGCGAGGTAGGTGAGCAGCCGGGTGCCGCGGTCGGCCGAGTGCCGCGCGGTCAGCAGGTGTGGCCGTTCCTCGATGAACGAGGTGGTGACCCTGCCCTCCTGGAAGTCGGTGTCGTCCAGCACGGCCTGCAGGAACGGGATGTTGGTGGCCACCCCGCGGATCCGGAACTCGGCCACCGCGCGCCGGGCCCTGCCGACCGCGGTCTTGAAGTCCCGGCCCCGGCAGGTGAGCTTCACCAGCATCGAGTCGAAGTGGGCGCTGATCTCGGTGCCGGAAAAGGCGGTGCCGCCGTCCAGCCGGATCCCGGAGCCGCCCGGCGAGCGGTAGGCGCTGATCATCCCGATGTCCGGCCGGAAGCCGTTGGCCGGGTCCTCGGTGGTGATCCGGCACTGCAGGGCCGCGCCGCGCAGGTAGATCTGCTCCTGGGTGAGCCCGAGGTCGGGCAGCGTCTCCCCGGCGGCGATACGCAGCTGGGACTGCACCAGGTCGACGTCGGTGACCTCCTCGGTCACCGTGTGCTCCACCTGGATGCGCGGGTTCATCTCGATGAACACGTGCCGACCGTCGGCGTCCAGCAGGAACTCCACAGTGCCCGCGTTGCGGTAGCCGATCTGCTGGGCGAACGCCACCGCGTCGGCACAGATCCGGTCGCGGGTCTCGGCTGGCAGGTTCGGCGCGGGCGCCAGCTCCACCACTTTCTGGTGCCTGCGCTGCACCGAGCAGTCCCGCTCGAAGAGGTGGATCACGTTGCCCGCCCCGTCGGCCAGGATCTGCACCTCGATGTGCCGCGGCTGCACCACGGCCTTCTCCAGGAAGACCGTCGGGTCGCCGAAGGCGGACTCCGCCTCGCGGGAGGCGGCCTCGATGGACTCACGCAGCGCCGCGGGCTCGGACACCCGCCGCATGCCGCGCCCGCCGCCCCCGGCGACGGCCTTGACGAACACCGGGAAGCCGAGCTCCTCGGCGGCGGCCGCGAGCACGTCCGGATCGGAGCTCGGTTCCGATGAGCCCAGGACCGGGACCCCGGCGGCCCTCGCCGCCGCCACGGCGCGGGCCTTGTTCCCGGTCAGCTCGAGGATCTCCGCGCTGGGGCCCACGAAGGTGATGCCCGCCTCGGCGCAGGCGCGGGCAAGGTCGGGGTTCTCGGACAGGAATCCATAGCCGGGGTAGACGGCGTCGGCGCCAGCCTGCCGCGCGGCGCGCACCACCTCCTCGACGGAGAGGTAGGCCCGGACCGGATGTCCCGGTTCGCCTATCTCGTAGGCCTCGTCGGCCTTGAGCCGGTGCAGCGAGTTGCGGTCCTCGTGGGGGAACACGGCGACCGTGCCCGCACCGAGCTCGTAGCCAGCACGGAACGCACGGATCGCGATCTCGCCTCGGTTCGCGACGAGTACCTTGCGGAACATGCCCGGTCCTTCCCATGGTATGAGACACGTACGGATCGGTAGCTGACGAACGTTACCGCGTAGGTGCCGGTGACCGGGAGTTCCGGGCCCGGTGATGGACATCATCACCCGGCGGGCGACCGGGCGACCACTCGACAGTGGATCTTCCACCCAAACGATGAGTGCGCCGCCAAGAACCCACCAAAGGGAACGTGGCCAACAACACACTCATGCTCTTAACACTCATTCGCTGACATCAACAAATTCACGAAACTTGCCAAGCGCCTCGTCCAGGTTGCCGGGCCCACACGCCACCTCAAAAACACGACCATCCGAGCGCCATGTCATCCAGTCAAATTCATCCCGGTCGACGGAACAAAGATCCATGGAGACACCCTGAAAATTGGTGTCTTCCAGGTCAATCCTTATCAGCCATCCCGGGTTGTCGATGGTTTCTATTTTTACACCATACTGATGCTCCCAATCTTGATCACACCAACTTCGGTACCACCGCTGCAGAAATTCAATATTGGTCTCAGCCACCCGGAACCTCCCACGGCTCGGCCGGACGAACCCCACCAGGGATACCTGGCCCTTGAACGTGGGGCGTTGGAACTGACTCCAGAGTCTTCTTGTTCACATGTGGACCACCAACGACGTCGACCCGCTTCTCAATATCAAATCCATTTGGGTTCGCAGGGTTCTCTTTATAGGTCGTGTACCCGGTAATCTCATCATCAGCATTGCGCTTGATCACAGTATGTGACCCCTCCGCCTGGGGATCAATCCGCGCTTTCCTGCCACCACGCCCTGCCGGGCAGTTGTGGTTGAGTATCTCGGTGTTGCCTGCGGCCACGTGGTAGGTGTGAATACCGCTGACGGTGAGGTTGTACACCGGCCCAACCGCGGTCCAGGAACGGACCCCGAGCACCTGCACCCACGAACCCGAACCCGTCCGCAACCACGTACCCGGCTCCACACTCGCCGCAGGCACCCACTCCCGCAACTCCGGCACCCAGAACGGATGACCCTCCGTAGCCACCACCGTACCCGGCAACTCCACCCCAGGACGCTCACCAGCCACCGTCAACTCGACCAGGTCCTTCGCACCCCGACCGACGATCGTCGCCACGACCTCCCGCGGACCGGACTCCCCCGACACCGGATCAGCGGCCAGCACCTCATCCCCCAGCCGCACATCCTCAATCGCCCGCCGACTACCGTCGGCCATCACCACCAAGGTTCCCGCCGCGAAACTGTTACACCCGGATCTCTTGAAGATCCGCTTCGCCGCCGCCCCCACCGCCGCAAGCCGAGCCCGCGCGGCAGCCACCCGGCGCTCCCACCGGAACCCGTCGATCACCGCAGCGACCAGCTTGCCCGCGTTCTTCAGTGCCTTGAAGATCTTGCCGATCGGTAAGGCGCCCACCAGCGCCGATACGCACGAACCGAGACCACCGCCCTCGAAGCAGTCCTTGACATCCGTCAGACCGACCAGGTCCGCCGCGAGTTCCGGGACCTGCTCGACGGCGTGGTCCCACCAGGTCTTCTTCGAAGCCGCCTCGGCGCGCAGCCGCTTGTACTCCTCCTGGCTGATCTTCATCTCGCGCAGGGCCTGCGCCTCGGCCTGCCGCCGCTGCGCGTAGATCCGCCGCTGCTGGGCCCGCCACCGCTGGTTCCTGCCCTCGATGCGCTGGAAGCTGCGAACCATCGACTCGCTGTAACCGCGTTTGCGCATCCAGTAGGTGCGATTGTTGATGTAGTTCGGGTCGCGCATGGCCTCGCCGCTGCCGCAGAGGATCCCGTCCGGCCCGCATGCCGCGCCCATCATCAGGCCGGTCGGGTCGGAGAAGGTCACCGGGCTGTTGCTGGCGTATGCGTACCCGTTGATCTGCTGCGGATCGGTCAAGTCCATCAGCGGGTCCGCCGAGATGAAGCGGCCGGTACCCGGGTCGTACTCGCGCGCGCCGACGTGGGTCAGGCCGGTGGCGTCGTCCACCCCACCGACGAAGCCCTGGTCACCCGGCCACGACTCCGGCTCCTCGCCACGCGGATTGCCGAACGGGTCGAAGTAGCGGCGGGTGACCGGCAGGCCGTCCGTGGCGGCCACCCGCGCGGTGCCGGTGCCCTGGTGGTCGCCCATCAGCATCGTCACCCCGCCGACGGAGGAGCGCACCGCGACCGTGGCGTCCCCATGCTCGTAGAACCGTTCGCCGGTGACCTCCCCGTTCCCGGTGTTCAGCGCCAGTTCCATCCCCGGCAGGTACAGCACGACCTTGTTCGGCTCGCGCTTGATCAGCCGGTCGCCTGCCGCGTCGTAGATATACGAGCTGACCTGACCGTCGGCGTGGTTGACCTTGGCCAACTTGCCCTCGGCATCCCACTCCAACGTCTGCGTGTCGCCACCGATCGTCCGGGAGGTGGTGTTACCGGTGGAGTCATAGCCGAACTCGTCCCGCGCCGTACCGTCCGGCCCGGTCCTGGTGACCGCGCGAAGCGTATGCGGCTGCTCCTGCCCGGCCGCGGGATAGTCGAAGGCAAGATCGACATCACCCTCGGCCGTGTGCTTGGTCTGCGTGACGCGGTTGCCCGCCTTGTCGTAACCGAACTCCTGCCAGTACGGGGCCGCACCACCCAGTCCTGGCACGGTCGGGTCGGCCGCGCAGTCTCCCGAGGACGGGGTGAACGCCTCGGTCAGACGGCGCAGGTAGTCGTAGCGGAAGCACTGTACGTCCGACGGCCCGCCCGTCGGCTGGTCGGCGATCCGGGTGATGTTGCCTGCCGGGTCATAGGAGTAGCTCCGGTCGGCGATCCGTTGCCCGGTGTCGGTGTTGCGGTCCAGGATCGTCTCGGCAAGACGCCGCGTGCCTTCCTCGTAGTTGTTGGTGATCCAGGTCTGCTTCGCGCCCGAGCCCAGGCTGACGCGCAGGGTCTCGCCGTACGGCGAGTAGAGATGTTCCTGCGCGTACACGTCGATCCCGTACGTCTTTGTCGGCAGGCCCAACTCGTTGTACTTGTGGTAGATGTTCTCGGCTGGCAGACCACCCGCGGCCGGCATGGTGGTCGAGGACACCCGGCCGGTGTTCGGCGTGTAGCCGGCCCGGAACGTGTAGGTGCCCGCGAGCTCACCCTCGCGCTCGGGAATGGTCACCTGCGATTTCGTGACCCGGTTCTGGTCGTCGTACCAACCGACCGCGCGCGTGTACGCCTGACCGTCGACGAACCGGGTCGACGCGGTCGGCAACCCCTTCTTCAGGGTGTCGTAGGTCCACTCGGCCAGCTTGGTGCCGGTCTCGCCGCCTTCGAACATCCCGGTCTTACGACCAAGCTGATCGTAGGTATAGGTGAGTGTTCGTCCCCTGGAGTCCGTGGTGGACGCCATCCGGTCGAGGTTGTCGTAGGTGTACGTGGTCGTACCGCGGTCGGGATCGATGTCCTTGACCTTGCGTCCGAGGACGTCGTACTCGTAACGCCAGGTGTTCCCGCTCGGGTCGGTCAGCGACTCCAGCCGGCCCTTGCGGTTGTAGGTGTACCGGGTGGCGTCATAGTCCCCTTCCGGTTTGTCCCCGTGGTACTGCCGCCGCTCGACGACCTGTCCCTGCGCGTTGGTGATGACCGTGGTGGGCGTGTCCCCGGTGGGAGGAGTGACGTGTTTGCGGTCACCCTCGTGGACCGTCCGGGTTTCCCACTGCTTCTTGTCCAGTTTGTAGTAAGTCACCGCGATCGGCTGCTGGAGCGCATCGAACCGGGTGATGGTCTGGTTCGGCACCGGGTTGTCCAGCACCCCGTGCAGCGTGTCCGCTGGTGGCTGCTTGTTGTAGTACGCGGCGTTGGTCTTGGCCTGCAAACCCCGGGAGTCGTACCAGGTGTCGGTGAGCACCCGGCCACCACCGGAGGCCGGGATCTGGGTCTGGCGCTCCCGTAACAGCCCGTCGTAGAGGTCGTAGGACACGTTGTAGCCGTCGTCGTCGCGCAGCGACTTCGTGGTCACCACCGTGGGCGCATCGGTGCGGTAGGCGTAGCCGTACTCGACGCTGGGCTTGTCCCCGGCTGCTTTGGACTGTCCAGGGAACCAGACCTTGGTGAGCCGCCCGAGCGGGTCGTACTCGGCGTCGGTGCGTTCCCCGTTGGGACCGACCTCCGCAACCGGACTGCCCCATTCGGGTGCCAGTTCGTCAACCGACACGTGTCCGAGCGCGTTGGTCGTGGTCACCTTGGTGGCCGGTCCGGTGGCCGGGCTGTACTCGATGGACGCCTTCGCTCCCGCGCCGTCGGTACGTTCGACCGTCCGGCCGTACGCGTCATAGGAAGTGCGGGTGACCAGCTGATAGCCGGTGCCGTCCCAGCGTTCGACCAGGGTGGGTTCGCCCCTGGTCGGCGGCTCACCATGCGGCTTGCCGTCGTAGCTGGTGCGGACGTCGCTGATCACGTCGGCGTTCGAGCCCTCGCCGTCCGCGCAGGGAAGGGCGGTCTTGCGTTCCCGCGAGACGGAGGTGAGCATCCACTTCGTCGTGCTGCGCGCGTAGGTGGTCCGGGTGCACGTCTCGTCACCCTTGACCGCGAGGTCCCCGGCGTCGTCGACCTGCGTGATCAGCCCTTGGTCGTTGAACATGCGGGTGACCTCGGTCCGGCGCCAGCTGCCGTCCGGGAGCAGGGTCCGGCCGCGCACGGCGGCCTTGTCCAGCAAGAAGGCACTATCGTCACCGCGGCTGGCGGTCGGGCCGCGTAGCCAGGGATCGTTCACCGAAGCCGAGAGCACGGTGTCCCCGTCGAACTGCCGGGTCTCCCGCGCGAACCCGGCCAGCCGGTCGTGATCCTCGACGCGCCCGCCTTCGGAGTCGGTGACCCACACGTCGCGCTTACCGCCGCCGGGCAACCGATCGCCGTCCATACCGCGCAGGTACAGCGTCTCACTCACCGACTGGGTCGTGCCCGGCTTGCCGGTGATGGTGCGGACCTTGGAGTAACCACGCCACTGGGACCAGGTTCGATGCTCAGGCTTGGCGAGATCATTGTCGTCGAAGTGCCACGCGGCACCGCCGAGGTATTCGTAGGCGGTGCTCATCTGCGCTGACCCGCCGGTGCGATCGTCGACGACCACCTGGGTGACGACGTACCTGTGGAACCAGTCCAGGATCGGCTCCGGCGCGTACTCCGGGGTCCACCAGGTCGGGTAGCACCGCATGGTGTTGGACTCCGGGTTCGCAGGCATTCGCTCCCCGCGGCGGCAGTCCGGTTCGGAGTAGGTGACCTGGGTGTAGCCACCGGTCTCGTTGCGGATGCCGACGATCCGGTAGCGAGTGATCGACGGAAGGTCCTCATCCGCGTTCACGCGGTTCTGCAGGGCGAGCCCGCCGAAGGTGAGTTCCGGAGTGGACGCGCTACCCCCCACCTTCCCGGTGTGCGTGATGCCGGCCAGCCACAGCGCGGGTGCGGATCCGTCGCGGGATTCCGGGAACTGGTGCCGCAGTGACCATGAGTTGACGGCCTGCCAACCGGGACCGGACTTGATCTGCGTGGTGACCTTGGTCAGTCGCTTGCGACTGAAGAACGTGGGGGCGTACCGGCCGTCACAGCTCTTACCGGAATCGCAGATCTGGTCGAACGGAACATCCGGCCACGATTTCGCGGTGTCCTTGCCGAGCTGCTCAGGGGCGCAGGTGATCTCGCCGTCCGACAGGCACCGCTCGCTCATGCCGAACAGAACACGGGCCGCGGCCGTCCCGTACAGATCGTCGCTGCGCAGGCCGTACTCGACTCGCTCGAGATAGCCACCACGGGTGTACGACGTCCCGGCGTCCGCCGTCTTGTTGCGCCCGTAGTGATTGGTCTCCGCACCGTAGTAGTAGGTGACCACGTTGCCCTGTGGGTCGACGCTGTAGTCGAGGTTCCACCGCCAGGCCTGCTGGCACCAGGACGCGGCGAAGGTCGCCTGGTGGCAGGGTTCTCCGGCGTGGTTGCCGAACACGGGTGCCGACCAGGTCGAGTGGGTCTCCGGCTTGCCCGCGCTCCAGCCGGGCAACCGGTTCACGCCGAGGAAGTACTGGGTTCCGTCCGTCGACGTGACCTTCCAGTGCTCGCCGTTGTCGTCTCCGTTGTGTGCCCCGGTCAGCCGCTCGATCCGGGAACCGTCGTCGTTCTCCGGGCGCCAGGTGCCGGTCGCCTGGTCCCGGACCAGTTCGGTCGATGTTCCACCGAGCACCATCGTGGCGTTGTCGCCTGCCCAGCACCGGTCGCCGGTCTCGGTCTGCCCCTGGTTCCCGCCGAGGTCCTCGGAGCAGGGCCGGTAGCGGCGTTCGATGTATCCGCCTCCGTTCAGCTCCCAGCCGTCGCCGACCACCGAGGCCTGGTTGTTCGTCGTGCTCGTGCGACCGTCGAGCGAGCTGGACGAGTAGCCCAGCGCCAGGCTCGGTACGTCCCCGGACGGCGACGGCGGCAAGTCGAACGGGTGGGAGTAGCTGAAGGCGCCGCTCGACCCGCCTGCCGACCACGAGCCCGTCGGAGACAGCTTGGTGGCGGTGAAAGTGCCCCCCGGCCCGCTCGGGTCGGCGGCCACGGCCAGCAACATGGTCGCGGGGGCGGATGCGTCCGTGGCCCTCGTCTGTTTCTCCTGAACCAGCGGGACCTCGGCCGCGACGTACCTGGCCCCCTGGTTGTTGTCCGTACGCACTGGGGTCGGCTTCCGGCACTCGGGCCGCTCCGGGGTGGTCACCGCGCAGTCCGGGTAGCGTACGAGGCGTAGCCGGGCGCCGTAGTCACCACCGTAGGCGTGCTCGAATCCGGAGTAGTCGATTCGTACCGCCAGCTCGCCGGCACGCGCCTCGCCGACATCGGTGACGCGGAGCAGGGTACCCGCCAGTCCCAGCTCGGCCGAAGCGTCCTGGCCGAACGTCTCTACGCGCACGCGGTCCTCGACCGGAACGGCCGCGGTCCGGCTCTGCTCGGCCGCCTCTCCCGGGATCCGCCCCACTTCCACCGGCAGCTGCCCTGCCTGGCGATAGTCGACACTCGCGCCTGCCCCGTGCACATCGGTGTCCCGTTGCGCACGCAGGGTCCGCACGGGCAGCTCCACCTCGGCCCGCGCCGCGGCGGGCCAGGCCGGCTCCGGCAGGGCGCGGCCTGCCCGCTGCTCGGTCTGGCTCTCCGGCAGATCGCGTACCGGCACGGGACCGCCCGGAACGGACTTCTCCTGCTGCAGTGCGGGCAGCTTTGCCACGGTATCCGTTCCCGGTGGTGCGGCGACCGCAGGCGCCAACGATCCGCCAAGCACAACGCACAGCGTCATGATCATCCCGGCTCGGTACAGCCGTCGCACCCGCACGATGAACACCTTTCTCATCACGAAGCTGGAATGAACCAGGCGAACCGGCCGCCCATGACCGGAAACAGGCTCAGAACCGCACCGCCAACTGGCCGATCTCCTGATCGGTCGGTACTCCGGAGTACACCTTCACCTCGTCTACCAGCCCGTTCCACGGGTCGACGTCGCGCCCGTCCCAGCGCCCACGTCCGAGCAGCAGATCTCCATTGCCGTTCCAGCTCTGCGCCCCCGGGGTGACCCCGGACAGCTGGCCGTTGACGTAGATCCGGGCCTCGTCGGCCACCGCGTCGTAGACTCCGGTGAGATGGGTCCATTCACCGGCTACCGCATCACCGGCACTGGTAGCCAGCCATGCACCCTCCTGAGCGGCAGTGCCGGTGAGCCCGAAGTTCCACTTGTTGTTGTCCGGGCGGTACTGGAGCCAGAACGGAGACGCGGTGTCACCGAACACGCTCACCGCGGTGTGGTTGCCAATGAGCTCGTCGAGCCGGACCCAGGCGGCCACGGTGTACGAGCGGTCCGTGCGGATCGCCGGGCGTGGGGCACGGACGAGCCCGGTACCCGGCTCGGCGCCACCGATCACCCGGACACTCGTGAACTCCCCGGTATCCCACGACGCCGTGCCCTCGAGCGTCGCGTTCCGCGCGGTGACCTCGTCCCGGGTTGTCGTCCCGGCACCTTCATCCAGCGCGTAGTACGCCCGGACGACCGGCTGATTGGCCAGCAAAGCGGCCTCGCTGTCGACAACGACGCGCTGGTAAACCCGGACGTCGTCCACCATGCCGGGGAAGGCGTCCACGCGCTGGCCGCTCCATTTCGCCCCGCCGATCTGGAAGTCACCGGTCGCATTCCACCCACTCGAGTAGGGGGTCTCCCCGGCGAGCACACCGTCCACGTACAGCCGCAGCTTGTCCGCGCCGTCGTCGTAGACGGCCAGAAGATGCGTCCAGACCCCGACCTCGACCGGTTCGGGCGACCGCACCCGTACGTGTCCGGTGCCGCCCCCATCAACGTCCTCTGGGAACATGGCGAAACCCCACTCGCCTTCCGGAGTGGCCTGCAACTGGAAGGCGCTCACCCGCGCACCATCCTGCGAGGCCACCGCGGGCCAGCGGCCGATCGCGTCCAGCTTCGCCCAGGCCGAAACCGAAAAACTGCCCGAGGTGTCCACCACCGGACCCTGGCTGTGCAGCCGGTCGTCGACCCCGTCCAGTAGCACCGCCTGCCCCCGGTACCCCGCCTCGTCGACGGTGGCCGCACCGGCCGCGGTGAGGGCGTGGCCGTTCCCTGTCCCGTCAGCGAGATCACCGTCCAGGGCCCAATGGCTGGTCAGACCGGGCTTCAGCGGGTCGTCGGCCTTGACGAACACCCGGTACCGGTAGATCTCCGACCGGTTTCCCGCCCGGTCGACCGACCGGAGGAAAAGCGTCTGCGGCCCATCCAACGTGGGGGTCCACTCGATTGACGCGCCGCCACCGAGTCCGTTGGCATCCACCCGGTTCTGCGGATCGTCGGTCTGCTCCTCGGTGAACGAGTACAGGTAGTACTGCACATCTGAGGTGCCTGCCGCGTCGAAGCTGAAGGTCCCGGTCTGGCCGAGACCACCCGAGGGCGTATCGAACGGGTAGTCCGTCGAGGTCACCGCGGGGAGCCCCGGTGGGGTTCGGTCCACTGTGAACTCACAGTTGCCTACCCAGTTCGAGCTCAGTTCACCATCGGATGAGTGCACCGACCAGTTGTACGTTTCCTGCTCGGACAGCGCGCTTTCCGGAACGTCGACCTGTGCGAACGAGCCCGAGGGCACACCGGTCGCGCTGTAGTTGCCGACCAGCGCACCGTCTCCGGCCGGGCCGCGATGCAGGGCGAACCGGCCGGTCAACGAACCACCGTCCGGATCGGTGACCCTGGCGCGGAGCTGGGGATCGCGCACGCCGACATACGGTCGAGCGTCACCTCGCGCACAGGGCAGCAGGCCGCCTTCCATGCCAAGGGAATCGGGGGCGTTCGGGTACGAGTTGTACCGCACCTCCAGTACCGGGTTCAGGTCGAACCGGCGCCATGTCTCCAAGTCGGCGTTGCTGGCCTTGAGCATGACGGTAATCGCCGGCCAGTACTCTCGCGCACCCTGCGCCACAGCATTGGTCACCGAGAAGTCCGCACCGCCGTGGCTGGGACAGTACTTGACGTTGTTGGACACGCTCGTGGTGTCGAGCCTACGAACCCATCCCGGCTGGTTGTGCCAGGTAGTGCCGGGGCCGATGGGATGGGTCAGCCACAGCTCGGTCGGATCACCGTTGCAGGCGTAGGAGTGAATAACGCGGGTACGCAGGGTCGCCGAATGGATCTTCTTACCCCGGACCCCCAGCATATTCATTTCCAGATACGACCTGGAGGTCGACGTTTTCGGGTAGTTCGACACGCCTGCCTTGAGGTCGCCGAGATCGCCGTCCGTCCTGTCGTAATTGCGCGCGTCCGGCCAGGCACTTTGTACGACGACGTGGTGATTCTTCGAACCGGCCCAGTGGTAGCTCGGGTCGAGGAATACCGGATAACTCGTCCGTGCATCCGTGAGGAACTCCCGGTCCGGCGCTATCGTGATCGTGTCCTGGCCGACCTCGACGCCCATCGCGGCCTTCCGACCTCCAGCCGGACCCCTCACCCGGTCGGCGTAGCTGCCGGCACCGGAGGAGTCCCACATCCGCGATGCGTCACCGCGGAACAGCAGGTCGCCATCGGCGTCCAGCACATCGAGCCCGTCGCCGGCGTCGGTGGTGCGAAAATCCCGGGCCCCGGCATTCCGGTGGGCATTCATCGAGGCGTCCCGGAGGTGCGCGCCGAAGGCGATTCGCTCCAGCTTCGGGTTTCGCGCCGCCTCGGGCGTTTGACTACGAGGACCTGGCTGAATCCGGTCGGCAGGGCAGTGACCACCAGGTCCACCTCCGGCAGCACGCCGGGGTATGTCGCGGACGGACCGTCCAGCACCGGTTCGGGCAGTGCGTCCGCCCAGCGCAAGCCGACCTCGTGCCCTTGCTTGGCTGCGACGACCAGCGGCATGTCGGCACCGCCCCGGGACAGCCGGAGATCGACCGAGGCGGCTACCGGACCGATCGAACCGTCCGGGCGATGGGCGAGGGTCAGGTCCGTCGGCCGCCACTGACCACCCTGCCGAACTCGCACCGGGTGCCGACTCTGCGTCCAGGTGAACGTCCCGTCCGGGTTGGCGACCACCTCTTCGGTCTCGGTAACCCGGTCGGCCACTCGTATTGGTTGGCCATGCTCACGAGCCTCCTTCGAGGCCGCGGCTTCTCCATGCACCGCCGAAGGTGCCGCTTGTGCCGGAACGAGTGGAACGGCGGCGAACGTCGCACCGACGCACGCCGCGAGCACGCGCACGCAAGCACGGCGGTACCAACGAGAACGCGACATGCGGTCCCCCCAACAACAAGCGCGTCCCCGAACACGCCAACCAACGAGGTCAGCGTGCACGTTCGCATCCGCCGAACCTGCCGGGAACCTCCGAACGGCCTATTTCGAACGAAAGCAGGTCACGACCGGACACGGTTCCGTATAGTTACGGAAACACGTTCGAGCGAGATCACCCGAATGAGGTAACGAGGCGTATCGGAAGTGTTTCTGCCCTCATTCCTCAGCGGTGCCGGCGTTCTGGTCGGGTGTCTCCGGAGTCAGGGTGTAGAGCAGCCGGTTCGCCGTGCCCTCCGGAACCCCGGACAGCGCTCCTTCGGTCGCGTTCGCCACCAGTGCCGCGCTGACCTCGGATGCGGGGGTGTCCGGGTGCCGCGCGCGGTACAGCGCGGCGGCGCCCGCCACATGCGCGGCGGCCATCGAGGTCCCGCTGCGCCGGGCGTCCTTACCGCCAGTGGCTGGTGCCAGGATGTCCACGCCGGGGGCGTACAGATCGACCGCGGCGCCGGAGTTGGACTTCGGGGCGGCCTCGTCGGACTGGTTCGCGGCGGCGACCGTGAGAACCTCCGGCACCCTGCCGGGAGAGAACTCCCCGGCGTCGGAGCCCGATCCGCCGGCAGGCACCGCGACCGGCATCACCTCGGTGAGCCTGCGCACCGCCTCGTCCACCACCTCGTTCGGCGGCCCGCCGATACCGAGCACCGCCACCGCGGGCTGCTTCGCGTTCTCCAGCACCCACTCGATCCCGGCCAGGATGGTGGCCGCGCTGCCCCCGCCCTGCGCGTCCAGTACCCGGACCGGCATCACCCGCGCCTGCTTGGCGATCCCGTACCGCTCACCCGCGATGACCCCGGCCAACTGGGTCCCATGTCCGTTGCGATCGGTGGCGTGCTCGTCGTCGTCCACGAAGTCCCTGCCGGGCCACACCCGCCCGCCGAAGTCCGGATGCGTGCCGTCCACTCCGGTGTCGATCACGTAGGCCGTCACGTCCGCGGCGGTGGTTTCGTACCGGTAGAGCTGGTCCAGCTGGTCACCGCCGTCACGCTGGTCGACCCGGTCCAGGCCCCAGCTCGGCGGGTCGACCTGTTCGCCTGGCTCTGCCGCGGCCGGAGCGGCCAGGGCGCAGACGGCCAGCACCGTGGCCGCCGCCGCGACCGCCGACCGGGTTCGAAGAGTTGCCATGGCCCTGGCTTACCTCCTGCCGTGCACCGCGGCAACACGCGGCGTCCACCGATCGGGGCACCGACCCCTAAGTGCCGAACTCCGGGATCGTGCCCGATGCCCGCGCCGGCGGCCCGTCGATAGGTTCCGGCGCATGCAGACAGCAGCCAGAACCCTGGCGGCGATCACGATGGTCGCCGCCGGGCTCATCGCGCCCTCCGCCGCTGCGGCGGACGACGAACTGGACTGGGGCCCGTGCCCCTTCGACGCCGGTGACTCCGGCGCGGAATGCACGACGCTACCGGTCCCTGTGGACTACCACGATCCGAGCGCCGGGACCATCGACATGGCCGTGTCCCGTGTGCGCGCGGCGGACCCGGAGGCACGCCGGGGAGTGCTGGTCACCAACCTCGGCGGGCCGGGAACACACCTGGGATCCGCGGCCTGGTTCAGCACGCTGGCACCGGAGGCCGTGACCGACGCGTACGACGTGGTCAGCTTCGACCAGCGCGGCTTCGGCCACAGCTCGCCGGTGTCCTGCGAGCTTCCCGCGGACCAGCAGCAGCTCATCCCGTGGCCGCGCCAGGGTGGGTTCGACGAGAGCGTGCGCGTCGCGCGCCAGGTCGCCGATACCTGCGTCCGGCAGGGCGGGCCGTTGCTGGCTCATATGGGTACCGCCTACGTGGCACGGGACATGGACCTGATGCGGCAGGCCCTGGGTGCGGAACGGATCAGCTACCTCGGCATCTCCTACGGCAGTTACCTCGGCACCGCGTACGCCTCACTGTTCGGCGAGCATACCGACCGGGTGCTGCTGGAGAGCGTCGCCTCCGCCGGGCGCATGTGGCGCGGACACTGGCAGCGCAGCATCGGCCCGGCCACGGATCGGAGGTTCCAGGACTTCGCCGAGTACGTGGGGGACGACGGCGCGTATGACCACTACGTGTCGCTCGCCGAACGGCTCGGCCGGGAACCGCTGACGGCGCCGGATGGCGTGCTCGGCGGAGGACGATTCCGGTTCGCCATCTACTCCGCACTGTACGAGGACGAGAACTTCCCGCTGCTGGAAGAGCTCGGCAGGGCGGTCGCGAGCGGGGATGCCGAGACCGCCGTGCGGCTGGCAGGGCGGTTCGGCGCCGGGCGTGCCGATCCCACCGGACGCAGGGCCGCCTCGCTGCTCGGGGTCACCTGTGGTGACGGGCAATGGCCCCGCTCGACCGCGGTGTACCGGTTCCAGGCCTGGCTCGACGCCGCCCGGTACCCGCTCACCGCTGGGACCGGTTCGAACATCTGGGCCTGCGCTTTCTGGCCGTACGAAGTGGACGAACGGGTACGTGCCGACCCGGAGGGCCCGCGGAACATCCTGATCATGAACAACACGCGGGACCATGCCACACCACTCACCAACGCCAGGGAACTGCGTGCCAGCTTCGGGGAAAGGGCTCAGTTGGTCACCGTGGAAGCCGGGGGCCACGGAGCGTACCTGTGGTCGGCGAACACCTGCGCCCGCGACATCGGGACCGGCTACCTGATCGGTGGTCCACTACCCGGCCGTGACCTGTCCTGCCCGCCCGAACCCCGCTGAACCCCGCCTTGCTAGGTCTTCTCCAGGTACTCGGCGCTGTCCGCGTCGACCAGTTCGGACACCAGGTGTGCCAGGCCGAGGTGCGCGCCGAGCGAGGGGTCGTCGCCCACGATCTCCTGCGCCCGCTCCCGCGCCTCGGCGATCGTCTCCTCGTCCCGCAGCAGGGACAACAGTTTCAGCCCGGACCGCTTCCCGGACTGCGCCGAACCCAGGATGTCCCCCTCCTTGCGCAGCTCGAGGTCCATCCGGGACAGTTCGAAGCCGTCCACCGTGGACTCAACGGCGGCGAGCCGTTCCCTGGTGGTGGTCCCCTCCAGTGCCTCGGTGACCAGCAGGCACAGCCCGGGCACCTGCCCCCGGCCGACCCGGCCACGCAGCTGGTGCAGCTGGCTCACCCCGAACCGTTCCGCGTCCATGATCACCATCACGGTCGCGTTCGGCACGTTCACGCCGACCTCGATCACCGTCGTGGCCACCAGCACATCCAGGGTGCCCGCGGCGAAGGAACGCATCACCTCGTCCTTCTCCTCGCTGGGCATCCTGCCGTGCAGGGCACCGACCCGCAGGCCATGGAGCGGCCCCTCCGCCAGCTCCGGCGCCAGGTCCAGCACGGCCAACGCGGGCCGCTTCTCCCCCTTGTCCGCAGGCGGTTCGTCGCCGATCCGCGGGCAGACCACATAGGCCTGATGCCCCTTACCGACCTCCTCGACGACCCGCTGCCAGGCCCGGTCCAGCCAGGCCGGTTTCTCCGCCACCGGCACCATCGAAGTGGAGATCGGCGAACGCCCCGCAGGCAGCTCGCGCAGGGAGGAGATTTCCAGGTCGCCGTACACCGTCATGGCCACCGTGCGGGGGATCGGGGTGGCGGTCATCACCAGCACATGCGGGCTGGTGAAGTCCGTACCGCGGGAACGCAGCGCGTCCCGCTGCTCGACGCCGAACCGGTGCTGCTCGTCCACCACCACCAGACCGAGGTCCGCGAAGGACACCGTGTCCTGGATCAGGGCATGCGTGCCGACCACGATCCCCGCCGCACCGCTGGCCACGTCCAGCAGCGCCTGTTTGCGTTCCTTCGCCGGCATCGAGCCGGTGAGCAGGGCCACCCTGGTCGCGTTCTCCGCGCCACCGAGCTCCCCGCCCTGGGCCAGATCGCCGAGCAGTTCGCGCAACGACCGGGCGTGCTGCGCGGCGAGCACTTCGGTCGGCGCCAGCATGGCCGCCTGCCTGCCCGCGTCCACCACCTGCAGCATCGCCCGCAGCGCCACCACCGTCTTACCGCTGCCGACCTCGCCCTGCAGCAACCGGTTCATCGGGTGCTCCCCGGCGAGATCCCCGGCGATCCGCTCGCCGACCTCGCGCTGTCCCTCGGTGAGGTCGAAGGGAAGCCTGCCGTCGAACTCCGCGGCCAGCCCATCCGGCTTGCGCGGGCACGCGGGCGCGGGCCGGGACACCGCCGAGTAGCGGCGCTGCGCGAAGATCAGCTGCACCGCCATCGCCTCGTCCCACTTCAGCCTGTGCTGCGCGATCTCGACGGCGTCGCGGTTCGGCGGCCGGTGGATGTTCTCCAGCGCGGAGCGCAGGTCGGTGAGGCCGTAGCGGGCTAGCAGCTCGGCAGGCATCGGATCCTCGTCCGGATCGAAGGTGTCCAGCACCTGCCGCACCGCCCTGGTGATCACCCAGGACGCGAGCCCCTCCGCCGCCGGGTATACCGGGATGATCCGCCCGACGAAGTCGTCCACGGTCGAGGTCTCGTAGTCGAGCGCGTCGAGCAGCTGGTACTCGGGATGCGTCAGCTGCAGTGTCCGCCGGAACTCGGTGACCTTGCCCGCGAACAGGCCGGTGCGCCCGGGACGCAGCTCCCGGTCCCGCCAGGCCTGGTTGAAGAACGCGCAGGACAGCTTCCGCTTGCCGTCGGTGATGGTCACCTCGAGCACCGTGCCGTTGCGCGACTTCATCCTGCGCTTGCTCGTGTTCTCCACCCTGGCCATCACCGTGGCGTGCTCGCCGACCTCGAGACCGGCGATATCGGTCAGCTCGCCCCGCTCGGCGTACCGGCGCGGGTAGTGCCGCAACAGGTCGCCGACGGTGTGCAGGTTCAGCCCGCTGGCCAGTGCCTTGGCCGTCTTGTCGCCGAGGAAGGGTCCCAGCGGGTCACGTAACTGGCTCATTACTCACTCCACCCCGATCAGCAGCACGGCTGATTCCTGACCACCGGGATAGCACGACAGTTCCACCTCCGGCCGCTCGGCGCGCAGCCGGTCGGCCAGCGTGTCGCCGATACCGTCCGGCGCACCGGCGCCGGTCAGCACGGTCACCAACTCGCCGCCCGCGGCGAGCATCCGCTCCAGCACGGTCAGCGCGGCCGCCAGGATGCGCGGTCCGTCCGGCTCGGGCTCGATCAGCACGACCTCACCGTCCACCAGGCCGACCAGGTCGCCCGCATGCGCGCGGCCCACCCAGGTGATCGCCTCCTCGCGGGCGACCAGCAGCTCGCCGCGCCGGGTCGCCGCCGCGGCCTCGGCCATGGCGACCACGTCGTCGTTGGTCCGCCGCGCCGGATCGTGCACGGCGAGCGCGGCCAGCACCTGCACCGGCGAGCCGCAGGGCACGACCACCACCTCGAGGCCGTCCAGCATCGGGTGGCCCGCGATCTTGTCCACGGCTGCGGTCAGCCCGGCGTCCGCGGGCAGCACGGTGACATGCGCGGCCCCGGTACCGGTGATGCTGCCGAGCAGCTCCGCCACGGTCGGGACCGAACCCTCCGGCACCCGCAGCACGGGCTGGCCCTCCCCGGTGACCAGCTCCGCGAGCCCCGTGCCGTGCACCACCGGCAGGACGGAGCGGGCCGGAGGCGGCGCCTCGGCCTCCTGCGGGGCCGTCAGCAGTGGCTCCACCCGGATCTGGTGCGGCCTGCCCACCGCGAGCCCGGCCTCGATCGCGGCGCCGATATCGGCGCAGTGCACGTGCACGGCGTGGCTGCCAGAGCCGTCCCCCGCGACGGTCACGCTGTCGCCGAGCTCACTGAGTGCCGTGCGCAGTTCGGGCAGCCGGGCAGGCTCGGCCTCGTCCAGCAGGTACATGACCTCCCAGGCGGACACCGTGGGCGGCGCGGGCTGCCGCGCGACCGCGGCGCCGAGACGCCGGGGCGCATCCACCTGCGTGCCGGTGACCACCGTCACCAGCGCATCGAGCACGGCGACCAGGCCACGGCCGCCCGCGTCCACCACCCCCGCCGTCGCCAGCGCGGGCAGTTGGTGCGGGGTCTCGTCCAGTGCCTCGGCAGCCGCCGTGGCCACGGCGCAGGCCACCTCCGCGGCCGAGCGGTGCCGGTCCGCGCCCAGCGGGGCCACGGCCGTGTGCAGCACGGTGAGCATGGTGCCCGCCACCGGGTGCGCCACGGCCTCGGTGGCGGTGCGGTCCGCCGCGAGCAGCGCCGCGGCCAGGGCCTGCCCGTCGAGCTCGGTCCGGCCCGCCGCCGATTCGGCCAGCCCGCGCAGCACCTGGGAGACGATCACACCCGAGTTGCCGCGGGCCGCGCGTACCGCGCCGCGGGCCAGCACGGCCAGCGCCTCGCCTGCCCCCGCCGGTTCCCCGTGGGCCGCCAGCGCGTCGCGGGCACCGGTGAGGGTGTGCAGCAGGTTGGAGCCGGTGTCGGAGTCGGCGACCGGGTAGACGTTGATCCCGTCGATGTCCGCCCGCAGGGCCTCGAGGCTGCGCACGCATGCCGCGGCCCAGGCCGTCACGGCCGCCGCGTCCAGGGCTCGCACCAGGTATCCTTCCCTCGTTCACCGGTTCCTGGCGAGCGTATCGACCCCGTGCGCCCGGCCGGGATCGGACCGGCTACCCTATTCGAGTTGTCCAGTACTGGCTGGGCTTGCTTCAAGTCCCCTGATTTTCGAGGAGTGTTCGACGTGGCTGCCGTGTGCGACGTCTGTGGCAAGGGGCCGGGCTTCGGCAAGGCGGTCTCGCACTCTCACCGGCGTACCAACCGCCGGTGGAACCCGAACATCCAGACCGTGCACGCCAAGATCGGGCTTTCCCAGCGGAAGCGGATGAACGTGTGCACCTCCTGCATCAAGGCAGGCAAAGTCACCCGCGGCTGACGCCGCCCCCCAGTTCTCTGCTGTGAGTGGCTTGTTCACTGCGAAAATGCAGTGAACAAGCCACTCACAGTATTTTTTGTGCCCGGAGTGGGGCTCCGCCGGGGCCTTAGGGCAGCTTCCAGTTCACCGGCTCGGCGCCCTGCTGTGCCAGCAGCTCGTTGGCCCGGCTGAACGGGCGGGAGCCGAAGAACCCGTTGTGCGCCGACATCGGGCTGGGATGCACCGACTCCACGCAGGGCACCCGGCCGAGCAGGGGCTTGAGCTTGCGCGCGTTGCTGCCCCACAGGATCGCGACCAGCGGCTCGTCCCTGGCGGCCAGCGCGCGGATCGCCTGGTCGGTGACCTCTTCCCAGCCCTTGCCCTGGTGCGAGTTGGGCGCGCCGGGCCGGACGGTGAGCGCCCGGTTCAGCAGCAGCACCCCCTGCTCTGTCCACGGCGTGAGGTCGCCGTTGCTCGGCTGCGGGTGGCCGAGGTCGTCGCAGTACTCGCCGAAGATGTTGATCAGGCTCTTCGGCAACGGCCGGACATCGGGGGCCACCGCGAAGCTCAGCCCGATCGGATGCCCCGGCGTCGGGTACGGATCCTGGCCGACGATCAGCACCCGCACCTCGTGGAAGGGCTGCTGGAAAGCGCGCAGCACGTTGTCCCCGGAAGGCAGGTAACTGCGGCCAGCCGCGATCTCGGCGCGGAGGAATTCCCCCATCTCCCGGATCCGGTCCGCCACCGGTTCGAGGGCCTTGGCCCAGCCTGCTTCGACAACGTCCTGGAGCGGTCGCGCGGTCACGATCCGCTACCTTACCCGGTCTGTTCAGGGACCAGTTGTCTGGCAAGGCACACGCTTTCCGCGTAGTGGCGGTAGTACCCGAACTTCGGGATGTCGGTGTAACCACAGGAGCGGTACAGCGCGATGGCCTCCGGTTGCTTGGTCCCGGTCTCCAGCACCGCCCGGCGCCTTCCGGCGGCCACCGCGGTGCGCTCCAGTTCGGCGAGCATCGCACGGGCGAACCCGCGACCCCTGGCATCGGTGGTCACGTACATGCGCTTCAACTCCACGTCGCCGGGCAGAAAGTCCGGCTCCGGACCGTCATGCGCCCGCCAGGCACCGGTCGCCACCGGCGCCCCGTCCAGGTAGCCGACCAGGAACAGGCCATTCGGCGGGGTGAACTCCTCGGCATGCATGGCGGTCAGGTCCGGCGCGCCGTAGCGCACCACGTACTCCTGCTGGACCTCGTCCATCAGCTTGACGGCGTCCGGGTGATCGAAAGGGGTAACGCGAATGTCCACCCGATCCAAGATATCCAGAACTCAGCGCCAGTGTTCCCAGCCGCCGCCCCGCTCGTAGGGGCTGCCGTCCACCGTCACCCCGGTGTCCGGCAACAGCACGGTACCGATCTGCTCCCAGCCCTCGGGCAGGTCGGCAAAGGAGGGGAAGGTCGCGGCGAGCGCGTGGTCCTCGCCCCCGGTCAGCACCCAGTGCAGCGGGTCGGCCCCGAGCGCGGAGCCGACGTCGACCAGTTTCTGGTCCACCCGCAGCCGGTCGGTGCGCACGTCCAGGCCCACCCCGGAGGCCTCGGCCAGGTGGCCGAGGTCGGCGAGCAGCCCGTCCGAGACGTCGATCATGGCGGTGGCCCCGGCGGTCGCTGCGGCCGGGCCTGCCGCGTACGGCGGTTCCGGGGCACGCTGCGCGTTCACCACGCCGACCGGGGAGCGGAAGCCCCTGCCGAGCACGGCCAGACCGGCCGCGGCCCAGCCGAGCCGCCCGCACACGGCGAGAATGTCCCCCGGCCGGGCACCCGATCGGGTCACCGGCGGGCGACCGCCGAGGTCGCCAAGGGCTGTGACGCTCACCACGAGCTGGTCGGCACGCACCACGTCCCCGCCGACCAGGCCGGCCCGCGCCCTGCTCGCCTCGGCCCACATGCCCTCGGTGAGCCCGGTGAGCAGCGAGACCGGGGTGTCTCCCGGACAGGCCAGCCCGACCAGGGCCGAGGTCGGTACGGCGCCCATGGCCGCGAGGTCGGCGAGGTTCACCGCAACGGCCTTGCGGCCGATCTGCTCCGGGCTGGACCAGTCGAGCCGGAAGTGCACGCCGCTGACCAGCACATCCGTGGTCGCGACGACGCGACCATCGGGCGCAGCCACCAGCGCCGCGTCGTCGCCGGGCCCGAGCAGGGTGGTCGCGGGCTGAGCCCGGTCCGCCACCATCTTCCGGATCAGACCGAACTCGCCGAGCGCGGCGACGGTGTCCTCGCCTGCTCTGCCGTCCGCGGACACCACACCACCTCCGATCGCCAATAGTCGGATGCCCGATGTTTGCCGGACTGGGGTACGTTGCCAGAGTCAACGCTGGCTTGATTCAACACTGAGAAGATCGATGTAGACGAAGGGGCGCGCCGTGGTCCACGCATACATCCTCATCCAGACCGAGGTCGGCAAGGCGGCTTCCGTCGCGGCCGAGATCTCCGGGATTCCCGGCGTCACCAGTTCGGAGGACGTCACCGGCCCCTACGACGTCATCGTGCGCGCCGCGGCGGACAACGTGGACGAGCTCGGGCAGCTGGTCGTGGCGAAGGTGCAGAACGTCGAGGGGATCACCCGCACGCTGACCTGCCCGGTCGTGCATCTGTGAGCCATGTTGTAGTGGGCGGGTGACCGATACCGAATCCGGGGCTCCGCCCAGGGCACTGATCGTCGTCGCCACCGTGCTGGCGGTGGCCTTGGCCGTCGGCGTCGCGTTGTTCGCGCTGCTGGGCCCCGGTGAGCAGGACCCTGCGGAGCAGCCGGACCCGGCGACCGGGCCACTGGCCCTGGTGCCGGTGCCCGCGCCCGACGCGGGCTCGCCAGCCTGCGGGAAGCTGATCGGCGCCGCGCCAGGGGCGCTGACCTCCGCCGGGGACACCCTCCCCCGCAGGGACCTCGCCGAACCGGCGCCGCAGGCCACCACGGCCTGGGGCGCGGGGGGCTCGGACGAGGCCGTGGTGCTGCGCTGCGGGCTGGAACGCCCGCCGGAGCTGACCCGCACCTCGAACCTGCGGGTGATCAACGAGGTGCAGTGGCTGCACGTGCCGGGTCAGGGGTCGGCCACCTGGTACGTGGTGGACCGCGAGGTGTACGTGGCGCTCACCGTGCCGGAGCAGGCGGGCACCGGCCCGCTACAGGAGATCTCCGACCTGGTCGACCGCACGCTCCCCCAGGTCCCCCTCCGCTTCGGCTGACAGCGGCGGTCAGCGCAGGCCGGTGCCGCGGGCCAGCGCGGTGTCCACCAGGGTGGACAGCAGGGTGCGGTAGTCCAGGCCGGTGACCCCCCACATCTTCGGGTAGGCGGAGGTGGTGGTGAACCCGGGCATGGTGTTCACCTCGTTGATGGTCAGCCCGCCGTCGGCGCCGACGAAGAAGTCCACCCGCGCCAGCCCCTGGCCGTCCAGTGCCCCGAAGGCCCGCACCGCCATCGCCCGCACCCGTTCGGTCACCTCGTCGTCGAGCTTGGCCGGAATGTCCAGTTCGGCCTCCTCGCCGAGGTACTTCGCGTCGAAGTCGTACCAGGCCGAGGGATCCTCGGACAGCACCCGGATCTCGGCAGGCAGCGAGGCCTCCACCCGGCCGTCCGGGAACTCCAGCACGCCGCACTCCACCTCACGGCCGACCACCGCGGCCTCCACCAGCACCTTGGGATCGGTCTGCCGCGCCAGCGCGATCGCCGCGTCCAGCTCGGACCAGTCGCTGACCTTGCTGATCCCGACCGAGGAACCCGCGCGGGCCGGTTTGACGAACACGGGAAGCCCGAGGCGATCCCGCTCGGCGGCATCCAGGGTGGACTGTCCACGCCGGATCGTCGCGTAGGTACCGACCGGAAGCCCTTCCGCGGCAAGCAGTTTCTTCGCGTACTCCTTGTCCATCGAGGCCGCGCTGGCCAGTACCCCGGCCCCCACGTATGGGATTTCGGCCAGCTCGAGCAGCCCCTGCAGGGTGCCGTCCTCGCCGAAGGCGCCGTGCAGCACCGGGAACACCACATCCGCGCTGCCGAGCACCTCGGCCTCGCCACCCGGCTCCAGGCTGATCAGGTCACGCTGGGTGGGGTCGCCAGCCAGTACCAGCGCCGTGCCGCCGTCCACCGAGGGCAGCTCGCGGCCGTGGATCTCCAGTGTCTTCGGGTCGGAACTGCCCAGCACCCAGCCACCGGAGGGGGTGATGCCGACCGGGATGATCTCGAAGCGGTCCGGGTCCAGATTGGCCAGGATGCTGCCAGCGGACACACACGAGATCGTGTGCTCGGTGCTGCGGCCCCCGAACACGACGGCCACGCGTGTCTTCCGTGCGCTCATGGGCGGTCACCCTACCGGGCGCTTGTGCAGACAAGTCCGGGCGCTTATGTGGACAAGCTCAGCGCAGCAGGCCCACCAGCACGCCGAGCGCGTCCCGCAACGCTGCCCCGGAGCAGCCCGCGTACCCCACCGCGACCCCGTGCCGGTCGGGTACGCCGGCGAAGTGCCTGCTGAGGCTGTCCAGCACGATGCCATCGGCCCGCCCGGCCGCCAGCCGCTCCCGCTCGGTTGCCGCCGAGGCCAGCGGCACCACCAGGTGCGCGCCCGCGTCGTCGCCGAGCACCGGGACACCCGCCGCGCGCAGCGCACCCACCAGCATCGTCCTGCGCTCAGACAGCTCCCGGCGCAGCCTGCGCAGATGCCTGCCGAGGTCACCGGCACGGGCCAGCTCGACCAGCACCCGCTGGCCCGCGGGCGACGGCCGGGTGCCGGTGCGGTCGCGGTACTCCAGCACCGTCGTGGTCACCGGTTCGGGCGCGACCATCCAGCCCGCCCCGAGCGTGGGGGTGAGGATCTTGCTGGTGGTCCCGAGGTGGGCCACAACGTCCGGCGCGAGCGCGGCCAGCAGCGGCAGCGGCGCCACATCGAACCGCAGCTCGCCGTCGTAGTCGTCCTCGATCAACAGGAAGTCCTCGGCCCGTGCCCGCTCCACCAGCTCCACCCTGCGCGCCGCGCTCATCCGGCTGCCCATCGGGTACTGGTGCGCGGGCGAGCAGTACACCGCCCGCGCCCCGCGCGGCACCGAGTCGGGGCGGATGCCCTCCTCGTCCACCGCGACCGGGGCGACCCGCAGTCCCGCGCACCGGAACGCCTGCACCGCACGCTGGTAGCCCGGTTCCTCCACGGCCACCAGGTCGCCGCGCTCCAGCACGGCCGTTGCCAGCTCCACCACGGCGGCGGTGGTGCCGCCGGTGGCCAGCACCGACTCGGTGCCCACGTCCAGCCCGCGGTGGCGCAGCAGGTGCTCGGCGATCGCGGCCCGGTACTCCGGCAGGCCTGCCCGTTGCGCGGTGGACAGCGGGGCCGCGTCCGCGGCGGCCCGCCAGGCCCGGCGCCAGGCCGCACGGTCCAGCCCTTCGGCCCAGGGCACCCCGAGGGTGAGGTCCAGCAGCCCGGCCGGGGTGCCCTCGCGTTCCACCACGGCGCGGCGCGCGGGCCTGCCCGCGGGCGGCGAGGTGGTGACGTAGGTACCAGATCCGTGCCTGCCGAGGATCCAGCCCTCGGCATGCAGCTGCTCGTAGGCCGCCGAGGTGACGGTCCGGCTCACCCCGAGCCTGCCCGCCAGCGCACGGGTGGAGGGCAACCGGTCGCCACCACGAAGGTGCCCGTGTGCGGCGGCATCGCGCAGGGCGTCGGCGAGTTGCACGGCCAGCGGGACCTCGGATTCGCGGTCCAGGCTCATCGGCAACGCGGTCTCCGCGCCCCGTGTCCCGGCCCGGCGCGTGGCAGCGGACACAATTGGCCTTTCGGTATCGGACGACAGTGGCTGTTCCATGATGCCACTACCGGCGGCAGCCTGAGGTTCATGACCGAGCTCGCCACCCCGCTGTCCTCGACCGCACGCACCCGGCTCGGCCGCAAACGAGACCGGGCCGCCACCGACCGAGCCGCCCTGCACGCGATCCTGGACGAGGCGCTGGTCTGCCATCTCGGCCTGGTGGTCGACGGCGCGCCGGTGGTGCTGCCGACCGGCTACGGGCGCGCGGGCGACACGCTGTACCTGCATGGCTCGACCGGCGCGGCCAGCCTGCGGGCGGCGGGGGCCGGCACCGAGGTCTGCGTCACGGTCACGCTGCTGGACGGGATCGTCTACTCCCGCTCGGTGAACAACCACTCGATGAACTACCGCAGCGCGGTGATCTACGGCACGCCACGGGAGCTCACCGAACGCGCGGAGAAGCTGCATGGGCTGCGGGTGCTGACCGACCACCTCGCCCCCGGCTCATGGGAGCACGCCAGGGAGGTCAACGCCAAGGAGTTCGCCGCGGTCACCGTGCTGGCGCTGGACCTCAGCGAGGCCTCGGTGAAGATGCGCTCCGGCGCCCCGGCCGATCCTCCCGAGGACGTCCGCGGAGTGGAAGCCTGGGCGGGGGTGCTCCCGGTGCACACCACCTTCGGCGTCCCGGAGCCCGCCCCGGAGCTGGCCGCGGAGACCCCGGTCCCTGCGCACGTCAGCGGTCGGAAACCCGCACCGGGCCGCTGAGCGGATCCAGCCGGAACGGGCGCATGGTCCGGCCCGCCGAGCGGTAGACGTGGATGCTGACCGCGGGGTCCGGTCCCAGGTTGCGCACCTGGTGCACGTAGCCGGGGCCGAACACCCTGGACTGGCCCGCGGTGAGCGCGTGCTCCTCGCGCAGCACCCGGCCGTCCCTGGCCCGCCGGGCCACGGTCTCGGCGAGGTCGCCATTGACCACGGTGAAGGCCCCGGTGGCGCGGCCGTGGTCGTGCAGGTCGGTTTCCTGGCCCGGCAGCCAGCTGAGCAGCCATACCTGCTGCCCCGCGTCGGCGGTGATCAGCGCGGCGAAACGCTCGTCGGGGTCGTAGCGGAGCAGGTTCCGCCACCGGTCGCGGTCGGCGGCGAACTCGAGCGCGACCCGGACCGGGTGGCGCAGGACGGGATTCTCGGCACCCGCGACGGTGCCTGCCGGAACGGCGAACATGGAAGTGTCCTCGGAAAGTGTCGGGATAGGTCGGATCTGCAGGATCGGGAGGATCACCGACACGGACACAGCGCGCTGGCGACGAGGCGCAGGTCGATGTGACCGCGCCGCTGCGTCATACCAGGCGTCAACACGCCGCACACCAAACCAGGCCGGCCCGGCCCAGTCAATTCCTCTCACCCCATGGGACTTGCTGTGAGTGGGGAAGGGCGGGTCAGGACCATTCGTGTTTGCGCTTGCGGCCCAGTAGTTCGGCACCGACCTGGGCGGGGTCCATGCCCTCATGGCACACCCGGTACATCGCGTCGGTGATCGGCATGTCCGCGCCGACCGAGGCGGCGAGCTGCCGGATCGAGGAGCAGGACATCACCCCCTCCGCGACCTGGCCACCCCCGGCCCGCTGCGCCTGTTCGACCGTCTCCCCCCTGCCAAGCCGCTCGCCGAAGGTCCGGTTCCGTGACAGCGGGGAGGAACAGGTGGCCACCAGGTCCCCCACCCCGGCCAGGCCGGCGAAGGTCAGCGGGTCGGCCCCGAGCTTGGTGCCCAGCCGGGCCATCTCGGCGAGGCCCCTGGTGATCAGGGTGGCGGCGGTGTTCGTGCCGAAGCCCATACCCGCGGCCATCCCGCAGCTCAGCGCGATCACGTTCTTGCAAGCGCCACCGAGCTCGCAGCCGACCACGTCGGTGTTGGTGTACGGCCGGAAGTACCCGGTGGAGCAGGCCAGCTGGACCGCTACCGCCCGGTCGTGGTCGGTGCACGCGATGACCCCGGCCGCGGGCTGTTCCTCGGCGATCTCCCTGGCCAGGTTCGGCCCGGACACCACGACCACCTGCCCGGCGGGGATCCCGGCGACCTCGGCGATCACCTCGCTCATCCGCTTGCAGGTGCCCAGCTCGACGCCCTTGGCCAGGCTGATCAGCGGCACGTCCCGCGGCAGCAACCCGCGCCAGGCCTCCAGGTTGTCCCGCAGCCGCTGGCTCGGTACCGCCAGCACCACCGCGTCGGCACCGTCCAGCGCGCGGGCCGGGTCCGCGGTGGCGGTGAGCCGCTCCGGCAACCGCACCCCGGGCAGGTAGTCCGCATTGGAACGCCGCTCCCGGATCTCCCGCGCGACCTCTTCGCGGCGCGCCCACATGGTGACCTCGCGGCCGGCGTCGGCGAGCACCTTGGCGAAGGTCGTGCCCCAGGAGCCCGAGCCCAGCACGGCAGGCCGCCGGATGTCCAGCCCGGTACCCGCCATCAGCCCGCGTCCATCCGCTCGGACCGCTGCTGCGGTGGCCGCTCGCCCTGATCTCGGCCAGCAGCGCGGTCACCTCGTCCATCAGCAGGTCGGTCACCTCACGCAGCAGCGCGTTCGAGCCGGGCCGCTGCCGCTGCGCCGCGAGGTCCACCGGGTTGCCGACCAGGTGCACCACGGTCTTGCGGGGCAGCGGGCGGAACTTCTTGGTGTAGCCGTTCCAGATGTCCTGCGTGCCCCAGCGGGCGATCGGCAGCACCGGCACGTCGTTCTCCAGTGCCAGCCTCGCCACCCCGGTGTAGGAGTGCTTCGGCCAGCCCGCGGGGTCCTTGGTGATAGTGCCCTCCGGATAGATCACCACCACCTTGCCCTCGCGCAGGGCCTGGTGCGCTGCGCGCAGGCTGTCGCCCGCGCTGGAGGTGCCCCGGTACACCGGGATGCCGCCGGAGCCGAGGAAGATCCGGCCGAAGATCGGCGCCCGCGCCACGCTGTCCTTGGCGAGGAACCGGGGAACGCGCTTGTTGCGGTGCACGAACACCGCGTCGGCCGCGGGGTCCAGATGCGAGACGTGGTTCAGCACCAGCAGCGCCGGTCCCTGCCGGGGAATCCGCTCGCTGCCCCGGTAGACGCGCTTGCCGAGCCAGCTCAGCGGGTAGAACAACGCGGCAGCGGCTCCGACCCAGAAACCGCCCTTCTCGCGATCGCCCAAGACTCCTCCTCGTGTGCCGGATCGCCCGATCCTCCCCCGACCGGTGACCCAGCGCCAACAAGGGGTGGTCGGCACAGGCGCGCATGCCGCCGTTCGGGTAATGATGGTGAGGTGTCTCGTGAGGTCGACCTGATCATCCCGATGAAGCCCCCGCGGGCAGGCAAGTCCCGGTTGCGGGGAGCGGCAGGCGCGGAGCACGCCGCGCTGGTGCTCGCACTGGCCGCCGACACCCTCGCCGCGGCGACCGCGACGGAAGGGGTGCGGCGGCTGCTCGTGGTGGCCACCGACCCCGCCGCGCTGGCCGAGCTGCGCAGGCTGGGCGCGGAGGTGGTGAGTGAGGAAGGGGCCGGCGGGCTCAACGCGGCGCTGCGCAGGGGCGAGGGCGTGCTGCGCGAGGACAACCCGGACGGGGTCGTCGGCGCGCTGCAGGCCGACCTGCCCGCACTGCGGCCCGCCGAACTCGCCGAGGCGCTTGCCGAGGCGGCTGGCAGACGCTCCTTCGTCGCCGACCGGCACGGAACCGGTACCACCTTGTTACTGTCGGCGCCGGGTGCGCCGCTCGAGCCACGGTTCGGCAATGGTTCGGCCGGTGCGCACGCCGCCTCCGGGGCGGTCGCGCTGAGTGCCCCGGTGCCTTCGTTGCGCAGCGATGTGGACACGGCCGATGATCTCGCGCATGCCCGGCTGATCGGCGTGGGCGAGCGCACCGTGACCGCGCTGGGCGAGCCCGCCTGCCTGCGCTGAACAGCACGGATGCCGGAACGTGGGTGTCGTAACATTCACCCGGCCGTATCGTTCGGTACGCGCGTCCCGCGCCCGAGTGCGGAACAATGCAAGGTGTGAGCAACGACGAGAGCGCAACACCGGTACCGGCGGCCTCCGCGCCTCGCGGGCAGGAGAGTGGGTCCAGCCATAACGGCCGCCAGCCGGAGAAGCACGCCGTACCCTCGGCGCCACCGGCCGTCACCCCTGGCACCCCCCGGCTGGCCGACTCGCTGCCCGACGACCGGTACTTCAACCGCGAACTTTCCTGGCAGGACTTCAACGCCCGGGTGCTCGCGCTGGCCGAGGACGCCTCCCAGCCGCTGCTCGAACGAGCGAAGTTCCTCGCCATCTTCGCGTCCAATTTGGATGAGTTCTACATGGTCAGGGTGGCCGGGCTGAAGCGAAGGGACGAGACCGGCCTCTCGGTGCGCAGCGCGGACGGGCTCACCCCGCGCGAGCAGCTCGCCTACATCGCCAAGCGCAACCAGGACCTGGTGGAGCGGCAGACCGAGGCGTTCACCGACCACGTCCGGCCCGCCCTCGCCGAGCAGCGCATCCTCATCGTGAGCTGGTCCGATTTGGACGCGCCCGACCAGCTGCGGATCTCCTCGTACTTCAGCGAGCAGATCTTCCCGGTGCTGACCCCGTTGGCGGTGGACCCCGCCCACCCGTTCCCGTACATCTCAGGGCTCTCGCTGAACCTGGCCGTGACGGTGCGCGACCCGGAACGCGGAACCGAGCGCTTCGCCAGGGTCAAGGTGCCGAACAACGTGCCCCGGCTGATCCGGGTGGAGCAGGACCGGGAGAGCGATCCGGCCACCTTCCTTCCGCTGGAGGAACTCATCTCGGCGCATCTCGGCGAGCTGTTCACCGGGATGGAGGTGATCGAGCACCACGTGTTCCGGGTCACTCGCAACGCCGACTTCGAGGTCGAGGAGGATCGGGACGAGGACCTGTTGCAGGCGCTGGAGCGCGAGCTCGCGCAGCGCCGGTTCGGCCCGCCGGTGCGGCTCGAGGTCGCACAGGACATGAGCGAGCACATGCTGGAGCTGTTGCTGCGCGAGCTGGAGGTCGATCCGCATGACGTGGTGGAGGTGCCAGGGCTGCTCGACCTCAGCTGCCTGCACCAGCTCTACGGCCTGGACCGGATGGAGCTGAAGGACCCACCGTTCGTACCGCGCACTCATCCGGCTTTCGGCGAACGGGAGACCCCGAAGAGCGTGTTCGCCACCCTGCGCGAGCGGGACGTGCTGGTACACCATCCCTACGACTCCTTCTCCACCAGCGTGCAGCGGTTCGTGGAGCAGGCCGCCGCGGACGACAAGGTGCTGGCGATCAAGCAGACCCTGTACCGCACCTCGGGGGACTCGCCGGTCGTGGACGCGCTGATCGACGCCGCCCAGGCAGGCAAGCAGGTGGTGGCGCTGGTGGAGATCAAGGCGCGGTTCGACGAGCAGGCCAACATCACCTGGGCGCGTACCCTGGAACGTGCCGGGGTGCACGTGGTGTACGGGTTGATGGGGTTGAAGACGCACTGCAAGGTGGCGATGGTGGTGCGGCAGGAAGGCTCCACCATCCGGCGTTACTGTCATATCGGCACCGGCAACTACAACCCGAAGACCGCGAGGCTGTACGAGGACATGGGGCTGCTCACCGCCGACCCGACGATCGGCGCGGACCTCACCGACCTGTTCAACGTGCTCACCGGCTACTCCCGGCAGGACACCTACCGCAACATCCTCACCTCGCCGGGCGGCATCCGGCGGGGGATCCTGCACTGCATCGCCGAGGAGATCGAGCGATCGGCCGCCGGCGAGGACACCGGCATCCGGATCAAGTGCAACTCCCTTGTCGACGAGCAGATCATCGACGCGCTGTATCACGCATCCCAGGCCGGGGTCAGGGTGGAGATCGTGGTGCGCGGGATCTGCTCGCTCAAGCCGGGCGTGCCCGGGCTGAGCGAGAACATCACGGTGCGCTCGGTCCTCGGGCGCTTCCTGGAGCACTCCAGGGTCTTCCACTTCCGCGCAGGCGACACGTACTGGATCGGCAGCGCGGACATGATGCACCGCAACCTGGACCGCAGGATCGAGGCGATGGTGCGGGTGAAGGACCCGATCCTGACCGGGGAACTGGACGAGGTGCTGGACTCCGCGCTGGACCCGGCCACCCGCTGCTGGGTGCTGACCTCGACCGGCGAGTGGGCGCCCTCGCCGAAGGACGGTTCGCAGGTGCGCGACCACCAGGCCGAGTTGCTGATCCGGCACGGGGCCGCCGGGTGAGCGGGGCGTCCAATCCGGCCAGGGTTCGTGCGGCGGGAGCGGTGCTGTGGCGGCAGGCAGGCACCGGTGCGGTAGAGGTGGCCGTGGTGCACCGGCCGCGCTACGACGACTGGTCGCTGCCGAAGGGAAAACTGGACCCCGGGGAGACCACGCCCGTCGCCGCGGCCCGTGAGGTGGCCGAGGAGACCGGTTTCGACGCCATCCTGGGGCGGTTCCTCACCCGGATCGAGTACGAGGTGCACAGCCGCGGCCTGCGGGCGCCGAAGACGGTCGACTACTTCAGTGCCGAGGCGACGGGCGGCCGCTTCGTGCCCAACGCCGAAGTCGACGAGCTGCGCTGGCTGAACCCTGCCGAGGCCGAGTCCGTGCTCGACTACCCTGCCGACCGGAACGTGCTGCGGGAGTTCCTCGCCCTGCCGCCCCGGCTGACCACCCTGCTGCTGGTACGGCACGCAAAGGCGGGCAAGCGGGACGAATGGGCTGGGGACGACGACCTCCGCCCGCTGTCCGATGCCGGGCTACGCCAGGCGGAGGCGGTACGGGAACTGCTACGTCCGTTCCGGCCGGGACCGGTTTTCGCCGCGCCCCGGCTGCGTTGCGTGCAGACCGTGCGCGGGGTCGCCGAGGAACTCGGCACGGAGGTGCGGCACGAGCACCTGCTGTCCGAGGAAGGATACTGGCCCGATCCGGAAACCGGTATCGCGCGCTTGCTCGACATCGTCTCCGAGGGCGGCACGCCGCTGATCTGCAGCCAGGGCGGGGTGATCCCGGACGTGGTCGCCCGCCTTGCCGAACGGGACGGGGTACGGCTGCCGAGCACGAAGAACGGGACGGTGGCGAGCAAGAAGGGCTCGCTGTGGCTGCTGGCCTTCCGTCCCGGCACTGCTGCGGGGTCCCTGCAGCCGGCAAGGCTCGCCGCGGCGAGCTACTTCGCCAGCCCGCTCCCGGACCCGGTGACCGCCGCGCACTCTTGACCCCTTCCATTATGGAAGGGCCCGCGGCGCGGTTCCGGAACGGGCACTGACATGCGGCGGGGCCCCGTGCCGCTGCACGGGCCCCGCCGAAAGTAACCGCTGGTGTTACTTCTTCTTCTTGGCCGCTGTGGTCTTCTTGGCAGCCGCCGAGGTCGACTTGGTGGCCTTGGTCGCGGTCTTCGGCGCAGCCTTGGCGGTGGTCTTCTTGGCCGTGCTGGCCTTCGCCGCCGTGCTCTTCGCCGCGGTGGTCTTCGCCGTCGACTTGGTGGACTTGGCCGCCGTCTTCGGTGCGGCCTTCGTCGCCGTCGCCCGGCTCGTGCTGGACCGGCTGGTGGTACCGGCACGCGAGGTGCTGCCGGCCCGCGAGGAGGTACGGGTCGTCGTGCTCCGCGTCGCGGTCGGGCGGCTCGCGGTCGCCTTGCTGGTACGCGAGCTCGTCGTCCGGCTGGTGCTGCCGGTGCTGCGCGAGGTAGCGGTAGCACGCTTCACGGCCGTGGCCTTGGGCAGCTTCTTCGCGCCGCTCACCACGTCCTTGAACGTCGTTCCGGCCCGGAAGGCCGGGACGTTCGTCTTCTTGACCCGCACCGTCTCGCCGGTGCGCGGGTTCCGGGCGGTGCGGGCGGCGCGGGCACGCTTCTCGAACACCCCGAAGCCGGTGATGTTCACCTTCTCACCCTTGTTCACCGTGCGGATGATGATATCGACGATCTCGTCGACCGCCTTCGCCGCAACCTTCTTGTCGCCTTCCAAGCGCTCCGACAGCGCTTCGATCAGCTGGGCCTTGTTGGCCATTCCAGTCCTCCACGAAGAACTACTTGTCACACGGCCACGTCGGCCGACTTGGGCACACGGTATTACCAACGCAGCACAAATTCCAAACGGCACGCGGAATTTTTCCTTATCGGGGGCGAGGTTCCGCCCTCTGAGGGACCCCTGCGGGGGCCTTCCGCGAGCCGTCTGGCGTGGTTTCGCAGGCCGCTGACCTGGTACGGATTCCCTTGCTGAGCAGGGAATCTGTGCCTAGGAGGGGCCGGGAGCGGCCGGCTGAGCGGCCTGCGGGGTGGTCACCGGACGCCAGCTCGGGCGCTCGGACTCGAAGGCGTCGATCTCCCCGGCGTGTCGCAGGGTCAGGGCGATGTCGTCCAGCCCCTCCAGCAGCCGCCAGCGGGTGTAGTCGTCGATCGTGAAGGGCGCGACGAACTCCTTGGCTCGTACCGTCTTCGCCTCGAGGTCCACGGTGACCCTCGTGCCGGGCCCGTTCTCCAGGATCTTCCACAGCTGTTCGACGTCCGCCTGCTCGCACTGGGCGGCCAGCAGGCCCTGCTTGCCCGCGTTGCCGCGGAAGATGTCGGCAAACCGGGAGGAGATGACGACCCGGAAGCCGTAGTTCATCAGGGCCCAGACGGCGTGCTCGCGGGAGGAGCCTGTGCCGAAGTCCTGGCCTGCGACCAGCACGGTGCCTGCCCGGAACGGCTCCTGGTTGAGCACGAAGGTCTCGTCCCCGCGCCAGGCGGCGAACAGCCCGTCCTCGAAGCCGGTCCGGCTGACCCGCTTCAGATAGACCGCCGGGATGATCTGGTCGGTGTCCACGTTGGACCTGCGCAGGGGCACTCCGACCCCGGTGTGGGTGGTGAACGGTTCCATGGTGGGAGCCTCCTCGGTTCAGGTCCTCAGTTCAGGTCTTCCGGCGAGGCCAGGGTGCCGCGCACGGCCGTCGCGGCCGCCACCAGCGGAGACACCAGGTGGGTCCGGCCCCCCTTGCCCTGCCTGCCCTCGAAGTTGCGGTTGGAGGTCGACGCGCTGCGCTCACCCGGCGCCAGCTGATCCGGGTTCATGCCGAGGCACATGGAGCAGCCTGCCTGCCGCCACTCGGCACCCGCGGCGGTGAACACCGTGTCGAGCCCCTCGGCCTCGGCCGTCTTGCGCACCCGCATCGAGCCGGGCACGACCAGCATCCGGACGTTGTCTGCGACCTTGCGGCCGCGCAGCACCTCGGCCGCCGCCCGCAGGTCCTCGATCCGGCCGTTGGTGCAGGAGCCGAGGAAGACGGTGTCCACGGCGACCTCACGCAGCGGGGTGCCCGGGATCAGGTCCATGTAGGCGAGGGCCTTCTCGGCGGCGTACCGCTCGTTCTCGTCCGCGATCGCGGCCGGGTCCGGAACCCGCTCGCCGAGCGGCAGCCCCTGCCCCGGGTTCGTGCCCCAGGTCACGAACGGCGTGAGCTCGCTCGCATCCAGATGCACCTCGGCGTCGAAGCTCGCGCCCTCGTCCGTGCGCAGCTCCCGCCAGGCGGCCACGGCGGCGTCCCATTCGGCCCCGGCCGGGGCGTGCGGACGCCCGCTGAGGTACTGGAAGGTCACCTCGTCCGGGGCGATCATGCCGGCCCGCGCGCCTGCCTCGATCGACATGTTGCAGATGGTCATCCTGGCTTCCATGGACAGCGACTCGATCGCGCTGCCCCGGTACTCCAGGACGTACCCCTGGCCGCCACCGGTGCCGATCTTGGCGATCACCGCGAGGATGATGTCCTTCGCGGTCACCCCCGGGCGCAACCGCCCGTCCACATTGATCGCCATCGTCTTGAACGGCCGCAGCGGCAGCGTCTGGGTCGCCAGGACGTGCTCGACCTCGGAGGTCCCGATGCCGAAGGCCATGGCGCCGAACGCGCCGTGCGTGGAGGTGTGACTGTCGCCGCACACCACCGTCATCCCCGGCTGGGTCAGCCCGAGCTGGGGGCCGATCACGTGCACGATGCCCTGCTCGGCGTCGCCCATCGGATGCAGGCGGATGCCGAACTCCTGGCAGTTGCGCCGCAGGGTGTCCACCTGGGTCCTGGAGACCGGGTCGGCGATCGGCAGCTCGATGTCGACCGTGGGGACGTTGTGGTCCTCGGTGGCGATGGTGAGATCCGGCCGCCGCACCGGCCTGCCCGCGAGGCGCAGCCCGTCGAACGCCTGCGGGCTGGTCACCTCGTGCACCAGGTGGAGGTCGATGTAGAGCAGGTCGGGCTCGGCGCCCTCGCCGCGGCGCACGGTGTGGTTGTCCCACACCTTCTCCGCAAGCGTCCTCGGCTTACTCGCCGGCATGAGGCTCCTCCCACGTTGTCCGGTTGGGAGTGAAGGGAACCCGGGCGGGGACGCGGGCGTGCCCACTCCCGAGCTCGATTCTTCCCAGAATCTGGACTTCCCAAAGTACGGGAAGCTAGTATCGCTGTGTGGGACAGCATAACTCTTCCGACCAGCACAGCGGTATCGGCGTCCTGGACAAGGCGGTGGCGGTGTTACAGGCGGCCGCCGAGGATCCCTGCGGCCTCGCGGAACTGTGCAGCCGGACCGGATTGCCGCGGGCGACCGCGCACCGGCTCGCCGTGGGGCTCGAGGTGCACCGGTTACTGCGCCGCGGGCCGGACGGGCGCTGGCGGCCGGGAACCGCGCTGGCCGAGCTGGCTGGCGGAACCACCGATCCGTTGCTGGACGCGGCCGCCTCGGTGCTGCCCAAGCTCAGGGACATCACCGGGGAGAGTGTGCAGTTGTACCGCAGGGACGGCGGGCAGCGGGTGTGTGTCGCCACGGCGGAACCGCCGAGCGGGTTGCGGGACACCGTGCCGATCGGGGCCCGGCTGCCGATGTCCGCGGGTTCCGGGGCGAAAGTGCTGGCCGCGTGGGCGGATCCGCATACCCAGCACACCATCCTCGCCGATGCGGTGTTCGGCGAGCGGACCCTGCTCGAGGTCCGGCGGCGGGGCTGGGCGCAGAGTGTCGCGGAGCGCGAGCCGGGGTGGCAAGTGTGTCCGCTCCGGTGCGGGACTCCACCGGCACGGTGATCGCCGCGGTGTCGGTTTCCGGCCCGGTGGACCGGATCGGCCGCAAACCCGGCGCCCGCTGGGCCGCCGACCTGCTTGCCGCCGCCGACTCACTACAGGAACGCCTGTGACCGATCCCACCCGAGCCCGCCCGGTGCCGGGTCATCCATAGTGGAACAAGCTCTCAGTGTCTGTTCCTGAACGCGCGGCACGATCGACTCGGCCGGGCTCGGACTCCGCGCACACGTCACTCTCGCAGGTTATGCGCCCGGCCTCGCCGCCCGTGGGCTCCGCCACGCGCGTTTCTCCGCTCGCCTCGAGCGGCAAAGCACAGTTCAGGGAACAAGGTCTCAGGCACCCGCGTGCAGATACGCGGCCCAGGAACCGGGCCGCTCGGGGGCGGCGGCGCGCACCCGGCGAACCGCGGTGTGCAGCGCGGTAGCACCGTCCAGCCGGCCGCGCTGCGCCGCGACCGCACGATGGAACTCCGCCGCTACCGTGGCCGCGACCTCGTCCTCCACCTCCCAGAGGGTGGCCACCACCTGTGGGTACCCGGCAAGCTGGCAGGCCGAGGCCAGGTGCACGGCCTCGTTCGCATGGCGCAGGCTGCCCCGCGCGGTGGCACAGGCGGAAAGGTAAGCCAGCTCCGCGGAGCCGAGGTCCAGCTCGCTGATCTCGGTGACGTCGAGGGGTCCGTCGTGCAGCAGCAGCCGCGCCGCCGAGACGTCCTCGGGGTCACTGCTGGCATGGCAGGCGAAATGCGCGATGGTGACCCCGGGCAGGGCGGCACGCACCGCGGCGGCGGTCGCCTCCGCACCGATCAGGGGCGCCGGGCCCGCGAACCGGCCTGCCAACGCCGTGGCCTCGCGCACGGTCGCCGGCAGCGGGGTCTGGCCAGGGGTCTGCGGCATGGCGACCGCGAGCGCTGTGCGCCGGGCAGGGGCCGGACGCGAACGGGCGCGCAGCAGTGCGCGCAGGGTCGGCGTGTAGGAGCTGACCACGCGGTCGAGCACCGACTCACCGGCGCCCTTGCCCGCGGCGTGCAGCGGCAGGAAGTTCAGCGGGCCGGTCGGTGACCACCACAGCCGCGGCCAGTCCCTGCCCTCCGCCGGGGTGACGGTGAACCCCAGCCGGGTCAGCACCGGTTCCGCGAGCACCTCCCACAGCCAGGCCAGGGTGTCCCGCACCGTGTGCTGGGCCTGCTCGGCAAGGAAACCGCCGGGGCAGGAGGTCAGAGTGCCCACCGCCGTCTCGAAGGCACCGGCCTGCGCCACCAGATCGGCCGCGGACAGCCCTGGCAACGGGATCGGGACCACCCCGTCGGCGCACAGTGCCAATGCGTCGCACCGGCTGGCGTGCACGTTGATCGCCACCACCGGACCTTCCGCAGCGGCGGGGCGCAGCTCGGCGATACCGAGCGGGAGGGGCAGCAGGAAGCGGGCGAATCCGGGCAGGGCCTTGATCCGCTCGACCAGCTCGGCGCACCGCGCCATCCGTTCCCGGAACCGGTCCTGCTCGCCGGGGCTCGCCTCCTGCCCGGGGTTCAACGCGGCCAGCGCCTCCTCCCGCAGGGCGGTGAACTCCGCTGCGAGGCCGGGATCGGCGGCGCGCAGGGCGTCCAGCTCCCCGCGGGTGTTGAACGCGCCGGACAGCAACAGCGCCCTGCCCTCCTCCAGCCCTTCCAGCGCCCCGGGTGCGTCCTCCGCCAGCAGGGTGGACACCACCTCGTTCGCGGTCAGCGCGGCGATACCGCCCGCGTGCGGCTCCCCTGCACCCGGCGTCATCCCGAGCGCGGTCTGCTGGATCCGGCCCGCGACCGCGTGCCCCCACCGTGCGATGAGCCGCGCATCGAGGGCGTCCTCGGCGGCCAGCTCCCGCGCGATACCGGCGGCCTCGAGGTAGGCGGTTTCGTCCTGAGTGCTCTGGTGGCGTTCGAACAGCACCTGCGCCAGTGCTTTCCTGGCGGCGGGGCGGCGCGGGTCCTGCGCCGCCATCCCGGTCAGTTCGGCGCGGTACCGTCGCGTTGCCCGCTCCAGCGAGCCCAGGATCTCGAACGGCGACAGCAGGGCGTTACCAAGCGCCACCATCGGCTCGATGAACGAACCGGTGTCCGCGAGACCGGGCAGCGTCGCCATCGCCTCCATGGCCCTTCGACCAGCCGGATCATCTCCTCCTGCCGCCGCTCGATCGAACCGGAGGGCGCGAACTGGACCCGCGCCATGGACAGCAGCAACCGGGTCAGCTCGACCGGCCCGCGATCCGGGTCGTCCTCGGGTAGCCGGGCGAGCAGCCGGTCATGCAGCTCGGCGACCTCGTTCAGCTCGGACAGCTCGACCGGTGCGAAGGCCTGCGGCGGTTCCTGGGCGCCCTGCTCGAAGAACCGGTGCAGGGCCGCGAGCCGTTGCCCGGGCGGTAAGTGCTCCACCTGCCGCCCACCCAGTTCCAGCACCTTCGCCAGTACTTCCTCAATGCCGGCCTCGGCTGGATAGCGCAGCACGGTCGCCACCAGGTCCATCGTCCGGGCGTCCCTGCTGTCCCCGGAGTTCGGCGCGATACCGAGGATCCGCAGCACCGCGGCGAGCGGATGGTCCTCCTGCTCGCCAGCCCCGTCCCTGGTGCGGGGCAACAGCTTCAGTAGCAGCGCGTCGAGGTCGGCAGGCATGTTCGGCGGGTGCTCGCCGGTGTCGGCCGCGGTACCTGCCGCCGTCCTGGCCAGCTGGACGGCCTCGGCCAGCAGCGCGGGATCGCGGGTCGCCGCGGCCTTGAGCCGCAGGCCGCAGCCGAGCCCGTTGGCGCACCGGGAGTAGTTCGGATGGTCCTGCGGGGTGGCCGCGAACGCACGCCGGAACGCCGCGATGATCGCGTCGAGCTCGGCCTGATCCGGTTGCTCGTCCCCTGCCGTGGGCAGCACCCGCACCAGCAGTCGCGCGTAGGCGTGGTCGCAGGCGAGGACCGGCCAGGAAGGACGGTCCTCGGGCACGTCGTCCAGCACATCGGCGAGCACCCGGATCGCCGACTCGCCATCGCGACGGTGCGTGCCGCCGGACTCGGCGAACCGGCCGAGCAGGAACCTCGCCAGCACGGCAACCGACTCGGCGAACTCGGCCTGGGTCACCGGTTCGGCAGAGTTGCGGAGGTCGGCGAGCGCGGAGCGCACCGGTTCCGGCAGGCTGTCCGGCCTGCGGAGGTAGAACGGCACGAGGAAGGGCACGGCGAGCGCGCGGTCCTGCTCGGTCTGCTCCGGTGGCAGGGTCACGGCACGCAGCCAGTGCCAGAGGCCAAGGGTGTGCAGCACCTCCCAGTCCAGGCCGTCCGGAGCGGCGAGGTGGCCAAGCGCAGCCGCGGCCTCGTCGGGCCCCGCCGGATCCGCGATCCGGTCGTTCTCCCCGGTACCGAGCCGGTGCTGGATCCGGTCCCGCAACGCCGCGAGTAACCGCTCACGCATTCGATGTGCTCCCCAGACGAGACGGTGAAACCGACGTTACTGGCTGAACGGGTCAGCGGCCATCCGCTAGCATGCCGAACACCCGAACACCAGCCGATTCCGCTGGGAGATCATGAACGCCGAGCCGCTACCCGATCCGCTGGCCGCCTTCTGCGCGGACCTTCCCCGGTTGCGGTCGCTGCTGAGCGGGCCCGCTTCCGCGGCGCGCCGGGCCGCGGTCGAGCGGGCGGCCGAGGCGATCCGGCGCGGTGAGCCGGCCGGTTCGCTGCTGGCCGAGCTCGGGTTCCCGCGCGGTACCGAGGGAGTCCCCGCGGGAGGCCCACCGCGGCAGACATCCTCGCTGCCGCCGCCGATCCACGCCGAGCAACGCACGATCACCGGCACCTACCTGTGCCCGCACGGACAGTGCGACCGGGTGGTGCGGCGCGCCGCAGGTTCGGAACTGCCCAGCTGCCACGTGCACGAGCAGGCGCTGCGGTTCGTCCCGGACGAGTGAGGTGCGATGACCGGATTCCTCACCGAGCTGGGCCGCAAGCTGGCCGAGCGCTGGGTCGCCATGCTGGTGCTGCCGGGGCTGGTGTGCACCGGTGTCGCGGCTGTCGCGGTCACCCTCGGACACGGGAACTGGGCCGACACCGACCTGTTGTGGCGGCGGCTGACCGAGTTCACCGCCACCGGTGGCGGGGCCGGGCCGCAGGCCGAGCTGCTGCGCACCGTCGTGCTGCTGATCGTGTTGCTGCTCGCCTCGGTGGCCGCCGGACTGCTGGCGCGGGCGCTGACCGGTGCGGCGGAGTCACTGCTTTCCGGACGCTGGCCGTTCCCGCTCCGTACCGCGGCCTCCGCGCTGGCGCGCCACCGGAGGCGACGCTGGCACCGGGCGGATGAGCGCGGGCAGGACGCGGAGCGCAACCGCATCGCGCTCGCCGAACCCCGCTGCGCCACCTGGACCGGCGACCGGCTGCGGGCGCCCGATGTGCGGGTGTACAAGGAGTACGGCCTCGATCTGGCCACAGCGTGGAGCCGGTTGTGGTTGCTGGTGCCGGACACCACCCGGGTACCGCTGACCGAGGCGAGGCAGCGCCTTGACGAGGCGACCGCACTTGGCGGCTGGGCCGCGCTGTACCTGGCGCTGGGCACCATATGGTGGCCTGCCGCCGTCCTCGGCCTGGCGCTCGCGCTCATCTCCTGGCGCAGGACGCGGGCCGCCGCGGCTGGTTATGCCGACCTGGTGGAGGCCTGCGTGGACGTGCACCTCTACGACCTGCTCGACCGCTTCCATGACGAGAACGGCACCCGGCCGATCAGCCCGCAGCAGGGCAAGGTCGTCACCGCCCGGTTCCACAAGGCGACCTGAGTTTCCGGCCACCTCCCTGCGGGGCAAGGCCGTTGCGCCGTCCCGGCGATCCAGTCCTGCGCGCGGGCTGACGAGGGAACAGGGGCAGGCGAAACTCGCTGAAGGAACGGGGAGAGGGACCACAAGTCGTTCGCCGCACACCGCGTCAGACCCCTGGCCACAGCCACGGCCGGCACGCTCGCCATCGGACTCGGCCTGCTCACCGAACCCGCGACCACAGGCCGTGATGGCGCTGCCGGGCTCTCGTGATCACCGGCAACCTCATCATGCACGGCGCCAACACCACCATCGCCAGGGCAGGCCGGGCGTCCCGGTTCCGCGTGATGGAGATCGCCGAGGGCGGATCACGTGCCCTGCACGGCAGCACGATCTCCGGCGGGTACACCACGGACGGCGAGCGGCCGGGCGAACCGAGCCAGGACGGCGGTGGCATACGCAACGCGGGCAGCTCATCCTGCACCGCAGTGTGGTGACCGGCAACCGGACCGGCCCGGGCGGCCGGGCGGGCACCTCCCCCAACTCCGGCGGGGGAGACGGCACGACCGGCACGCGGGACCCCGGTGGCAGGCTGGCACCGGCCGGAAGACCCGGCGATCCGGTCGCTCGGCGACGTTCCGGTGCACGCCAACGAACCCGGCAACTGCTACCCGGAAATCACCGGCTGCGGCCGTGCGGTGGCCGGCAGGCCCGCGGACCTCAGTCGCCCTGCGGCACGCGGATCACATCGCCGGGATGGATGACGTTGGGGTTGGTGATCGTGCCGGGGTTCGCCGCCACCAGCCGGTGATAGAGATTTCCGGAACCGTAGTACTGGGCGGCGATGCTCCACAGCGTCTCGCCCGGCTGCACCACATGTTCCAGGTAGACCCGGTAGCCGGGAACGATCTTCGGCCCGAAGACGACGGGCACGACCACCTTGTCCAGCTCGGCACCATCCTTCGGGGAGACGTGGAACACCTCCACGAACAACCGGTCCAGCACGAACGCGGCCCCCGCCACGTCCACGGTGATCTGGAACTGACCGTGCCCGCCACTGCCGTCCCCTGCCAGGAAGTACCCGGTCACCTCGTCGTGCCCCTCGTGCACCCGGTAGTTGAAGTTCGCCTCGAACGCCCCGCCCGCCACTCCGGCCACCTGGATGTTGTTGCCCACCAGGTCATGCGTCCTCGGCTGCTGCACGTCGATCGTCACGGCTCGCCCCTCCCTGCCCGCCATCTCGGCGCCCACGGTTGCCCAACCAGTCTGCGCTTCCCGCGGGGCACTCACCAGGGGCCAAGGGCCCTTGGAGACGCTGTGTACTGGCCGGGCTGTGCTGGTCAGAAGCGGCACTCCGGAGCCTGGATACCGGCGGCGCTGGAACACGCCACCCACGGCCTCCCGCTGTATCAGGCCGTCGAGAAGACCCGCGCCTGCCGCGATGCCGCCCTCGTGCTGAACCGCCACGACAACGAAGCGGCCACTCTGGACAGTCTGGGCTGCATCGGCCACCGCACCGGGCGGCACGCCGAGCCATCGGGTACCACCGCCAAGCCCTCATCCTGCGCCGCAACCTCGGTCACGCGTATGTCGGCCTCGGCCAATCGGAACAAGCCCGCTCGATGTGGCGGCAGGCGCTGGAGCTGTACGAAGCCCAGCATCGCACCGCGGATGCCCGTCGCATCCAGGAACAGCTCGACGCCCTCGGGTGACACCGGAACATTGCAGCCGGTCACGCCGTAACAGAACTACCGAGAATATGCCATCCAGCACAATGGCCGCTGACCAGACTTTTGCTGATCAGCGGCCATTGGTTCGTACCGCAAGTACCCCCGATGGGATTCGAACCCACGCTACCGGCGTGAGAGGCCGGCGTCCTAGGCCGCTAGACGACGGGGGCTTGTTCAGTTATTACCCTGTGTTGCTGGAGAGCAACCTACCAGAGGCCGTTTCACTCTCCGCAGCTGGGGTACCAGGACTCGAACCTAGACTAACTGAACCAGAATCAGTCGTGCTGCCGATTACACCATACCCCAATAGTGATGCCGCTCCTGCCGTGGCCGGTGCGGCACCGCCGAGAGAAAATACTAGACCATGCCGGTTCGGGCGGATCAGCCGGGTCGGCCACTCAGCGTGGCAGCGGCACCCCTGGCGCCCCTACCCTGGCGAACTCGCAGACCAGCAGCTCGGGCAGCTCGGCAAGGCTGTTGATGACATGTACGCCGTCCGGGACGGTCGACGGCGTCCGGCCACGGTCCAGCCAGACCCCGCCGAGCCCGGCCCGCTGCGCGCCGACGGCGTCGGTGTCCAGCTTGTCGCCCACATGCGCGGCCTCGGCTGGCGCACAGCCGATGGTGAGGCACACCGAGTGGAACATCACCGGATCGGGCTTGGCCACCCCCAGCTCGCCCGCGATGGCCACATGGTCGAAGAACCGGGCGAGGCCGAGGTCGGCGAGCTTGGCCCGCTGGTGCGCCCCGGAGGCGTTGGTCACAGCGGCGAGCCGGACCCCGGCCGCGGCCAGCCACTCCAGGCAGGGCACCACATCCTCGAACAGCCGCCAGGACCGGCGCAGCAGTTCCTTGCGGCGCTGTTCGAAGACTCCGGGGTCACGGGGCTCGACGAGCATGCCGATGGTCGCCAGCTCGGCGAGGAAGTACTGGGTGCGTCGCCGGTGCATGGAGGCGTAGTCGAGCTCACCGGCCACCACCCTGGCGACGTGCTCCTCGGTGACCCGCTCCCAGAGCGGCCACAGGTCCGCCCTGCCGATCAGGGCGGCGAGCGCATGCCTGCCCGCCGCGGTGAAGTCGATCAGGGTGTCATCGATGTCAAGGCACACCAGCCGGAGGTCGGACGGACCCCACGGTTCGGGGTCGTCCAGTCGGGAGACTACTGCCTGCTGTTCGGTCGGGGAGGCAAGCGCAAAATCCACCCCGAGAGGCTAGGCCACTTTCGGCCGTACCGATTCGACTGAGAAGGTGATTAGCACTGCTCTGTTTCGGTGCGAATTCTCTACGCTCAGTTGCCGGGTACCGCTCGACGCAGCCGTCCGAGGGACCTGTCCCGGCCCAGCAGCTCCATCGACTCGTACAACGGTGGCGAAACCGTACGCCCGGTGATTGCCACCCGCACCGGCGCGAAAGCCTTACGGGGCTTGAGCCCAAGGCCGTCCACGAGCGCGTCCTTGAGCGCCTGTTCGATGGCATCGGTGGTCCAGGACGGCAGCGTATCCAGGGCTTCGATGGCGGCACGCAGCACCGGCTCGGCATCGGCGCCGAGGGCCTTGGCCGCGGCCGCCTCCTCCGGTGCGAAATCCGCCTCCTCGGCGAACAGGAAACGCACCAGATCGCCGGCTTCCCCCAGTACGGTGACCCGTTCCTGCACCAGGGGCGCGATCGCGCGCAGGGTACGGAGTTGCTCCTCGGTCGGCGTTTCGGGCAGCACACCGGCCGCGGCAAGGTAGGGCACCACCCTGCCGGTGAAGTCCTCGACGTCCAGGGCGCGCAGGTGGGTGGCGTTGATGGCCTCGGCCTTCTTCACGTCGAACCGCGCCGGATTCGCACTCACCTTGGTGATCTGGAAGGCCGCGACCAGCTCGTCCACGCCGAAGATGTCCCTGTCCTCGGCGATGGACCAGCCCAGCAGCGCGAGGTAGTTCAGCAGCCCCTCGGGGATGAACCCGCGCTCGCGGTAGTGGAAAAGGTTCGAGGAAGGATCCCGTTTGGACAACTTCTTGTTGCCCTCGCCCATCACATAGGGCAGGTGCCCGAACTCCGGAGTGAAATCGGTGACGCCGATCCGGCGCAGGGCCTGGTACAGCGCGAGCTGGCGCGGGGTGGACGGCAGCAGGTCCTCTCCGCGCAGCACGTGGGTGATCCGCATCAGCGCGTCGTCCACCGGGTTGGTCAGGGTGTAGAGCGGATCCCCGTTGCCCCGCACCAGGACCGGGTCCGGAATGCTGCCTGCCGGAAAGCTGATCTCGCCGCGCACCAGGTCGGTCCAGCCGAGGTCCTCGTCGGGCATTCGTAGCCGCAGCACCGGAGTTCGTCCCTCGGCGCGGAACGCCTCCCGCTGCTGCGCGGTGAGCTCCCGGTCGTGGTTGTCGTAGCCGAGCTTGGGGTCTTGACCGGCTTCGCGGCGACGCTGCTCGACCTCCTCGTTGGTGGAGTAGGCCTCGTACAGCTCCCCGGCCTCCAGCAACCGCGCCGCGATATCGGCGTAGACCTCCCGCCGCTCGCTCTGCCGGTACGGCCCGTACTCGCCGCCTGCCTCCGGCCCCTCGTCCCAGTCGAGGCCGAGCCAGCGCAGGGCGTCCAGCAGCGCGTCGTAGGACTCCTGGGTGTCCCGCGCGGCATCGGTGTCCTCGATCCGGAACACCAGGCTGCCGCCGTGGTGCCGGGCGAAGGCCCAGTTGAACAGGGCCGTGCGGATCAACCCGACGTGCGGGGTACCGGTCGGGGAAGGGCAGAAGCGGGCGCGGACCCGGGTGGCGTCGTCACTCATAACCAGCTCAGCGTATCGGCTTGACGTGGCGCGGGTGCCGGGTGCATCGTGTACTTATTCAACAAATGATGAAAAAGGGGTGGTGGCGATGACCGAACGCACGACCTGCGTGGTGATCGGCGGCGGACCGGCCGGCATGGTCGCCGGGCTGCTACTGGCCAGGGCCGGGGTGGAGGTCACGGTGCTGGAGAAGCACGGTGACTTCCTGCGGGACTTCCGCGGGGACACCGTGCACCCTTCGACCCAGGAGCTGCTCGACGAGCTGGGGCTGGGTGAACGGTTCGCCGAGCTCCCGCAGAGCAGGCTCGAGGAGATCGCGTTCCCCGTCGGGGAAGGGCAGAATCTCGTGGTCGGGGACCTGCGCAGGCTGCGCACCGCCCACCCCTACATCGCGATGGTGCCGCAGTGGGACTTCCTGAACCTGCTCGCCGAGGCCGGGAATGCCGAGGACACCTTCACCCTGCGGATGCACACCGAGGTCACCGGCCTGATCCGCGAAGGCGGCCTGGTGGTCGGCGTCCGGTACCGCACCGCCGATGGCGAGACCGGCGAGCTGCGGGCCGACCTGACCATCGCCTGCGACGGACGTTCCTCACTGGCCCGGCGGGAGGCGAACCTCCGCCCGAAGGAGCTGCCGGTGCCGATCGACGCCTGGTGGTTCCGGCTGCCGCGCAGGGCGGACGAGACCGACCCGACCCTGCGTCCGCGGATGCGGGACGGCCGGTTCGCGATCGTCATCCCGCGCGAGGGCTACTTCCAGATCGCCTGGATCGCGCGCAAGGGCAAGGACCCGCAACTGCGCGCCGCCGGGATCGAGCGGTTCCGGGACGAACTCGTCGCGCTCTTCCCGCATTTCGCCGACCGGGCAGGCGCGCTGGAGTCGATGGACGACATCAAGCACCTGGACGTCCGGCTCAACCGGCTGTACCGGTGGCATGTCGACGGGCTGCTGTGCATCGGCGACGCCGCGCATGCGATGTCCCCGATCGGCGGGGTCGGGATCAACCTTGCGGTGCAGGACGCGGTCGCCGCGGCCACCCTGCTCGCCGGGCCGCTGCGGCGCGGCCAGGCGAGCCAACGGGAACTGGCCAAGGTGCGGGGCAGGCGCCTGCTGCCGACGATCCTGGTGCAGACCCTGCAGCGCATCCTGCACCGCGTGGTGGTGCGGCCGGTGGTCGATGGCAGGCGCAACGGCCCGCCAGCGCCGATGGTGCGGCTGATGCGGGCGGTGCCCAAGGCCACATTCCTGCCCGCGTACCTGATCGGGATCGGGTTCCGGCCGGAGCACGCACCGGACTTCGCCCGGCGGCTCAGCCGGCCTGCACGGGGTTCGTGAGCGTGCCGATCCCCTCGATGGTGATGGACACCTGCTGCCCCGCGCTGATCGGACCGACCCCCTCCGGGGTACCGGTGAGGATCACGTCGCCCGGCAGCAGGGTCATCACCTGCGAGACGAACTCGACCAGCTCCGGCACCTTGTGCACCAGCGATGAGGTACGCGCGTCCTGCTTGACCTCGCCGTCGACCTCGCTGCGCAGGGCAAGGTCGGCCGGGTCGACGGCGGTCTCGATCCACGGCCCGAGCGGGCAGAAGGTGTCGTAGCCCTTCGCCCTGCCCCACTGGCCGTCCGACTGCTGCTGGTCCCGCGCGCTGACGTCGTTGGCGATGGCGTAGCCGAGCACGGCCGCCTGCGCCTTGGCCGCGGGCACGTTCTTCACCGGCTGGCCGATCACCACGGCCAGCTCGCCCTCGAAGTCCACACGGGACGAACTCGGCGGCAGTTTGATCGCCGCGTTCGGCCCGACCACGCTGGTGGACGGCTTGATGAAGATCATCGGTTCGGCCGGGACCTCGTTGCCGAACTCCGCGGCGTGCGCGGAGTAGTTACGGCCGACGGCGATCACCTTGGACGGCAGGATCGGGGCCAGCAGCCGCACATCGGCCAGCGGCCAGCGGCGGCCGGTGAAGTTGGGCTTGCCGAACGGGTGTTCGGCGATCTCCAGCACCTGGGCGTCGTCACCGTCCCCTTCCATCGAAGCGAACGCGACGCCACCGGGATGAGCAATTCGAGCCAGACGCACGACACCACGGTAACCAGCCGAGTGCGTTGCACCGTCACCAGGCCACCCGACTGCTCCGTTCGACCGCTGGGCCAGGGCGGCAAGCCTGCCTATTATTCGACGCACAACCCTGCTTCATTCCCGGAGGCCGTCATGCGCCCCTTCCGTTTACTCCCCCTGCTCCTCGCGACCGTGCTCGCCCTGCTGCTCGGCACCCCGTCGACCGCGCTCGGCGCCCCGCAACGCGCCCCGCTCGGCGGCGGGATGACCCTGTACTCCGAAGGGACCTCCCGCTGCACCACCTCGTTCGCGGCCACCGATCGCTGGCCCGGCGAGTGGTACCTGATCGCAGGCGGCGGCTGCGGCCGGCCCGGCGACATGGTCGGCGACGGTGACCGGGTGGTCGGCATGGTGATCGCGGCGGAGATCGGGGGCACCGTCATCCACGTCACCAACACCACCGACTGGGAGCTCGTACCGTGGATTCCCGGCCCCGGTAGGCGGATCGCCCTCACCGGGTCGGCCGAGGCACCGGTCGGTTCCGCGGTGTGCCGCGCGGGCGGCACCACGGGCTGGCACTGCGGCACGATCCAGGCGAAGAACCAGACCATCGTCTACCCCGATGGGCAGGTGCACGGCGTGACCAGGACGAGCGTCTGTGCCGAACCCGGTGACGGGGGCGCCCCGTTCGTCCAGCGTGACCAGGCCCAGGGCGTGCTGCTCGGCGGATCGGGCAACTGCGCCAGTGGCGGCAGCAGCTACTTCCTTCCGCTGAACCCGATCCTGAAGCGGTACGGGCTGATGCTGTTCACCGGCTGACCGAACTCCCGGCAGGCTGGCGCTGCCGCATCGCCTTGTGCACCAGGGCGTCGCACAGCGCCAGCCAGCTGGCCTCGACGATGTTCTCGTGCACGCCGACGGTGGTCCACTCGCACTGCCCATCCGAGGTCTCCACCAGCACCCTGGTGACCGCGTCGGTGCCGGGGTGCCCTGGCAGGATCCGCACCTTGTAGTCCGCCAGTTCCACGGTGTCCAACCAGGACAGGTGCGGGCTGAGTGCCTTGCGCAGCGCGGCGTCCAGCGCGTGCACCGGTCCGTTCCCCTCGGCGGTGGCGATCACCCGCTCGCCGCCGACGTGCACCTTGACGGTGGCCTCGGAGATCACCTCGCCGTCCGCACGGTGGTCCAGCACCACCCGGTAGGACTCCAGCACGAACGGCGGCTCGTCCAGCACGTCCCGGTCCGGGCCCTGCACCTCCCTGCGCAGCAACAGCTCCAGGGAGGCGTCGGCGGCCTCGAAGGACCAGCCCCGCGCCTCGAGGCGTTTCACCTTGTCCACCGCGCTGGTCAGCGCGCCCGGCTGGCCGGCGAGGTCAACCCCGAGCTCACGTCCCTTGAGTTCGAGGCTGGCCCTGCCGGCCATTTCGGTGACCAGGACCCGCATGTCATTGCCGACGGAGGTGGGATCGATGTGGTTGTACAGCAACGGATCCACCTTGATCGCGCTCGCGTGCAGCCCCGCCTTGTGGGCGAAGGCCGAAGCCCCGACGTAGGCCTGGTGGGTGTCGGGGGCGATGTTCGCGATTTCGGCAAGGGCATGGGAGACGCGGGTCAGCTCGGCCGCGCCGCCGGTGGGCAGCACCTCCATGCCGAGCTTGGTCACCAGGTTTCCCGTTACGGCGAACAGGTCGGCATTGCCTGCCCGTTCCCCGTAACCGTTCGCGGTGCACTGCACGTGGGTCGCACCGGCCTGTACGGCGGCGACGCTGTTCGCCACCGCACAGGAGGTGTCGTCCTGGCAGTGGATTCCGAGCCGCAGCCCGGTGCGCGCGGCGACCTCGCGCACGGTCTCGGCCAGCCCGAGCGGCAGCTGCCCGCCGTTGGTGTCGCACAGCACGGCAACGTCGGCACCACCCTCGCCCGCGGCGTCCAGTACCCGCAGCGCGGTGTCCGGATCGTGGGCGTAGCCGTCGAAGAAGTGCTCGGCGTCCAGGAACACCCTGCGCCCCTCGCCCACCAGGAAGGAGACCGTGTCCCGGACCATCGCGCAGGCGGTGTCCACATCGACCCGCAGCGCGCGCTCGATATGCCTGCGGTCCGATTTGGCCACCAGCGTCACCACCGGCGCGCCCGAGTCCAGCAGCGCCCGCACCTGTGCGTCGTCGGCGGCGGCGACGTCGGCCTTACGGGTGGAGCCGAAGGCGACCAGCACGGCGTGCTTGAGCAGCAGTTCCTCGGCCGCACGGGCGAAGAACTCGGTGTCCTTCGGCAGCGCGCCCGGCCAGCCACCCTCGATGAAGCCCACACCGAGCTCGTCGAGCAGCCTGGCGACCGCGAGCTTGTCGGTCACCGAGTACGAGATCCCCTCCCGCTGCGCGCCGTCGCGCAGGGTGGTGTCGTAGAGGTGGAAGTCGTCGCCGAGGGGGGTGCCTGCCGGTTCCGTGCGAGTCACGGTCTCTCCTGGTGTGGGCGTATCGGTACCAATAAAAAAACCTCCCGCGGATGCGAGAGGTCTGCGCGCCGGGTGCTCGGTCGAGCACTTACCCGGCGCGCTTGCGGATAATGATCACCGCAGAGAAAGCCATAGCCGCATCATGCCACAGCCCCGCCAAGGTTCCAAATCGTGGTCGTCCGCTCCCGGATACTGACACGCCGGGTTCGTACGGTCAGGAGGTGACCGTCTCGCTCCCGGCTCGCTGCGACCTGCCGGAGTTCCACCGCAGCCGGGTGCCGTGCAGCGCGGTGACCAGGGACTGGATCACCACCAGGTACACCAGCTGCCGGTACGCCACCTGCTGTAGCGGGTAGGCCCACAGCGGGCGCAGCGACTCCCCGTCCAGCCGCATCGCGTAGCCGGCGCCCGCGGTCTGCACGGCGAGGAACGCGGTCCACAGCACCAGCGCGCCGGGGGCGTCCGCGATGAACAGGCCGTACAGCACGTACACATCCATCACCGGGGCCAGCAAGGGCAGCACCAGCTGGTAGAGGAACAGGTACAGCAGTCCGCACCGGCCCATCCGGCCCGCCCGCCCGCGCTCGACCAGCGCGCCGCGGTGCTTCCACATCGACTGGAACGTGCCGTAGGACCAGCGGTACCGCTGCCGGTACAGGCCGGAAAGGGTGCCCGGCACCTCGGTCCAGGCCCTGGCCCGCTGCGCGTAGCTCACCCGCCAGCCTGCCCTGGACAACGCGATGGTGAGGTCGGTGTCCTCGGCGAGGGTGTCCGCGCTCACCCCGCCCACCTCGGCCAGTGCCTGCCTGCGGAAGGCGCCGATCGCGCCGGGCACGGTGGAGATGCACTCCAGCGCGTCCAGGATCTGCCGGTCGAGGTTGGAGCCCGCGCAGTACTCCAGGTGCTGCCACCGCCCCAGCAGGCCGTCCCGGTTGCCGACCTTGGTGTTCCCGGACACCGATCCCACCCGCTGATCGGCCAGCGGCCGCACGAGGTGCCCAATGGTCTCCGGCTCGAACTCGGTGTCCGCGTCCACCATGAGCAGAATCTCGTGCCGTGCAGCCGCGACACCGGTGTTGAGCGCGGCGGGTTTGCCCGCGTTGGCCCTCCGCAGCACCCGGACCGCGGGCAGCGCCAGCCCGTGCACCAGTTCCGCGGTGCCGTCGGTGGAGCCGTCATCGACCACGATGATCTCCACCTCCGCCGGGTAGCGGGTAGCCACCAGCGAGCGGACGGTGGCCACGATGGTGGCCGCCTCGTTGTGCGCGGGCACCACCACCGAGACCGGCGGGACGAACGGGGGCGGCTCCGGCCGTAGCGCACGTTCCCTTGCCAGCCGCCGCGCGGTGTGCGCGAGGCCGAGCTGCAGCAGTATCCGCACCATGGCCAGCATCGCGGCCACGGCGATGCTGACGTCCAGCAGCACGCCGAGGGCGCCGCCGTTGCGCTGGGCCCAGGCCAGCAGCTGACCGGTGAAGCGGTCCAGCCCGTCCGCTGACACCACCGGATCCGCAAGGTCGAGGCCGTCGGACAGGGTGGTGAACCGGTACCCGCCCCTGCCGAGCACGTCGAGCGTGGCCCATACCGCGTCCACGGTCAGGCTCCCCGCGTCCCGCATCCGCACGACCGCGCCGTGCTCGGCCGCCGACGCGATCTCCCCGACGGTGTCGCCGACCCCCTCCCAGTGCGGCTCCTGGCCGTCGACATCGGCGTTCACCAGCAGGTACCCCGCGCGACCGAGCCGCTGCACCGCCCGCCCCGCCGGCTCCGGCGGCAGCCCGAACAGCCGGGTGTGCGATCCGGTGGCATCGGCCAGCGCGCCCTGGGCGAGGGACAGCTCCAGCCGCAGCCGCCAGCCCGGCAGGGTGGTGGGATCGCCGGAGCGGAATCCGGTGACCGCGACCTCGTGGCCCTCGGCGACCATCCGCCGCACCAGGCCGGGGTGCTCGTTGATCCGCGCGCCGGTCAGGAAGAACGTGGCATGCGTCCCCCGCGCGGCCAGCGCGTCCAGCACCTTGGGTGTCCACTTGGGATCCGGTCCGCCGTGGAAGGTCAGCGCGACCGTGCGTGCCGGCAGGCTGTGCCCGCTGAGCCGGTCACCTTCCATCCGCAGCACCTGGCCGGCCGGGCTCGGGGTGATGGTGCCATCGGGCTCGGCGTTGGTGGTGCCCGCGTAGGCGTGCACGGTGAGCACACCCAGCATCAGAGCCAGCAGCAGGGCCAGGGTCACCCAGTGCGTCCAGGGCACCCGGTGCCTTCCGGAGACGGCGGTCATCGAGCAGGCAGGCCGGGCGCGGGCCCCAGTACCGAGATGGCGAGTACCGCGGTCAGCCCGAGCAGGCCCAGTGCGAGCCCGGCACTGACCGCCCGCACCAGGATTCGTCGCCTGCCCCGCGGATCCACGAACACCGGCCCGGCCGCGGCCGGGCCGGACCGGCGGGAACGGAAACGGCGCGGCCTCACCGGTTCTGCGCTCCGCCCCGGCTTCGGCGGAGGGTCCGCACCCCGGCCACGCCGATGCCGGCCGTGCAGGCGATGGCGAGCGAGGGGAAGGTCAACGCGAAGGAGGTCCCCGCTTCGGCCAGGAATCCCTTTCCCGTCCACGATTCCCGGGTCCCCCGCCAGAGCGTGGTCAGCAGCACCAGCAGCAGCGTTACCGGCGCGGGCGCCGGGATGATCGTCCACAACCCCACCGGGCGTACCAGTGCGGCGGCGGCGAGGGCGCCGCCGGTCAGCCATACCCCGAACACCCATCCCGGGCGTTCGGCATCCGGCCACAGGCCGATTCCCGCGAACAGCGCCAGCAACGCGAGCGCGGCGAGGGTCGGGATCTGCAGTGGCGTGCGTGGATGAACAGCGGAGCTGTCGGATATCGGCGCGGCTGTCACTACCCCCAAGCCCCTCCCCCGGTTTCGCGGCGGGCAAAATCCTACACGATCGGGTGAGGGTGCCGAGGGAACGTGGGGGAACGCAGTGCGCCGTCAGTGGTGGATGGTCGTCACCAGGGTGCTGGCCCGGTCGGTCTGGATCGTGCTGTCCGCGGTGCTGCTCGCGGTCGCCGGGATCTCCTGGGCCACCTACGAGGATCTGGACGAGGGGCTGCGGCGCTCACGGGCGATCGGCCCGGACGCGCCGCGCTCCTCCGGCGGCGCGGTGAACATCCTGTTGCTGGGCCTGACCACCCGGCTGGATCTGGACGGGAGCGAACTCCCGGACCGGGAGCTGGGCAGGTTGCACGCCGGGGAAAGCGACCGCGGCGGGTACAACGCGAACACCCTGATGCTGGTGCACGTCCCCGGCGACGGCTCGCGCGCGACCGCGCTGTCGATTCCCCGGGACACCGTGGTGGACCTGGTCGGGGTGCCGGGGGAGGAACCCCGGGGCAAGATCAAGGAGGCGTACGGCCGGGCGAAGGCGAGCGCGGAACAGCGTCTGCTCGCCGAGGGCGTGGTGGAGCCTGCGGAGCTGGAGCATCGCGGCAGGGAGGCCGGCCGGGCCGCGCAGATCGCCACGGTGCGAGAGTTCCTTGACGTACCGATCGACCACTTCGGCGAGCTGAGCATGATCAGTTTCTACCGGCTGACCAGGAACCTCGGCGGGGTCGAGGTATGCCTGAACGAGGCCACAAAGGACAGATTCTCCGGTGCGGACTTCGCAGCGGGCCGCCAGCGGCTGGACGCGGCCCAGGCGCTGGCCTTCGTACGGCAACGGCACGGCCTCGCCGGTGGCGACATCAGCCGCACCCGGCGGCAGCAGGCCTATATCGCGGCGATCATGCACAAGCTGCGCGACGAGGGGCAGCTCGCCAGTATCGCCACCGTCCGGGCGCTGGTGCGGACCGCGAAGGAGAACATCGTCCTGGACGAGGACTGGGACCTGCTGGACTTCGCTCGCCAGGCCCCGAGCCTGACCGGAGGCAACGTCCTTTACCACACCCTGCCGATCGCGGACCGGGCCACGGTCCGGCGGATCGTCACGGAGCTGATCGGCACACCGGAGGGCGGGCCCACGCCCCCGACGAGCACACCGCCACCGGAGCCACCCACCACACCGCCGCCGGACCCCCACGGCATCCCCTGCGTGGACTGACCCGGCACTTGGCCCGCTGTGAGTGTCCCTTTCCCTGCGAAAAATGCAGTGAACACAGCGGCGCGACAGCGTCTCCGTTTGGGTGGTGGTGGGAGACGGGTGGGAGGGACACTCACAGCAATAGGCGGATCAGGGGACGGGGCGGGTGGTGTTCGAGGAGACGAGGGCGGCGAGGCGGTCGCCGATCGAGTGCGTGGCCCCCGGCGAGGACTGGTCCCTGGTGGCGAGGTCGAAGGCGACCGAGGCCTCGATCCGGCGCGCGGCCTCCTTCTGGCCGAGGTGGTCCAGCAGCAGGGACACCGACAGCACCGCGGCGGTGGGGTCGGCGAGCCCCTGCCCTGCGATGTCCGGCGCGCTGCCGTGCACCGGTTCGAACATGCTCGGGTTGCGCCGGGAGATGTCGAGGTTCCCGCTCGCGGCGAGTCCGATGCCGCCGGTCACCGCGGCCGCCAGGTCGGTGACGATGTCGCCGAACAGGTTGTCGGTGACGATCACGTCGAACCGGGACGGGTCGGTCACCAGGTGGATCGTGGCGGCGTCCACGTGCGAGTAGTTCACCGTCACGTCCGGATGTTCCAGCGACACCTCCTCCACGATCCGGGACCACAACGATCCCGCGTACTCCAGCACGTTGGTCTTGTGCAGCAGGGTCAGATGCTTGCGCGGGCGTTCCTCGGCCCGGTTGAAGGCGTCGGTCACCACCCGCCGGACGCCGAAGGCCGTGTTCACGCTGACCTCGGTCGCGATCTCGTGCTCGGTGTCCTTGCGCAGCAGGCCACCGTTGCCCGCGTACGGCCCCTCGGTGCCCTCCCGGACGACGACCATGTCGACCTCGCCGGGGTCGGCCAGCGGGCCGCGCACGCCGGGGTACAGCCGGGCGGGCCGCAGGTTCACATGGTGATCCAGTTCGAACCGCAGGCGCAGCAGCAGCCCGCGCTCCAGGATGCCGCTCGGCACGGTCGGATCACCCACCGCGCCGAGCAGGATGGCGTCATGCTGCCGAAGTTCGCCCAGTACCGACTCGGGCAGCAGCTCGCCGGTTGAGTGCCAGCGCGCGGCACCGAGGTCGTAGTTGGTGATCTCCGCGCTCGGCGCGACCTCACCGAGCACCTTGAGCGCCTCGGTGACCACTTCGGGCCCGATCCCGTCACCTGGGATCACCGCGAGCCGCATCCACACACCTCCGTTGACCGGGGGCCGGTGTCCCGGCTGCCCCATTTACCACGTAACTCCAGCCACGGCAGGTTACCGGCCGTCGCCACCCGACCGAAGAAGCACCACCCGTACGTCGGAGCTTCCCGCAGTCCGAGACACCCATCCGTGTCATTGGGTGCCGATATCGGTCCGCCGAACGAGGGAGGCCCGGGGTGGATGCACACCCCGGGCCTCCCCGCTCATCTCTTCATTATCTCCCGCTCGGGCCGGTCGCCCGTACCCGCACCACGCCCGCCCGCTGGCCGGAGGCGTTGTGGTGGTTCAGGGTGAGCAGCCCGAGCACGGTGTCCTGCCGCGCGGCGGCCGGGTTGCGGTTCACCACCAGCGCGGTACCGGGACGGGCCAGGTAGGACAGCGCCGGGTCGCCGCCACCCTGCACCGTGTAGGCGGGCGCGAGCGCGTCGATGGACACCGGCTCCCCGATGCTGTCGATCAGGTCGTGCCCCGGCGCGCTGTAGTACCCGACGGTGCCCGCGGTGTAGCTGATCCGGTGCGACTCCGCGGCGGGGTCGATGCCGAGCGCGGCGATCCGCACCGGCAGCACCACGACGTTCGTGTCGAACACGTTCGTGTCCAGATCGCCGAGCTGCCCGTTCACCGGCTGCACGTCCACCGAGGGGAAGCCCGGCTTACGCAGGTCCACGGTGTTCACCAGCAGCACGTCGGTGGCCGGAGCCTTGGTCACATAGGACTCGAAATCCGGTTCGCCGTCTCCGGTGGTGTCGATGTCCACGAACGGGATGGTGTTGCTGCCGAGGTTGGCCCAGTCGCTCCAGGTGGCGAGGCCGAAGGCGAGCATCGAGTCCGCCGGGCTGCCCTGCTGCCTTGCCAGCGGGGCGGTGGAGGTGGCGCCAACGTAGCGCAGGTCGCCGCCCTTGGCGGTGTCGTTGATCGTGCAGTTGCGCCCGGAGTTGCCCCGGCACTCCGGCAGCCGCCCCGACCTCGCCTGCAGCTGGAACACACTGATCAGCGACCGGTACGCCTGGCTGCCCGACCCCTGGACCACGCCGCGGCCGCCGAGGTTGAGCACGGCCTGCGACTGCCGCCCGTGGAACCGGAGCGCGCGCGGGGTGGTGATCGCCGAGACCGGCTTGGGCGCGGCGTACACCGGGACCCGCAGGCCGACCGTGGCGCCCTCCCGCGGGGTGAAGGTCACCCGGCCGGAGGCGTCGGCGAGGAACTGCCGCGCCAGCCCGCTCTGCTCGGTGGCCATCGTCGGATCGATCACCTTGCGCAGCGCGCCTGGGTCCTCGATCCGCAGGGTCACCCGGACCCTGGCGATCCCGCGCGGGCTGAGCCGGACCGTGTCGGTGGACAGCTCGTAACGCACCCCGGGAAGTTTGGTGACGCCCTGGTAGGACACCCCGAAGGTGGCCGGGCGGACACCCTTGTTCACCACCTTGATCGTCTTGGTCAGCGCGACCGGCCCCGCGGCCTGCACGGTGCCGAAGGTCGCGCTCACCGCCCCCGGGTCGTCCTGCACGTAGGCCAGCACCTGGTTCTCCAGCGCCGCCATCGTGTCCACCCTGCCGGCGCCGACCCGCTGCGGGGCGTAGGTGTTGCCCCGCGCGTCGTGCAGATCGTGACCGGCGGTGTTGATCACCGCGGCCTTCACCTCCTCGACCGACCAGTCCGGGTGCGCCTGGCGGATCAGCGCCGCGATCCCGGCGGTGTGCGGGGCGGCCATCGAGGTCCCGGACAGCACGGTGCGGCCGCTGCCGCTGCCGGACAACGCCGAGGTGATGGTGTCTCCCGGCGCGGCCACATCCGGTTTGACGCTCGGCCCGCGCACGCCCCGCGAGGTGAACCCGCTCGGGGTGTCCACGATGGACTCGTCATGGGTCTGCAGCGCGGCCCTGCCCTGCCCGCTGAGCCGGACCTCCAGGGTGCCTGCCTCCAGTGCGGGGCGCAGGGCGCCGGTGGCGGTGCCGGTGAGCTGGAAAACGGGGATGTTCTCGTTACCCGCGATACCAGCGGAGAAGTGCTCCAGGGTGGAGGACAGCAGCACACCCTCGGCACCGGCGGCCTCGGCGTTGTTGGTGCGGGCCGTGGAGCCACAGGCCCGGGTGGCGTCGTTGTCGTCCCATTCCAGCCAGACGAACCTGCCCGCGACGGCGGCCTTGTCCTCGGCGGAGAACGGTCGGCATCCGTCCGTGTTGCCCGCAGGGATCGCCACCACCGGCCGGGTGCGGTCCAGCTCGTCGTAGCCGGTGTAGTTCTGGCTGAACTGCCCCGGCTGCGGTCCAGCCTGCCCGGCCGGCGCGGTGACCTCGGCGGCGTCCCGCAGCACCGAGGCGTCGCGGCTGCTGGCCACGGTCAGCGCCTCCGGGGTGTTGCCGGGCGAACCGCCGATGTCGTAGAGGTCCCCGCCGTTGCCGCCGGAGAACACCGGCAGCACCCCGTTGGCAGCCAGCTTGCGCACGAACAGCGAGTCCGGGTCGTCCGGGGCGCCGTAGTCGCTGCCGAGGGACAGGTTCACCAGGTCGAGGTGGTCGGTGAAGTCCCCGTCCCCGTCCGGATCCAGTGCCCAGTCCAGCGCCTGCGAGGTGACGCTGGTGGAACCGTGGCAGCCGAACACCTTGATGGCGTACAGCAGCGCCTTCGGCGCCGTGCCCGGCCCGATTCGCATCCGCTCGACGTCCTCGGCGGTCAGCTCGGCGTAGTCACCGGTGAAGGTGCTGCCGTCGGCGTTCACCCCGAAACCGCCCGCGGTGCCTGCCACATGCGTGCCGTGGCTGCCGCAGGAGATCGGGTTGGGATCCGGTCGCGGGGTCGGCGAGCCCTCGTCACCCGCGGAGTCGTAGTCGTCACCGACCAGGTCGGTGCCGCCGACCACCTTGGCGGTCGGGAAGTAGGATGCCTCGACCTTGGTCCGGTCGATCGCCTGGTAGGCCGCCTTGGTGCCGGGCCCGCCGAAGGCGGCGTGCGTGTAGTCGACGCCGTCGTCGATGATCCCGATCCGGATGCCCTCGCCGAAGCGGCCGGTCTGCTGCCAGGCGTTCAGCGTCCTGGTGAGCTGGATCGCCCCGCTGTTGGTGCGCTTCTTGGGGACCACGGTCCGCACCGAGACGACATCCGTACGCTGGGCGATCTCCCTGAGCTTGGCCGCGTCGGCTGTCACCACCGCGCCCGGCACGGCGTTCACGGTTTCGGTGACCAGCTCGGTCGCGGCGTCCAGTGAGCGCAGCTGGCCGAGGACCGCGTCCACCGCCCCCGCGGTCTCCCGCCTCGCCGCCCGCGCGGCCCGCTTGGCCTGTTCCTTGCCTGCGCCCCTGGCCCGCTGCGCGTTGAACGCGTCCACCGCGGGCTGCTTGGCCAGCTCGACGAAGGCCGTCGTCCGGCCCTGTGCCGCCGCCAGCCGCGGGGAGAGCTTGTCCTGCAGCCCGGCCGCATCGATCCCGGCAGGCGGGACGGATTCGGCCAGCGGCCGCTCCGGCTGCGCGGAAGCACTCGGCACCGCGGTGAGCGCGGCCGCCAGCGCGGCCGTGATGACCGCCACTGACGACCGCGTGCCCCACCCGGGTACGCGAATCCGACTCATGAGTTCGTGCCCTCACTCGAGGCGCCCTCAGAACCCGCCTTCGCGCTCGCGACCCAGCCCCGACGGTGAGCGCGTGGCATGGCGCCGTGCCCTCGACCGCGCCGTGGTTCCGCCTCGCGGGCACGAACCTAGTCGTGGCCAGCCACTACTTTGGTAGCCGGGCCGGATGAGCGTTACTCGAATGTGACCGCACGGATCGTGCGGGCGCCGACGGCCGAACCGGTCGATTCCAGCACGTGGGAATCAACCCCGCGGTCCACCCGCAGCAGCATGACCGCGTCGGAGCGGTCGGTGGTCTGGCTGATCTGCGCGGCCTCGATGTTGATCCCGGCCTCGCCGAGCAGGGTGCCGACCCGGCCCATGATCCCCGGGCGGTCCGGGTACTCCAGCAGCAGCATGTTGCCCTCGGCGCGGATGTCGAAGTGCCTTCCGTTCACCTCGACCAGCTTCTCCACCTCGTCCTTGCCGGTGACCGTCCCGGAGACCGAGATGGTGGTGCCGTCGGCGTGCACCGCGCGCACCGTGACCAGGCTGCGGTGGTTCGGGCTCTCGGTCTCGGTGGTGATGTCCACCCCGACCCCGAGCTCCTCGGCAAGCCGTGGCGCGTTCACGAAGGTCACCGGGTCCTCGACCACGGTGGAGAACACCCCGCGCAGCGCGGCAAGCGACAGCACGCTGACGTCCTCACCGGACAGTTCCCCGCGCACCACCACGGTGACCGAGGCGGGCGGGTTGGCGCTCAGCGCGGAGACCACGGTGCCCAGCTTCTGGGTCAGCTGCAGGAACGGCCGGACCTCCTCGCCGACCGGGCCGCCAGCGACGTTCACCGCGTCCGGCACGAAGTCGCCACGCAGGGCGAGCACCACCGACCGGGCCACATCGGTACCGGCCCGGTCCTGCGCCTCCGTGGTCGACGCGCCGAGGTGCGGGGTGACCACGACGTTCGGCAGCTCGAACAACGGGCTGGAGGTGGTGGGCTCGGTGCTGAACACGTCCACACCGGCCCCGCCGACCTGGCCGCTGCGCACCGCGTCGGCGAGCGCGTCCTCGTCGACGAGGCCGCCCCTTGCCGCGTTCACGATGATCACGCCCTGCTTGGTCTTGGCCAGCGCCGCGGCGTCGATCAGGCCGGTGGTCTCCGGGGTCTTCGGCAGGTGGATGGAGATCATGTCGGACCGCTGCAGCAGCTCGTCCAGGCTGACCAGCTCGATGCCGAGCTGGGCGGCCCGCTGCGCCGAGGCGTAGGGGTCGTAGGCGATCAGCTCGGTGCCGAAGGAGGCAAGGCGCTGCCCCACCAGCTGGCCGATCTTGCCGAGCCCGACGATGCCGACGGTCTTGCCGTTCAGCTCGACCCCGGTGTACGAGCTGCGCTTCCACTCGCCACCACGCAGGCTCTGGTCGGCCGCCGGGACCCGGCGGGCGACCGCGAGCAGCAGCGCGACGGCGTGCTCGGCAGCGGAGACGATATTCGAGGTCGGGGCGTTGACCACCAGCACGCCGCGCTCGGTGGCGGCGGGTACCTCGACGTTGTCCAGCCCGACCCCGGCCCTGGCGACCACCTTGAGGGTGGGCGCGGCCGCGAGCACCTCGGCGTCCACCTTGGTCGCCGAGCGGACCAGCAGAGCGTCCGCCTCCTGCACAGCGTCCAGCAGCGCGGGCCGGTCGGTGCCGTCCACATGCCTGACCTCGACCTCGTCGCCGAGCGCGCTCACCACGGATGGGGCGAGCTTCTCGGCGAGTAGGACGACTGGCTGGCTGGGCTTGCTCACGATGCGGCTCCCAATGCTCGATTTCTGGTTCCTTGCTCAGGATGCGGGCACCCTCAGGTGCGACGGAGATCGGGTTACCGCGGTCAGCCGCCGGTGCCTTGCCTGACGTGGTGCACCCACCTGCGCTGACCGGTCACGACGCTGTGCCCGGATGCGGCGCAGTGTAGTCCGGATGGCCGCGTACCGGGGGCTCGGCCGTTAACTCGATGGCAACTCGCAACGAACGCCGGCCGGCCGAAAAGTAGTTGAATACTTGAACGTCGTGTCCGTTTCACGCCAGCTTCCGCTGCTCCGGGCGATTTGGATGGGACAGGTGAACGGAACAACTGACCTCCAGGAGGAGACAGCGGTGTTGGACACCAGGCTCGACGGAAAGTGGCGCTGGTCACCGGCGGCAGCAGGGGTATCGGGGCCGCGGTGGCCATCCGTCTGACCACGGCGGGCGCCGATGTCGTGCTGACCTACCAGCACAGCGCGGACCAGGCGGAGAACGTGGTGACCGAGATCAAGGCCGCGGGCAGGCGCGGGCTGGCCGTCCAGGCGGACAGCGGGGACACCACGGCGGTGGTCGCCGCGGTGGAGCGTGCGGTCGCCGAGTTCGGCAGGCTGGATGTGCTGGTCAACAACGCGGGCGCCTGGCACTACGGCTCGTTCGACGAGACCTCGCTGGCGGAGTTCGACCGGCTGATGGCGGTGAACGTGCGCGGACCGTTCGTCGCGGCCCAGGTGGCGGCCCGGCACATGTCCGGCGGCGGGCGGATCATCAACATCGGCAGCTGCGCGGCCGAGCGGGCCGCGGTGCCCGGGCTGGCGCTGTACGCGACCAGCAAGGCGGCACTGGACGGGCTGAGCCGGACGCTCGGCCGCGAACTGGGTCCGCGCGGCATCACGGTCAACACGGTGCATCCGGGGCCGATCGACACCGAGCTGAACCCGGCGGACGGGCCCGCGGGCGACACGAACCGCCAGTTCGTGGCGCTCGGCCGGTACGGGCAGGCGGTGGACGTGGCGGCCACCGTTGCCCACCTGGCCGGGGAGGGCGGCCGGTACATCACCGGTGCCGGGCTGGCCGTGGACGGTGGGTTCGCGGCCTGAGCGCGCGGCTCACCAGGGTTCGTCGAACTCGCCGTCCTTGACGCCTGCGACGAAGGCGTCCCATTCGGCCGGGGTGAAGACCAGCACGACGCCGTCGGGCTGCGAGGACTGCCGCATGGCCACGTAGGTGACCCCGTCGGTATGCGGCACGAAGGCGTACTCCACGGCGTCCTCGAGGGTCTCGCCCTCCGGCTCGGCGCGCTGCCACTCGGCCTTGCTGAGGTCCAGCTCGTCCCGGATATGGGCCTTGTCGTCGACCGGACCGGACTGTTGCTCACTCATGTACGCAACGTTATCCCGTGCCGGGGTGATCACCGCAGGCGACCACCCCGGCACGCGGGTCACGCGGTTTCGGTGATCGGGCGGTCCACCCAGGACATCAGGCCGCGCAGCCGGGCGCCGACCTCCTCGATCGGGTGCTCCTGCCCCTTCTTGCGCAGCGCGGTGAAGTTGGGCCTGCCGTTCTCGTCCTCGGCCACCCACTCCTTGGCGAAGCTGCCGTCCTGGATCTCGCCGAGGATCTTCTTCATCTCCGCCTTGGTCTGCTCGGTGACCACCCGCGGGCCGCGGGTCAGGTCGCCGTACTCGGCGGTGTCGCTGCAGGAGTAGCGCTGCCGGGCGATCCCGCCCTCGTAGATCAGGTCCACGATCAGCTTCAGCTCGTGCAGTACCTCGAAGTAGGCGATCTCCGGCTGGTACCCGGCCTCGACCAGGGTCTCGAACCCGGCCTGGATGAGGTGCGAGGTGCCGCCGCACAGCACCGCCTGCTCACCGAAGAGGTCGGTCTCGGTCTCCTCGGTGAAGGTGGTCTTGATGGTGCCCGCGCGGGTGCCGCCGATGCCCTTGGAGTAGGCGAGGCCGAGCGCGAGCGCGTTGCCGGAGGCGTCCTGCTCCACCGCGACCAGGTTGGGCACCCCCTTGCCGTCCACGAACTGCCTGCGCACCAGGTGTCCCGGCCCCTTGGGGGCGACCAGCACCAGGTCCACGCTCTCCGGCGGGGTGATGTAGCCGTAGCGGACGTTGAAGCCGTGGCTGAAGAACAGCGCGTCGCCCGGCTTCAGGTTCGGCTCGATGTCATTCGCGTAGACGGACCGCTGCACGGTGTCCGGCGCCTGGATCGAGATCAGGTCGGCCTCGGCGGCGGCCTCCGCCGGGGTGACCACCCGCAGGCCCTCCTCCTCGGCCTTCGCGCGGGACTTGGAGCCCTCGGGGAGTCCGATGCGGACGTCGACGCCGGAGTCGCGCAGGCTCAGCGCGTGTGCGTGCCCCTGGCTGCCATAGCCGATGACGGCCACCTTGCGCGCCTGGATCAGGCCGAGGTCGGCGTCGTCATCGTAAAAGGTTTCGGCTGGCATGAGGGTTTCTGACTTCCTTTCACATGTTTGTGTCTGTGGTTCAGCGCGTTCCGGTCGCCGTGATGGACCGGGCACCCCGGCCGACCGCGACCATCCCGGACTGCACAAGTTCCCGGACCCCGTACGGCTCCAGCATGCGCAGCAGGGCGTTGATCTTGTCGCCGGTGCCGGTGGCTTCGATGGTCAGTGCCTCCGGCGAGACGTCCACCACCTTGGCACGGAACAGCTGCACGGTCTCCAGCACCTGGCTGCGCACGGTGGCGTCGGCCCTGACCTTGACCAGCAGCAGTTCGCGTTGCACCGCGGTGCTCGGCTCGAGCTCCACGATCTTGATGACGTTGACCAGCTTGTTGAGCTGTTTGGTCACCTGCTCGAGCGGTAGCTCGTCCACGGCGACCACAATCGTCATCCTGGACACCTCCGGGTTCTCCGTGGGTCCAACGGCGAGGGACTCGATGTTGAAACCGCGCCGGGAGAACAACCCGGAGACGCGGGCGAGCACCCCTGGCACGTTCTCCACCAGGACGCTCAACGTGTGGGTAGACATCAGATCTCATCCTCGTCGAACAGCGGGCGGATCCCGCGGGCGGCCATGATCTCGTCGTTGCCGGTGCCCGCGGCGACCATCGGCCACACCTGCGCGTCCTTGCCGACCACGAAGTCGATCACCACGGGCCGGTCGTTGATCGCCATCGCCCGCTCGATCACGGTGTCCACCTCGTCCTTGGTCTCACAGCGCAGACCCGCGCAGCCCAGCGACTCGGCCAGCAGCGTGAAGTCCGGGATGCGGTGCTTGTGCGTACCGAGGTCGGTGTTGGAGTAGCGCTCGGCATAGAACAGGTTCTGCCACTGCCGGACCATGCCGAGGTTGCCGTTGTTGATCACCGCGACCTTGATCGGGGCTCCCTCGATCGCACAGGTGGCCAGCTCCTGGTTGGTCATCTGGAAGCAGCCGTCCCCGTCGATGGCCCAGACCTGCTTGTCCGGCTGGCCGAACTGGGCGCCCATCGCCGCGGGCACCGCGAAGCCCATCGTGCCGAGGCCACCGGAGTTGATCCAGGTGCCCGGCCGTTCGTACCCGATGAACTGGGCCGCCCACATCTGGTGCTGCCCCACGCCCGCCGTGTACACCGCGTCCGGCCCGGCGAGCCTGCCGATCCGCTCGATCACGTACTGCGGGGACAGCGAGCCGTCCGGGGGCCACTCGTAGCCGGCGGGGAAGGTGTCCCGCCAGGAGTTGAGCTGGGTCCACCATGCCGCGAGGTCCGGCTCCCCGGACTGCTCGGCCTCCTGCCGTACGGCGGTGATCAGCTCCGCGATGATCTCCGCGCAGTCCCCGACGATCGGCACGTCCGCCTTGCGGTTCTTGGAGATCTCCGCCGGATCGATGTCGGCATGCACCACGGTGGCGTCCGGCGCGAAGGAGGAAAGCTGGCCGGTCACCCGGTCGTCGAACCGGGCACCCAGCGCGATCAGCAGGTCGGAACGCTGCATCGCCGCAACCGCGGCCACCGTGCCGTGCATCCCCGGCATGCCGAGGTGCTGGGAGTGCGAGTCGGGGAAGGCGCCGCGGGCCATCAGCGTGGTCACCACCGGGATACCGGTGGCCTCGGCGAGCTCACGCAGCTGCGCGGTGGCCTTCGCCTTGATCACACCGCCGCCGACGTAGAGCACCGGCCTGCGCGAGTGGGAGATCAGCCTGGCCGCCTCCCGGACCTGCTTGCCGTGCGGGCGCAGGGTGGGCCGGTAGCCGGGCAGGTGCATCTCCGCGGGCCAGGCGAAGGAGGTGGTCTCCTGCAGCACGTCCTTGGGGATGTCCACCAGCACCGGTCCCGGCCTGCCGCTGGCCGCGAGGTGGAACGCCTCGGCGATCACCCTCGGGATGTCGGCCGGGTTGGTGACCAGGTAGTTGTGCTTGGTGATCGGCATCGTGATGCCGCAGATGTCCGCTTCCTGGAACGCGTCGGTGCCGATCAGCGCCCTGGTCTGCTGACCGGTGATCGCGACCAGCGGCACCGAGTCCATGTTCGCGTCGGCCAGCGGGGTCACCAGGTTCGTCGCTCCCGGACCCGAAGTGGCCATGCACACCCCGACCTTGCCGGTGGCCTGCGCGTAGCCGGTCGCCGCGTGGCCCGCACCCTGCTCGTGCCGGACCAGGACGTGCCGGACCTTGGTGGAGTCGAGCAACGGGTCATAGGCGGGAAGGATGGTGCCACCCGGAATACCGAAGACGACTTCGGCCCCTACCGCCTCGAGCGAGCGCACCAGCGACTGCGCGCCGGTCACCCGGACGGGGGTGCCTGCGGGCGGCGCCGGTTTCGGGCGTGCTCCTTGGCCGGGCTGCGCTGGACTCGGCGTGGGTGTCCCACTCGCCGGTGCCGTCCCGGCGTTCTTATCCGATCGCGAGGTGGCGCTTGTCATCGGTTTCTGCCTCGTGGGTGTCGGTGCCTGTGGGGCGACTTCTTCGGTTTTTCACTCGTTCGGGTGGCGGAGGCCTGGACATCAAAAAACCCTCGCCGACCGGAAGGTCGCACGAGGGTCGCGCGTCGACGCAGAGGCTGCTTCCCTAAGCGTCGACGCGCTTGGGAAGTACGATGCCAATCTGCGAGGTCACGGCTCAGACGTTAATCGGACGTCGTCCGCAGTGTCAACTCTGCGGGAGTAGCCTTCCGCATACTGGAACGCTGGCGAGCGGGCTCGGACCCGCGTTCGGCCGCCCGGCGGCGGCGGTGCACCATCAAGAGGTGGCGAAGAAAGCGCAGCAGAAAACGGCGACCACCGGCAGGCAGGCGATCCTGCGCATTCCGGGGATCGCGACGCTCGCCGTGGCAGTGCTCACCGTTTGTGTGACGCCCGCCGCATTCGCCGTACCCGGGCTGCAGGCCCTCTACCTGGTGCCGATCGCGCTGTTCGTCTGGATCCTGCGCACCCGGACCGTCGCGGACGCGCGCGGTCTCACCGTGCGGACGGTGTTCGGCCAGCGGGAACTGCCGTGGTCGGAGCTGAAAGGGCTGAGCCTGAGCAAGCGCGGCAAGGTCAGCGCGGTGACCACCGCCGGCGAGGAGGTCGCGCTGCCGACCGTGCGCACCCGGCATCTTCCGGTGCTGTCCCTGGTCAGCGAGGGCCGGGTGGGCGACCCCACCGGACTGACCGAGGATATGGACACCACGAGCGAGTCCCCGTCCACCGGACAGGAGTAGCCTCGGCCGTGGCCGCCGTGCGCGCGCTGCCCATCAGGTAGCCACGCCACCAGCCGCCCGCAACAGCTGGCGGCGCGCGGAACCCGTTTCTGCTCAGCCCCGCGACCCGAGCCAGTGCGCGCCGGATCGCCGAGCCTTCTGGAGGAGCCTTGCCCGCGCTGCGCTCCCGCACCACCACCCACGGCCGCAATGCCGCAGGCGCCCGTTCCCTGTGGCGGGCCACCGGCATGACCGATGACGACTTCGGCAAGCCGATCGTCGCGATCGCCAACTCCTACACCCAGTTCGTGCCGGGGCACGTGCATCTCAAGGACCTCGGCGGGATCGTGGCCGAGGCCGTCGCCGAGGCCGGTGGCGTGGCCAGGGAGTTCCACACCATCGCGGTGGACGACGGGATCGCGATGGGGCACAGCGGGATGCTGTACTCGCTGCCCTCGCGGGAGATCATCGCGGACTCGGTGGAGTACATGGTGAACGCGCACAAGGCCGACGCGCTGGTGTGCATCTCCAACTGCGACAAGATCACCCCGGGCATGCTGAACGCGGCGATGCGGCTGAACATCCCGGTGGTGTTCGTCTCCGGCGGGCCGATGGAGGCTGGTAAGGCCGTGGTGGTCGACGGGGTGGCGCATGCGCCGACCGACCTGATCACCGCGATCTCGGCATCGGCCAGCCCGGCCGTCGACGACGCCGGGTTGTCCGTTGTGGAGCGTTCCGCCTGCCCGACCTGCGGTTCCTGCTCCGGGATGTTCACCGCGAACTCGATGAACTGCCTCACCGAGGCGCTCGGGCTCTCACTGCCAGGCAACGGGTCCACCCTGGCCACCCACGCGGCGCGGCGGGAGCTGTTCACCGGCGCAGGCCGCACGGTGGTCGAGTTGTGCCGCCGCTACTACGCCGAGGACGACGAGAGCGTGCTGCCCCGCTCGATCGCGAACAAGGAAGCCTTCGAGAACGCGATGGCGCTGGACATGGCGATGGGCGGCTCCACGAACACGGTGCTGCACATCCTCGCCGCCGCGCAGGAGGGCGAGATCGACTTCACCCTCGCCGACATCGACGCGGTCGGCAGGCGGGTGCCCTGCCTTTCCAAGGTGGCTCCGAACTCCGACTACCACATGGAGGATGTGCACCGGGCCGGCGGCATCCCGGCGATCCTCGGTGAGCTGTACCGCGGCGGGCTGCTGAACACCGGGGTGCGCGCGGTGCACGCGGCCGGTCTGGACGAGTGGCTGTCCACTTGGGACATCCGGTCGGCCGCTCCCTCCGCGGCGGCGGTGGAACTGTTCCATGCCGCGCCCGGCGGGGTGCGCACCACCGAGGCGTTCTCCACCTCGAACCGGTGGTCCGATCTTGACCTCGACGCGGAGGGCGGGTGCATCAGGGACATCGCGCACGCCTACACCGCCGACGGCGGGCTGGCGGTGCTGCGCGGGAATCTCGCCGAGCACGGTGCGGTGATCAAGTCGGCCGGGATCGAGGAGTCGCTGTGGCGGTTCCAGGGTCCGGCCAGGGTGCTGGAAAGCCAGGAGGAGGCCGTCTCGGCGATCCTCGGCAAGCAGGTCCAGCCCGGCGAGGTGCTGGTGGTGCGCTACGAGGGCCCCTCGGGCGGGCCGGGGATGCAGGAGATGCTGCATCCCACGGCCTTCCTCAAGGGGGCGGGTCTGGGCAAACAGTGTGCCCTGGTCACCGACGGCCGGTTCTCCGGCGGCTCCTCCGGGATCTCGGTGGGACATATCTCGCCGGAGGCCGCGGCCGGCGGCACGATCGGCCTGGTGGAGAACGGCGACCAGATCCTGATCGACGTCCGCGAGCGCAGGCTGGAGCTGCTGGTGGACCCGGAGGTGCTCGCCGAGCGCCGGGCCAAGATGGAGGCGCGCGAACGCCCCTGGCAGCCCGCCGAGCGCGCCCGTCCGGTCACCGCCGCGCTGCGCGCCTACGCCCACCTGGCCACCTCGGCCGACACCGGCGCCGTCCGCCGCATCCCCTGACCGCAGCCTCAAACTGCGGCGAAGCTCAGCGGGCGAGGACGATGACGAGAACGGAGGCCGCGGCCGCGACCAGGATGCCGAGGATGGCGAACGGCATCGGCTTGCGCCGCCACGGGGTGTTCTTGTCCAGCGCGATCCGGCCGGAACCGGTGAACAGCAACGCCAGCGCGGCGGTGCCGAGCACGAGCTCGTACTCGAAGCCGCCGTTGCTCATGGACAGGCCGTTGTCGAACTTGACGAACACGATGTTCGCCATCACGCCGAGGATGGCCGAAGCGCCGATCCAGGTGAACAGCCCGAGCACGAGCAGGAGGCCGCCGCCGAACTCGGCCAGGGCGGTGAGCCAGGACAGCAGCGTGGTCTGGCTGGTGTAGCCCATCCCGCCGAGGGCGTCGGCGAAGCCGCCGATGCCAGGCCCGTCGAAGACGCCGAACAGCTTCTGCGCGCCGTGCGCCATCATCGTGGCGCCGACGACCAGGCGTAGCAGCAGCAAGCCGAAGTCGAGACCGCCGTGCCAGCGCGTGGAGTCGTCGGCCTGCCCGCCGGTGCCCGCCGTGCTGTCGGTGCCGTCGCTGACCCCGGACAGCAGGCTGGTCCGCTCCGCGTCGTCGCCAGCGGAGCCGGTGGATATCTGAGTGGTCTTGTACTCATCGTCGTGAGTGCTCACGCGCGCAGAGTAGGGCATCCCGGAGCCCGGGGCGCGCTGAGCGAGCACCGGGCCGGGCGGTGGGTGTCACCAGGACAGTTCCTCGCAGCGCCGGGCCGATTCCCGGGGTTCCACCTGGAGCGTGGCGTGCTCGATCGAATAACCTTTCGATAACAGATCCTGGGCGGCCACCAGGACCTCGGATGACTCCGCGTCCCGCTCGACCGTGAGATGCGCCGAAGCCACCTCCATCCCGGAGGTCAGGGTCCAGACATGCAGGTCGTGCACGTCGATCACCCCGGGGACCTTGGCCAGCTCCGCACTGATCCGGGCAACGTCCACCCCCTGCGGCGCGTGCTGGAACAGGATCCGCAGGGCGCGCCGGGCCAGCACGTAGGTCCGCGGGAGCACGAAGAACCCGATCGCGACACCGATGATCGGGTCGGCGTAGCGCCAGCCGGTCAGCAGGGTGATGGCACCACTGAGCAGCACGCCAAAGGAGCCGATCAGGTCGGCGAGCACCTCGAGATAGGCGCCGCGGACGTTCAGGCTCTCCTTGGCACCGGAACGCAGCAAGAGGAAGGAGGCGAGGTTGGCGACCAGGCCCGCGGCCGCCACCAGCAGCACCGGAAGCCCGGGGACCTCGGGTGGGTTGCCGATCCGGTCGATCGCCTCGTAGAGCACGTATCCGGCGACGCCGAACAGCAGGACGGCGTTGCCGAGCGCGGCCAGCACCTCGGCGCGGTACATGCCGAAGGTGCGGGTGAAGGTCGGGCCGCTGCGGCGGGCGAGCAGGATAGCCACCAGCGCCATCCCGACGCCGAAGACGTCGGTGAACATATGGGCGGCATCGGAGATCAGGGCGAGCGAGCCGGTGGCGAAGCCGACCACCAGCTCGAGCACCATGAAGCTCGCCCCGATGCCCAGCGCGAGGGCGAGCTTGCCGGCGTAGCGCCCGGAAGCACTGCCCTCCGCAGGCAGGTGTCCGTGCCCGTGGCCGTGGCCCATCGAGGTTCCTCCTGTCGCCCACTGATCAACCCGGTGCCGAACATATAGCGACATGCGCATAACTGCAATACAGGTGAGCCTAACCTCTCGGTCAGCCTACGGCGGCTCCGAATGGCGGCCCAACCCCCCGAAAGGACTTTCCCAGCCTGCGAAGCGGTCAACCACGCGAGTAGCGTCACCGGCATGGACGTGGCCGTCGTCGGATCGGGCCCGAATGGCCTGGCCGCGGCCGTGATCATGGCGCGCGCCGGGTTGTCCGTGCACGTGTTCGAGGCCGCCGACCAGCTGGGCGGCGGGCTACGGTCGGCGCCACTGTTCGACCCCGAGGTGGTGCACGATCTCTGCTCGGCCGTGCACCCGATGGCGGTGGCCGCCCCGTTCTTCCGGCGGTTCGACCTCGGCGCCCGCGGAGTCGAACTGCTGAACCCGGAGGCCGGCTACGCCCACCCTCTCGATGGCGGCGCCGCGGTCGCCTACCGCGACCTGGAACGGACCTGCGCACGCCTGGGCCCGGACGGTGCCCGGTGGCGAAGACTGATGGCTCCCCTGGTCCGGCGCAGCACCCAGCTGGTCGACTTCTTCTTCTCCGACCAGCGCAGGCTGCCCAGCGACCCGGTTGCCGCCCTGCTGCTGGGCCTGCGCACCCTGCAGCACGGCAGCCCGCTCGCGCGGCACGGCTTCGCGGGCGAGCAGGCCCCGGCGCTGCTCGCCGGGGTGGCGGCCCACTCGGTTGGCAGGCTGCCCAGCCTGCCCGGCGGGGCGGTCTCCCTGCTGCTGGGCCACCTGGCGCATGCCGGCGGCTGGCCGCTGCCCCGCGGCGGCAGCCAGCGCATCGCCGACGCCATGGTGGCGGACATCGAGCGGCACGGCGGCACCCTGCACCCCGGAACGCCGGTCACCGAGCTGGCCGAGCTGAGCCGGGCGCGGGCGGTCCTGCTGGACGTGAGCCCGGCCGTGTTCATCCGGATCGCCGGGCGGCTGCTCCCACCGCACTACCGGCGCCAGCTGGCCGCGTTCCGCTACGGCCCGGCCGCGGCCAAGGTGGACTTCCTGACCTCCGAGCCCATCCCCTGGGCCGATCCCGCGGTCGGCGCGGCGGGCACCGTGCATCTCGGCGGGCCGCAGGCCGAGGTCTTCGCCACCGAAACCGGTGTGACCAGGGGGCGCAGGCCGGAGGAGCCGTTCGTCCTGCTCGCCCAGCCCGCGGTGGCCGACCCCGGCCGCGCCCGGGACGGCAAGTGGCCGGTGTGGGCGTACTGCCACCTGCCGAACGGCGATCGCACCGACCCGGAGGAGCTGATCCAGTCCCGCATCGAACGGTTCGCCCCCGGCTTCGGCGACACCGTGCTCGCCCGCCGCGGCATGTCCGGGCCCGCGATTGAGGCATACAACCCGAACTACGTCGGCGGCGACATCGGCGCGGGCGCGATGACCCTGCGGCAGACCTTCCTCCGCCCGACCCCGCGGTGGGACCCGCACACCACCCCGCTCGGCGGGGTCTACCTGTGCTCGGCCTCCACCCCGCCCGGCCCCGGCGTGCACGGCATGTCCGGGTACTTCGCGGCCGCCTCGGCCCTGCGCCGCGAGTTCGGCATCCGTGACCTGCCGGAACTCGGTCCCGATCGTTGAGTCCCCCGGTGCGCCAGCGGGTTGAGGCCGTACGCTAGGCTTGTCGAGTCGCGCAGCGATGGGCCCTCGTAGCTCAGCGGATAGAGCACTGCCCTCCGGAGGCAGGTGTCGCAGGTTCGAGTCCTGCCGAGGGCGCTCCAATCAGACCATCAAAAACGGGCCTCGACCAGCGGAAACGCCAGTCGGGACCCGTTCTCGTGTTACCTGGCTGCACCCGGCTATACCCGGCGCCATACGGGCGCCCGTGGACAATGCGTGGACACGCCTACCCGACGTGCCCGAGCGCGGCCTGTACCCGCTGCCGGGACACGACTTCCTGCCCGTACAGGCAGGCCGCGTAAATCTCCATCAGCACCGACAACGAGTGCCCGGCCCACTCCGCGACCGTGGCAGGGTCCACTCCCCCGCTCAGCCACGTGCTGACTGCGGCGTGCCGCAGGTCATAGGGCCGCCGCGCCAGCGGCGTCGAATGAGCTTCCTCGGTCAGCGCGAGCCGACGCGCAGCGCGCCAGACCCGGGTGTAGGTGATCATCGGTAGCTCACCGCCACGCTCGCCCCGGAACAGGAGCCCGTCAGCGCCAACGCCGTACTCCTCGATGTGCTGCCACAACAGCTTGGTGAGGTCTGGCGGGCACGGCACGGGTCGGCCCTCGCCCGCCGCACGGGACTTGAGCTGCCGCTTGTCCCGAGGCTTCTTGCCGTTGGTCCACCGCGCGCCCACATGCGGCGAGGCGTCACCGAGGTGCAGCTCTCCCCACCCGTACTCGTACTCGTCCTTCGTGCCGTTCCAGACAGGCGACGGGATGGCCAGGTGCCGCTTGTGCAAGGCGGCCGCTTCCTCCGGTCGTAAGGCGGCGTAGTACATCGCGCCGAAGTAGGCAACGAGCCTCGGTCCGCTCCGCTGGACCTCCCGCACGGCTTCCAGCAACGTCCTGGCCTGGATCGGGTTCGGCACGGCACGCTTGTCGACTTTCCGCTTTCCCTTCGGCATGGCGGTCCATTTGACCCCGTTTAGCGGGTTCGCCTCGATCTGCTTCCGCTCCACCGCGTAGTCCAGGACGTTCCACAGCACGGAGCGGGTCTTTCGCGCCACGGTCGGCGCGAACGGCCTTCCGTCCAACCGTTTGGTGACGGCTCGTTGCAGCGCCCGCAGGGTTTCAGGCTCGCCTGCCTCTCTGACGGGAACCGAGTTGCGGGAGCACCAATCGAGCACGCGGCGAACGTCTGGCGGCACGTCGCCGTTGGTGCGTAGTTCACTGTTGTATCCCCACTGCCGCAATGCCGACCGAACTTCCTTCAGTTTCGGGGCGGTCTTTCCCTGCGCCAAGAACACAGGAGCGACTCGAATCAGCGACTCGGCGATGGTTTGCCGGGCGGTCGCGGCCAAGTCCGGCCACTTCATGTCCACGTACTCACAGGTGAAGTCGAACCACGACATGTCAACTTCGGACCGAACCAGCGACCCCGGGAGCCCCGTTGCGGTGTCGAATAGTTCGCCGCGCCGCTGCGCTGAAATGAGGTCCGCCCGGAAACCCTCTGCTTGGGCACGAACTTTGAACGACCGGTAGAATGATCGCCCGTCGACTGACCATCGAACTCCGTAGCTTGTGACCTTTCCGGACTTGTTCTTGCGGGTCTTGATTCCCCAGACACGCACGTCGTATGTGCTGCCCATCAGGCGGCCACCTCCATACACGAGTCGAGCCAGGTTTCGTAGTCAGAACGACGGATACGAAGCTTCCCGTTCGGAAGCTTCAGGCATTTCGGTCCGCGCCCCTTTGCGCGCCAGTCATCGAAGGTGGAACGCGCGATGTCGAGTTCTTCGCAGACTTCGTCCACTGTGAGATGCCGCTGGGTAGCCATGGTGTTGTAGCCCTTTTCACGCGGTGGTCGGTGGTTCGGCGCGGCATGGGCATGGGCGGTCTCCTTCTGGTGTGGTGTGACAGCCGGGCGGGGTGTCACAGGGGGTGTCACAGGTGTTCTCCCTGGTCAGGGGTGGTTGAGTGACGGAGTGACAGGTGTGACAGTTCGGGGGTGTCACCCGGGCTGTCACTGGTGTCGGGTGGGTAGTAGGCCCCGCCGGTGGCGCGGAGCTGGCTTTTGTCGGCCATGCGCTGGCAGGTCTTCCGGACGGTGCCGGGGTTGAGCTGCAACGCGTCGGCGATGGCGGCGGGTTTGCTGCCGGGGTAGTCGCGGACGAACCGGAGGATGTCGGCGCGGGTGTTCTGCATGAGGTAGTCCCCGGCCGGGCCGTCGAGCTTGGTCCAGGCCCCGGCGGTGGCGTCGAAGCTCATGGCGTACTCGGCTTCTTCGACGTCCCGCCCGGTCACGTGCAGCACGCCATCGGCCTGTCCCCGGGCGCGTTCGAGCACCAGGGTGGCGTCCACGGCGCCGGTGAGGCCGTTGGTGCCGGACACCAGTGCTTGGAAGTCTTCGGCGCCTTGTTTGCGGACGTGGTGGATGAGCAGGAACGGCACGCTGTAGCGGTCGGCGAGGGCCTTGAACCGGCTGGCGGCGGCGTAGTCGGCGGCGTAGGCCGAGAGGCCGGGGTCGGTGCGGCCGCGCATCTTCTCGTAGGTGTCGATGATGACCAGCCGGGCGTGCGGGTTCTCTTCCAGCCATTCGGCCAGCACGTCCTCGCCCCCGCTGGTCATGGTGGGGCAGGCGGTCTCGATGGTCAGCAGCGGCGCGGCCCGGCCCCCGGCGGCGAGCATCTGTCGGCGGCGGCGTTGCAGGCGCCGCCCGGTGTCTTCCAGCGCGGCGTAGAACACCGGACCGCGTTCGACGTCGATGCCGCCGAGCACGGGGTCGCCGTTGGCGATGTCGGCGCCGAGCCCCAGGCTCAGCCAGGACTTGCCGAGTTTGGGCGCCCCGGCCAGCAGGTTCAGCCCCTCGCACAGCAGGCCGGGCACGGCCCAGCGGGGTGCCGGGAACTCGGTGGCCATCAGCTCGGCGTCGGTCCAGCGGGTTTGCCGGGCCGGTGGGTCCGGTACGGGGGTGAGGGGTCGGGCGGCGGTCATGGCGTGGTCTCCCAACACGAACGAGACGGGCACGGCGCGAACCGAGCAGGCGCAGCCCGGGCCGGTCGTGGCCCGTGCTGCCGGACTCAGCGGTCCCAGTAGTCGGGTTCGATGGCGATCAGGTGTTTGTGCTCGCTGCCGATGCGGACGGAGGCGGCGTGGTCGGCGTCGGTGAGGGTCTTGCGGTTGGAGTCCGGGGCGAGGTGCGCGAGTCCGGTGCGGGTCATGGCCAGCAGGATTTGGTCCATCTCGGCCTTGTCGGGGTTGCCCAGTGCCTCGCGCAGGCGGGCCAGCCGGATCCAGTCCTGGGGTTTGCTGGCCAGCTCGGTGTAGGCATCCAGCAGACGGGACTCCAGCCCACCCGCGTCCGCACGCTCGCCCGTGTCGTCTTGCTCGGTTGGTGACGGCTCGACCGGTTCCGGGCGCGGCTGCTCGGCCGGTTCCTCGGTGGGTGGTTCGGGGCGTGCGGTGGCCTCGGGTGGCAGCAGTGGCTCGGCCGGGCCGTGGTCGGGCTGGCGGGGTGCGCGGCCTTTTCCTCCTCGGCCTCCCATCACCGACCACCCCCCGGCCCGGCCTGCGCCTGCTCGGTTCGCGCCGCCCGCCGGTGGGCGCGGTAGGCTTCGTGGGTGGCCCAGCGGGTGGGGTAGTACCGCACCCGCGTGCCGGGCGGCACCACGGCGGCGGCTGGCTCGGGTAGGGCGCGGCCGTAGACCAGCACCACGCTGGGGGCCAGCCGGTGCAGCATGGCGGTGAACCCCTCGGCGAACAGCTGACGGGCCTCGGGGTCGCGGAGGATGCCCACGGTGGAGATCGCCACCACCGACCGGGCCGGGATCCCCGAGAACGCGAAGGCGTAGCTGTCCGGGGTGGACCAGGACACGGTGGGAATGACCTGGATGCCGTGGTGCAGCAGCCAGGCGCCGCACCAGCGGGAGCGGTAGACCTGCCAGAGCTGCATCGCGGGCGGCATGGTGGCCCAGAGGCTGAAGTCCGGCGTGAGCGCCGCACCCACAGCGCGGCAGCGGGACAGGCCGCGTTCGGGTTTGGTCCACACGGTCTCGAACCGGTAGTCGTCCAGGAAGAAGTGGATCGCGGCCTGCTCGCGGTCCCGGTGGGTGGCGGCGGTGGTGGCCTGGTGCCGGGCGGTGTAGGGCACCAACCGAGCAGGCATGAGCCGGGCCACCGGCAGGCTGGGGATGCCCCACTCGTTGTCCGAGGCGAACAAGGCGCGGGTGTTGAGGCGGTCCCAGTTGCCGGGCTGCTCCGTCCAGCGGTGGCTGGTCTTGGTGGCCCCGAGCGCGGCGACCGGCGCCAGCCTGCTCGGTTCGTGCGCAGTGGTGGTGTGCATCGGGTGGTGTCCTTCCGGTCCAGCGGTGCCGGTCTGGGTGGTGAGCTGCATCAGGCCACCTGCCTCGGTCGCTTGGCTCCGGCCTGCAGGCCGGAGCGGATGGTGATGCGAGCTTGGGCTTCGCTGTAGGCGCGCACGGTCAGGTGGCGCCCTGCGGCGGTCAGGAGCACGGCTTCGTGCTCGGCCTCGGTGAGCGCTCCCCCGGCCACGAGCTGGCCGAGCGCGAGGGCGGCGGCGTAGAGCGCACTGTTGCGCTGGCCTTCCGGGGCGTTGTGGACCTTGGCGGCCTCGGCGCGGATGGCGGCTTCGAGGTAGCGGGAGCGCTGCCCGGCCCGGATCGGTGTGGGCGGCGCCGGGGGCGGCGGCGCCGGAGTCAGCCGCTCGGCCAGCCAGGCGGGTAGCTCGGCCACCGGGGTGTCGGCCAGCACCCGGTAGCGGCGGCCGTCAACGATCGATCCCGGTGCGACGACGTAGGCGCCCCACGCGCGGGTGTCGATCTTCCAGCCGAGCCCGCTGCCCCGCTCGCCCTCGGTCTTGCGCAGCTCGACCCCGGGCGGGGTGCGGTAGTAGAGGTGCCAGCCCCCGGACGGCGTGGCCACGGTGAGGGTGTCGCCGGGCACCGGGTGCCCGGCCTGCTCGGCCACGATCGCCAGCACGTCCTCACCCCGGGCGGCGCCCTGCTCGGCCCAGTGGGCCGGAACCTGCTCGCCGGGCTTGGGCACGTCCAGGTCGATCACGCACAGCCCGGAGGGGCCGGTGGCCAGGCCGATGTTGTAGGGGGCCTGCCGCCAGGCGGCCCGGATCCGGTCGGGGTCGGTGGTGGCGCGCTGCTGCCAGGTGCGGTGCCCGCCCCGGCACCGGCCGGTGCCGGGGCATTTCTCGGCGTTGTGCCCGGCGGGCTGCTTGCTGCCAGGGGTGAGCGGGAAGACGTGCCAGCCCCGCTCGGCCGCGTGCAGCGCGGCGGTGGTGAGGTGGTCGCGGGTGTCCATCGAGTGCCCTTCCGTTGGTCACGGTGTGTGGCTGTTTTTGGCATGGGGGTGCCGTGGCGGTGACTCGGCAGGGAGTTCCGCCAGGGGAGGTGCACGGTGTGGTTGTGGGGTGGTGAGGGTGGTGGCCCGGTGGGCTCCCCGGCCTCCCTCAGCGGCTGTTTGTGCAGGTCATGCTGAGGGAGGTCGGTGGGGGAGCTGGTGAGGGAGAACTCCCTCGGATCGCCGGGCCTCCCTGGTTAGTCGGCGTCGTTCTCGGCGGTGTCGTCGTCGCTGGTGTCGTCACGGGCTGCGATGGCCTCGGCGATGCGGGCGGCGGAGACCTGCATGACGCCCTGGGTTTTGTAGGGGGCGGCGTCGTGCTCGGTGAGGTAGGCCGTGAGCCGCTGCGGGGTCCAGTCGCCGTAGGCGGCCCGGTTGTGCTCGGTGAGGCGCTGCAGCACCGTCTGGGTCTTCATGCGGGGCCGGTCGCCGAGCACGGTGGCGATGTCGGCCAGCGGGTCGGCCTGCCGGGCGGACTCGAGCGCGGTGGGCTCGGTGCCGCTCTGGCTGCGCAGCTGCAGCGCGCGCTGGGTGACCCGGTGAGCGTCGTCCTGGTCCACGTAGAAGGAGCGCAGCAGGCCGGGCTTGGCGGTGAACCCGCGCTGCATGCAGGTACCGATGTCCCCGGGGCCTTCGTCGGTCTTGGGGGTCAGCCCCACCGCCGAGATCCCGGTCTTGTAGCTGCCGGTGCCCAGCACGGCGTCGTTGCCGTTCTGGTCGCCGATGGCGAAGCACGCCTTGTTCGACGCGATCGTGATGATCTTGCGCGGGAGCGCGTCCTTGGACGGCTCGGGGGTGAGGAACATCAGGGTGATGGCGTACTTGCGGGCGGTGGACATGAGCTTGGACGCCACCTCGATCGCGGTCCTGCCGTGCTGGCCCAGGAACAGGTTCTGGCACTCGTCAATGACCACCACGCGCGGCCGCAGCCGGGTGTCCTTGGCGGCGATCGCGCGGGTCACCGCCCGCGCATCGTGCTCACGCAGCGCCGCACCCCGCACCGACAGGTCCTCATACAGCGAGGTCAGCAGGTTCATGCAGGTGTCCACGGTCTCGTCCCCAGCGCCGGTGTTCAGGCTGCGCAGCCGGGGCCGCATGGGCTCGAAGTCGGCGTTCTCGGCCATCACCACCACGTCGATATCCACCAGCGGGTCCAGCATCGCGCCCAGCGTGAGCGTGATGGCCAGCGTGGACTTGCCCGAGCCCATCATGCCGCCGAACACGTAGTTGGCCTCGAACAACCGGCCCCGCACCACATCGCCCTTGATCGTGACCCCGGCCGGGACCCCGGCGAAGTAGTCCGTGCTGGCCCGCTCCAGATCCTCCAGCAGCGGCCACGGGTCCACCGGGCCGGACAGGGCACCGGACTTGGCCACCCACAGGTCCAGCAGCGCGGGCTTGGGCTCGGTCGGCCACACCTCGATCGGGTACCGCACCAGATTGTGCGCCAGGGTGTTCTTGCGCTTGACGATCTCCTCGACCGGGCAGGCCGGGGGCAGCGCCACCTGGGTGCGCCACCCCTTGCCGTCCAGGACCGGCGGCATCTCGAACCGCACCCGCCACCCGTCCTTGAGGGCCTGATTGAAGCCCCGGATGTTGAGGTTCTTCAGCGCGTTGATGATGGTGCCCTCGTCCGGCAGTTCGTCCATGACGTCTCCCCCGTCTGTGTCCGGGGTGGACAGCCAGCCCGGCATCTCGGCGTGCGCCCGGCCCTGCTGGTAGAGGTAGAACACCACGGCGGCGGTGCCGCCCACCAGCAGCAGCGCCCCGTAAGTGGTCAGGAACCAGGCGGCGAACGCCACCGCCTCGATCACCCCACCGATCGGGGCGATCACATCGGCGATCCGGCCGGAGTCGACCGCGAGGATCACGCCGAGCACCAGCAGGAACCCGGCCAGCCCGGCCAGGCCGAGCACCCCGGCCTTGATCCACTGGCCCGGGGCGGCCAGCCAGTCCATCATCCGCCGGTGCCGCCGGTCCTTCTCGGTCACGTCGGCTTCCTGCCAGTACCGCAGCGCCTCCTGATCCCCGGCCGCCTCAGCGGCCCGCATCTGCCGTTCATAGCGGGTGGCGCCGTGGGCCTCGCGCCACCGCCGGGCCACCACGCCCATCCCGGCCACCGGGTAGGCCAGGGTGTGCCGCAGCACCGCCTTGGTGCGCTGGTGGGTGGCGGCGGTCTTCACCACCCGACCGACCGCCACCGCATCCCGCCGGTAGCCCTCGTAGCGGCGCTTGGCCAGCTCCCGCTGCGAGGTCAACCGGCGGTACTCCTCCTCGGTGACCAGCTCGGCTTCCACCACCTCGGTCTCAGCCATCGCCGGGCTGGCCGGGGCGTCGTCGTCGGGCCGGTGGGGTAGGTAGTGCACCCGCGCCAGCTCGCCCGGCCCGGCCTGCTCGCTGTTGCTGCTCACTTGCGGCCTCCCTGGTGTTCGTCACGCAGCTGCCGCGCCCGCTTGACGGAGCAGCGCAAGGTCTTGCGGATGGACTCCGCCGAGGACGGGTCGACCCGGCCCGCCGCGATCGAGTCCCGCAGCAGCGCCCGCAGATCGGCCAGCGAGCGGGTCGACCGCTCCGGAATCCGGCCCCGCTCCGGCCCTGGGTCGGGGGTCGACTCGTGCTGGTCACCGGCCCGATCGAGGGCTTCGACGGCGTCCCCGGTCGCCGGGGTCGACCCGGTGACCCCAGCGGACTCGACCGCCGCCGCCGGGGTCGGGGCGGGGGCGAGGTCGGCAAAGGCGGCCAGGATGCGCGGCAGGCAGGTCACCACCGTCACCGCGACGATCGGGCCGAGCAGGTGCAGCACCAGCGCCGACACCGAGAACACCTCGGCGATGCCGGGCAGGTACGGCCAGGCGTTCATGGCCAGGGTCAGCCCAAGGAACACCCACTCCGCACGCCGCACCGCCCGGTCGTTCAACGGCCGGTGCCGCACCGCCAGGTAGGCGCGGGCACCCACCACGGTCAGCAGCGCCAGCGAGCAGAACGGCTCCACCAGCCACGCGAACAGCCACCGTGGCGTCCACGGCTGGGCTCCCTCGGCGGCGAACGCCTGCACCCCGGCGGTGGACCAGGCCAGCGCCAGCCCCAGCGCCACCAGCGCCACCGTGACCAGCAGCCGCCGCATCCGGGAGTCCCGGTAGGCCAGCACCATCGGGTCCTGCTCCAGCCGCCACAGCTGCCCCGCCTCCCGCACCCGGCGCCGGCGGGCACGCAGCCGGTCGGTCTCCACCAGGAACGGGGTCTCGTCGGTGTCCAGCTCCACCAGCTGCCGCGCCTCGGCATGCTCCGCGCGGCGCTGCCGCACCCGCTTGGACACCGGCGGCGGGGCGGCCGCTGCCGGGGCGGTGTCGGCCAGGTGCCGCTCCAGCGCGGCCATGCCCCGGGCCACCTCGTCATCCCCCGGGCCGTCCACGAACTCGATCCCGGTGCTCATGCGCTCACCCCCTTGTCCTCACCGGCCCCGTCCGTGCCGGGGTCCTCAGCGGGCTCGGTGTCCTCGGCCGGGGTGCCGGTGGCGGCCAGGGCGCGCCGGTCCCGGATACGGGCCTGCTCCCGGCGGGTGCGGGTCTCATGCACCGCCCACCCGGCCGCGACCACAGCCGAGGCGGTGGCGAACCAGCCGTTGATCGTGACCGCCAGCAGCCCGGGGCCAGTGATCCCGGCCAGCTCGGCGAAGTGCCACACCGCCCACTCCGTGGCCACCTCGGTGCGAGTCCGGGGCTTGCCGGTGTGGATGTCGAGTTCACGCGAGGCCATGACCAGCCTCCTTCCGCGCATAGGACTGAGCAGAGAAGTGGTAGAAGTCGTTCACCGGCCCACGCGGCGGGCGGGAAGCCTGCCGGGCGGCGTAGCCATCCAGCCGCCGCAGCACCCCCTCCAGCACCCGCGCCACCAGCACCACCGGGATACGCACCAGGTGCAGCAGCAGGAACAGCAACACCGCACCCACGAACCGCAACAACGCGGCCGTGCCGAACCGGGCCAGCACATCGAACAGCGACATCACGCAGCCACCTCCCGGACTGCCTCGCGATACCGCGCCTGGCACCGCTCGCACTCACAGGTGCGCACCCCCGACACCAGCCGGTAGCCCGGCTCGTGCACGGTGGTTTCCCGCCTGGTCGGCTCCATCCCGGCCGACCACGACGGGATCACCTCCGGACCGCCGTACGCGGCCTTGGAACAGCCGCACTGGCCCAGGCAGGCGCCGGTGCGCCGGTCCTTCTCATCCAGGGCGTGCCACAGATCGATGTGCCCGCACTGGCAGCGATGCACGATCAACATCACCGCTCACCCCCGTTGGCGCGCCGGTTCAACTCGGTGTCGATCGTGTCGAGCAGCCGCAGCAGGCTCTCCGCGCTCAACCCTCCGTCGCAGTGCGCCTGCACCGCCCCGGCCAGCAGCCCGTAGGCGTAGGCATGGCGGCGCTTGTCGTGCAACCAGTGCCGCGAACGAGGCATCGTGGCCCAGCCGCGCCGCTCGATCTCGCTGGCCGCCCCGGGCGCAGGGCAGGAAACTCGGCCTACCATGGGTGTCCTCTCCGTCTCGCTTGCTGAGTGGATAGAGAGCCCCGGCCCGGCGGGCACGTTCTTGGCGGAAGGGTCCGCCGAGCCAGGGTCAGAACCAGTGATCAGAAGGCGGGTCATCGGCGGCCGCCCTCCCGCTTGATGCGCTGGCAGGCCGGGCACTTCCGACCGGACCAGAACCCGAACGGATACCAGGTATCCGTCTCGTACTCGCCCGCCTCGGCCGTCCAGCCACACAGCGCGGTCACCCGGCCGTTCCACCACGACTTCTTCGCCTTGACGTGGATGACCTGCTCGTTCTTACCCATCACGCGGCCTCCCCATCCAGGTCGGCCACGTCCAACCGGGCAGGCAGCGACCGCAACACCGCCCGCTCGGCCCGGCGCGCCACCCGACGCGCCTGCCGCGGATCGGCGAAGTCATGCGACACCCGCACCGAGGCCACACGGTGCTCGGCCGCCAGCTCCCGATCCACCTCATCCAGCAGCGCGTCCACGTCTGCCTCGGTCAGCCCGTCCGGATACACCACCGCCGGACCGCCATCCCCATCCGCCAGGTCCCTGACCAGGCGACTCGTCATCCGTCCCGTACGCATTGACATCCCTTCGTCCATTGCCATCTAGGCTATCTAGATAGCTAGTACGATGGGACTGTACATAGGTAGCCTGGAGTTGTCTAGATAGCGTGGATAGGATGCGTCAATGCAGACGAAGCCGTGGGTCGAGATCGCCGATGAGCTCCGTGCCGAGATTCAGCGTGGGGGCTACGAGCCGGGCCAGCGGCTCCCATCCGGCTCTGACTTGATGTCCAGGTACGGCGTTGCGCGACAGACCGTCCAGAACGCGATCGACCAGCTCCGAGCCGAAGGATTGGTGCTGAGTGTGGCAGGACGCGGATGGTACGTACACGAGCGGAAGCCGATTGTTCGGCTCGCGCGGAACCGATTGACCAAGGCCGAACGAACCGCCGGACGGGGCGCGTTCATGTCGGACGCGGCTGTCGGCAACTGGAAACCTGCCGTCACAGTAAAGATCCGCAGGGAAGAAGCCACTACTGAGGTGGCCGAGTACCTAGAGCTAGGCTCCGGGCAACGTCAGGAGGTTGTGGTTCGGGACCGAGTCATGCGGGCCGACGGCGAGGTCGTACAGCTCGCCACGTCGTACCTGCCGACGGACATCGCGGCTGGTACGCAACTCGAAGAGACGGACACCGGACCAGGTGGCAGCTACGCACGCCTGGACGAACTGGGCTACGAGTTGACCCATTACACCGAGCTCGTTTCAGCAAGGTCACCACGGCCCAAGGAAGCCGATCTGCTCCAACTTCCTTACGGCTTCCCGGTAATCCAGGTGGTCCGAGTCGCGTACGCAGGCGACCGTCCTGTCGAAGTCAACTTCATCACTATGAGCAGCGAGCGATACAATCTCGTGTACCAAATCGATGCCGATCCGCCCGCCGAGTCAGGCAACTCCAGATCTACGTGATGGCGCGCCATCGTAGCGGGGTTCACCGGTCGAGTGCGCGGACAAGTAGGTCCTTGACCTCTGCCAGGTTGTCCTCGATCGAACGGACTCGGGTGTTCGTGTCGCCCTGCTGCTGGGCCAGAGTGCGAAGCTGTGCCGTCGTTTCGGCTTGCTGCTCGGTCAAGGTACGGAGCTGAACGGCGTGCTCGCGCTGATTCTCGCCCAGGGCGTTGACGGCCGCGGAACGGCCCGGTAGTCGGCACGCTCGGCCTCCAGCGCGGCTACGCGGGCCTCCAGCTCAGCCATGGTCGCCATGGGGCGATCGTACCGGCTGCGCGCCGTCACGCACGAGCGTTCCGGGTGGCAGTGACACCCTGGTCCTGTCGACGCTGTCACACCTGTCACTCTGTCACTCTATGCCGGTTGACCTGCGGAAATAGGTGTGACAGGAGAGTGACACCCACGGGGTGCTATCACTTCCCACTCTCTTTCTATGTCACACCAGTCACGGGCGGCTGGAACAGATAGGGGGACGCGCGTGGACAATGCGTGGACAATCCCCACCTGTTCCAGCCTCTCGCCGAGCATTTCCGCAGGTGAGCGCGCTTCTCCCGGGTGATGCGGCTGAGCCCTCCGGAGGCAGGTGTCGCAGGTTCGAGTCCTGCCGAGGGCGCAGTAGAGCCAGTATCCGAACCATTCGAGATTTTGCACGTCGAACGGCAACGGTGATCGGACCGTTACCTCGTCGCTCGGCGGTGTCGACAGCCACGTCGTACGCGGCTGGCTGCCCACCGGTGTCGAGCCAGTCGTGCTCGTTATTGCGCGCTCAGCGGCATGAGCGTGGGTTCACCGCAGGAGACAACGGACGATCCGCGCCTTGCCATGACCAGTGGGCGCTACCCTCCGCTACAGGTCATCGAGTCCGCCGATATCCCTCGCGCCGGATCTTCGCGTGAGTGGGTTCACGGACACTGGTAGGCCGCTGACCAGCAGGTTCAGGTTCGTATATTGCCTTGTTGGTGCGCAACTGCGCCGAATGATCTGGAAATCTGCGCGTTGACCTGTGAAAATACCGAGACTCTCCTGATCAGTGGGTCCGGCCACACCGCGGGTCGTCTAGGTGGCCTCGCAACCAGGACGGCGCAACGGCGCACTCGCGGCGTGCAGGTGCCGAAGGACATGCGCGTAGGAGCGCACCAGCCCGCACTGGCTGTAGGAGACGCCGTGCCGTGCGCAGAACTCGCGCACGAGTGGCTTGGCGCGGCGCAGGTTGGGACGCGGCATGTTGGGGAACAGGTGGTGCTCGATCTGATGGTTCAGCCCGCCGAGCAGGAAGTCCACCCATTTGCCGCCGCGGATGTTCCTGGCGGTCAGCACCTGCTTGCGCAGGTAGTCCGGCTTCTCGCCGCCCGACATTATCGGCATGCCCTTGTGGTTCGGCGCGAAGGAGCACCCCAGGTACACGCCCATCAACCCCTGGTGCACGACGATGAACAAGACCGCCTTCACCGGTGACAACACGTGGAAGACAGCCGTCAGGTAGCACCCGATGTGGCCGAGCAACAGGGCCGCTTCCAGCCTGCGGGACTTCACCTCGCGCCGCAGGAGTGCCTGCACGCTGCCGATACGCAACATGATCGCTTCAGCGAGGAGCAACGGGAAGAACAGGGCCGCCTGGTGCTTGGTGATCCACCGGAACAGCCCACGTTTCGTCTCGGACTGTCCCCGGCTGAAGGCGATCGCGGTGATTTCGAGATCGGGGTCCTCGTCCTCATGGTTCGGGTTGGCGTGGTGCTGGTTGTGCTTGCCGACCCACCACCGGTAGCTGATCCCGGTGAGCGCGCCATGCACGTGCCCGACGAGGTCGTTACGCCTGCGGGACCGGAAGATCTGCTTGTGCCCCGCGTCGTGGCCCACGAACGCGAACTGGGTGAACATCACCGCGAAAAAGGCGGCGACGCCCAGTTGCCACCACGAGTCACCGAGGAGCACGAACGCCGCGACCCCGCCAGCGAACAGCACGGCGTTGACGGCGATCCGCGCGGCGTAGTAGCCGTATCGACGCCGCAGCAGCCCGGCCCGCTTGATCCATCGGGACAGCTCGGCGAAATCGCTGCCCCGTTTCTCTACCGGTGGTGCGGCGGATCCGGATGCGGTAGTCATCCCACAATACCCTCTTGGCCAGTAGTTTTTCTTCTCTGCCAGTGGAATTCCCGCAACGACGGCAGCAGAAACGTACTGCGTCGCCGGCGGTGCTCGAGCGCGGTGTTCAACTCTCGGGCCTGTCCACTAGGCGGGGGCCGCGTCGGCGTGGCCGCATGGTCGGCTCGCGAGCCGACCACTCCGCAGTCTCCAACAGCCTTCACCGTGACCGATGCGACTGAGTTCCACGCGTTTAAGGTTTGCGGCGTTTGGTAATCCTGGCGCCATCGTTCGACAGTGAGCGCGAGAGGTGAGAGTCGTGACCATGCAACCGGACCAGGAGGCCGATACCGTCGCGTCCGGGCACATTCCGTTCCCTCGGCCAGCCGACCCAGCGACGCTGCGGACCGCAGTGGATGAGCTGACTGTGGACGCACAGCTTCGAACGAGACGCCACCGGCGAGACCTACTCGGCCGACGTGGCACGTCAACTCCGCTGATCAGCGTGCGACCGCTGGTGTGGCGCTATTGGGACTCTGCTCGGGGATGGACGAATGGCCATCGCCACGGTATGCCTCGGAGGTCGCCGTGTTAATCTTGTTGATCGTTCTGCTCGTGCTCTGGCTCATCGTGGCGATCGTCGGGTTCGCCGTGGACGGGCTGATGTGGATCGCGATTGTGGGGATCGTGCTGTTCGTCGGCACGGCCGTGGTCGGGTTCGTCCGGCGAAGGCAACTCCGCCGTTAGCGGACGATCATCCGGCTCGATCTCGCGTGTTTGGCCCGCCAGCTCGGGCCAGGGCTGATCGCCGTCGCGCTCGGTATGAACCGGCCTTCACCGGGACCAGCAACCCACCGGAAGGCGTATGATTGATGGTGTCGAGAGCATTCCGTATGCGGGTGGCCAAGCCCGCGTCGTTCTCGGCGGCAGTCCGGCTGGCAGGTTCAGGCCGGAGGTAGGAGTACCGACGTGAGGTCGGTCCCGAGTACGTTGATCGCTACCGGTTCCGCGATGGCCGTTGTGCCGTCCCGAGCACGGTTGAAGTTGAAGCCACAGGTCGCTTCGAGTACTGGGTTTGTCGATGGTGCGTGGTGGCCTCGGTCGCGGAACCTGTGTGCCGAGTTGCCTGCGTTGCTGGCGGCGTTGGGGCCCCGGCTCGGCCGGGTCGAGCGGGTTACCTACAACCTGAGTGTCTGGGATCTGGCCGTGCGCAAGGCGCCGGTCGGCAACCAGGTGGTGCGGCTGGACGGGTTCTTCTCGCAAGCTCCCGATCTGGTGACGGTGGTCGGGGCAGGTGGTCGGCGCTTGACGTTGCTGGTTGTGCCGCCGGATACGGCGGGAGTGGCCGCGCACCGGGTGCTGATGACGGCGTCGACGCCGGATAACGTCGACGGTACCGATGTGCTGCTCGCCGCCCGCCCTGTCGCGGCCGGCGGCGACTCGGCCGATGAACCGGATATGGCCGCCGAGCGCTGGGAGGGTGACGGCGGCCGCATGTACGAACACGCCTAGCCGTCCCGGCCCCGCGCGTGCGGGCCGCTGTGGCTCGCACGGGGCGGCCCCCTCTGCGATCTGAAATGGCGATTGCCATGACCACAACTGATGTGACCACCCCGGCACCGCGGTTCCCCACGGGCCCGCAACCGTTGGTGTCGGGGCAGCATTCCCGGGGTGAGCTGGTGACGATCCGGCTGTTCCTGATCTTCCCGTTCCTCGCGCTGATCACGCTCGTGGTCCTGGTGTGGGGATGGGGGTTGAGCTGGCTGGACATCGGGCTGGCGGCCGGGTTCTACATGCTGACCACGCTCGGGGTGACCGTGGGCTATCACCGATACTTCACCCACGGCGCGTTCAAGGCGGTCCGGCCGCTGAGGGTTGCGCTGGCGGTCGTCGGCGGCCTCGCCGCCCAGGGCCCGGTCATCGGGTGGGTGGCCGATCACCGCCGCCATCATGCCTTCTCCGACCGGGAGGGCGACCCGCACTCGCCGTGGCTGTACGGAACCTCCCCGCTCGCGTTGGCCCGCGGGTTCTGGCACGCACACTTGGGGTGGCTGTTCGGCAGGGACAAAACCAACTACGCCCGATTCGCCCCGGACCTGCTCGCCGACCACGACATCCGGGTGGTGGACCGGCTCTTCCCGGCCTGGGTCGCGTGCAGCGTGCTGCTCCCCGCCGGGATCGGCGGACTGGTCACCCAGTCGTGGTGGGGCGCGATCACGGCGTTCTGCTGGGCCGGGCTGGCCCGGATTTCCCTGCAACACCACGTGACGTGGTCGGTGAACTCGATCTGCCACATGATCGGGTCCCGCCCGTTCGCCGGCCGCGACAAATCCGCCAACTTCTGGCCGCTGGCAATCTTGTCAATGGGTGAGTCCTGGCACAACTCCCACCACGCCGATCCCACCTGCGCCCGGCACGGCATGCAGCGCGGCCAGATCGACATCTCCGCCCGCACCATCTGGATCTTCGAAAGACTCGGCTGGGTCCACGACGTCCGCTGGGTACGCCCGCAACACCTCGCCCGCGCGAAAACGGCCCCACCCCAACCACCTGACTGAAAGCCGACGATCATGTCGCTGCTACACCGACCTCGTCCCACCTCCGAACCCGAAACCATCCCCACACCGCCGGACACCGATAACGCCCCTACCAACCCCGAAACAGCACCACGCACCGAGGTACCGCCACGGGCAGCCCGAGGCGTACCCCGGACTCGCGCGGGAGCAGCCTGGGTGGCCGTCGCCGCCGCAGGCCTGCTCACGGTCGCGCTGATCATCTTTCTCGCCCAGAACACGCGTAGCACGGAAATCTCGTTCCTGTGGATGACCGCGAGCACGCCACTGGCACTGGCCCTGCTGATCGCCGCGGTCGGCGCGACACTGCTCACCCTGGTCCTGGGCACCGCGCGGATCACCCAACTGCGCCGCCTGATCCGGAAACGTCGCAATTGACCCGCCCCGCGCCGCGACACTGATCGCCCCGGCGCCGTGTTCGTGGTGAACATGACGTCGGTCGCAGCCGTCGCGGCCACCATCGCAGCGGTAGGTCCAGGAGGACGGCCGCCCGTGCCGCCGGTTCCAGAACGATGCGCCAGAGCAGGCCCTGGCCGAACCTCCAGCGGCGACCATCTCGACCTGGCCGAGGGAATGGAGTGGGCGGGGAGATCGCCGTGCACATCCTCCCCAGTCCCTACCGTCGGATCCGCGCTCGCCGCCACACGTCCCCCGGGGCCGTTCAGGGTTGCGGCAGCGGTGGGCGCTACCTCGACCCAGAATGTCCAGGAAAGCGGCCTCCAGGGCGGCCAGCGAGCCCGTGACCCCGCCAACATCACCCACCCGAGAGGCTGTCCGGACTGCCAGAGGCCGCCGCGACCGCCACTATGAACGCGGTGACGATCCCACGAGGCTGAAGCGGGAGCCTACGCATGGCAGTGCCTGCCCTAACCTGGGGGCTGACCGTTGCGGCGATCATTGGCCTGCTCCTGTTCGACTTCTTCTTTCACGTGCGCAAGGCGCACACCCCCACCCTTCGGGAAGCCGCCCTCTGGTCCGCCATCTATGTGGGAATCGCCGTCGTGTTCGGCATCGGGGTATGGACGTTCGGCGGCAGCACGACGGGAACCGAGTACTTCGCCGGCTATGTGACAGAAAAGGCACTGTCGGTCGACAACCTCTTCGTGTTCCTCATCATCATGACCAGCTTCAAGGTCCCCCGCGCCGACCAGCAGAAGGTGCTGCTCTTCGGGATCGTCTTCTCACTGATCGCCCGGACCGGATTCATCCTGCTGGGCGCCACGCTCATCAACTCGTTTGCCTGGGTGTTCTACCTCTTCGGCCTGATCCTGCTCCTCACCGCCGGTAACCTGATCAAACCCGAAGCATCCGAGAACCATACCGCGGACAACCTCCCGATCCGCCTCGCGAAACGACTGTTCCACACCACGGCCAGCTACGACGGCGACAAACTGTTCACAACCCGCAACGGCACGCGAACCATGACCCCGATGCTGCTGGTCATGGTGGCCATCGGCGGAACCGATCTGCTCTTCGCCCTGGACTCCATCCCCGCCATCTTCGGCCTGACCCAGAACCTGTACCTCGTGTTCACGGCCACGGTCTTCTCCCTGCTCGGCCTGCGCCAGCTCTACTTCCTCATCGACGGATTGCTCGATCGCCTCGTCTACCTGACCTACGGCCTCGCGGTCATCCTGGGCTTTATCGGGGTGAAACTCATTCTGCACGCGCTACACGAGAACAACGTGCCGTTCATCAACGATGGTCAGCCGGTCAAGGTCATGGAGATCAGCACCGGCCTGTCGCTGAGCGTCATCCTCGGCGTCCTGATCGTCACCATCATCGCCTCGCTGGTCAGCCCCAAAGGCAAAGCCCAGAACGCGGCTTCCGCGGCCAAACGCCACGCGATCGCCTACCTCGACATCGAGACCGACCCCGCGCTACGCGAGAACATCTTCCACCGACTACTCGCTCAAGAAGAGCAAATCACGAGGCTCCCGGACAAATACCGAGCAAAAATCCGTCAACAAGACACACTGATGGCCCTGCTCAACCAGGCCCATACCGCGCGCGATTCCCCCACGACACGCTGACCAACCAACGCACCGTTCGAACAGTCCGCGAAAGAGCAGGGCCGCACATCAGGAGGCCGGCCTGGTCAGGAACAGTCGGGGCAACGGGATCACCGCTGGATCGGTGTCGGCCAACTCCCCTCCGGGATCAAGGCAAGTGCCGTCCTCGTCGAGGACCATCAGCCGCGGCAGCGCCACATCCAGCGCTGTCCGCGCAGTCCGTCCTCTCCGGTCTGGTCGTACAGTTCGCCGTGGCCGGGGTGTTCGCGTAGCGGTTAGCGACGTCGGGGTGCCCTGGGTGAAGTCGGCAAGCACGCCCGGCGGCGGTCACCGCTCGGCCCACAACGACGCTGGTGGCGGTTCTGACGCCGCCCTTCCTAACAGCGCAGACTGTCACACAGAGTCATCCTCATCGTTTCTCCGGGCGGGGCTGGCGGTATCCATCGCGCCGAACCTTGGCATGGGCGACCTTCACCGAGACCGGCAAGCCGCTGACCAGGAGGTTTAGGTTCGGATACTGGCTTGTTGGGTGCGCTCCAAGGATGGGAACGGGAGAGATTCCGGACATAGCATCCTCCTCGTTCTCATCATTACGTTTACGCTGGTCAAGCTGCTTGTTGCGGTTAAACGGCAAGAATGATGGCCTCGTGAGCGGCCTGACGTGCCGCTGGCACGGTCGGCCCGAGTAGCGTGATCTGGTTGGTGCTCTTGTTGTAATGCAGTTCGAGCCGGAGGACTTCGAAGAGCCGCCGTGCGACGTCTTCGGGTAGATCCTCGACCCGAACCCTCTCCCATGGGCAGGGCGTCGAGCAGGTCAGGTTTGGCCGCCTGCTGTTGGCCTTCCTCTTCATTTCGGCGAGTTGGGGCTTCGAGTCGATATTGTGGAACGGGCCCGCCCGCCTCGACCCGTTGGTCAAGACTGGCCACTTCCAAGCTGTATCTCTGACGATAGAGCGCTGCGTGGCACGTGGTGTCGGGTGAACGCCCCAGGGGTTGCATTCAAGTGTCGTGGGGTTTCTCGTCGAGTTCGGCGAGTGTGATGAGGCCGTCGTAGAGTGCTCGGATGACCAGTGCGCTCTTGGTGGTGGCGGCTCGGCCGACCTTGGCGTACTTGGTCCGCACTCGTTCGATGTAGGTGTCGACCGTTCACGCTGATGTTGAGTGTGCGGCTGACGGAGATCAACTACACGGCCGAGGCCTCGGCTTGTTTCTGCTGGCGCCGTTTCCGAGACAGCAACCGATGTGCGTACCCGACACAGCGACCCCCAACCGAGCGTGACCCCCGGTTGGGTGATGTCCACATCGACGGAACCGGAGGTGATTCGATTTCCCGATCGAAACGCAGTCTCAGCGGGCTGACCATCGCGGATGCGCCGACCCGGCTACTCACAACCAGCCACCGCACCACCGGACTGCTGGCGCGATGACCAGCCCACACGCTGCCGTTATGTATCCGGGGTCCGTTGGAGTGGCCTTCCGGACGCGGGCAGGTCACGCAGAACTCGGACCGCGACGACCCCGAGCGGTACCGTCACGGCCGATACCGCAGCGGCCTCCACGACGCAGGCGATGACCAGCGCGTCCGGCCATTCGACGTTCACTGAGAACCGGAGATAGTCCAGCAGCGTCAGAACGCGCACCCCGAGCACGGCGACGGCGAGCAGCGCGAGGGTCGCCGGCCAGGACGCGGTGCGCGGCCGCGATGCCAGGGCGGACACGGCCAGATACCCGGTCGCCGCGAAAAACACCGCCGCGCAGAGAATGGCCGGCTGGTCCACCAGTAGTCCAAAACTCTGAGCGAGCAGATATGCGGCCACGACCAAGACGGCACCGGCCGGTAGGGCGACGAGCCAGGGCCGGGGCTTCACCGGCGGGGCATTCCGGTGGAACGCGGCCAACGCCAGGACCGGCAGTACGTCCAGCGACAGCACGCCGAGTGCCGAGGCCAGGTACACGCTCCCGGCATCGGTCACCACCGAGCCGGTACTGACCAGGCCCGGCACCAGGGCCAGACCGGCGAGTATCCGCGCCGCACGCCGGCGCCCGGCGACCAACGCGAGGTATGCCGGCACCCACAGCAACGCGGCCAGTTGCCAGGCCACCGAGTCGATCCCGAACAGACCCGGTGACCGGGTCCAGGACCACAGCAATCCCCCTGCCCCGACCAGCGCCATCACGGCATGGGCCAGCAGACCCACCAGAGCCACCCGCCGCACCGTCTCACCCCACGTGAGGTAACGGGGTGGCGCGCCCGCTCCGCCGAGACGCAGCCGCACCGCGAGCGCCAGCACGCTGGCCACCTCCGGCCAGCTCGGGCGGCCGTAGTCGGCGGCGAACTCGGCCTCCTCGAGGTCGGAAGGCTGCGCGGTCAGCAGGAAGGTGGCCACCATGTCCTCCTCCCACTCCCGCCGGTAGAACGCCGGAAGCAGTCGCAGAACTCGCCGGTAGCGCCGCTCGAGCTGGTTCATGCCGTACCGCCAGCGCTCGCCGGTCGCCAGGCACCCAGCCGCGCCGAGGCGGCACGAGCGTTCGCCGCCTGCCGGGCGGCCTCGGCGGCGAGGGCATCCCGCCCTCGCTCGGTCAACCGGTAGTACCGGCGCAGCCGGCCGTTGGCGACCTCCTCCCGGTCCGGCTCGACCAGACCGTCGCCGGCCAGGCGGTCCAGCACCCCGTAGAGCGTGCCCACCCTGAGCCGCACCCTCCCCTCGGAGAGCTCGGCCACCTCGCCCACGATGCCGTAACCGTGGCGCGGGGTGTCCACCAACGCCGTGAGGACGAAGAACGCCTGCTCCGTCATCACCCGACCAGCCATGAACCGAATATATCGGAACACGATATATATCGCCAGCAGTTAGGTCCTCCCTAACCCGGTGCCTTCATGGGGGACTGTCCGTGATCTTGATGTGCGGGTTGCCCGGGAGTTGATCGAGAAGGCCCGTGCGGATGGCGTGTGGTCGGCCCGAACGGGCTGTTGCGGCAGGTGACAAAGACAGTGCTGGCATTCTCCAGCGCACACCGGATCAGCCACATTCAACAACAGCGTCACCACGCTCGCCGCCAACAGCAGGCGTCGTGCCGGCCGCAACATGTCCTCGCTGGCCCCAGCCAGGGCCAGGTGCCGCGTACCGACGAACCCAAGGAAGAATGTGAGCCCGATGACCAGCCCCATCGTGACCGTGACAAACCGAGCGGCTGTTTGCGAGTTGGCGTTCATGACCGGCTCCCACCCAAACCCGGAAGCTCGAAGCTCGCCTCGACTACCAACGTGCCGTTGAAAAGTTCCTGGTCAGTCCCGTTCCCATCCTTTGGTAGTCCCGCCGAGGGCGCTCCAACCAGACCGTCAAAAACGGGCCTCGACCAGCGGAAACGCCAGTCGGGACCCGTTCTCGTGTTACCTGGCTGCACCCGGCTATACCCGGCGCCATACGGGCGCCCGTGGACAATGCGTGGACACGCCTACCCGACGTGCCCGAGCGCGGCCTGTACCCGCTGCCGGGACACGACTTCCTGTCCGTACAGGCAGGCCGCGTAAATCTCCATCAGCACCGACAACGAGTGCCCGGCCCACTCCGCGACCGTGGCAGGGTCCACTCCCCCGCTCAGCCACGTGCTGACTGCGGCGTGCCGCAGGTCATAGGGCCGCCGCGCCAGCGGCGTCGAATGAGCTTCCTCGGCACTGCGGGTGGCGACGTCGGCGATGGCAATCGCGCTGGCCAAGGTCCGGATCCAGCGCACCGCGGGGTCCGGTTTCGCCTGTAGGCAGACCGGCGACGTCAGCCATCGGAACAATGACGGCACCCCGTTCCGCAACGGGCGAGCAGGTGACGTGCGACACGTCGCCGCGCCGTTGGGAACGAATCCGATGCCGGGCCGGTTGTACGGGGTGGTCGTAGAGTTTTGGGTTCGTGGTTCATCACGCTCGCGGAAACGATGTGGCGGGCACTTCCTTCTTTTCTTGCGGGACAAGCTGGAGAAAGTCGCAGTCTGACACCGGCCATGGGACCGCACAGTGCGGCACCCATATTCAGTCCCAAGTAAGGACATTAGGTATGACACAAGGAACCGTGAAGTGGTTCAACTCGGAGAAGGGCTTCGGCTTCCTCTCCCGCGAGGACGGCCCGGACGTCTTCGTGCACTACTCGGAGATCGACGGCTACGGCTTCCGCAGCCTGGACGAGAACCAGCACGTCGAGTTCGAGGTCACCCAGGGCGCCAAGGGCCCGCAGGCCACCGGCGTCCGCGTCGTCTGAGCCCGACGGCAGCAGAGGAACTCCATGGCATACGGAATAGTGACGTGGTTCGACGCGGGGCGGGGCTTCGGGTTCATCTCCCGTGCGGGCTTCGTCTCTCGTGACGAGGGTGGCGCGGATGTCTTCGTGCACCACTCCCAGGTCAGCGCCGACAGCCCTCGCCCCCTCGGCACTGGCGACCGGGTGAGGTTCAGCCTGCGACCGCACGCGCAAGGGCTGCGCGCCGCGGACGTCCACCCCGTTTACTGACACAGATCGTGCTCCGAGCAGCGGACACGCTGACGGAGACACCAAGAACCCGGTGCCCTTCAACCGTATCCCGGTTGGAGGGCACCGGCCTGTCCGAACAGGCGCATCCCTGCGATGGTTCAACGTTGCACTGCTCGCCGGTGGCGGGGTCTCGTTCATGCTGCTGGGCGACTCGTTGTGGCAGTAGCTCACTGCGGTGCTGTTGGCGGGGTGTTCACGCAGTTCGCGTTCAGCGATGAGCAGACCCGGGCCAAACGCGGCCTGCTGCAGTGGGTTACCCGGGTGCGGTGTTCCTCGTGCTCTCCCCGCTCAGGGCAGTCTTGTGCATCGGGGTGCACCAGGGACTGATGGGCGTGTACCTGGGATGCTCGTTCGCCCGCAACCACAAGGGCATGCCCATCCCGGGCAAGGACGAGCGCGTCTGGACTACCTGCGCAAGCAGGTACTCGCCTTCCGCCCCCTCCCCATCCTCGGCGGCCGGTGCGCAGACGACCTGCTGGCGGGTTGAACTACCAGATCGAGCACCACCTTTCCCCAGCACGCCGCGCCTCCTGCGCCCAGGTCCTGCGCCACCTGCATGCCGTCTGCGCGGCCTTCGCCGTCCCCACCGTCCGGTACGCCCGCAGGGCTGACCCGAGCGGAGCACCGCGCAAGGGTGACCGGTCCTCGACCTCGGCCCCGTGCCCGGTCGACGCCGGAACGCCGTGGGCAACAGGATTCGTGTCCTTCGCCGAACCACGTTCCATCTATGCGTTCGACATGCTGGTTCACCCCCCGTTACCGTTTTCGTGGCTCTTGATCAAGGGCCCTGGTCGCCAGGCCGGGCATGACTGAGTCCCCCAGTCGAAGGCATGATCCGGGGGGTGGTGTCACCCGGCTTGGTGGCACCGGTGGACCGCTGATAGAGACACGGCCGCCCGTGGGGTAGGTCTCGTCGTAACGTGGCTGCCGGCCGTTGGTGCTCGATCGGCGACCAGGACGGTGACGATACGAAAGACCTGGTGGATGGACAACACTTCGGCCGGCTACGGCGTGTTCCTCGGCTTGGACGTGGGCAAAGGCGAGCACCACGCCATCGGCCTCGACCCCACCGGCAAACGGCTGCACGACGCGCCACTGCCCAACAACGAGCCCAAGCTGCGGGAAGTCTTCGACCGTCTCGCCGAACACGGACGCCTGCTCGTAGTGGTCGACCAGCCCGCCACGATCGGCGCGCTGCCGGTCGCGGTCGCCCGTGCGTGCGGCCACCAGGTGGCCTACCTGCCCGGCCTGGCCATGCGCCGCATCGCCGACCTCTACCCCGGCAACGCCAAGACCGACGCCCGCGACGCCTACGTCATCGCCGACGCTGCCCGCACCCTGCCGCACACCCTGCGCCAAGTCGACGTCGGAGACGACACCCTCGCCGAACTCGACGTGCTGGTCGGCTACGACGATGACCTCACCGCAGAGGCGACCCGGCTGTCCAACCGCATCCGCGGCCTGCTCACCGGCATCCACCCCGCCCTCGAACGCGTCCTCGGCCCCCGCATCACGCATGCGGCGGTGCTGGAGATCCTGTCGCGCTGCGGCGGCCCGGCCGGCATCCGCCAGGCTGGGCGCCGCAAGCTCACCGCCATGGCGGCCAAGCACGCGCCGCGTATGGGCACCAAGCTGGTCGAGAACATCCTCACCGCACTGCAGGAGCAGACCGTGACCGTTCCCGGCACCACCGCGGCCGACACCGTTCTGCCCCGCCTGGCCGACAGCCTGAAAACCGTGCTGGCGCAACGGAAACAGGTCGCGTCCGAGGTGGAGGAGATCCTCGATGCGCACCCTCTTGCCGGGGTCCTGACATCGATGCCCGGCATCGGGGTCAGGACCGCCGCCCGCATCCTCCTCGAGATCGGCGACGCCTCCGCCTTCGCCAGCTCCGGCCACCTCGCCGCCTACGCCGGGATCGCACCGGTCACCCACCGCTCCGGCAGCTCGATCAAGGGCGAACACCCCGCCCGCACCGGCAACCGCAAACTCAAACGCGCCTTCTTCCTCGCCGCCTTCGCCGCCCTGTCCGACCCCACCAGCAGGGCCTACTACCAACGAAAACGCGACGAAGGCAAGAAACACAACGCCGCCCTCATCTGCCTCGCACGCCGCCGCTGCGACGTGCTCTACGCCATGCTCCGCAACCACACCTACTACCGGCATCCCCAACCGGACTCCACGCCCGCTGCGGCTTGACAACCACATAGAGACACCCCCCCACTCTGCGTACACTTCACACTCCAATGTTACCTAAAATTACCTATTGAACAGAACTACAGGGATGTTAAGGTAACGATGTGACCAGGCGGCTCTACTCGATGGAAGAGGTGGCCGAGCAGCTCGGACTGCACGTGCGTACCGTCCGCGGCTATGTCCGGGACGGGCGGCTGCGGGCCGTCCGCATCGGGAGGCAGTACCGAGTCGCGCGCGAGGATCTCGAAGCGTTCGTCGGCTCACCGGTGACGGATCCTCCCGAGACTCGACGGCACCGGCAGGTCGAAGTGTCGAGCATCGTCGAGATCGACGCGGTCAGCCCGGAACTCGCACATCGCGTCAGCACCCTGCTCACGGCGACGCGCACGCACCCGGCCGACCAGCCACTGCGAGTGGAGACGGCCTATGACGAAGGAAAGGCACGGATGAAGATCATCATTCTTGGCGGACTGGCCGACACCAGACAACTCCTCGAGTACCTGCAGGCGGTGCTCGAGTCATGATCTACAAGACCGAGGCAGGCGAGCGGGAGATCCTGCGCCGCTACGAGCAATCCCTTGCGAACTGGCCCATACCGGCCGAGCATCGCCGGGTGCCGACCCGTGAAGGTGACACGTTCGTCCTCGTCTGCGGCCCAGTCGACGCACCGCCCCTCGTGCTGTTCCACGGATCGGGTTCCAACGCGACGATATGGATGGGGGACGTCCCGGCGTGGGCCGAGCACTTCCGCGTCCACGCCATCGACATGATCGGCGAACCGGGATTTTCCGCACCCGCACGCCCGCCACTGCACTCCCCCGCCTACGCCCGGTGGCTGGACGACGTCCTGGAACAGCTCGGGCTCGACCGCGTCGCGATCACCGGAGCCTCGCTCGGCGGATGGCTGGCGCTGGACTACGCCACCCGGCGCCCGGACAGGATCGAGAAGCTCGCATTGCTGTGCCCTGGCGGCGTCGGACGCCAGAAAATCGGGTTCCTCTTCAAAGCCCTGCTGTACAAGCCGTTCGGGACATGGGGCACCCGCCGGTCGATCCAGGCGGTCGCGGGTGTCGACCCACGGGAGGAGCCGGAGATCGCCGAGTACCTCACGCTGATGTTCACGCACTTCCTACCTCGCCGAGACCGGCTACCCGTGTTCTCCGACGAAGCCCTGGGCAAACTGGCCATGCCGGTAATGGTGATCGTCGGCGGACGGGACGCGATGTTCGACTCGCACGACACGGCCAGGCGCATCAACCGCGCCGTGCCACACGCGAGCGTGACCGTGCTGCCCGAGGTGGCGCACTCCATCATCGGCCAGACCCAGCCGATCCTGAATTTCCTGCGAACCTAGTTGTGGTCAGCGGGGCCAGTGTGCGCCATTGGTCGACCGGCAGGTCGGTGCGGGTCGCCGGAAGCGCCTGCAGGCATACCTGGTTCGCACCCGCCGCGAGATGGGCGGCGACCCGCGCCAGGACCTGGTCCTCGCCGATCGCGACCAGCGATTCGACCAGGCGGTCGCTTCCGCCTTCGGCGAGGTCCGCTTCGTCGAAGCCGAGTCGTCGCAGGCTCGCCTGATAGGGCTTTCCGTTGAGATACGCCGAGACATGCTCCCGCGCGCGGGCCCGAGCGTCGGCGCTCCGGGCGCCGACGACCACCGCCTGCTCGACAACCAGGACCCGATCTGGCCCGAGGATGGAGCGCGCCTGCGCGGTGTGTTCCGGTGTCACCAGGTAGCTGAACGCCCCGGCGGCGTGGTCGCGCGCCAGGCCGAGCGCCTTCGGTCCGAGTGCCGCGAGCAGGCGCGGCACGGATCCTGGCTCGTGGCGCTCGATTCCGGCGAGCTCGAGGATCGGGTCGGGCGCGTCGAGTCGATCGAGGTGCTCGCGCAACGCTGACAACGGCCGTTCGTAACGGAGGCCGAGACCCCCTTCGACCACGGCGGCGTGCGAGGTACCAAGGCCGAGCACGAACCGGCCGCGGTGACTGTCGTCGAGCGCTCGTGTCATCGACCTGAGGTGGCGCGGATGGCGCCCCCAGATGACCGCGATCCCGGTACCCACGACCAGGGATCTGGTGGCGTTGAGCAGCGTGAATGACTCCATGAAGGGGTCGCGCAGCAGTCCTTCGCTCAGCCAGAGTGCGCCGTATCCGAGCGACTCGACCTCCGCGGCCGCCTCGGCGGACTCAGCCGGTGGCCGAAGGTCGAGGCCGCCTGCCCACAGTCCGACCGTGCCGATCGATGCCAAGGCCGAGTAGCTCACGGCAGTACCCCTTTCGCTAGAATCGGAGCGGTACTCCGATAATACGGAGTGACGCTCCGTTTGCAACCCTCTGGAGGTGCCGATGAGTGGTGCCGCGTCCGCGCCCCGAACGCCGCCCGCGCGATCAGATGCGCGTCGTAACCGAGAACGGCTGCTCGACGCCGCCCGTGCTCTGTTCAACGAGGTTGGCGTGGAACAGGCCTCGATGAACGATGTCGCTCGGCGGGCAGGCGTGGGGCCGGGCACGCTGTGGCGCCATTTCCCGAACCGGGACGCTCTGGTCGCCGCCGTTGTCGGGGACAGCCTCGATGGGCTGGTGCGGTTGGCGGACGAGTTGCTCGGTTCCTTGCCGCCGGGCGAGGCCCTCGCGCGATGGACAGCGGCTCTCGTTGGCCACATCACCCGCTATCGCGGCCTTGCCACGATGGTCATGCACGCGGCCGCAGAGGGGGACGGCCCGCTGGGGACGCACTGCCGGGAAGCCGAGCGGTCCGCGGCCGAGATGGTGGAACGGGCGCGGCAAGCCGGCCAGGTACGCAACGACCTGGCGGTGGCCGAGCTGATCCGGTTGGCCACCGCCGTTGCCGTGGCCGGCGAACCGGCAACAGGACCGATCCCGGCCGAGCGGCTGCTCACGCTCGTTTTCGACGGTTTGCGGGGATCAGTCAATCCCGCACGCGGTCGGGAAAGTCACTGACGATCCCGTCGACGCCGAGCGCGCGTGCCCGGTCGATCTCCCGGGGATCGTTCACCGTCCAGGTGAACACTTGGAGCCCGGCGTCCTGGATCGCGCGGACCTGCTCCGCTCGGATCGACTCGAATCCCAGCCCGGCGTACCCGGCGCCGCAGTCGGTCAGCAACCGGACCGGATCGACCGGGGCTCCTTCCCACAGCGCCAGCGTGGGGACATCGGGACGGAGCGCTTTCGCGTCCCGCAACGCGTCGTGCTGGAAGGACGCCAGCAGGTACTGGTCCGTATCGAGGGATTCGTCCAACACCTTCAGCGTGAGCTCCGTGACGGCCGGGGAAAGGATCTCCGCCATCAAGCGCACCGAAGTGCCACGCAGCACCTCGCAGAGTTCGCCGAGCAGTGGGATCGGCTCGCCGCCCACTGTCGTCGTGGTGAGGTCCGCGTAGTCGTGATCCCACACGTAGCCGGTGGCGCCGGTGACCCGGTCGAGCAGCTTGTCGTGAAAGACGACGAGTTGCCCGTCCCTGGTCGCCTGGATGTCCGCCTCCACGTAGTCGACGCCCAGATCGACGGCGGCGCGGAAGGATGCCAGGGTGTTCTCCGGGGCGTGCCCGGCGGCCCCGCGGTGTCCGATGATCAGCATGCGGCGTCCTCCGCGCTCGTCAGGCTCCGCACAGGACGGTTCCCCGATTCCAGTAGTACGCGAACCACGACCGGTACATGCGGAAGAGATGTGCCGTCATCTCGTCGGATTTCCGGTGACGCAGATAGTAGTAGGCGAACTCGCCGCCATGCAGCTTGCCATGGCTGAACTCGGTGAACCCGAGGTAGAGGTGGGAGTCCCCGATGAGGAAGCCGTGCACCGTGGGCGGGAGGTCGTAGGACCGGATCTCGATCGAGATGTTCCGCTGCTCCAGCAGTGTCTCGTTCTCGGCGATCTGGTTGTTCACCTTCTCCACGACCGCGGCCGCGGTTCCGGAGTGGATGGAGCTTCCGCCATCGATGATCGGGCCGATGAGTTCCGCGTCCGTGTCGACGAGCAGGCCCCGGTAGCTCAGGTTGCGGAAGTTCTTCCGGAAGATGAGGCGGTACAGCAGGAACGTCTGCACCACCTCGAGGTCGAGCCCCAGGTTGAGCATCTCGGTGCGCTCCTCGGGGTCGAGTTCGGTGGCGATGAGCCGTTGCAGGTGATCCACCACCTCCTGCACCCCGGCCAGGACTTCGCCGCCGGGCGGCCCACCGGACGATGCCTGCCACGGCGGACCGGCTTCCTGGACGAGGGTGGCCGCGACCTCGGCTGCGTGGCCGTTGTCGAGCAGCGTCCGCAGGGCCGTCTCGTTCCTCGTCGCGAGCGCGGCCTGGATGGGGGTGCGGCCGCCGATCGGGACGTCCGGGCGGATTCCCGCGCGCAGCAGGAGCACCACCGCGCGGTCGTCGCGATCGTCGATGCGCCGGACCAGCGAATCGTCCGACACTTCGATGCCAAGGCGGTTGAGCGCGGATCTGGCGCGGGCCTTCTTCGAGAAGATCCAGGCGATGCCGGTGATTCCGAACAACGCGAGCAGACCAACCACGATGGCGATCACATCGGTCCAGCTCCCGGGTTCGAGCGCGAATTGGACCGCGGCGTCGGGCAGGGTTGCGGGACGCGTCACGTCGACTCTCCCTGAGGTCCGGGGCAGCGGCCGATCATACGGCCGGCAGCGGCCCCGCGCCACGGTTTCCCGCGTTCACGGCAAGCATGGTGCGGGCTTCAGGTCAGGGCACGCAGCGCCGCCGCGTCCCGCGCGATGCAGGTGGCGAGGTCGGGTGGCTCGTCGGCCGAGACCCAGCGTCCGAACGCGACCTGGAAGACGGCCACCGCGCTGTGCGCGGCGAGGTCGGCAGTGGGCTCGGCTGGACCCCACCGGGCCCACCCTCTTCGCGGACATCGCGGCCGGGGCGTACGCACCACCGGAGTGAGTGCTCAGCTCGCGGCGACGCCGAACCACCGGGGCAGCTGGGCACGCAGGTCCCGCTGATCCGCACCGGCCCAGGCGACGTGGCCGTCCGGCCGCAGCAGCACGGCAGGCACGTCCAGTTCCTCGCTGACATCGACGATGTGGTCGACCCGGTCCGCCCACCCCGTGACCGAAAGCCGTCCGGTCTGGTCGAGCAGCAACCCGCGGGCGTCGTGCATCAGCCCGTACAGGCGCCCCCGTTTCAGCCCGACGTCCCGCATCCGCCTGCCGAGCAGGTCATGTCCCTCGCCGAGGTCGTAGCGGACCCCAAGCGCGGTGATCTTCTCGGTCAGGTACCGGTTGACCTCCTCGAAGTCCATCAGCTCCGCCACCAGCCTGCGCACCGCCTGCGGGCCCGGCTCGGTGGACAGCAGTTCGGCCTGCGCACGGGTGTTGTCCAGCACATCGGCGGCCACCGGGTGCCGTTCGGTGTGGTAGCTGTCCAGCAGGCCCTCCGGTGCCCAGCCGCCGACTTCGGCGGCCAGTTTCCAGCCCAGGTTGAACGCATCCTGGATGCCGAGGTTGAGCCCCTGCCCACCCATCGGCGGATGGATGTGTGCCGCGTCGCCCGCCAGCAGCACCCGGCCGACCCGGTAGCGCTCGGCCAGCCGGGTGGCGTCGCCGAAGCGGGACAGCCAGCGCGGTGCGTGCACGCCGAAGTCGGTGCCCGCGAACACCCGCAGTTGCCGCTTCACCTCCTCCAGGGTCGGCGAGGCCGAACGGTCCTGCGCCACCCCCTCGGCGGGCACCACCACGCGGTACACCCCATCGCCGATGGGCCCGAGGCCGAACCGCTTCTGGGTCCTGCGGACCTCGGCCACCACGTCGGCCACCGTCTCCGGTGGCACATCCACCTCCACCTCGCCCAGCAGGGTGTCGGCCTTGGCCTGCTCTCCGGGGAAACCGACGTCGAGCAGCTTGCGAACCGTGCTGCGGCCGCCGTCACAGCCGACGAGGTAACGCGAGCGCTCCCGGGTACCGTCGGCCAGCTCGGCGGTCACCCCCTGGTCGTCCTGACTCAGGCCGACCAGCTCGCAACCGCGCCGGATCTCGGTGCCGAGTTCGGCGGCGCGCTCGGCCAGCAGACGATCGGTGGTGGTCTGCGGGATACCCAGAACGTAGGGATGCGCGGTGTCCAACCGGTCCGGCGAAGGCTTGTCGATACCGGCGAAGAAGCCACCGACCGGGTACTGGCGGCCATGCGCGAGGAACCGCTCCAGCAAGCCACGCTGGTCCAGCACCTCGATACTGCGCACATGCAGGCCGAGCGCGCGGACGTACCCGGCCGGTTCCGGCTCCTTCTCCAGCACGAGCACCCGCACACCGTGCAGCCGCAGCTCGCAGGCCAGCATCAAACCGGTCGGTCCGCCGCCGGCAACGATCACGTCAAACATCAACCGCCCATTCACCGAGGTTTGTGTTCCGGCCAGTGGTTTCCCAGGCCCTGGCTTCGGCCGCAGATTCTGCGGCACAACCGCGGCCTTGCCGCAAGCCCCACGGTGCGCTATATATTGAAGGTGGCGGGGGTACGAATTCTTCCGGAGCATTCCGGTTACTCGTTGACCACGAATGGCTGCTCGAAGTCGGCGCAGGACTACGCCGATCGGCCGCTCTCCGATCCCCACCGCGCTCCGTATGCCAGATCCGGGATGAGCCCGCGAAATCGCAAGTGGACCTCACCTGCCCGGTCCACTGGACACAACCGCCCGTGCCACGCGGGATCGGAGGTGTCCCGCCTGCGCGCGCCGGAAAGCCGCCACACCCTTCGCGGCGGCGAATCCGGTCCGAACCGCATCCTCAGGTCGAACAGCTCGCACGGACCCGCTGGCACGCACACCAGGTACGGGGACATCGCCCGCGCGGTGGGCAACCGGAACCGCACCGCGAACTCATGGGACTCCCCTATGGCCAGTGGCCTCGGCAAGGTGAGCGCGAAACCACGCCCCTCGCCCGCCGCCGTGCCACCATCGACCAGGGTCCCGCCGTAGAACACCGCGGGCTCGAGCTCGTCCGGCCCGGCCGGAACCGAAGGCACGAGATCCAGCTCGCGCAGGCCATCCTGGACGGCAACGATCCGGTGCTGCTCCAGCACCTCTGGTTGCGCCCGGTCCAGCGCCGCGGCCACCCGTAGCTCGGCAGGCTGCCAGGTGCGGGCGTGATCGTCCTCCCGGTAGGCCGGTGCACCGGCGGCCAGTTCGGCGAGCTGGTCGATCGCCTCATCCACCCGCCTGCGTACCGTGCGCTGGTCGCGGCCCATTCGCATCGCGGCCCAGAGCACCCGGTCCCGGTACAGCGGTAACCGTGCCTCGGCGTTGATGGCGAAGGCCGCGAGCGTCGCAAGGCGCAGGTCCTCCGGCAACTGCTCGGCGAGTTCCGCAAGCCGGTTGGCCACCTTCTCCCGGATGCTCACCATGGTGTCGCCATCGGTCACCGCGCACACCGCGCGCAGGTTCGGGCCGATCCGCTCCGCCATCCGGCCCGCGAACATGCCGCGGCCCTTGCGCAGCGACTTCAGCTCGCGAACCAACTCGGCGCGCCCACTCATCGCCCGGCAGCCTGCGGCGTCCGGGTGGACCAAACGTGGACAGAACGTTGACTCCCGATACCCGGACGGCCGCTTGCGCGATGTGATTTACGGAAAGCAAGCTCTGCCAGGGGAGGCGTAGTGGAGTTTCGGATGCTGGGCCCGCTGGAGGCATGGCATGACGGTGTCCAGGTGCCGTTGGGTGATCAGCAACAACGGTTCGTCCTCGTGGTACTTCTGCTGCACGCGAACAGGCCGGTTTCCACCTTCCGGCTGACCGAGATCGTCTGGGGCGGCAACCCGGCGCGGCGCGACCTGGTGCGTGGCTACATCAACAAGCTGCGCAACGCGTTCCAGGACAACGACGACGTGCGCATCGAGACGACACCGACCGGCTATCTGTTGCGGATCGGCGCGGACCAGTTGGACACCAGCCGGTTCGACCGGCTGCGGGCCGAAGCGGAAGAGCTCCGGGGCACCGATCCGCGGCGGGCGATCGCGCTGTTGCGCACCGCGGTCGGCCTGTGGCGCGGCGGGTTCCTCGAGGACATCGACGTCGACCGGGTTGGTGGTCCGGAGGTGATTCCCCCGGACGAGAGCAGGCTGGACGCGATCGGTGATCTGGCCGAACTGGAACTGGAGACAGGCGATCACCGTTCGGCTCGCGACCGGCTGCGCCCGGTGGTGCGGGCGGACCCGGCCAGCCAGAAGCATGCCGAGCTGCTGATGCGCGCACTACTCGCGGGCGGGGACCGGGTCGCGGCGGTCCGCGTGTTCCACGGCACCCGGCAAGCCCTCGCCGAACTCGGCGTCGAGCCGGGTTTTGTGCTGCGTAACCTTTCCGCGCGGGCCGAGCGCGGTGAGCCTGCCGGTTCCCTTCCGTCCCGGCCCGCCGCGTTCACCGGCCGCGGCACGGAACTCGCCGTGATCGAGGCGGCCGCTTCGGCGGTCGGCGAGCGCCGCGCAGTGTGGGTGAGCGGCACCCCCGGCGTCGGGAAGACCGGCCTGGCGGTGGAGGCGGCGTACCGGCTCCGTGGCCGGTTCCCGGACGGGCAGGTGCTGGTGCGGCTGAACGGGTTCACCCCCGAGGTGCCCGCGTTGACCGTCGCGGAGGCCCTCACCCAGTTGCTGGTCGAGCTCGGCGTGCCGACCGAACGAATTCCGGCCACGGTGAGCCGGAAAATCGCGCTGTACCGCGCGGAGCTGTGCGGAACCAGAACGCTGGTGGTGCTGGACAACGCGGCCTCGCCGGAACAGATCCGGCCGCTGCTGCCGGAGGAGCCGGGCTGCTTCGCCATCGCGACCAGCAGGAAAGTGGGTGAGCTGGACACCGGGGAGCACATCCGGCTTTCGCCGCTGCCGCCGGAGGACGCCGTCGGGTTGTTCCACGCCCTGACCGATCCCACCCGCGCCGGTGGCCGGTCGGCCGAGGTGGTCCGGCGGTGTGGTTTCCTGCCGATGCCGATCAAGGTGGCGGCCGCGCTGTTGCGCAGGTACGACCAGTGGCCACTCGATCGTCTGCTCCGCCTGCTGGAGGAGAGCGGGCCGTGGTGCGCGGACACCGGTGAGCTGGAAGACGCCACGGCGGTGCGTGCGTCCTACCAACAGCTCGGCCACCCACAGCGGGCCATGTTCCGGTTGCTCGGCCACCTGCCGGGGCCGGACCTCGAGGTGACCGGCGCGGCGGCGTTCGCCCAGTGCGATGTCCCGAAGGCCCGCATCCTGCTCGGCGACCTGCACGAGGTGAGCCTGGTGGAGGAGACCGGGCCGGAGCGGTACCAGCTACTGGACCCGCTCAAGGAGTTCGCCGCGGGGCAACCGCCGACGGTGCCGACCGAGCATGCTGACGCCACCCTCCGGCTGCTCGACTTCTATCTGGTCACGCTGGCCGCCGCGGTCGGCGCTGGCTACCCGTTCGACCGCGCCCAACTGCCCACTGTGCACCGTTCCTCCCCGGCGGCGCTGACCTTCGCCAGCCGGGACACGGCGCTGGGGTGGATAGCCGCCGAGCGGGACAACCTGGTGGCGGCGATCCACTACGCTGCCACGCACGACCTTCCGGGGCACGCCTGGCGGCTGGCGGTGCTGATGTGCCGCCACTTCAACGCGACCAGCGAGTTCGAGGCCTGGATCGAGACCATGGAGCTCGCCTGGAAGGTCGTCGCCCCCGGGCTGGACGAGGACTACGGTCAGGCGCACGTCCTGCTTCGCCTCGCCGTCGCGCACAACCGTGCCGGGCGGCCCACCAAGGCATTGGAACTGGCCGCGCAGGCACTGCCGAAATGGGTTCGACTGGGTGAGGTTCCTGGCGAGGCGGCCACCTTGTGCGCAATTGCCGTTCCCACCATGGAACTCGGCAGGTATGACCAGGCGATCGCGCATTTCGCGGCCGCATTGGCCAAATACGAGCAGAGCGCGGACCAACGTGGGCACGCCCACGCACTGAGCATGCTCGGCTGCCTCAACGAACTGCACGGCAACCTGGGCGTCGCACTGCGACAGCACCGGACCGCGGTGCGGATGCTGCACCAGATCGGTCACCTGGCCGGGGTGGCGCACGCACTGAACAATCTCGGCTCGGTACAGCAACGGCTTGGGCTGCTGTCCGAGGCGCTGGCCAGCCATACCGAGGCACACGGGCACGCCGGCGCGGCCGGCGATCGCCGCGCGATGGTGCACGCGCTGAACAACATCGGGAACGTGCACCGCTTGCGTGGCAAGCTACCGGAGGCACGGCGTTACCAGGAACGGGCCACGGTGGTGGCGGCCGAACTGTCCGACGCGGACCTGCACACCCGGCTCGATCTCGATCGCGGTGCGACCGCGCGCGCAGCCGGTGATCTGGCCGAGGCGCTGCGCGCCTACCAGGCCGCGCTGGAACGTGCGGCAAGTACGGACGGCCGCGCGCACCAGGCCCGAGCCCATCGCCATGTCGCGGAGGCCCTGCACACGCTGGGCAATCACGAGCGCGCCATTCCCCATTGGGACTCGGCCGAGGCGGAGTTCGCCCGGCTCGGGCTGCCGGATGCGGTCGAGATTCGCTCGGAACGCGCGGCGCTGGTATGCGCATGCCGGTAATATTCCGGGCAGAAGCCGAGAATTCACCTCCACGCGTAATCCACGTCTGGTCCACACGGCACCGTAATGCTGTGCCGGTACCCGGAAGTCCGGCCGCGTGCCGGTATGACCAAGGAGGTTCGGCTAGTGATCGAAACAGCCAGCTACGACTTCGCGGTGTCGTTCGCCGAAGATCAGGGGGAAGCCGTCGAGGAGGTGGTGGCGGCGTGCCGGCAGCGCGGGTTGACCGTGCTGTGCGAGCCCGAGCAGACCCACGAGTGGTGGGCGCGTAAGAGCGAGGGCGACCTGCCGGAAGCCCAGGTCCGGTTCTTCGTTCCGATGGTGTCCGCGACGGACGATTTCGTCGCCGCCATGTTGCATGCGGTCAAGGCTGGCGAGCAGCACGTGCTGCCGGTGTTGCTGGACGATGTGGCGGTGCCTGCGGATCTGTTGCACCCGCACGTGAACTACCTGCGCGGCTCCGAGTCGCAACCGCACCAGCTCGCCGAGGCACTCGCAGGCCGGGTGGAGCAGGCCGAGGCCGCTGGGTGGGGCCTGGACCGGCTTGCCGCCGTGGTCACCAGGGCCAGGGCGATCGAGCCACCCGCGACCGTGCCGGTGGCGTTCAGCCGCTATGCGGAGCAGGAGGCGGCGATTCGCTACCTCGGCGAGCAACTCGCCGCAGCCGTTCCGGCGCTGGGCAGGCACGGATTCGTCGGCACCGTGCACCGCGGGGACGCGCGGGTCGCGCTCCGGGTCGAGCGGGCCGGGGACACGCTGTACGCGCTGGACATCCAGCGCGGCGGCATCGGCGGGGACGAGACGCTGAACTTCGTAGTCGGCAGGCACGATGCCGGAAGCGCCTGCACCAACGGCTGGGCGCGCCCGGTTTACGACACCGGCGCGGGAACGGCCAAACTGGAGCTGCACGACCGGTCGGTGTTCGGCCGGGAGGCAGCCGAAGCCTCCACCTACACTCGCGAAGAGCTGTTCACCGCGCTCTGGAAGCGAATCAACACGGTGCTCGCGGCGACCGCTGCCTGACCCGAATCCACAAGGGACGCGCTCCGCACCAACGGCGCGGAGCGCGTCCCTTGTTCGTCAGCGGTCCACCCGGCCGTTGCGGGCCCGGTCGAGCACCTCCTCCAGGCGCAGCGGGCCGGGTGGGTGGTGGCTCAGGCACAGCGGAGCCCGCATGCGGCGGAACCCGAAGGTCTCCCCGGTGACGTAGAACTGCCCGCGTTCCAGCCGCGAGATGTCCCCCACCGTGCTGCCCTTGGCCCTGGCCATCTCGTTCGCCGCTGCGATCTGCGCCGGGCTGTTCAGACGGCCGAAGAACTGCGTGGTGGCGTTGCCGATCACCTGGTTGTGCAGGCCCTTCGGGGCCTGCGTCGCCAGCAGCAGGCCGAGCCCGTACTTGCGCGCCTGCGAGGCCAGCAGGATGGTGCTCTGCGTACTGGCCGTCCAGGCGCCGGACGGCGCGATCGTCTGTGCCTCGTCCATCACGAACAGCCCGCCGAGAGGCCGGTCCACCGCCGGGTTGTGCTTGATCCAGGCGAACACCTCCAGCTGGAGCTGACTGATGAATCCCTGCCGCTGCTCATCGGACGGCAGCCCGACGAAGTTGATCACCGAGATCCGGGCCCGCTTGCCCTGCGCCGGGGTGAGCAGGACCCCCGGTTCGGCGGGCTCGCCCGCGCCGCCGAGCAGCGGGTCGTTGACCATCGCCGCCCGCAGGGTCTCGGCAAGGTCGGCGGCCATCCTGGTGGCGGTGCTGAGCTTGCTCACCCCCTCCGGCAGCTCGGCGAGCATCTCCACGAACCCGGACAGGCTGCGCGCCTCGGTACGCGCGTAGTGGGTCAGCGCCTCCCGCAACACCGCCTGGCCCCGGATGGCGGCCTTCGTCCCGCCGCCGACCCTGGCGTGCGGCACCAGGCCTGCCACCGCCGCCTCGACCGCGGCGGCGAACTCGTCCTCGTCCTCGCGCACCCCGGCGAAGTCCGGTAGCGGGTGGAAGCTGAGCGGCCGACCGCTGGTACGGCCCGGGGTCCACACCACGACCTCGGTGTTGGCGAGGTAGTCGGCGGCGCTGGGGGCATCACCCTGCCGCCAGCCCGCAGGCGGTTGCGGCCAGGCCTCCCCCAGGCGCGCCAGGTCGTTGTTCGGATCCAGCACGATCGCCGAGACGCCGCGCAGCGCGCACTCCTCCACGATGCGCCGCAGCAGCACGGTCTTGCCGGTGCCGGAGCCCGCGAAGATCACCGCGTGCTTGCGTAGCGACTCCAGCTCGATCCGGATCTCGCCCTCCATCCCGAGCACGATCTCCCCGGCCGGTGGTGGCCGTGTCTCCTGGTGACTGGTCTGGGACTGCCCCGGATCGGGCAGAATCTTGCGCAGCACGGTCGTCCGGCTCGCCGGTTTACGCGCCACCAGCCAGTTCAGCAACTCGTAGGTCTGCTTGGTCAGCATCTCCTTGAGCGCACAGAACGTCCGGACGTCGTCCCTGCTGATCTCGACCCGCGGGCTGCCCGCGTCCGCCAGCTCACTGACCTCGGACCTGGTCACATGGCCCGCCCAGCCCTTCGCTCCGCAGTGGAGCAACACCAGATACCGGTTGCGCACACCGGTCCGGATTCCGGCCGCCGCCTTGGCCTCCCGTACCTTGCGCAGCACCTTGAGCCCGTGCTGGGGCCCGATAGCGCGGAACATCCAGCGTTCCGCGATATCGCGTTCCTCGTCCAGGATCCGGCGCAGACCGGCATGCAACTGGCCACCACCGTCTGGTGACGGCTCGGTCTCCCAAGACCTGTCGTCGTTGCCGACCTCGGTGATCCAGGACCGCAATGCCGCCTGCAACAGGTCCGGCATCACCGAATCCTCGGTGTGCTGGTTCAACGCCGCCTCCACATCGGCGCACTCGCACAGCTTTTCGAACTGCCGATCGAAGTCGGCGAAGTACCCCGGCTCCGGCCCGGCCTGCTGCGGCACCTCGACTACTTCTTCGTCGAAAGAGACGAGCTCCCGGATCTCCCCATGCAGGCAGACCTCCGCGTGGGCTTGTACCCGTCGAAGCAGCTGCCGCGGGGTGTAGGTGTGCCACGTCCCACCGAACGCACTCGGTGCTACCGGCCAAGTGGGATGTGGTGGCGTGAAGTCGATTCGTTGATAGATCACATCCAGCCACTTCCTGACCAGTTCACGCGCAAACTGCGGATCAGCGACAGCGGAAAGAATCGGTGCGTCGGTGAACCGGTCCGCTACGGTGTCGGTTGCCACAGAGTTCAACAGCTTCCAGGTGTTCGGCAGGCACGCAACGATCGAAAGAGTCCGCCGCGTCGTCTCTCGCAACTGCATCAAGCCGTCGGCGATGAGCCCGAGCTCACTTACCGTCTCCGCGTCCGTCACCTGTTCATCAATGATGCTGCTCGTTCTGTCGACCAACGAATCCAACTGGTCGATGGCGACGACGCTCGGTCCCGTCAGCGCGAGCACGCGCGACATGTCCGTGACGAGGGCACGACGTGGTTTCGGCTGCGACTGCAGGTCCCAGGCTGCTCGCTCCCCATCGTTGTCCTCGGGCAGCCCCGCCAGATAATGCTTGCCGATGATGTGCTTGCTGTCCGTGGACGCATACAGCACCAGCGCGCGTATGGTGTCCCCGCACTCGACGGCGACCTGGGCATCGACCTGACGGAGAGCACCGACAAATCTGTGCAGGTCAGCGAGGGCAAGTGGACCCTCGCCGAGGATGGACTTGACGACGGGAGCAGGAACTTCGGCCCGATCGCACAACCGTCGTAGCAGTTTGGTCAGCTGAAGTTCCCCGTCACCACTCTTGCGCAACAGTTCGCTGCGCATGGCCTCCGCGACGTCTTCCCAGAATGCGGCACCGGCCGTGAGATCGATCAGGAAGAAATAGCCACCCTCACCCTGCACCAGCTGCCTGACGCCACCGAGCAGATGGGTCTTTCCCACACCCTTCTGACCTTGCAGCGCAATGCCAATGGGGCTCGGGCCGTCACTGTCTTTCGCATCCCTGATCCTCGTCTGGATGCCGTGCTCCGCCCTGATATGCAATCCATCGACATGGGATGGCGACGTACGCCACACATCGTCTGGCGTGGCGGCGGAGTTGAAACGGAGCGCGGCAAGCGCCTGGCGAAGCTGTTCAGTCATGAGTCCTCGATCGCCAAGAGGTGCTTTTGTTCACTACCGATACGGACCGCTGCGGCGTGGTCGGCTTCGGTCAGCGTCTTGCGGTTGGAATCCGGAGCGAGGTGGACGAGTCCGGTCCTGGTCATCGCCAGCAGCACCTGGTCAACCTCGTCCTTGGCGGTGCCGTCGAGCCTGGGGCGGAGCTTGGCCAGCCGTACCCAGTCCTGCGGCTTCGTGGACAGTTCGCGATACGCCGCGCGGATCAGGGTCTCCAGGTCGGCTGGATGGACCACATCGGCAAGGCGGACGTTTTGCTGCTGGAGATACTTGATAACAGGAGCAATCAGCTCACAGAGAACCCCCAGCAAGGCAACGGACGACCGAGCTGATCGCTCGCCGGAGGCAAGCACCTCCTCGCACTTCGATTTCCCGTCCGCGGTGATCTCGTGCACATGTGGAGCCTTCTCCGTTCGGCTCTTGATGAAACCCGCCTTGTTCAGCTTGTCCCGAGTCTCCTTGCGGAGATCCACCCGATGACGCTTCTTGAGCTCAGGGGTCGTTATCTCCGTGCCGACCAGCAGCAGCGCGAACAACGCGGCCTTTTCCGCATTTCCCAGCGTTTCCGCCATTCCGTTACCTTTCACTTGTGGGACACATTGATTCGGCGGTCGAGCCGTTCGATCAGCTCGCCGATCCGGGTACCGAGGCCATCCGGCGCTGTGAACCGGTCACTGTTCGCGCGGACCTCGTTCAGCTGTTCCAGGTCCACCGTGAGGTCCTGGAACAGGGCCAGGTCGTCGGCGTCCAGCGCCGCGGTCATCTCCCGCACGGTCTGCTCGATGAGGGTCCAACGCCCGCGATGCGCCACCTCCTCCGGCACATTGCGTAGTGCGGCGGCCGCCTCCCGTAGCGCCGTCCGGGCGGAGTCGGCCCGGCTCGGCGAGGTTCTGTTCAGGAGCTCGTACAGTTGCTGCGCCACCTGCCGGGGCCGCACGACCGTGTCGAACTCGAGGTGCCGCAGGTTACGCAGGAACCAGGGCAGCCGCTCGCGGTCGGTGTTGCGGGTCAGCACACAGAACAAACGGCGGTCGCCGTCGGCGTCCAGTGCGTGCCGCAGGAACCGCTCAGCTTCGGTGGCCTGCCAGCGGCTCACCTCCTTGTCCACGATGAGACACAGGTGCCTGGCAGGGTCCGGGTTCCGGTCGAGGAAGTCGGGATGACCGGACAGTGACCGGTGCGCCCGCACGCCGAGCGCGCCCAGTTCGTCGATGAACTGGGTCGCCATGTCCAGTACCGACCGCGGGGTCGACACCAGCAGGTCCAGCTCGTACTCCCGCTCCTGGGTGCGGGCCGAGGCCACATAGGCATCCCGGTTGTCCGCGAGCAGGTCGGTACGGTCGAACTGCTGCGCGATCACCGCGGCCACGGTCTCCAGTGCGAAGGAGATCTGGTCCGCCGAGGGGCTACGTTCCTCCAGCACCGGCAACTGCTCGCCGAAACTCCAGTAGGAGACGTACGGCAAGGTGAGATGGCGAAGCATTACGTCCGTCGGCACGCCTCTCGACACCCAGTTGTGGAACAGCGGCGCAACGGTCTCGGCACATCTGCGCTGCCAGGACTCGGCCCGCTCGTACTCCACCCGGTTGTCCAGGCGGGCCAGGATCGGCAGCACCATATGTACCGCCCGGTCGTAGGGCAGCCGGTCCCTGGCACGATCGGCGAGCCGGGCCGCATCCACGACTCCTTCGACGCTCTGCTGGTTGGCGGTGAACACGACGACCAGCCGATCGGGCAGCTGTGCGGTACAGATTCCACCGATGTCGGAAAGGCCGGTCCGGCTGTCGATCAGCACGAAGTCGTAGCTTGCCGCCCACTCCCTCCGGCAACGTTCGAGGAAGCTGGCGAACCCGCGCTGGTAAAGGTCGTCCCAGTCGATGTCTTGTACCCGCCGGGTGTAGCCCTCGTCCTGCCTGCCCGCGGCCAGTAGCGCCACGATGCCGTCCTCGATGTCGAGCCGGACGGCGTGATCGGCCGGCCGTTTCGCACCGGCGAGGAAGTCGTAGGCGAGATCGACCACCCCGCCATCCGGCGCCTTGGGCAGCATCGGCGCGAAGTAGTGGTGCAGCCCGGGCGCCTCCAGGTCCCAGTCGATGGTGAGCACCCGGTAACCCCACCTGGCCAGCAGCACTGCGACATTGGCCAGCGCGAAGCTACGCCCGACCCCGCCCTTGTAGGAGTAGAAGGTGACGATGGTCCCGGTCATGGGCCGAACCTCGGAATCGACGGCGGAGGCATCAACAGGGGTTGAGGTGACCGAATGACCGGCCAGTCGGGCTGCCAGTCGGGCACCTGTTTCAACAGTTCGGAGAGATCCTCGGCGAACCTGACGACCTTCTCGTGAAAATTGGACCAGCCTGGGCTTACCTGAAAGACCGCCTCGGGCATGGCTACGTCTTTGAAGTCCCACCAGGCCCGCATCGTGCCCTTTTCTGGAAAGTTGTTCGAGTCGGAGTACAGAATGGGGTAGATCAGACCTTGCGGGCAGTCAGAACCGGCAAGCCCGAGCACCCTCTCCCGCTCACACATACTGTCCCATTCCGCCATGCACCACGCCGACTCGAAGTAAGGCGGGCTGAGCACCGGGATCAGGATCTTGCTACGAAGCAATACCCTGGCCAGCTTCTCCGGCCAGGACACGCCACGGTGCATCGTCCGGTCGAGGAACACTCTTGGCGCGGGCGCGATCTGGTCGGCAAGGCAGTCCTGGAACTTCGGGAAGAAGTTATTCACCAACCATTTCGGTGCGCTGCCGACGTTGCTGTAACTGATGAACACGTCGTACTCGTAGCCGGGCACGCGCCTGATGATAAACAGCTGACACCAGGGAAGAACAGACGAAAAAGTGGGCGATTACCGCCATTCTGGACAAAAAATGGGCAAAAACAGGACATCAGGCGCCGTCGGCGGACATTACCACCGATAGTGACTGTCTTAGTGCATACCGTCAGCGGTGTCGGCGGGGTGTTGGCCGGACGTAGACGATCTGTCTGCGCCGGATCCGAGACTGTCCACAGATGCGGGCCGCGGTTCGGCCCGGCACTCCACAGTCGGAAGGAGACCCTGTGTCGAAGTCAACGCGACTCACGTCAGTAGCCCTCAACAGCGTGCAGGTGTACGTATCCCGGCTACGGCAGGTGTTGCGCGAGCCAGGACTGATCCTCACCCGGCCCGGTGGTTACGAACTGCGGATCGAGCCACACCGGCTGGACGTGGCCCGGTTCGAGGACCTGCTCGCACGGGCCGAGGAGGCCGCCGCGGCAGGCTGTCCGGACGAGCAGCTCGGCCTGCTCGACGAAGCACTGGGGCTGCGGCGCGGCCCGCACTGGCCGATATCGAGTCGGAGGTACTGCGGGGGCGGGCGGCCGTCCGGTTGGCCGAGGCCCGTTTGCAGGCCGAGGAGCGACGGATCGACGCCGGGCTGCACCTTGGCAGGGGCGCCGAGCTGGTCAGCGCGCTGCGCGAACTGACAGCGGCTCACCCGTTCCGGGAGCGTTTCTGGGCGCAGCTGATGCTGGCCTTGTACCGGTCCGGGCGGCAGGCCGAGGCGCTGGAAGTGTTCCGGGACGCGGCGCGGCTGATGAACGAGGAGCTCGGCGTGAGCCCATCCGCCGAGTTGCAGACGATGCAGCAGCGGATCCTGCAGGCCGATCCGGCGCTACTGCCGCCCCCGGCGCGGGGTCACAGGCCCCGCGCGAGCTGCCACCCGGCATCGCCTACTTCACCGGCCGGGACACCGAACTCCACCGGCTCACCCAGCTCGCGAAGGCCACCGAGACGGCGGCGGTGGCCGCGATCGACGGGATGGCCGGTGTCGGCAAGACCACGCTGGCCGTCCAGGTCGCTGCTGGTGCTGGACAACGCGCGCGACTCCACCCAGGTACTACCACCTGCGCAGGCGACCCGGCTGGTCAGCCGGTTGCTCGGAGACTCGCGCGCGGCGCCGAGCCCGAAGAGCTAGCCGAACTGCTGCGGCTATGCGGCTACCTGCCATTGGCCATCCGGATCGCGGCCGCCCCGCTGCGGCACCGCCCGAACTGGACCGTGGCGGACCTGGTGCAGCGGCTGCGCGAGTAGTCGGCGTACCGCGGCAGCAGCCCGGCGGCCTCGGCCTCGGTGAGGGTGGGCGCCACCCGGTCCCGTTCGGACAGGATCGGCACCAGCCCGGCAGGCAGGCTCAGCCCCAGCGCCGGGTCGAAAGGGGACAGCGCGAGCTCGTTCTCCGGCACGTACCCGCCGGAGATCAGGTAGCACATCACGGTGTCCTCGGCCGGCGCGACAAAGGCGTGCCCGACCCCCGCCAGGAAGTACACCGCGCGGAGGGCACAACTGCGCGGGCTCGACGAGCTGCTCGGGACCAAGGCGGCGGGCACGGTGGTGATCTCGGTCATCACCGGCACCGCGGGTGTCGGCAAACGGCACTGGCCGTGCACTGGGTCCGCAACTGCTTTCCCGACGACCAGCTGTATGTGAACCTGCGCGGGTACGCCACCGACCCGGCCATGCGGCCGATCGAGGCGCTGGCCCGGTTCCTGCGCGCGCTCGGGGTGCCCGCGGACCAGATTCCAGCCGACCTCGCCGTACCCGGTGTCGACGAACCTGCCGTTGGCGACGTCGAGCTCCCGGTTCTTGGTGAACTCGATGGTGATCCGCCTGACCGCATCGCCCGCGCTCGCACTCCGGACGAGCTTCGCGAAAACCCGCACCGCCCTGCTGTGCGCGTAGACGTCGTTGACGATCACCCGGCATCGGCGGTACCGCCGGAGGGTGTCCGCGAGGCCCGCGATCTCGGCCGGGGTAGCAGGCGGGCTTCTCCAGCAGCACCCTGGCGTCCGACTGGCACCGCAGGACTTCGGTGAGCACCGGCAGATGTGTCGAGGTGGGCGTGGCGATGACCCACGCGGTGACCCCGGACGGTTCGGGAACCCGCATCACGGTGTCGACGTCCCCGGTGCCGTCTCGGTCCACGGTGATGGTCTCGTACCCGGCCCTCGCGAAACACCCGCGATGCCGCGAGCCGATGGTGCCGAGGCCGACGATCGCGATCCGCGGCCCGGAAGAAGGGCGGTTCCGCTCCGGCATGGTCAGTGAGCGCACTGTTCCCGCCACGCAACTCCCGCGGAGCGGACTCGAGAATGACAACCGAGGTGGCGCCCGCCTGCAGGGCCGCGATTCCGGCACCAGCGCATCGAACGTCGAAGGCGAAGCTACGGAGCACCGTTGGGCTGCCGCTGAGTCGCCCTTGAGCCGGCTGCCGATGTATCTGATACGCTTGTATCAACATCAGCGAGACGATGGCGCCGAGGCAGGTGCGGGCGATGACCGAGCGCAAACCAGCGGGCATGAGCTTCGAGTCGTGGATCGACAAGCAGATCCGCGAGGCGACCGAGCGCGGCGAGATGGACAACCTCCCCGGTGCGGGCAAGCCCCTACCCGACAGCAACCGGCCGCTCGAGGAGAACTGGTGGCTGAAGGGCTACCTCAGGCAAGAGGGGCTGTCCGCTGAGCCACTGCTGCCGGAGTCCCTGCGGCTACGCAAGGAACTGGACCGGCTGCCGGAGACGGTGCGGACGCTGCGCACCGAGCGGGAGGTCCGGGAGGCGGTGGCCGAGCTCAACCGGCAGATCGCGGCCTGCATCCGGGCCGGTACCGGCCCGCGGGTCCGACTGGCACCGGCCGATGTCGACGCCGTGCTCCAGCAGTGGCGCGCTGGCCGCTGACGGCACTGTTCGATTCCGCGTCACCCGATCGTGTATCGAACACATGAGCGACTACGCGGTACTGTGGGGTTGTGACCAGGACCTTCGGCATCGACACCTCCCGCATGAGCGAGGAGGAACTCCTGACCGCGCTGGGCGACCTCGAACAGCAGCGGCGAGTGCTGTACGCCCGGGAGCTGGCGGTCCTGGCCGAGTTGGACGGGCGCGGCACCGCCAGCCAGAAGGGGTATCGCGACCTGCCGGTGTTGACGCGGGAGATGCTGCGGGTCAACCCGTCTGACGCCCGCCAACGGGTCGCGCATGCGCGGGCGGTGGTGCGGCGCTACGGACCGGGTGGGATGCCCCAGGAGCCGGACCTGCCCGAGGTCGGTGCCGCCGCGGCCGAGGGCGTGATCGGGCCGGAGCACATCGAGACCATCCGCGCCACCATCGCCCGCTTCCCGCAGCCGGTCAGCCTGCCGGACCGGGAGCATGCCGAAGCGTTGTTGACCAAGGCGGCGCGGGAGTACGAACCCCACACCGTCACCGCGCTGGGTAAAGAGATTCTGGCGCGGCTGGACCAGGACGGGAATCCACCGAGCGAGGAGGAACTGGCCCGGCCGGAACGCTCCCTGGACTGGCGCGAAACCCGCGGCGGACGACTCCGCGGCACCTTCGAGCTGGACGCCGAAACCGCCGCGGTGTTGACCGGGCTGATCGAACCCCGCGCCAAACCCGCCGGCACGAAAGAGGAGCCGGACCGGCGCAGCAAGTACCAACGCCAGGGGGACGCGTTCGCCGACGTGCTGCGCGTGGCAGCCGGATGCCCCGAAGAAGGGCCCACCGAGGCCGGGGAACCCTTCACCGTCATGGTCACGGTGACCCTGGAGGACTTGAAGCACGGCACCGGATACGGGCTCCTGCACGGGCAGGAGTCCTACTCCGCCGCCCAAATCCGCCGGATGGCCTGCGACTCCTACCTCGTGCCCGCCGTCCTGGGCAGCAAGGGCGAGACCCTCGACATCGGACAACGCACCCGCACCGTACCCCTGGCCATCCGCAGAGCCTTGATCCTGCGCGACCGCGGATGCACCTTCCCCGGCTGCCGCAGAAAACCCAAACAATGCCAAGCCCACCACGTCATCCCCGTGCGCCATGAGGCGCGTGTTTGTCCGATCGGAGGTGAGAGACCTCCGGCGCTGGACCGTCACAGTGGTTCGGTGAAGCTGAGGGCAGCCTGATTCACGGGAATGGGTGGATTGAGGTGGCAAGCGGCCCTGACAAAGTCGAGTCGTGCCAGCACTGCCAGATGGTGCGGGCTCGGTGAGCGAGACGAGAAGGTATACGAATAGGAATCAGTGTCTGAGGCCTCGTTATGTGGAGCCGACTCGAAACCTGGCGGATCTGAGTCGGTATCGCAGTGCGCGTGAACCAAGTGAAGGGTGTAGCGCCCGCCTGGGATTGTATTCCTGGGTAGTCTGTGGAGAAAGTCTGTGGCGTATTCACAGGGGCTGCCGGGGTAAAGCTGAGTGCCTCACTCGTCGATCGGGAACACGTGAACATGGGAACCACCGCGAGCTTTCCATGCCTGGGCGCAATCCGGTGTCCCAGATGTGGATAGGTGCATTGCCCGCCGAGGGGCTCTGTGGTGGGGCGGAGTCGCCGTAGTACTCCGAGGGCGGGAAAACCGTCCGCATGGGGAAGGGCGACAGCGAATCGAGCAGGGAAGTTGGGGTAATGCCAGAAGAGGCCTCACCGGTGAACATCGGTGATCTGCTGCTGGTGCCGTTCACGGCAGGGCAGCGGGTACTGGGAATGCAGACGAAACTGCACCGTTGGGCGGCGGCCGATCCCGGTCGCCGGTTTGATGATCTCTACAACCTCGTGGCCGACCCCGCGTTCCTCGCCGTGGCGTGGGAGCGGGTGTCAGGGAACACCGGAGCACGCAGCGCGGGCGTCGATCGCCGAACGGTGCGGTCGATCACCGACTCGGCGCTGGGTGTGGTCGGGTTGTTGGAGGAAATCCGCGCCGATCTGAAAGCGCGGACGTTCCGTCCGCTCCCGGTCCGGGAACGACACATCCCCAAAGCCGGTGGGAAGACCCGTCGGCTGGGGATACCGACCGTGACCGATCGGGTCGTTCAAGCCTCGCTGAAGCTGGTCCTGGAACCGATCTTCGAGGCCGGGTTCCAGTCCTCCAGCTATGGTTTCCGGCCCAGGCGCCGGGCCCAGGACGCCATCGAAGAAATCCGCAAACATGCCCGTGAGGGCTACGAATGGGTCTTCGAGGGCGACATCACCGCCTGCTTCGACGAGATCGACCACACCGCCCTGCTGGGTTTGGTGCGGCGACGCGTCAAGGACAAGCGGATTCTGGAACTCATCAAGGCGTTCCTGCGCGCCGGAATCCTCAGCGAGGATGGTCCTGACCGGGACACCCATACCGGAACCCCGCAGGGCGGCATCCTGTCGCCTCTGCTGGCCAACATCGCCCTCTCCGAGCTGGACGACTATTTCCACCAGTTGTGGGAGAACCACAAGAACGCCACCAACCGGCAACGGCACCGTGAACGCGGCGGTGCGACGTTCCGCCTGACCCGATACGCCGACGACTTCGTCGTCATGGTCAACGGAACCCGGGAACACACGGAATCCTTGTGGGGCGAGATCGAGGCGATCCTGGCCGGGATCGGGCTACGGCTCGCACCCGAGAAAACCGGAATCGCCCACATCGACGAGGGGTTCGACTTCCTCGGGTTCCGCATCCAGCGGTATCGCCAATATGGAAGCGATCGGCGACTGATCTACACCCTCCCCTCGAAGAAGTCGATGACTTCGATCAAGCGGAAGATCAAGACAGTTACCAAACGGATCACCCATCAGGACGCGGACCAACTGTTCCGGCAACTCGGAACGATGACCCGCGGATGGGCCCAGTACTTCCGGCACGGCTCTTCCAGCAAGGCCTACCACCACCTGCAAGACTACCTGTGGTGGCGGGTCTGGGAATGGCTGAAGAACAAACACCCCCGTACCAGTAAACGGGACATCATAAACCGTTACTACAACCGGTGGTGGCCGGAATATAACGGTGTCGAACTATGGAGACCCACAACGATGACCATCCAACGTTATCGCTACCGAGGAAACCAAATCTCGACACCCTGGGACAAACCAGCCATAACGGCAACCTAACGGCGACTCGTGGAGAGCCGGATGCGGTGAAAGCCGCACGTCCGGTTCGGGGGAGCGGCATGGGGAAACGGCCCGGCGAAATCCGGACACCGCGCCCCATGCCGACTCCCACTGGGCTCACGGAGGGGCCACAGCGCTATACAACCTGGCCCTGCTGTGCTGGTACCACCACAACCTCATCCACCACACCGACTGGTCGATGCGCATACGCAACGGGTTGCCAGAGTTCATCCCACCCGCGTTCCTGGACCCCGAGCGAAGACCCAGACGCAACCTCCTCCACCGCCAAAGAAAGGGGGCCCCATAAGCGGTGTCAACCGCGCGGCAACTCGGCCACGAACGCTTCGCTGGGGTTCACGACGCGGACCGAACCGCCATCCGGCGCGGTGTGCGCGCCCACCAGGCGCGGGAGGCTGCCGTAGTGGAAGGGGAAGGCAGCCAGGACCAGCAGCACGAACCCCGCCACCGCCACCCCGGCGAGCCACCGCACGGTGCCCTGCTCCGCAAGGATTCCGGTCAGCAGGGAACCAGCGAAAGCCAGCAGCCCTCCAAAGAACATGACAGCTGAAACGGCAAGCCAGGACGCCCTGGTACGGGCACATGTCCGGCACAGCGGCCACCCCTTGACCTGCGTGACCCGGACCTTGCGTCCGTGCTGACCGAGCCGGTCGGCCATACCGGCGGCACCGAGGGCTCCCACCTGGCGTACCCGGCTACCCTCGATCTTCACTTTGGACTGCAGGGTGAAGTCGACCCGCCGCGCCGCCGGGCGGCCGTGCCGAGTGCAGTGTGCCGGAAGGTTCCCGGGTTGCTGTACGAAGTCTGCTGGCAACGCGATGACGTTCGGCTGTTGCTGCACTCGAACTCCTGTCCTGCGGGTTGTCGCGAAAACCGGCGCCGACCGGAGTCTACTTGATACATTTCGCCGACCGATGACACAGCAAGCGACAAAGCATCGGAGGACCATTGGATTTCAAGGCGGAACCCGGAACCATCCGGAAGTTCGGTGAACGGATGGACGAACTGGTCGCCGACGCGAACGCGGCGACGACGTACGCCGAGGATCACCTGCAGATCACCGGCGCCGACACCCGGATATTCGCGACGGTCGCAGGCGCCGCCTCGGACGCCAAGGCCGCGCTCAGCGAGAACTACCAGCGGTTGGCCAAGATCCAGCAGACCGCGGCCACCGAGCTGGACAAGGCAGCGGCCATGTACCAGGAGACCGACGATGCCAAGGCCGAGCGCCTTGACAGCACCTACCCGACGGGCGAATGACTGTGAGTGAATCACCTGCCACGATGTTGGCCGACCCTACCGCATCCGATCCCGTTCCGGACCTCCTGGAGAGCGTGATCGGGATCAGCCAGTATCTCAGTGTTTCCTACTGGGTCGGCGAAGCCATCGAGCTCGTCTTCGATGTGCATCCCTTCGAATGGGTCGCCGAGCAGTACGCCGGCGACTGGGAGCTGGTCCAGAAGGCCGGTATCGCGCTGGAGAATCTCGGCAAGTTCAACGCGGCCTATTCCGACGCCATCACGAACGAGTTGAAGACCGTCGCGAACGGCTGGCAGGGCAACGCCGCCGACAGCGCGAGCGCCTACTTCGACGGCCTGGCCCAGACGATCCAGGACCAGCAGGACACCCTGAACGCGATGGGCAGCGAGTTCAAGCAGAGCGCGGTCGGGATGTACGAAACGGCCAACGCGATCAAGGGCCTGCTGGACACCCTGATGGATCTGGTCATCGCGATCGGGCTCGAACTGGCCGCCGCCGCGGCGAGCAGCTGGACCATTATCGGACCCATCCTGTCCGGTGCCGCCGCGGCCGCCACGATCAGCAAGGCTCTTGGCGTCTGGGATGAGGTGCTGACGTATCACACCGCGGCATGGAACGCCGCGCAGGGACTGGTCGGGCTCATGGCGGGATACCTGAGCACGCTCGGCGACATCGAGAAGCACGCCCTTCCGGGAAGCAACTACGACCACCCGGGGGTATGAGAGATGAACCAGCCCGAACCGGAGCCTGCCCTGGATATCGCGCGGGGCGACGCGGCGCTGTCGAAACACCTGAAGAACTCGCTGAACCTGTTGCGGAGCAAGAGCGACGACCCCGAGTTCAAGCGCCTCGTGGACGACATCACCGCAGGCCGCAGGAGCCTGCGCGACGCCGTCACCTCGCCGGTACTCGCCCGCGAGCTCAATCCGTTGATGGACCAGGCTACCCAGCACTACCGGAACCTCTCCGAGGAAGAGCGGGAGGAACTGGCCAGGACTGGCGAGCGACAGTTCGCGGAGCTGCGCCAGGAGGAGGAACAGGAAGCCGCAGGACGCGCCGAGACCGGCGAGGACGACGAAGGGGACTTCAGCGACCGAAACTGGGTGCGGTGACGCCGCGGCCGTCGAACCCCTGGGAGTCAGCGGTATCCGCCGGACGGCGATGATCAGTTCGTCCGCTCGGTGGTACGTCGCGACAGCCGTGATCGAAATACTGAGGAGGTCCAGACCAATACTTGCTCAGGAGGGGATCATGCGCGAAACGCGCTATCGCAAGTTCATCGGCACCACTCTCGGCACCCTGGCCGCGGCGGCCGGTGTGGCCACCATGACCGCCACCCCCGCGGCCGCCACCGGAACGGAGGCGGCGCAGGCTGCCTGCGTCACCCACGAGATCCACCTCGACCCGGCCCAGCGGGAGGCAGGCTGGACCGTCGAGTGCAGCAGCCGCCGCTACGTTTTCGCCGACGTGACGGTGTTCGCGGGCGGGGTCGCGGACAGCAACCCGCGCGAGGCCCAGTGGGTGGAAGCGGGTGACACCTGGAAGGACCTCAACGTCTACGAGCAGACCGACCCGCCGATCGACCACCTGTGCGTGCACCTGGTGAGCTACGTGGATCCCACCGATCCACTGGAGATCCCGACCCAGATCGGCCACCTCTGCGAGTAGGCCGTGTTCAAGAAGGCGCGCAATCGCCGGACCGGGTGCCCGCGCCAGCACGGCGCCGTGGGCGCGGCCCCGGTCACGCCGGCGCCGGATCGTCCAGCTGGGCCACCAGCTTCTTCGGGGCGACCATCCGGTAGGCGTCGGTGACGATCTCGGTGATCTCGGCCCAGTCGACGTCCACGTCGAGCCGGACGCCCAGCCAGCCCCGGTGCCCCACGTATGGCGGCCGGTAGAACCGCTCCGGTTCCTGCGCCACCAGCTCCTCCTGCACTCCGGGCGGGGCCGGGCACCAGAAGCCCAGCCGATCGTCGTGATGATGGTCGGCGTACATCACGAAGGTCTTCTTGCCGCGGATGAACCAGGTCGGCTCGCCGTGGCTCAGCCGCTCGGTGACCTCCGGCAAAGCCAGGCAGATGCGTCGTAATGACTCAAGTCGATCGTGAGACATGCGGTTATCGTGCCCGGAGCGTGAGCCGTCATGCGAGCCCTCGCATGATCCCCTAGCCTCGGATCAGGAGGAAGGGGGCGCCGTGACCACCGATATCGTGCTCGCCGCACCCCTGGAGACCATCGGGACCTGGCAGCTGTGGGCCATCTCTATCGCGGCCCTGCTGACCCTGCTCACCCTGGACTTCGCGCTGACCCACCGGCCGCATGAGGTGTCCATGCGCGAGGCGGTCGGGTGGTCGGTCTTCTACTTGCTGCTGCCGGTGGTGTTCGGGTTCTACCTTTTCGCCGACTACGGCGGCACCGTCGCGACCGAGTTCTTCACCGGCTTCGTGGTGGAGAAGTCGCTCTCGGTGGACAACCTGTTCGTCTTCATCCTGCTGCTGCCCGCGTTCGGGGTGCCGAAGACGCTGGAGCAGCGGGTCCTGTTGTTCGGCATCGTGGGCGCGCTCGTACTACGCGGCATCTTCATCGCGCTCGGCGCGGCCGCCCTGCAGTCCGGGACCTGGGCCTTCCTGCTCTTCGGCGGGATTCTGCTGCTCACCGCGGTCAAGACGTTCAAGGACGCGCTGGCGGGCCAGAACGCGGGCGACCGCACCGAGTCCAGCGAGGCCGACGTCTCCGACATGCGCTCCATCCGGTTCATCCGCAGGGCGCTTCCGGTGACCCCGGAGTACCGCGGCACCAGCCTGTTCGGCCGGCACGATGGCAAACTCGCCCTCACCCCGCTCGCGGCGGTCATCGTGGCGGTGTTCGCAACCGACGTGGTGTTCGCCGTGGACTCGGTACCCGCCGTCTACGGCATCACCAACGACCCCTACCTGGTGTTCAGCACCAACGCCTTCGCGCTACTCGGCCTGCGCGCGCTCTACTTCGTGCTGCAGGGCGTGCTGAGCAAGCTGGCGTACCTGCACCACGGGCTGGCGATCATCCTGGGCTTCATCGGGATCAAGCTGGTACTGCACTGGGCGCACGAGACCTGGGAGCAGGTGCCGTCCGTGCCTACCTGGCTCTCCCTGGTGGTCATCGTGCTGGTACTGGCCGTGGTCACCCTCGCCAGCCTGCGCGCCAGGGCCCGCCACTGAGCTACCCGAACTCGTGACGGCCGCGGATCTCGGCGGCAGGCACGTCGGTGACGAACATCCGGCCAGGGGCATGCGTGATGGCAAGCTCCGGCGCGGCCGCCCTGATCACCGCCTGCGGGGTGACCCCGCAGGCCCAGAACACGGCGACCTCGGTGGCCAGCGGAACCATCGGATCGCCCCAGTCCGGGGTGGTGAGATCCGCGATGCCGATCTCGGCGGGGTCGCCGATGTGCACCGGTCCACCATGCGCCAGCGGGTACTCCCCGGTGACGGCCACCGCCTCGGCGAGTTGCTCCCGCTCGATCGGCCGCATGGAAACCACCATCGGGCCGTGGAACCCGCCCGCGGGCTCGCAGCCGAGATCGGTGACGAACATCGGAGGCACCACGCCCTCCGCCACGTGCCGCAACCGCACCCCGGCGGCCAGCAGCGCGGCCTCGGCCGTGTAACTGCATCCGAGCAGGAAGGTCACGAAGTCCGTCCGCCAGAATTCCTCGATCGAGGTCACCTCGGCCTCGAACAACCCGTGCCGGTGCACGTGGTAGGCGGGGGCGTCGGTGCGGATGTCGGCGCCGGGCGCCGTGCGCAGCCCGGTGTACTCCCCCGGCTCCGTCCGCTCCAGCAGCGGCAGCGGGGTCGGGTTCGCCCGGCACAGCCGCGCGAAGCCCGCCGCATCCCGCTCGCCAAGGATCACCAGGTTCGCCTGCAGGTACCCTGCGCACGCACCCGCGGTGGCGCCGGTCCAGGAACCGGAACGGCACCGTTGCCGCAGCCGCGCTGGGGACAGGGCGCCGCTCATCCCGCTCCGAGCTCGAAGTCCAGGCTGTAGCGCGCGGCGGGCAGGGCGCCGGCCGACTTGGCGCCGTCGATCGGCAGGGCCACCCCGTTGACGAACTTCGCCTCGTCGCTGGCAAGGAACACCACCGCCTTGGCGACCTCCCATGCCTCGCCGACCCGTGCGGCCGGGGTACTCGCCACCAGCTGGTGCCGTTTGCCTTCGAACTCCTCCGGCGAGCTCAGCGTGCCGCGCAGCATGTCGGTGTCGATGGCGCCGGGGTTCACCGTGTTGGCGCGGATGCCCTGCTGCGCGTGCGCCACCGCGACCGAGCGCATCAGCCCGACCAGCGCGTGCTTGCTCGCGTTGTACACCGGGTCACCCGGCCTGCCCATCACCCCGCCGTTGGAGGAGGTGGTGATGATGCTGCCGGAGCGCCTGCCAATCATGTGCGGCAGCACCGCGCGGGTGCCGAGGAAGGCGGTGCGCACGTTCAGCGCGAACACCTGGTCGAACTCCGCGAGGGTGGTCTCGGCCAGCGGCTTGCCGAGATGGGTGCCGACGTTGTTGAACAGCACGTCGACCCGGCCCCTGGTGTCCACCACGTCCTCGACGAACCGGTTCACCTGCTCCTCGTCGGTCGCGTCCAGCACGACGGTGTTGTACTGCGCGCTGCCCGCCAGCGCCAGCTCCTCGGCTGGCTCCCGGATATCCGCGGAATACACCACGGCGCCCTCGGTGAGCATCTCGCGCACCGTGGCCAGCCCGATGCCCCGCGCGCCGCCGAACACCACCACGACCTTGTCCTGTAACCGGCCCATGTTCACCCCTTCTCGCGCAGCCGCGCGGTTTCCGCATCCTCGATTTCGTACTCCGCGATGGTTATCCCGCCTGCTTCCGGTACCAACGGGGCGAGGTGTTCAACGGCGGCCGCAGCGCCGCGCTCACCACCAGGATGTTGGGTTCCGCGGCACTGGTGAACTCGCGCAGCAGCCTGCGAAAGGCCCGGCCGAAGCCGTCCACCCGGTCGGCGTGCACGCCGAAGGAGCGGGCGAGGCCCACGAAGTCCGGGGTGACAAGGTCCACCCCGCGATGCGGGAGGCCGGCCAGGTCCTGGTCGTGCCGCAACATCCCGTAGCCGGCGTCGTCGACCAGGATCACCGTCACCGGCAGCTGCTCCTGGGCCAGGGTGGCCAGCTCGCCACAGCCGTACAGGAACCCGCCGTCGCCGCTGACGCAGACCACCCGCCCACCACCGGCCACGGCGCTGCCCAGCGCGGCGGGAAAGCCGAACCCGAGGGTGCCCCAGCCCATCGGATAGGCCAGGGCGCGCGGCGCAGGCACCCGGTGAAACCCGCCGATCCAGTAGCCCGCGACGCACATGTCGGTGACCAGCCTGCTGGCATCGGGCAGGGTCTCCCGTAGCGCGGCAAGGAACTCCGCGGCCTGCGGCTCCTCCTGGCGCACCCGGCGCCACACCCTGGCGCCGATCCGCTCCAGCCGCGCGGTCAGCTCGGGGCGGCCGGGCCGCGGCGCGAGACCCGCCCCGAGCTCGCGCACGAGATCCCTGGCATCGCCGACCAGGCTCTGCTGGGGCCGGTAGTTCTTGGCCGCGTCCGCGGCGTCCACATTGACCGTGATCAGGGTGGGTGGCGGTGGCATCAGCCAGTTCTGGGTCATCAGGCCGTCGAAGTCGGTGCCGACACCCAGCACCACGTCCGCCTCGTCCCACAGCTCGCCGACCTCGGGCGCGTGCACCGGGTTCGGGGCCAGGCACGGATGCCCCGGCGGAAGCACGCCACGGGCACCGAAGGTGGTGATCACCGGCGCGGCCAGCTTCTCCGCCAGCTCGCCGAGCACCGGCCCCGCCCCGGCACGCAGGGCGCCGCCGCCCGCCCACACCAGCGGGCGGCGCGCACCGGCCAAACTCCGCCGGGCCCGCTCGATCTCGGCAAGGCCGACGGCGGGGAACCGGTCGGTGCGGGTCTCGGCGTCCGGGTGCCGGGCCGCCTGCTGGCGCAGATGATCGGCTGGAATGCCGAGGTAGACCGGGCCGCTCTGGGGCAGCAGGGCCATGCTGGCCGCCGCGCGCACGGCGGGCGCGATCTCCCCGGCCGAGCCGATGGTGTGCGCCTGCTTGGTGACCGGCGCGAACATGGCCTGCTGGTCCCGGCACTCGTGCAGCACGCCCCGCACCACCCCGGGTGTGCGCAGGGCCGAGGGAATGTCGGTGGCGAGTACCAGTACCGGGCTGGCCGAGGCCATGGCCTCGCCGACTCCGGCGAGGGTGTTGGCCGCGCCGGGTCCGGTGGTGACGACGGCGACGCCGAGCCTGCCGGTGGCCCGGGCGTAACCGTCGGCCGCGTAGGCGGCGGCCTGCTCGTGCCGCACGCCGATCAGCCGGATGCCGGTCGCCGCCAGCGCCTCCCATACCGGCAGGTTGTGCACTCCCGGCAGCCCGAAGGCGACCTCGACACCGAGCTCGGTGAGCGCGTCCGCCAGATGCTGTGCCCCGGTGCGCACTCCCTGGTGTGCTCTGCTGTGCGGCACGCCGCCACCCTACGAATCGCTCAACAATCCGGCAACAAGCTCACCACTGGGGCGGCAGCGTCTCCTCGGCCGGCGGCGGGCCGGGTGGCGTGCCCTCGCCGAACGGCCGCCCGCCGAGTTCCTCCCTGCCGTGCGGCCGCGCCCATTCGGACAGCACCGGCCCGTTCGGCACGATCCGGGTCGGGTTGACGTTCTCGTGCACCTGGTAGTAATGACGCTTGATGTGGTCGAAGTCGACCGTGTCGCCGAACCCGGGGGTCTGGAAGAGGTCCCGCGCGTAGGCCCACAGCACCGGTAGCTCGGTGAGCTTGTGCCGGTTGCACTTGAAGTGCCCGTGGTACACCGCGTCGAACCGGACCAGGGTGGTGAACAACCGGATGTCGGCCTCGGTGATGGTGTCGCCGACCAGGTAACGCTGCCGCTCCAGCCGCGCGGACAGCTCGTCCAGCTTGGCGAACAGCCGCCGGTAGGCGTCGTCGTATGCGGACTGCTTCGCGGCGAAGCCCGCCTCGTACACGGCGGCGTTCACATCGGCGTGCACACCGCGGTTGACCTCGTCGATCTCCTCCCGTAGCCGCTCGGGGTACAGCTGGGGCGCGCCCGCACGGTGATACGCGGTCCATTCGGTGGAAAGGTCCAGGGTGATCTGCGGGTAGTCGTTGGTGACCAGCTTCCCGCTCGGGATGTCCACCACGGCCGGCACGCTGATCCCGCCGGTGTAGTCCGGATCGGCGGCGTAGTAGGCCTGGCCCAGGTACTTGATGCCCAGCACGGGGTCCACATCGCCGGGGTCCAGAGTGAACCGCCAGCTCCGCTCGTCCTGGATCGGGTCGGCCACCGCGACCGAGAGGACCCGCTCGAGGCCGAGCAGCCGGCGCACGACGAGACCGCGGCTGGCCCAGGGACAGGCCCTGCTCACCACCAGCCGGTAGCGGCCGGGCTCCACCGGCCACCCGGACGAGCCGTCGGCCGTGATACGCGCATCGAAGTGGTTGGGAGCGCGGACGAACTCGCCGGTGTCCGGATCGGTCGGGATGGCCATGCCTCCACACTAGATCCTCCACGGCGGGGCGGCATTATGCCTGGCCACTGTTCATGAAGGTGATTACCTGTTCTAACACAGCCTAGACTCGGCGACTCGGCGTGCACGCGTCGATGCCGACGCTCAAGGAGGGGTCCCCGATGCCGTTGATGCCCGTTACGGACTCGATGTTCCTGCTGGTGGAGACCAGGGAACACCCGATGCATGTCGGCGGCCTGCAGCTGTTCCGCAAGCCGGAGGGCGCGGGCCCGGAGTACCTCAGCACGCTCCGGCAGCACCTGCTGGAGGCGACCGAGCTGCGCGACCTCTTCCGGCGCAGGCCGGCGCGGCCGGTGAACACGCTCGGGCACCTCGCCTGGACCGAGGACAACGAGCTGGACCTCGACTACCACTTCCGGCATTCGGCGCTGCCGCAGCCCGGCCGGATCAGGGAGCTGCTGGAGCTGACCTCACGCTGGCACAGCACCCTGCTCGACCGGCACCGGCCGCTGTGGGAGATCCACCTGGTGGAGGGGCTGCGGGACGGACGGTTCGCCCTCTACAGCAAGGTGCACCACGCGCTGCTGGACGGGGTGTCCGCACTGCGGCACCTGCAGAACATGCTCAGCGAGGATCCGGCCGCGATGGACTGCCCGCCGCCGTGGGGTGCCCGTGGCCGCCCGCGTTCACGCGCCGGGCGCGGGCGCGGTTCCCCGCTCGGCGCGCTCGGCCGCACCGCGGGCCAGCTGGCCGGGCTCGCCCCGGCCGCGTTCAAGGTCGCCAACGAGGCCTTCCGCGAGCACACCCTGACCATGCCGCTGCAGGCCCCGAAGACCATGCTGAACGTGCCGATCGGGGGTGCCCGGCGGTTCGCGGCGCAGTCCTGGCCGCTGAGCAGGGTACGGGCGATCGCCTCCGCGGCGGGCGTATCGCGCAACGACGTCGTGCTGGCCATGTGTGCCGGTGCGCTGCGCGACTACCTCATCGAGCAGCGCGCGCTGCCGGACACGGCGCTCACCGCGATGGTCCCGGTGTCCCTGCGCAAGCCATCCGAGGGGCTCGCCGACGCATCCGGCAACTCGATCGGCGCGCTGCTGTGCAACCTCGGCACCGACATCGCCGACCCCGCGCGGCGGCTGGCCGCCATCCACAAGTCGATGTGCGACGGCAAGGCCCTGTTCAAGCAGCTGACTCCACTTCAGACACTCCTGCTGTCGGCGATCAACGTGGCCGCGCTCGGCGCGTCCCCGGTTCCCGGGGTGGTGAACAACACCCGCCCGCCGTTCAACATCGTGATCTCGAACGTGCCCGGCCCGCGCAGGCAGATGTACTGGAACGGCGCGGCACTGGACGGGGTGTACCCGGCGTCGGTGCTACTGGACGGGCAGGCGCTGAACATCACCCTCACCAGCAACGGCGACAACCTGGACTTCGGTATCACCGGATGCCGGCGCAGCGTGCCGCACCTGCAGCGCATCCTGCTGCACCTGGACACCGCGCTGGCCGAGCTGGAGGCCGCTATCCGGTGACCGGCGATCCGCCGTTCGGGTGTAACCGGACGGAGCTCGCCAGCCGCGTCAGCGCCGAGCCACTACCGTGCAAACCGCGGAGGGAGGGGGCTGGCTCGGATGATGCCGGATGTCGTCGTCCTCGGGTCGGGCGAGGCCGCCGAAGCGCTCGCGGGGAGCGGGTTGATCCTGCTGCGCCGCTGGCTCGCCCATCGGGACGCCCGCCGCCGCGCGGCGCTGGAGTCCCTGTGGCGACGGCTCTCCCCGGTGCTGCCCCCTGGGCGGCGCCCCGGTCAGGTGCCCGAGCCACCGGTGTGCTGGCTGGTGCCGGTGATCTGGGAGGGACTGCACACCCTCCGGCTGCACCTTCCGACCCAGCTGCACGCCCAGGCCCTGCTGGACTGCCGGTACCGGCGGACGGCGGACGCGGCCGTGCTGGTGGCCGAGGCCGCGGAAATCCTGGTGGCGCTGAAGGCGCATGCCCGTGGCCTGCTCCCGCGCGCCGGTAGCACCCCGTCCGGCACCGAACCGGATGCCGCGGGCGCGGTGGCCGACACCGAGATCATCCGGCTGGTACGGCTCTCCGAAGCCATCCGCTCGCCCTGCGCCGCCCGCCTCGCCGCCCGCGCGGGCGGGCCGGTCGTCACCCGGCCGCGCACCACGGCACAGTGAAAGGCTGCCTGCCGGCCCGCCGTACCTGTCGTGACCGAGTCGCGGCCCGTAGCCGGGTTCGGCGACCCCTCGACGACATCGTCGAATAACCGACGGCCGAAATTCACGTGGATGCGCCACCCGCCGCGCGGCGGAACCTCGTCGCGAGGCGATCGAACGCCACCGCGAGCTCCTCTCCGTCGATCACCTCGATGTCGACTTCGAGCTGTGTCATCCACAACGCGAGCCGGTCCGGGTCGTCGGAACCCACCTCGACATGGCACGTGGACTCGTCGACCACCTCGATATCGACCGGGATGTGGATCTTCGCGGCGACCTTGGCGGCGGGAGCATGCACGAGTACCCGGGCGCGGTACTTCCCAGCCCCCTTGCTGACGCGTCCGACGACGTACTCGACGACCCTGCCATCCGGGATCACGCGCGGCCGGAACCGCGCACCCGTCGGTGCGTGCGGAACCATGCGGTCGACCCGAAAGACCCGCCAGTCGTCACGGTCGAGATCCCACGCGAGCAGGTACCAGAGCGCTCCCCAGCTCACCAACCGTTGCGGTTCTGTGTGGCGCGCCTCTTCGTCGCCCCAGGGCTTCGTGTATCCGAACCGGAGCCGTTCGTGGCCGCGGACCGCGGCAGCGACCGCGCCGAGAACCGAGAGATCGAGCGACGGCCCAGCCCCTGGGACAACGCTCGTCGCCTCGCGTACCGCCGCCACGCGCCGACGCAGACGCGCGGGCAGCACCTGCTCCAGCTTCGCGAGCGCGGTGAGCGAAGTCTCTTCGACTCCGAGCCGCTGTGTCGCGACCGCACCCAGTCCGACCGCGACGGCGACGGCCTCGTCGTCGTCGAGCAGCAGTGGGGGCATCGCCGTCCCGGCGGCCAGCCGGTACCCACCCGCGACGCCGGGGCGCGCGTCCACGGGATAGCCGAGCGACCGCAGCTTGCCGATGTCGGCGCGCACAGTCCTCGTGCTCACGTCAAGCCGACTGGCGAGCTCGGAGCTCGTCCAGTCGCGCTTGAGCTGGAGCAATGACAGCAGTTCGAGCAGGCGGGCCGAGGTCTCCAACATGTTCTCGATCATTTCAGCAATTGCGGAAGCTAACCTGCCGCATTGCCTGGGAACGTCGGTGTCATGACCGAGAACAACGCACTCACACCGTTCCACATCGACATCCCGCAGGCCGACATCGACGACCTGCGTAACCGGCTGGCACACACGCGCTGGCCGATCCCCGTGCCGGGCCGGGACGATCGCACCGACTTCAGCCGCGGCATCCCGCTGGTGTACCTGAAGGAGCTCGCCGAGTATTGGCGCGACGGGTTCGACTGGCGTGCACAGGAGGAGAAGCTCAACGAGTACGAACAGTTCACGACGGTCGTCAACGGCCAGACGTTCCACGTCGTCCACGCGCGATCGGCGAGCCCGGAGGCCACCCCGCTGGTCCTGAACCACGGCTGGCCGGGCTCGTTCGTCGAGTATCAGCGACTCATCCCGCTGTTGACCGATGAGTTCCACGTGGTCATCCCGTCGCTGCCCGGCTTCGGGTTCTCCACCCCGCTGTCAGGGACCGGCTGGGAGCTGGCGCGGACGACGCAGGCCTACGCCGAGATCATGACGCGCCTCGGCTACGAGAGGTTCGCGGCCCACGGCACCGACGTCGGTGCGGGCACCACCAGCCGCCTCGCAGCGCTCTACCCGGAGCGCGTCATCGGCACGCACATCGGCAGCGACCCACATTGGCTCCGATTGGTGGGCGACAAGTTCCCTCACCCCGACGGCCTGTCCGATAACGAGATCGCCCAGCTCGAGGCCGTGCGCACCGAATATGCGGCCGAGCGCGGGTATCTCGAGATGCAGAACCACTGTCCCGACACGATCGGCGCAGCGCTCACCGACTCGCCGGTCGGTCAGCTCGCGTGGATCGCCGAGAAGTTCAAGACCAGGACCAGCGGCGCCTACCGGACGCCTGACGAGACGGTCGACCGCGACCAGCTCCTCACGAACATCAGCCTGTACTGGTTCACCCGCAGCGGCGCGTCGAGCGCGCAGTTCTACTACGAGTCCGAGCACTCCGGACTCGACTTGGTCATGGCCTCCGGCGTGCCGTCCGGATGGGCCGTGTTCGACACCCATCCGCTCATGCGCCGCGTGATGGACCCGTGGAAAGCGATCGGCCACTGGAGCGAATTCACCGCAGGCGGTCACTTCCCCGCAATGGAGGAGCCGAAGCTGCTCGCGAACGACATCCGCACCTTCTTCCGCGGCATTTCCTGACCCCGCGTCAGGCCCGCAGGCCACGAAGACCCATTCAAGGCCGGCCGGTCGGGCACGTCCAAGGCCTCGTCGACCTCAAACCCAGCGGCATTCAGCGCCCTGCTGCCCGCCGTGAGGGCCACGTGGGCGCCCCGCGGGGCAGACTCCAGAGCCCGTCACCCTGGTCTGGGACGGCTTGCCATCCCACCGGTCGAAAGCCATACCGAAAGATCTTTAAACACGGCTAGTGCCGCATCAAGCAACGTTGCCTAGCTAATCGCCCGGAGGGCCCTGAACGTGGCGTTCGAGACGTCAGACGTCTCGGATGTGCCGCTCGCGACGGTGAGCGTCCGGAAAGCTACGTTCAGGGCACCCCCGGCGGGCAACGCGTAACAGCGGCAACGTTCTGTGCGGCGGCACTAGGCGATCCCCTCGGGGCTGGCGCCGTCCACCTGGACGCCCTGTGCGGTGATCCGCTCGATCTCGGCGACATCCTCGGCGCTGAGGTCGATGTCGGCCGCGGCGAGGCTGGACTCGATGTTGGCAGGCCTGCGCGCCCCGACGATCGCCACGTGGATCCCCGGCTTGGCCAGCACCCAGGCAATGGCGAGCTGGCTGACCGAGACACCCTTGGCCGCGGCGAACTCCTTCAGTTCGGCCACCACGGCAAGGTTGCGCCGCAGCCGCTCGCCATGGAAAGCCGAGGACTGGGAACGCCAGTCATCGGCGGGGAAGGTGCTGTCCGGAGTGAGCGCGCCGGTCAGCAGCCCGCTGCCGAGCGGGCTGTACACCAGCACCCCGATGTCCCGCTCCCGGCAGTACGGCAGCGGGTCGTCCTCGATCCCCCTGCGGAACAGGTGGTATGGCGGCTGCAGGGTCTCCACCGGCCGGGTCAGGTCGAACTCGGCGAGCTGTGCCGCGTGGTAGTTGGAGACGCCGACATGCCGGATCTTGCCCTCGTCGACCAGTTCCTGCAGCGCGGCCGCGGTCTCCTCGGCCGGGGTGTCCTGGTCCGGCCAGTGCACCTGATACAGGTCGATATGCTCCAGGTCCAGCGCCCGCAGGCTCTGCTCAACCCCGTCCCGCAGCATCGCCCTGCGCGCGTCCCGCGGCCGCTCGCTACCCGGGTTGATCCCGCCCTTGGTGGCGATCACCAGGCTGTCCCGGTCCCGGTTCAGCTCCGCGCGCAGCGCCTTGCCGAGCAGCGCCTCAGACTTGCCGAAACCGTAGGCCTGCGCGGTGTCGAAGAAGTTCACCCCCAGCTCACGGGCATGCTGGATGGCGGCGATGGCGGTGTCCTCGTCGAACTCGCCCCAGTCACCACCGATCTGCCAGGTGCCGAAGGCGATCCTCGATACGTTCAGTCCGCTCCTGCCCAGAGTGGTCGTACGCATGACTCCAGCAGATCACAGGTGCCGCGACGACGCACCGTGAAGCCACCCACCCTGCCCGCCGCTAGGGCTGGGGCTTGCGGGCGACACCGGCGTAGGAGAGCTCGTTCATCTCCGTGTTGTCGGTGATATCGCCCGGCCCGCTCACCCGCCAGGTCCCTGTCGGAACGAGGCCCGGCTCGAGCAGCTCGAAGTCGCCGAAAAGGGCGGCGATCTCCGCGCGGCTACGGGGAAAGACCTGGCCGTCACCGCGGCTGCTGCGCACGATCCCGGCCACCGTATCGATCTTGTCCTTCTGCGCGTCATCGGTCATATGCGTGATCACCAGATGGCTGCCGGGCGCGATCGCGTCCCGGTAGCGGGTCATCAGCGCGCGCGGGTCGGCCTCGTCCGGAACCCAGTGCAGTACCAGCAGGAACAGCAGCCCGAGCGGTTCGTCGAAGTTCAGCAGCCGCCTTGCGGGCTCACTGGCGAGAATGCTCTCCGGGTTGCGCATGTCCGCATGCGCGATACCGGCCCGCTCGTTGCCCGACAGCATCAGCTCGCTGTGCGCGACCGCGACCGGATCACGGTCCACATACACCACCCGGCAGTCCGGGTCGTGCTGCTGGGCGATCTCGTGCACGTTGCCAACCGTCGGGATGCCGGATCCGACGTCGAGAAACTGACGAATCCCCTGATCGATCAGTAACCGGACGGCACGGGCGAGGAAAGCCCGGTTCAGCCTGGCGGCGTCCCGAATGCCGGGGACCGCCTTTTCCACCTGGTCGGCCATCGAACGGTCGGCCGCGAAATTGTGCGCCCCGCCGAGTAGGAAATCGTACGTCCGCGCGCCACTCGGGACCGAGGTGTCGACGATCTTTGGTACCCATTCCTGCGTCACGGGAACGCCTTTCTGGATCCGGCTCGCCCATCGGGAGGCGCCGATACTACCGGACTGGAATCGATGACTCCTGACCCATCCGGGTGACCTCGGCCCACACGATCGGGCGCTGTCGGCGCCACGGAAACCAGCCTATTGTTGTCCGTCCGTTTCGGTCAGCGAGGAGTGGAGATGCCGGTCCCGGTCGCCCCCGGTCGATGGCCCGTTCTCGGACACAGCCCGGCGATGTTGCGGCGCCGATTCGCGTTCACCTCATCTCTTCGTGCATATGGCGAGCTGGTACGGGTCTACCTGGGGCCGAAGCCGGTGTATTTCGTGACCAGCCCGGAGTTGACCCACCAGGTCCTGGTCACCGACGCGGGCGGTTACGGGAAAGGCGCCATGTTCGACAAGTTCCGACCATTCGTCGGAAACGGGTTGGTGATGTCGAGCGGCGACTTCCACCTCCGGCAGCGACGATTGATCCAGCCTGCTTTCCATCGAAGCCGGATCGCGCGGTACGCGGAGACGATGCGGGAGTCCGTTTCGGAGCTCACCGATACCTGGCGGCCGGGCCAGACCAGGGAAGTCAACGAGGACATGCAGGCCCTCGCGGTCAGGATCGTCGGAGCGGCGCTGTTCGGCACCCGGTTCGGGCAGGGCGCCATCGCCCAGGCCCGGGAGTCGATCCCGATCGTGATCAAGCAGGGCATGATCCGCGCGCTGTCCCCCGCGTTCGTCGGTGCGCTGCTGGTGCGCGGCAACCGCAGGTTCGACCGGGCCGTCGCCCGGATGCGGGCGGTCGTGCTCGAGCTCATCGCGGGCTGGCGGGCCACCGGCACCGACCGCGGCGACCTGCTGTCCATGTTGCTGATGGCCAGGGACGAGGACGGCGAGGGCATGACCGACCAGCAGGTCTACGACGAGGTGATCACCCTGCTCAGCGCCGGTATCGAGACCAGCGCGCTCGCACTGGCCTGGCTGTTCCACGAGATCGCCCAGCACCCCGAGGTGGAACGCGGGCTGCACGAGGAGATCGACGGGGTGCTGGGCGGCCGCCCGGTCACCATGGACGACATTCCGGCCCTGCCCTACACCCAGCGGGTCATCAAGGAGACCCTGCGGATGTACCCGATCTGGATCCTGATGCGACGCACCAACCGGGAGGTCGAACTCGGCGGCGTCCGGCTCCCGGCTGGCACCGAGGTGACGGTCAGCCCGCACGCACTGCATTTCGACCCGCGGTCGTTCACCGAGCCGGAGCGGTTCGACCCGGACCGGTGGGCGCCGGAGCGGGCACGGGACATCCCGCGCGGGACGTTCATCCCGTTCGGCGCGGGAACCAGGCAGTGCATCGGCAACACCTTCGCGCAGCTCGAGATGGCGGTCACCGTGGCGACGGTGGCCGCGAGGTGGCGGCTGGTGCCGGTGCCGGGAAAGCCGGTGAAGGTCAAGTACACCTCCGCGGCCTACCCGGCCCGGCTGTCCATGACGGCCGTCCCGCGCGAGTAGTACCCGCTCCATTCCCTCCAAGAGAAAGGTGTCCTTCGTGCGCTGGTTCCACCACGGACGACGACGTACCGGAATCGGGCGGCTGGGCGCGCTCGTGCTCGCCGTGCTGTGCGGCGGGCTACTGGCCGCCCCGGTACCTGCCAGGGCCAGTACGGCGTCCTGCCAGGCGATGGAGTTCCCGGTTTCCGTTCTCGGCCTGCCGTACACGATGGCCGGCACCCTGTGCACCCCGCCACAGGGGGCGGGCACGGTACAGGTACTCATCCCGGGTGGCTTCTACAACAGCACGTACTGGGACATACCTGTGGACGAGGAGACCCGCTCCTTCCGCCTCGCCATGAACGAGGCCGGGTACGCCACGCTGACCGTGGACCGGCTGGGCACCGGGCGCAGCTCAACCCCGCCCAGCGCCGTGCTGACCGCGATCACCCAGGCCGGCGCGGTGCACCAGGTGGTCCAGTCGCTGCGCTCCGGCGCGCAGGGGCCGCGGTTCGGGAAGGTGATCCTTGGCGGGCACTCGCTGGGCTCCGCCATCGCGATCATCGAGGCAGGCACGTACCACGATGTGGACGGCGTGCTGGTGACCGGAATGGCGCACCGGCTCAACTTGGCCGGGCTGGTGCCCATCTTCGCCACCTTCACCCCGGCCGCGCTGGACCCCGCGTTCGCGGGCAGGAACCTCGACATCGGTTACCTGACCACCATGCCCGGCACCCGGTACGACTCGCTGCACAAGCCGGGTCCCTACGTCGGTGCCGTGGCCGAGTTCGATGAGTCCACAAAGGACGTCACGGCACCGGCGGAACTGGTGGACGGGGCGCTCGTGGGCACCGTGGCGCCGTACTCCCTGCTGGTCGACGTCCCGGTGCTCACGGTGCTGGCCGAGCGGGACCCGACCTTCTGCGGGCTGCTGGCAACCGACTGCGGTTCCGCCGAGGCGCTGCTGCGGTCCGAACAGCTGTACTACTCGCCCGCAGCCCGGCTACAGGCCCACGTGGTGCCGGACTACGGGCACTCACTGAACTACGCGGGCAACGCGCCCGGCTATCACGAAGCCGTGGTGCGCTGGGCCGAGCAGATGGTCGGCGGCTGAGCGTCGGTTCAGCGGGCCGGAGTGCCTGCCGGGCGGTCGGTTGCCCAGGGCTGGACCTCCTCCACCAGCTTGGCCACCGCCAGCACCAGGTCGTCGGAGTGCCGCGGCCCGACGATCTGCAGGCCGACCGGGAGCCCTTTCGAGGTGACCCCGGCAGGCACGCTGATCGCCGGTTGCTGGGTCATGTTGAACGGGTAGCTGAACCGCGCCCACTGCGGCCAGCTTTCCAGCCCGCTCCCCGGCGGCACGTCGTGCCCGGCCTCGAACGGCGGGATCGCGACGGTCGGGGTGATCAGCGCGTCGTAGCGGGTGTGGAACTCACCCATGTGGATGCCCAGCGCCGCGCGCTCGGCCATCGCGCCGAGGTAGTCGCTGGCCGAGTAGGTGTGCCCCTGCTGCCACACCTTGCGCAGCCCGGGGTCGACCTGCTCGGCCGAGCCTTCCGGGAAGGTGTCCAGCCACTTCGCGGCCCCGGACGACCAGAGCACGTTGAACGAGTCGAGGGGATCGCTGAACCCCGGGTCGGCCTCCTCCACCCGCAGCCCGGCCTCGCTCAGCGCGGCCACGGTGGCCGCGACCAGCTGGGCGACCTCCTGGTCCACGTCGATGTAGCCGAGAGTGGGCGAGAACGCCACGTTCAGACCACGGACGTCGCGGCGGACCGCCTCACGGTAGGCGGAAAGCGGGGGCTGCAAGGCATTGGGATCGCGGTAGTCGGGCAGTGCCAGTACGTCCAGCATCAGCGCCGTGTCGTCCACCGAACGCGCCATCGGCCCGGCGTGCGCGAGCGCACCGAACGGGCTTGCCGGGTAGAGCGGGATCCGGCCCCCGGTGGGCTTGAACCCGACGATGCCGCAGAACGAGGCGGGGATGCGCACCGAACCACCGCCATCGGTGCCGACGGAGAGCTCCCCCATGCCGGCCGCGACCGCCGCCGCGCTGCCGCCGCTGGAGCCGCCCGCGGTGAGCGCGGTGTTCCACGGGTTACGGGTGACGCCATCCCGCGGGCTGTCGGTGACCGCCTTCCAGCCCAGCTCCGGGGTGGTGGTCTTACCGAGCAGCACCAGACCGTGCTCCCGCATCCTCGCGGTGACCGGGCTGTCCACCTCCCAGAGCTGATCGGCATCGATGCAGCGGGAACCCCGCAGCGTCGGCCAGCCCTGGGTGAGGAACATGTCCTTGATGGAGGCGGGCACACCGTCCAGCCAGCCGATCGGGTTGCCCTCGCGCCAGCGCTCCTCGGAGTTCCTGGCCTGTTCCAGCGCCACCTCCTCATCGACGAGGCAGTACGCGTTGTACTCGGCGTCGCGCTCCGCGATCGTCTCCAGCGCGGCCTTGGTGGCCTCGACCGGGGACAGTTCACCCGAGCGGTAAGCCAGGACGAGCTCGCTCGCCGTGAGCAGGGTGCTGGTGTTAGCTGGCATCTCTCTCCAAAAGAGCTTCTAGACCCCGGAAGGACCGGACGGAACGTAGCCCAACTGCTTGTCCACGACATTACGAAGCGGCTGCCCAGTGCGCCACCGCTCGTAGTTGTCCGCGAACACCTCGACCAGCGTGTTCCGCCAGCCGACGAAGTCACCCGACATATGCGGCGAGATCAGCACGTTCTCCATAGTCCACAAGGGACTGTCGGCGGGCAGCGGCTCGGTGTCGAAGACGTCCAGCGCCGCGCCGGCGATCCGCTCCGCGCGCAGGGCCTCGACCAGGTCCGCGGTGACCACCAGCTCGCCCCGGCCCACGTTGACGAAGCGGGCGGTCGGCTTCATCGCGGCGAAGGCGTTCGCGTCGAACACGCCCTTGGTCTGCTCGGTCAGCGGGGCCACCGCGACCACGTAGTCCGCCTCGGGCAGGTGGCCGGTCAGCTCGGCCGAGGCGTACACCGTGCCGAAGTCGGGGTCGGACTCGCGGGCCCTGCGGCCGACCCCGGCCACCCGCATACCCGCGGCGCGCAGCATCACGGCGATCGCCCTGCCGATCGGCCCGGTACCCATCACCAGCGCGGTGCGCCCCGCGATCCGCTCGGTCTCCCGGTGCAGCCAGCGGACCTCGTCCTGCAGCCGCAGCGAGCGGGCGAAGTCCTTGGCGAAGGCGAGCACCACGCCCAGCACGTACTCGGCGATCGAGTTGTCGAACACGCCACGGGAGTTGGTCAGCACCACCTCGCTGTCCCGCAGCCCAGGAAAGAGCACCGGGTCCACCCCCGCACTGGCGATATGCAGCCAGCGCAACCGGTCCGCGGCAGGCCAGGCTTCGGGCACGGCGGTGGAGAGGAAGTCGTAGACGAACAGCGCGTCCGCCCCGGGCAGCGCCTCCGCCAGCCCGTCCTCGCGCGTGTAACGCACCGTGGCCGTACGCTCGATGCTGTCCATATCCGGGGGCCGCTGCTCCCCGCAGAGCACCACGAGCACAGGGGAATCCGCGCCGATCACGTTGACACGGTATGAGGCTCTCGTATGATTGTCAACAATCCGAGGAGTTCTCCCGGAGGCACTTCCTTCAGATGCACCCGGGGGCTGAGCCTTGGATTTGTCGACACTGGACATACCCTCCTTCGAGGGGCCGCTCGCGCAGCGCGGCATCGGCGTGATCGCGCCGTTCGACCTCGCGCTGGAGCGCGAGCTGTGGCGCTGGGTCCCGATGGAGGTGTCCCTGCACCTGGCCCGCACGCCGTACGAACCGGTGCCGGTCAGCATGGAGATGGCGCACCTGGTTAGCAACAGCCAGCACCTCGCCGCCGCGACCAGGGACGTGCTGCATGTGGAACCCGAGGTGGTGGCCTACCTGTGCACCTCGGGCAGCTTCGTGAACGGGATCGACTACGAGCGCTCCCTGTGCAAAGCGATCTGCGACGCGGGCGCGCCGGACGCGGTCACCACCTCGGGCGCGCTGGCCGAGGTGCTGCAGCAGCTCGACCTGCGGCGGATCTCGGTGCTGACGCCCTACGACGCCGACCTCACCGGCAAACTGCACGAGTTCCTTGCCGAACTCGGGGTCCGGACGGTCTCCAGTGACCACCTCGGCCTCGGCGGCGGCATCTGGAAGGTCAGCTACCGCACCATCGCCGAGCGGATCATCGCGGCCAACCACGCCGACGCCGAGGCGATCTTCGTCAGCTGCACGAACCTGCCGACCTACGACCTGATCGAGCCGCTGGAGACGGCGCTGGGCAAGCCGATCCTCACCGCGAACCAGCTGACCATGTGGGCCTGCCTCAAGCGGATGAAGCTCCCGGTCGTCGGGCCGGGGGAATGGCTTCGTGAGGTGTCTTGACGGTTTCTAGTAGGATTGTCAACAATCCGACGGGAGGTCTCGATGGTTGAGTCGGCTGAGCGAGCCGAGGCGCGGCGCACGATCGGCTTCATCTACCCCGACCACGCGGCCGAGGACGACTACCCGCTCGCCGAACGGATACTCGGCGAGGGGGTCCGGCTGCCGGTGGCGCATATCTACGGTACCGACCTGCACGCCGTCCAGGAGCTGCTCGACCTCGGCAAACCGGAACGGCTCGCCGAGGGTGCCCGGCTGCTGTCCCCGCACGAGCCTGCCGCGGTGGTATGGGCCTGCACCAGCGGCAGCTTCGTCTACGGCTGGCAGGGCGCAGGCGAGCAGGCCGCCGGGTTGTCCGCCGCGGCCGGGGTACCCGCCACCAGCACCTCCTTCGCCTTCGTACGGGCGGCACGGGCGCTGGGGCTGCGCAGGGTCGCGGTGGCGGCGAGCTACCCGGACGTGGTGGCGAAGCTGTTCGTCGAGTTCCTCGCCGCGGGCGGGATCGAGGTCGTTTCCATGTCCAGCCAGGACATCGACACCGCGGCGGAGGTTGGCAAACTGAGCCAGGAGGCCGTCGCGGGCCTCGCCGCCGCGCACGACCACCCGGACGCGGACGGCCTGCTGATCCCGGATACCGCGATGCGCACCCTGGCGCTGCTGGACACCATGGAGGAACGCATCGGCAAGCCGGTGCTCACCGCCAACCAGGTGACCATCTGGGAGGGCCTGCGGCTGGGCGGCGCGGCACGGGCCGCGGACGGGCTCGGCGCCCTGTTCCGTATCCCGCCCGCCGAGATCCCGGCGGAAGGCGAGTGACCATGCCGCTGGCCGATATCGAGCCGGTCAACCGGGAGTCCACCGCGGGGCTCATCGCCCGCCAGCTCCGCGACGCGATCATGAACGGCTCCCTGCCGCCCGGAACCCAGCTCGGGGAGACCGAGCTGGCCGCACGCTTCGAGGTGTCCAGGGGTCCGCTGCGGGAGGCCATGCAGCGGCTGGTTTCCGAGGGGCTGCTGCGCAGCGAGCGGCACCGCGGGCTGTTCGTGATCGACCTCGAACCGGACGACGTGTACGACATCTACACGGCCCGCTCGGCGGTCGAGCGCGCGGCCGCGATCAGGGTCATGCACGGTGACCGGGAGCAGGCGGCCGCCCTGCTGGACGAGACGGTGCGCGCGATGGCGGCCGCCGCGGACGACGATGATCCGACCGCACTGTCCGAAGCGGACCTACGCTTCCACGAGGTGCTGATCGAGGCCTCCGGCAGCAAGCGGCTGGTCCGGATGGCCCGCACCCTGCTGATCGAGACCCGTATGTGCCTGTCCCTGTTGCAGCGCACCTACCAGCACGTGAACGAACGCGTTGTCGAGCACAACCGGATCATCGAGGCCATCCGCGAAGGTGACCAGGAAACCGTGCTCACCCTGCTAGAGGCACATATGGAGGACGCCGTCCAGCGCCTCGCCCCCGGAACCCCCTTACGCCAATAAGCCCATCCGCGTGTTTGCTCCCCACGCGCGTGTGTTTGCCGTTCCCGCGCACGCTTTGGCCGCCCACGCGCACGCTTTGGCCCTTCCCGTACATCGTGTTTGCCGCTCAGGTAACCGTGTTTGCCGGTGACGAGCCTGTGGCTGGGTTCCAAGCACGCCTCCGGCGCGCCGCGGGGCACTGGCGCTCCACGCATCACCACTAGCAGGGCTGGTTGCTAGCGCCAGCACCCCACGGAACGAGCACCGTCCCCCGACCCGACATACACACTCCATGTCGAACACGCATTCGAGTGAATACCAGCGGGTATACATTCACACGGGGAATTTTCGTCGGTCCCGTCGATACAATTGTGGGTATGGACAGACACAGTTCTGATCCGCACACGGATCCCCCAGAAGACGCACTCACCACACTCGACGCCTTGGAGGCCAACGAACGCGCCATCGCCCGGCTGGAGGCGCGGCGGGTGCTGCTGGTGGCCGACCTCGCCCACGACGGGGACGAACGGGTCTCGCTGGTGACCGAGATCGCCGGACGGCTGTACTGGACCCGGCACCGGGTGGAGGAAGCCCTGGCGCTGGGGCAGCACCTCACCCGGCTACCGAACACCCTCGCGGCGTTCCGGGAGGGCCGGATTGACCAGGAGAAGGTGAAAGCGGTGGTCGAGCCCACCGCGGTCCTCACCGACCACCAGGCCCGCGAGGTGGATAAGCGGATGGGCGACAAACTGGAACGCAAAGACCGCACCAGCCTGCGGCGGTCGGTGCGCTACCAGGTACTCGCGGTCGACCCGGACGGGGCGGCGCGGCGCACCCGGGCCCGGCGGGCACAACGATCCCTGGAACTCATCCATCAGGACGATGGGGTGTCCAGCCTCATGGCCGACCTCCCGACGGAGGTGGCCACGGCGATTTATGCACGGTGTGACCGGGCCGCCCGACGGATGCGGAAAGAAGGGGACAGTCGCACGTTGGAGCAGTTGCGGGCGGATGTGTTCGCCGATTTGGCCCTCCGAGAAGACGGCACGATCCGGGCGCCGCGCACGGAGGTGTACCTGTACTTCGCCGCCAGCTCCCTGCTGGGGCTGGATGAGCAGCCGGGATATGTGGCCGGGCATGGGCATATCCCGGCGTCGTTGGCGCGGGAGCTGGCTACGCATCCGGACAGTGTGTGGCGGCGGTTGTTGACCGACCCGGCCACCGGGCATCCCATCGACCTGGGGCGTACGCGGTACCGGCCCCCGGCGGCGCTGGATGAGTTCGTGCGGGTACGAGACCGGGAATGCCAGGGCATCGGGTGCCACCGGCCCTCGCAGCAGTGCCAGAACGACCACACCACCGACTGGGCCACAGGCGGAGGCACCCGGGAAGAAGAACTGGTCGGGTACTGCGAACGCGACCACCACCTCAAGGACCTGCCGGGATGGAAGTACGAGGTCATCGACGGGGTGCCGACCATCACCACACCCCACGGAGACGTACACCAAAGCCCCCGCGAACCACTCCACGAACCCCTCGCCCCAGACAACGACAAACCACCCTTCTGAGCAAGACGCCCGAGTCCCCCGGAGAGGGAGATGACTCCCCCGTGCGCAGGAGATGCGGGGGTCGTATCCGCGGCACAATCATCGCTATGGACAAGGTGGGCCGGAGATGGGCGATCGCGGCGATGGCATGGGGAACGCTCTATGTGGCGTCCAAAGTGCACCACGCGCTGACGGGCAGGCTCGGGGTCACCGGTGGACCGGCCGTCGAGCCCGCCGCGTACGCGAGCTACCGGCCTGGGGGCGTTGCGCTCGCCCAATGGGGCAACGCCGGCATCGGTGTGCTCGGGGTTGCCCTGGTGGCCCTCCCGTTGCTCCCCGTTGCCCAACGCCTTCGGCGGTGGGTGTTGCTGCTACCGCTATGCGCGTTCGCGCTCATGGCGCTGGGCGGTGGCCTGGTCATGCTGATCCGTGCGCTGGTCACCGATGTGGGTGGCGCGGCCTTCGGCGCCTACTGCCTGGTCTGGTCGGCGCTCATCGCGATGACCGCTCGCGCCGTCGCGAACCGCCGCCTGCCCCGCTCCCCTTCGTCCTTGCCCGCTACCTAGACCAGCGCGCCGGTCACGCTCGCGACCCCGGCACTGCCGAATGCGATACCCCAGCCGACCGGGCCGAGCGGCGTGCAGCCGAAGAACTGGCTCAGACCCGGCGTCTGGATCACCAACGCCAGCACGGCAACCGAGCCGAGGCCGGTGGCCACCACCGAGCCGCTGCGGCCACCGGTGAGCATCGTCTGGCCGAGCTGGGTGCCGACCAGCGCGGCCAGCGCCACGGTGCCCGCGCGCTGCCTGCGCCCGGTCAACCTGGCCAGCCACCAGGCCAGCGAGGCACCGGCCGCGGTGGTTCCGGCGCGCAGCGCGATCTCCTTCCGCAGCGCGCCGCCGAGCGAGTTCTCCGGACCCTCGCGCAACAGATCCTCCACGGCGCCGCCGTCCGGCCTGCGCAGCGCGATCGCCAGCGCGGGCGCCAGGTCGGTGAGCAGGTTCACCAGCAGGAACTGCCGCGCGGTCAGCTGCGAACGACCGGTGGTCAGCGCGCCGAGCACACTGAACGCGATCTCACCCAGGTTCCCGCCGAGCAGCACCCCGAGCGACTCGCGGACCGAGGCCCACATCGCCCGGCCCTCCACCAGGGCGGCGATGATCGTCTCCAGCCGGTCGTCGGTCACCACCACATCAGCCGCGGCCCGCGCCGCGGGGGTGCCGCGGGCGCCCAGCGCGATCCCGACATCCGCCAGCCGGATCGCCGGGGCGTCGTTGGCGCCATCGCCGGTCATCGCCACGGTGCGGCCGAGGCCCTGGTACGCCTGGATGATCCGGACCTTCTGCGCCGGGCTACAGCGGGCGACCACGTCCACCTTCATCAGCCGCTCCGCCAGCGCCTCGTCGTCCAGCTCGTCCAGCTCCGGGCCGGTCACCACATGCAGGCCGCCGTTGCCGGGGTTGACCTCGTCCGCGATCGCCTCGCCGGTGGCCGGGTGGTCGCCGGTGATCATCACGATGTGCACCCCGGCCTCCCGCAGCCGCGCGGCGGCTGGGGCGGCGCTGCCACGCACCGGATCGGCGATCGCCACGAACCCCCGGAAGCTCAGCCGGGCCACGCTGTCGTCCTCGGTGGGCTCGCCCTCGGCGACCGCGAGCACCCGGTGGCCCGACTCGGCGAGCCACTTCATCCGCTTCGTCAAACGCTTGCGTTCCCCGCCGTCGATCGCGCAACGCGGCAGCACCGCCTCGGGCGCGCCCTTGACGCTCAGCAGCGGCCCGTCAGCAGACTCCCCGACCGCCGCGTGGTAGCCCCGGGAGGGTTCGAACGGAACCTCCCGCACCAGGCGCCAGCCCTCGGCCCCGGCCTGCGGGCTCACCCCGGCCCGTTCGCCTCCGGACAGCACGGCGCGGTCGGTGGCATGCGGCAGGTCCTCGGCCCGTTCCGCGGCCGGGGTAGCGCGCAGCGCGGCGGCGAGCACCCGCCGCGTACTGCCTTCCAGCGCGGTAATCGCCTGCCGCGACCGCCCGTCATCGACCTCGCTTACCGTCAGCCTGCCCTCGGTCAGCGTCCCGGTCTTGTCGAAGCACAGCACGTCCACCCTGCCGAGCGCTTCCACGCTGCGCGGGTTGCGCACCAACGCGCCGTGCTCGGCCAGCCGCCGAGCGGAAGCCAGCTGCGCCGCGTTCACCAGGAACGGCAGGCCCTCGGGCACCGAGGCCACGGCCAGATTCACCGCGGCCGACATGCTCTCCCGCAACGGCACCCCGTGCAGCAGCCCGGCGCCTGCCACCGCCCCAGCCGAGCCAAGGGCCAGCGGCATGCTGTTCCTGGTGAGCTCGGCAAGGCGCTGCTCGACGCCCGCCCGCGGCGCCCGCTCTCTGGCCAGCGCCATACCGCGGCCGGCCTCGGTGTCGTCACCGACCGCGACCACCACACCCACGGCGGTACCCACCGCCACCGTGGTGCCCTCGTACAGCATGGAAGTGCGCCCGGCGAGCTCCGCGGCCACCACCGGCGCCGGATCCTTGGCCACCGGCAGCGACTCACCGGTCAGCGCGGACTCATCCAGCTCGAGACCATCGGCCTCGAGCAGCCTGCAGTCGGCAGGCACCACATCCCCCGCGGCCAGCAGCACCACATCGCCCAGCACCAGCTCGTCGGCGCTGAGCGTGTGCTCCTGGCCGTCCCTGCGGACATGCGCGGTGACCGCCGAGCGGTTCAGCAGCTCGGCCAGCTCCCGGTCGGTGCGCACCTGCTGGATGCTGCCGAGCAACGCCGAAAGACCGGTGACCCCGGCGACCAGCGCGGCGTCCACCGGCGAGCCGACCGCGGCCGACAGCGCGGCACCACCGGCCAGCACCGGGGTGAGCGGGTTGGCCAGCTCGGCGAGGAAGGCGCTGCCCAGGCTGGTTCCCCGCGCGGCAACGGTCCCCCGCTCGCGGGCACGCTCCCGGACCGCGGCGCCGCTGAGGCCGTCGGCGCTTGTGTCCAGCTCCCGCAGCACGGCCTCGGCCGGCATCAGATGCCAGCCCGCGACCAGCGGACCGGCCTCGGCCGTCACCTCAGGCGGCCGCAGCCGCCGGGCATGGCGGTGCCCGTTGACCATGGCGATCGCGGCGCCCCCGTTGACCGCGCGCAGGCTACGAGCGGCCGCGCCACCCCTGGCCCGGCCGCCCTGCAGGGCGCTGATCGCGCCGACCCCGGTGGCCACCTTGGCCAGCCGGATGTCCTCGACGCCGAGCCTTCGGGCCGCGTCCACCGCCTCGACCAGCAACGCGGCGCTGTCCAGGTCCTCGCCGATGAGCAGCTGCGCGCCCGATGGCGGCGCGGCCCCCGCGCGATACACGCCAAGGCCGCAGTCGGCCGCCCCCAGCGCGACGCGGTCCCCGGAGACCAGCAACACCATCTCACCCTCGGCCTGTAGTTCCCTGACCGCCGTGGCCAGGTCGGCATCGGCGGGGCGCAGCACCGGCAGCCCGCTCCGGCGGGCGGCGGCAGTCAGGGTGGTGACCCCCGGCGCCTGCTCGGCGGTGAGGGAGAGCACCGCCTCCAGCCGGTCGCCACGGGCGAGGCCGAGCACGGCGGCCGGGTTACCCCGTTCCAGCCGTTCCCGCTGCTTGATCCCGCGCCTGCCACGCAGTTCCAGCTCATCCAGCGGCCCCAGGGTCCAGCCTTCGCCCTGCCGGACCGCCCGTGGCCGGGCCGGATCCAGCAGCCGCCAGGTCTGCTCGGCCACCGCCTTCGGGTCGCTTCCGGCCAGCGGAACCAGGTCGGCAGGCACCAGGCGGCCGGTACCAAGCGCCCGCTCGTCCAGCACCACCACGCTGATCCGGCCGAGCTCGCGCAGCACGGCCCGGTCCATCACCAGCACGCCGCGCCGGGCCAGCACCCTGCCGAGGTGGGCGCCGAAGGCGTCCTGGCCTGCGTGCACCGCCTTGGGCAGCGCGGCCAGCCCGAAGGCCGCGGCACGCCGGGGGCCGACGAACGGTACGGCGGCGGCCGCCGCCGTACCGCCGAGCCGCATGGCGGTCCGTTCGTAGCCATCCTGCGGCGATTCCGGCGGCTCGGCCGGGCGCTCGGGCACCACCGTGGGCAGCTCGGCCCGGCCCTGGCCGGCTGGCAGCCGGTCCTGCACCGCCCGCCAGGCACGCTGGTGTTCCCTTGCCTCCCGCCACTGCTCGACGCGCTGCGCGGCGTCCAGCAGGGTGCCCTCGCCGCCGGAGGCGAAACCCTGGGCGAGCGCACCCGCGATCGAGGTCGCCGAGTCGGCGCGCTCCCGCCCACCCGCGCGTTCGGCCAGCCACGCCCGCAGCCGGGGATGGTGGTCCACGACCGAGGGCAGGGCGGCCAGCTCGGCCGGGACCGGCACCCATGGCAGGAACCTGGTCACCATCGACAGCCCGAACCCGGCCAGGTCACCGGCCAAAGTGGACGCCAGGTAGGTGCCGCGGAGGCCGTCCGAAGGATGGTGTGCGTCCTCGGTGGTGCGCTCAGCCCATCCGGTTCGACCTGGTGGGACCAGCTGGGACAGGGCGAGCCCGGTGAGCTCGCGTGCTGTCCCTGCCGCCGCGCCGAAGGCGAACAGTGGTCCCGGAATCCGCACACCCAATAGCTTCATCGGCCGAGGGTGCCCAGAAACGGGCCGGAGTATGCAAAGGATTCAGCCGAGTGCCGCCGCGATGGCCGAGCCGAGCTGCGCCGTGGTGGCGTTCCCGCCGAGGTCGGGTGTGGCCACGGCACCCTCGGCGAGAACCTGCTCCACGGCCTTGGTGACCGCGTTCGCCGCGCCGGTCTGGCCGAGGTGCTCCAGCAACATCGCGCCGGTCAGTACCTGCGCCACCGGGTTCGCAATGCCCTGGCCCGCGATGTCCGGCGCACTGCCGTGCACGGCCTCGAACATGGAGGGAAACTCCCCCGGCGGGTTGATGTTGCCGGAGGGCGCCATGCCGAGTCCGCCGGTCACCGCGGCGGCGAGGTCACTCAGGATGTCGCCGAACAGGTTCGAGGCCACCACCACGTCCAGCCGGTCCGGCTGCTGCACCATCCGCGCGGCGAGTGCGTCCACGTGGCACTGCTCGCTGGCCACCTGGGGATAGTCGGCCGCCACCTCGGCGAAGATCTCGTCCCAGTACGGCATCGAATGGATCAGCCCGTTGGACTTGGTGGCCGAGCACACCTTGCCCTTGCGGTTGAGGGCCAGCTCGAAGGCGTACCGGATGATCCGCTCCACGCCCACCCGGGTGAACACCGACTCCTGCAGCACGAACTCACTCGGCTGCCCGGTGTTGTGCCTGCCACCGATGGCGGAGTACTCGCCCTCGGAGTTCTCCCTGACGATCACCATCTCCAGTTCCTCGGCCGAGCGGTTCGCCAGCACGCTGGTGGTGCCGGGCAGCAGCTTCACCGGCCGCAGGTTCACGTACTGGGCGAACGCCCTGCGCAGCGGGATCAGCAGGCCCCACAGCGAAACATGGTCGGGGACCCCGGGGAAGCCGACCGCGCCGAGCAGGATCGCGTGCATCGGCGCGAGTTGCTCGACCCCGTCGGCAGGCATCATCGTGCCGGTCCGGCTGTAGCGCTCGCAGCTCCAGTCGAACTCCGTCCACTCCAGACCGAACCCGTGCAGCTCCGCGGCCCGGTCGAGCACCTTGCGCGCCTCGACCGTGACGTCGACCCCGATCCCGTCGCCGGGGATGCTGGCGATGCGGTAGGTGTTCACAGGCTCACCGCGATGTACTTGGTCTCCAGGAACTCCTCGATCCCCACGGTTCCGCCCTCGCGGCCGAGGCCGGACTGTTTGATCCCGCCGAAGGGCGCGGCCGGGTTGGATACGATGCCCTGGTTCAGGCCGATCATCCCGGCCTCCAGCTGCTCGGAGACGCGCAGTGCGCGCTTGACATCGCTGGTGTAGAGGTAGCTGACCAGCCCGTACTCGGTGTCGTTAGCGGCCCGCACCGCCTCCTCCTCGGTGTCGAACACCGAGATCGGCGCCACCGGCCCGAAGATCTCCTCGTCCGCCAGCTTGGCGTCCGGCGGAACGTCGGTGAGCACGGTCGGCTGGTAGAAGTTGCCCGGACCGTCCACAGTGGCCCCACCGGTGAGCACCCGCGCCCCTCGCTGCGCGGCGTCGTTGACCAGGCTGCTCACCTTCTCGATCGCGGCCTCGTCGATCAGCGGGCCGACCACGACACCCTCCTCGGTGCCCCGGCCGATCGGCAACGCCGCCATCCGCTCGGTCAGCCTGCGGGAGAACTCCTCCACCACCCCGCGCTGCACGTAGAAACGGTTGGCCGCGGTGCAGGCCTCGCCGATGTTGCGCATCTTCGCCTGCATCGCGCCGTCCAGCGCCGCGTCCAGGTCGGCGTCGTCGAACACCAGGAAGGGCGCGTTGCCGCCCAGTTCCATGGAGGTGCGCAGCACCTTGTCCGCGCACTGCTCCAGCAGCTTGCGCCCGACCGAGGTGGACCCGGTGAAGGACAGCTTGCGCGCGCGCCCGTCCCGGATGACCGGCTCCATCACCCCACCGGAGTTGGTGGTGGTGAGCACGTTCAGCACCCCGTCCGGCAGTCCGGCTTCGGCCAGTATCTGGGTCAGCGCCAGCATGGAAAGCGGGGTCTGCGCGGCGGGCTTGATCACCATGGTGCACCCGGCCGCCACCGCGGGCCCGATCTTGCGGGTGCCCATGGCCATCGGGAAGTTCCACGGCGTGATCAGGATGGACGGGCCGACCGGCTGCTTGGCAACCAGGAAGCGGCCGCTGCCGTTCGGCGCCACCGCGTAGCCGCCGTCGATCCGCACCGCCTCCTCGGCGAACCAGCGGAAGAACTCGGCGGCGTAGGCGATCTCGCCCCGCGCCTCGGCCACCGGCTTGCCCATCTCCAGGGTCATCAGCAGGGCCAGCTCGTCGGCGCGGGCCATCAACGTCTCGTAGGCCCTGCGCAGGATCTCCCCGCGTTCCCGCGGCGGATGATTCGCCCAGTCCGCCTGCGCGGCCACCGCCGCGTCCAGTGCGGCGATACCGTCCTCGGGTGCGGCGTCAGCGATCTCACACAACACGTCGCCGGTCGAGGGGTCATACACCGGGAAGGTCCTGCCGCCCGCGGCCGAAGTCCACTTGCCGCCGACGAACAGCTCCTTGTTGACCGCCTCGACAACGCTGGCTTCACTGGGCACTGGGTTCATCCACCTGCTCCTTGTTTGCGCCGGTCCAGCCGCCATGCTATGCATATTGTCAACAATCTACAAGGCCAGCACCCCCGGCCCAGTTAGGAGCATCGCTGCCATGGCACAGCTGTCCCCCCTGCTCAAGCAGGCCACCCCGGTCGTCGTCGACCACGGCGAGGGCGCCTACCTCTACGACGTGGACGGCCGCCGCCACCTCGACTTCACCGCGGGCATCGGGGTGACCAGCACCGGCCACTGCCACCCGAAGGTGGTCAGCGCGGCGCAGGAGCAGGTCGGCAAGCTGATCCACGGCCAGTACACCACCGTCATGCACAAGCCGCTGCTCGAGTTGACCAGGCGGCTTGGCGACGTGCTGCCGCAGGGACTGGACTCGCTGTTCTTCGCCAACTCCGGCAGCGAGGCGGTGGAGGCCGCGCTGCGGCTGTCCCGGCAGGCGACCGGCAGGCCGAACGTGGTGGTGTTCCAGGGCGGTTTCCACGGCCGCACGGTGGCCGCGGCCTCGATGACGACCTCCGGCACCCGGTTCGGCGCGGGCATCTCCCCGCTGATGGCCGGGGTGCACGTGGCGCCGTTCCCGCACGCCTACCACTACGGCTGGGACGAGCGCACCGCCACCGAGTTCGCCCTGCGGGAGCTGGACTACCTGTTCGCCACGATGAGCGCGCCGAACGAGACCGCCGCCTTCTTCATCGAGCCGATGCTCGGTGAGGGCGGCTACGTGCCAGCCAACCACGAGTTCCTCGCCGGGCTGCGCGAGCGTGCGGACGAGCACGGGATCCTGCTGGTCATGGACGAGATCCAGACCGGATTCGGCCGCACCGGCAAGTTCTGGGGGCATGAGCACTTCGGCGTGCGGCCGGACGTCGTGCTGATCGCCAAGGGCCTTGCCAGCGGCTTCCCGCTGTCCGCCGTTGCGGCCTCGGAGGAGCTGATGGGCAAGGCCTGGCCCGGCTCGCAGGGCGGGACCTACGGCGGCAACGCGGTCGCCTGCGCGGCGGCGCTGGCCACCCTGGAGGTGATCCAGGAGGAGGGCCTGGTGGAGAACGCGGCCGCCAGGGGCGCGCAACTGCTCGGCGGGGCCCGCGCGATCGGCGAGAAGACCGCGGCCATCGGCGACGTGCGCGGGCTCGGCCTGCTGGTCGGCTCGGAGTTCACCACACCGGACGGCAAGCCGGACAACGCCACCGCGCAGGCCGCGCAGAAGGCCGCCGCCGAGCGGGGACTGCTGCTGCTCACCTGCGGCGCCTACATGAACGTGGTGCGGATGATCCCGCCGCTGGTGGTCAGCGCCGAGCAGATCGACGAGGCACTGGAGATCTGGGCCGACGTCGTGCAGTCGGTCACCAAGTAACGAGAGACTGGGGAGACAAGGCGTGGCCCGCTACATCACCATCACCCTGGACAAGCGCGGGGTGTCCTGCCGCGCCCGGCTGCTGGAGGCCGAGGCGCCGCGCACCTGCGCGGCGGTGTGGGAGGCCCTGCCGCAGAGCGGCTCGGCCTACCACGCCAAGTACGCCCGCAACGAGGTCTACACACTGGTGCCGCCGTTCGCCGAGCCCAAGCCGGGCAGGGAGAACCCCACGGTCACCCCGATCCCGGGGGATGTCGTGTACTTCGGCTTCGAGGCGTGGGAGATCGGCAACCCGGCCTACGGCTACGAGGAGGGCAGTGAGGCGCACGGCGCGTCCGGCGCCACCGACCTGGCGATCTTCTACGGCCGGAACAACCTGCTGATCAACGGGGACGCAGGCTGGGTGCCCGGCAACGTGTTCGCCACGATCACCGAGGGCCTTGAGGAGATGGCGGCGGCCGCGCAGGACCTGTGGCTGCGCGGGGTCGAGGGCGAGACGCTGTCCTTCGCCCGCGCCGGGTAGGCCAGGCCGACCGCCGCCCTCCGCACTCCCTACCCGGCGCGCAGCGCGTCCAGCCGGGTGTACTGGTCGGCGGTCAGCTCCAGGTTCCGCGCGGCCACGTTCTCCTCGAGGTGGGCGCGGGTGGACGTGCCGGGGATCGGCACCACCACCGGCGAACGGTGCAGCAGCCAGGCCAGTGCCACCTGCGCCGGGGTGGCGCCGACTTCCGCGGCGACCTTGCCGACGACCCCGGTGGACTCGGCGTGCCTGCCGTTGTCGATGGGCAGCCACGGGATGAACGCGATACCGGCGCGCTCGCAGTAGTCCAGCACGTCCTCGGAGGCGCGGTCGGTGAGGTTGTACCGGTTCTGCACGCTGGCGATCTCGACGATGCCGCGGGCCGCCTCCAGCTCGGGCACGCTCACCTCGGACAGCCCGATGCGGGCGATCTTGCCCTCGTCCCGCAGCTCGGCGAGGGCACCGAGCTGGTCCGCCAGCGGGACCTTCGGGTCGATGCGGTGCAGCTGGAACAGCTCGATCCGCTCGATCCGCAGCCTGCGCAGGGACAGCTCGATCTGCTGGCACAGGTACTCCGGGCGGCCGAGCGGCACCCAGTCGCCGCGCGGCCTGCTCTGCCCGGCCTTGGTCGCGATCAGCAGCCCGTCCGGGTAGGGGTGCAGGGCCTCGGCCAGCAGCTCCTCGTTGGCGCCGAGTGCGTAGGAGTCGGCGGTGTCGATGAAGTCCACCCCGAGCTCCACCGCACGCCGGGCCACCTCGAGCGCGGCCTGGTGCTCGGCTGGTGGCTTGCGGTCATGGCCGGTCAGCCGCATCGCGCCGAAGCCGAGCCTGCACACCGAACGCTTCTCGTCGAAGGAAAACCTTGGTTCACATGCGGTCATGCACGCCAGCCTGCGAGCAGGCCCGGCCATGCGGCCAGGGATTTAGCCTCAGCCGAATCCTGGGCCGGTGTACTACCCTGCGGTAACCAACCGCAACGGCGCGAGAGGACGGGTGAGCTGCGTGAGCGAGGTGGCGGCCCGGCTGGCCGAGATCGTCGGTGAGCGGCAGTTGCTCACCGGGGACCAGATCTCCGCGGACTACGCCGGGGACGAGGCGCTGACCGTTCCCGGGCAGGTGCCGCGCTATCTGGCCCGGCCCGGCACGGCCGAGGAGGTGGCCGCGCTGCTGGCCGCCGCGGCCGAACACGGCGTTCCGGTCACCGCCCGCGGCGCCGGAACCGGACTGTCCGGGGCGGCCAGGCCCCGGCCGGACGGGCTGCTGGTGTCCTTCGAGCGGATGAACGCCGTACTGGAAGTCGACACCGAGAACCACGTGGCCGTCGTCCAGCCGGGCGTGACACTGTCCGAACTGGACGCACGCACCGCGGAGGCGGGGCTGAGCTACACCGTCTACCCCGGCGAGATGAGCGCGAGCGTCGGCGGCAACGTGGGCGCCAACGCGGGCGGGATGCGCGCGGTGAAGTACGGCGTGACCCGGCAGAACGTACTCGGGCTCCAGGCGGCGCTGCCCACCGGTGAGCTGATCCGGACCGGCGGCAGGATCACCAAGGTCTCCTCCGGCTACGACCTCACCCAGCTGATCATCGGTTCGGAGGGCACGCTGGCGCTGGCCACCGAGGTGATCGTGAAGCTGCACCCGCGGCTGGGGCACGGCGCGACCGTGCTCGCCCCGTTCGCGGACCTGAACCAGGTGCTGGCCGCGGTGCCGCGGATCCTCGCCAGCGGGCTCACCCCGCACATCCTGGAGTACATCGACAACCTGACCATGGCGGCCATGACCCACGTCGCCGACCTCCAGCTGGGCGTGCCGGATGAGGTCCGCGACGCCTCCCAGGCCTACCTGGTGGTCGGCCTGGAACACCGGAGCGCCGAGCTGCTGGATGGCGAGGTCGAACTACTCGGCACCCTGCTCGGCGAGCTCGGCGCGGCCGAGGTCTACGTGCTGGAGGGCGGCTCGGCGCGGAAGCTGATCGAGGCGCGGGAGAAGGCATTCTGGACGGCCAAGTCCATCGGCGCCGACGACGTGATCGACGTGGTCGTCCCGCGCAGCGCCATGGCGGAGTTCCTCACCAGGACGAGGGAACTGGCGCTGAAGTCGGGGTCGGGGGCGCTCGGCTGCGGGCACGCCGGGGACGGCAACGTGCATCTGGGCATCTTCCAGCAGGACCCGGACAAACGCAGGGCACTGCTGCACGAGATCTTCGCCGAGGGCATGGCTCTCGGCGGCGCGATCTCCGGTGAGCACGGCATCGGCAACGCCAAGCGGGAACACTTTCTCGAGCTGGAGGACCCTGCCAAGCTTGAGCTGATGCGGCGGATCAAGCAGGCCTTCGATCCCACCGGCGTCCTCAACCCCGGCGTACTCCTCGGCTAGTACCGAACCGGCTGACCGGCACAGAAAGCGAGCAGCATGAACGGCGCGCAGTCCCTGATCCGCACGCTCGTCGACGCGGGCGTCGACGTGTGCTTCACCAACCCGGGAACCTCGGAGATGCACTTCGTGGCGGCCCTGGACACCGTGCCGGAGATGCGCGGGGTGCTCGGCCTGGCCGAGGGGGTCGTCACCGGCGCAGCCGACGGCTACGCGCGGATCGCGGACCGGCCTGCGGCCACCCTGCTGCACCTCGGGCCCGGCCTTGCCAACGGGATGGCGAACCTGCACAACGCCCGGCGGGCGCACACCCCGATGGTCAACATCGTCGGTGACCACGCGACCTACCACAAGCAGTACGACGCCCTGCTGGAATCGGATATCGACGCGGTCGCGGGCACACTGAACGGCTGGGTGCGCCGATCGGGCAGCGCCGCCGAGGTCGGTGCGGACGCGGCCGCGGCGGCCGCCGCGGCGCGGGAGGCACCAGGGCGGATCGCGACGCTGATCCTGCCCGCGGACGTGTCCTGGGGCGAGGGCGGCCAGGTGGGCACGCCGGCGCCATCCGGCAGGCCAGGGGCCGCCGCGGACGGTGCGGTGGCCTCGGCTGCCGAGCTACTGCGCGGCGGGGAACCGGTGGCGCTGCTGATCGGCGGGCAGGCCTGCCGGGAGGACGGGCTGCGTGCCGCCGCCGCGATCGGCGCGGCGACCGGGGCGAAGGTGTTCGCCGAGACCTTCCCGCGGCGGATCGAGCGCGGCGCCGGGCTGCCGAACGTGGAGCGCCTCGGCTACCTCGCCGAGCAGGTGACCTACCAGCTGGACGGGGTCAAGCACCTGGTGCTGGCCGGGGCGCGCTCGCCGGTGTCCTTCTTCGCCTACCCCGGCAAGGCCAGCGACCTGGTGCCCGAGGGGGCCGCGGTGCACCCGCTGGCCGGGGTCGAGCAGGACGTGGTGGCGGCGCTGACCGAGCTGGCCGCCAAGGTCGCCCCGGACACCGAGCCGCCCCTGGCGCAGGCGCAGCGGCCCGAGCTGCCGTCCGGGGAGCTGACCCCACAGAACTGGGCCGATGTCATCGGGGCCCTGCTGCCGGAGGGCGCGATCATCTCCGACGAGGCCAACACCTCCGGGCTGCTCGTCCCCGCCGCCACCGCGGGCGCGCCCCGGCACGACGTGCTCACCCTCACCGGCGGCGCGATCGGCCAGGGCATGCCGGTGGCCACCGGCGCCGCGGTCGCCGCACCGGACCGGCCGGTGATCAACCTGCAGGCCGACGGGAGCGCGCTCTACACCGTGTCCGCGCTGTGGACGCAGGCCAGGGAGAACCTGAACGTCACCACCGTGCTGCTGAACAACCGGGCCTACGCCATCCTGCGGATGGAGCTGCAGCGGGTAGGCGCGGAGAGCTCGGGGCCGAAGGCGAACGAGCTGTTCGACCTCTCCCGCCCGGACCTGGACTTCGTGCGGATCGCGGAGGGTATGGGCGTACCCGCCAGCCGGGCGGGCACGGCGGAGGAGCTGGCCGAGCAGTTCTCCCGTGCACTGGCCGAACCCGGCCCGCACCTGATCGACGCCCTCGTCCCACCCCTGCTGTAGGGCCGCCGGACTGCTGTGAGTGGCCCGTTCACTGCGAATTTCGCAGTGAACGGGCCACTCACCGCGGAGGGCTACTCGAAGAGTTCGCCGGCTTCCGCCTTGGCCACCAGCGACTTCGGCGGGGTGAAGTGGTCGCCGTAACGGTCGGCGAGCTCACGGGCGCGGGCCACGAAGCCCCGCAGGCCACCCTCGTACTGGTTCATGTACTGCACGACCCCACCGGTCCACGGCGGGAAGCCGATCCCGAAGATCGACCCGATGTTGGCGTCCTGCACCGAGGTAAGCACGCCCTCGTCGAAGCACTTCACCGTCTCCAGTGCCTCGGCGAACAGCATCCGCTCCTTGAGGTCCTCGAACGGAACATCCCCGCTGCCGGAGTTGAACGCCTCGCGCAGGCCCTCCCACAGGCCGGCCCGCTGGCCCTCCTCGTCGTAGGAGTAGAACCCGGCACCGGAGGAGCGGCCCTTCCGGTCGAACTCGTCGATCATCCGGTCGATGATCGCCTCGGCGGGGTGCGCCTGCCAGGTGCCGCCCGCCGCCTCGATGGCCTGCCGGGTCTCCTGCCGGATCTTGCGCGGCAGGGTCAGCGTCAGCTCGTCCATCAGCTGCAGCGGCGGCGCCGGGTACCCGGCCTGTAGCCCGGCCTGCTCGATGCTGGCCGGCTCGACGCCTTCGCCCAGCGCGGCCACCGCCTCGTTGATGAAGGTGCCGATCACCCGGCTGGTGAAGAACCCGCGACTGTCGTTCACCACAATCGGGGTCTTCTTGATCTGCAGGGTGTAGTCGAACACCTTGGCCAGCGTGGCGTCCGAGGTCTTCTCCCCGCGGATGATCTCCACCAGCGGCATCTTGTCCACCGGCGAGAAGAAGTGGATGCCGATGAAGTCCTCCTGCCGCTGCACGCCCTCGGCAAGGCCGGTGATCGGCAGGGTGGAGGTGTTCGAGCCAAGCACCGCGTCCGCGTTCACGATGTTCTCGATCTCGCCGAACACCTTGTGCTTGAGCTCGGTGCTCTCGAAGACGGCCTCGATCACGAAGTCCACCCCGGCGAAGTCGGCGGGATCCGCGGTGGGCTTGATCCTGGACAGCAGCGCGTCCGACTTCTCCTGGGTGGTCTTGCCGCGCTTGAGTGCCTTCTCCTCCAGCTTGACGGCGTAACCCTTGCCTTTCTCGGCGTTCTCCTGGGAGACGTCCTTGAGTACCACGTCGATCCCGGCCTTGGCCGAGACATAGGCGATCGCGGCGCCCATCATCCCGGCGCCGAGCACCCCGACCTTCTTCGCGGTGTAGGGCTCGTAGCCGTCCGGCCGCGACCCGCCGTCGTTGATGTGCTGCAGGTCGAAGAAGAACGCCTTGGTCATGTTCTTCGAGATCTGCCCGACCGCGAGGCTGACCATGTACCGCGACTCGATCTGCAGCGCCGTCTCGAAGTCGACCTGGGTGCTCTCCACCGCGGTGGCCAGGATCGCCCGCGGCGCGGGCATCGGCGCGCCCTTCAGCTGCTTGCGCAGGTTGGCGGGGAAGGCGGGCAGGTTGGCTGCGAAGGAGGGGTTGGACGGGGTGCCGCCGGGGATCTTGTAGCCCTTCTCGTCCCAGGGCTGCACCGAGGCCTCCGGATTGGCCTTGATCCACTCCTTGGCCTTCGGCAGCAGCTCCTCGACGCTGTCCACCACCTCGTGTACCAGGCCGATCTCCAGTGCCTTGCGCGGGCGGTGCCGCTGCCCCTGCACCAGCACGTTCATCACCGCGTTCTGGATGCCGAGCAGGCGCACGGTGCGCACGATGCCGCCGCCACCCGGCAGCAGGCCCAGGGTCACCTCGGGCAGGCCGATCTGGCTGCCCTTGACGTCCGCGGCGATCCGGTGATGGGTGGCCAGCGCGATCTCCAGGCCACCGCCCAGCGCCGCGCCGTTGATCGCGGACACCACCGGCTTGCCGAAGGTCTCCAGCCTGCGCAGGTCGGCCTTGATCGCGTTCAGGTGCTCGGTGAACTCCGCAGCCTGCTCCGGCTTGGCCTGGATCAGGTCGTTCAGGTCACCGCCTGCGAAGAAGGTCTTCTTCGCCGAGGTCAGCACCACACCGGTGATCGAGTCCTTTTCCGCTTCCAGCCGCTCCACGATGGCATGCATCGACTCCGCGTAGTCGCGGTTCATCGTGTTCGCGGACTGCTTGGGGTCGTCGAGGGTGAGCACGACGATGCCGTCGGCGTCCTGCTCCCAGCGAATGGTCTTGGCTTCAGTCATGTTTCTCTTCCCTCAGACCCGCTCGATGATGGTGGCCAGGCCCATGCCGCCGCCGATGCACAGGGTCACCAGCGCGCGCCGGGCGTTACGCCGCTCCAGCTCGTCGACCATGGTGCCCAGGATCATCGCGCCGGTCGCGCCGAGCGGGTGGCCCATGGCGATGGCGCCACCGTTGACGTTGACCTTCTCCTCGGGGATCTTCAGATCCTTCATCCACTTCAGCACCACGGAGGCGAAGGCCTCGTTGAGCTCGAAGAGGTCGATGTCGTCGATGGTCAGGCCCGCCGTGTCCAGCACCTTCTGGGTGGCCGGGGTCGGGCCGGTGAGCATGATCGTGGGGTCGGAGCCGGTGACCGCGCTGGCCACCACCCGTGCCCGCGGGGCAAGCCCGAGGTCCTTGCCCACCTGCTCGTTGCCGACCAGCACCAGCGCCGCGCCGTCCACGATCCCGGAGGAGTTGCCCGGGGTGTGCACGTGGTTGATCTGCTCCACCGAGTGGTACTTCTGCAGCGCCACGGCGTCGAAGCCACCCATCTCGCCGATCCCGGCGAAGGACGGGTTCAGCTTGCCGAGGGACTCCACGGTGGAGCCGGGCCTGCGGTGCTCGTCGTGGTCGAGCACGGTGACGCCGTTGATGTCCTTGACCGGCACCACCGACTTGGTGAAGTACCCGCCGGACCAGGCCGCCTCGGCCTTGTCCTGCGAGGAGACCGCGAACCGGTCGACGTCCTCCCTTGAGAAGCCCTCGATGGTGGCGATCAGGTCGGCGCCGATGCCCTGCGGGACGAAGTAGCTGTCGTAGTTCGTCGCCGGGTCGAGGAACATCGCGCCGCCGTCGGAGCCCATCGGCACCCGGGACATCGACTCGACGCCACCGCCGATCACCAGCTTGTCCCAGCCCGCGCGCACCTTCTGTGCGGCCTGGTTGACCGCCTCAAGGCCGGAGGCGCAGAACCGGTTCAGCTGGACGCCCGCGACCGTGTCCGGCAGCCCGGAGGCGACCGCCGCCGCCCGCGCGATATCGGCGCCCTGGTCACCGACCGGGGAGACCACGCCGAGCACGATGTCGTCGATCACGGCCGGGTCGAGGCCGGGGTGACGCTGCTTGAGCTCCTCGATCAGGCCGACCACGAGGTCGATCGGCTTGATGCCGTGCAGCGACCCCTTCTTTCCCTTGCCCCGAGGCGTTCGGATCGCCTCGTAGATAAACGCGTCACTACTCACGCAGAAGGTCCTTCCTGGTGCCGGACCCGGATTCCGCCGACTCCGATGCTAATCGTCACTAACATAACGCTGCTTGTGTCCAGGGTGTCAACGGGTTGTCAGCTAGTCAACAGGAGCTAGAGTGGGCTCACGTATGCACCAGCAAGCCACCCGGGTACGCCGCCCGCGCGACCGCAAGAGCCAGCTGGCGGCGGTCGCCGCCGAGCTGTTCCGCGCCCGCGGCTACCACGGCGTGGGTATCAACGAGATCGCCGCGGCCGCCGGGGTCACCGGGCCCGCGCTGTACCGGCACTTCGCCGACAAGCAGGCGATCCTCGCGCACGTGCTGCTGACCGGGATCGAGGACATGGAGCAGGCCACGGCCGCCGCACTGGACGCGGCCGAGGTACCGACCCCCGAGCAGGTGGAAGCCCTGCTGCGCACGCTGGCCGCGAAGTCGGTCGAACGGCGCGAGGCCGCGGCGCTGTGGCGCTGGGAGGGGCGGCACCTCTCCGCCGATGACCAGCGGGAGATCCGGCACCGTTCCAGCGCGGTGCTGCGGTCCTGGGCGGCCGCGCTGCGGCGGATCCGGCCGGAACTGGCAGGCCCCGAGGCCGAACTGCTCTGCTGGGCCGGCATGAGCGTGTTCGGCAGCGTGTCGGTGCACCACACCGGCATCGCCAAGCGGCGCTTCGCCGACCTGCTGGTCGAGCTGGCCCATCGAGTGCTGCGGGTACGGCTTCCGGAACCGGCCGCGGCGCCCGCGGTGCACCCCGCGCCGATCGCGCTGGGCAGGCCATCCCGTCGCGAGCAGGTGCTGGCCGCGGCCACCGAGTTGTTCCAGCAGCGCGGGTTCCACGCCGTCAGCATGGAGGACATCGGGGCCGCCGCCGGGATCGCCGGGCCGAGCGTGTACCGGCATTTCTCCAGCAAGGCCAGCCTGCTCACGGCGATCTGCCAGCGTGCGGCCGAACGGCTGACCCTGGGGGCGGAGTACGCCCTGCGCACCAGCGCCCCGCCGGACGAGCGGGAGGCGCTGCGCAGGCTCACCGAGTCGTATGTGCACACCCTGACCGGTTCGGCCGAGCTGACCGTCTCGTTCACCGGCGGGCCGCTGTACGTGGACGAACGCGACCGGGCCGAACTGGTGCGGATCCAGCGCGACTACGTGGCCCAGTGGGTCCGGCTGCTCACCACCGTCCGGCCCGAGCTGGAGGCCCGTGCGGCGAAGATCACGGTGCACGCCGCGCTGACCATCGCCAATGACCTGACCCGCACCCGCAGGGTGAACGGCAGGCCGCAGCTGCCGGCCGAGCTGGTGCGGATGATGACCGCCGTACTCGGCATCGACTGATCGCTTACCGACCCCCGCTACTGGCGCCCACCCGGCACACGAGCTAACCTACTCGTGAGTAGGTACACGAGGCCGAGGTCGGCTGAGGGGAGACGCGACGATGGTTGCGCCGCAGAGGAAACGGGACGCCATGGGGCTGGGCCTTGCCGCGCTCACCAAGCTGGCGAGTGTCAAGGCGATCGACCGGGTGGGCTTGCGCAAGCCGGTCGAGCAGCTGGTGTCCTCCGCCACGCGGAACGGGTTCCGGGTAGCGGGCGCCGCGGCCAGGTCGTTCAAGTCCGCGCAGCGGCTCGGCAAGCCGGTGCGGCAGGCGCCTGCGGGCGACGCAGGACTGTTCGACCTGACCCCCACCGAGGACCAGCAGCTCATCCTGGAGACGGTCACCGAGTTCGCCGCCGAGCAGCTGCGGCCTGCCGCGGCCGACGCGGACGCCAAACTGCAGGCCCCGGACGGCCTGCTGACCAGGGCGGCCGAGCTGGGCGTGACCCTGGTGGGGGTGCCCGAGGAACTCGGCGGGGTCGGCAGCGAGCGATCGGTGGTGACCGGTGCGCTGGTCGCCGAGGCGCTGGCGCACGGTGACCTCGGCCTGGCCGTCTCCGTGCTGGCGCCGGCCGGGGTGAGTAATGCGCTGGTGCAGTGGGGTGACGAGGAGCAGCAGGCGAACTACCTGCCTGCCTTCGTCGGCGAGAACGTGCCTGCCGCCGCACTGGCGCTGCAAGAGAAGGCGCCGCTGTTCGACCCGTTCAAGCCGGCCGCGCGGGCGCGCCGCACCCCGAAGGGCTACCAGCTGGACGGGGTGAAGTCGCTGGTGCCGCGGGCGGCCGAGGCCGAGCTGTTCATCGTCTCGGCCAACCTGGAGGGGCGCGGGCCCGCGTTGTTCCTGGTGGAGTCCTCGCAGGCCGGGGTGAGCATCGAGGCCGAGCCCGCGATGGGCCTGCGCGGTGCGGCCACCGGCAGGCTGCACCTGGAGAACGTGTCCCTGCCCGGTGGGGCACTGCTGGGTGGCGGCAAGCCCGAGGTGTTCGCGGATGTGGTGCGGCTGTCCCGGCTGGGCTGGTCGGCGCTGGCGGCCGGTACCGCGAAGGCGGTGCTCGACTACGTGGTTCCGTACGTGAACGAGCGGGAGGCTTTCGGCGAGCCGGTGAGCCACCGGCAGGGCGTTGCCTTCCAGGTGGCCGATATCGCGATCGAACTCGAGGGCATGCGGCTGGTGATGCTGCGCGCGGCCGCGCGGGCCGAGCAGGGCAAGCCCTACGCCCGCGAGGTGGCGCTGGCGCGGAAGCTGGCGACCGACAAGGGAATGTGGATCGGCAGCACCGGGGTGCAGTTGCTCGGCGGGCACGGCTTCATCAAGGAACACCCGGTCGAGCGGTGGTACCGCGACCTGCGCGCCATCGGCGTCATGGAAGGCATCGTCCTGCTCTGAGCCACCGGCTCCCCCTTCGTGAAAGGCCACTCTCATGATCAACCTGGAAACCCCGAAGAAGGCCGGCGCGCTGCTCAACCAGGCACGGCAGGCCGCGGCCGAGGTGTTCCGGCCGATCTCCCGCAAGTACGACCGCGCCGAGCACGCCTATCCGTCCGAACTGGACATGTTCGCCGCGCTGCTGGACGGCCTGAACTCCTCCGGCGAGGGCGGCGCGGGTGCCTCCGGCGTGCGCAGGGACGATGACGGCAGCAAGGGCAACCGCAACGGTGCGAACCTGAACACCGTGCTCGGCACCATCGAGATGTGCTGGGGCGATGTGGCGCTGCTGCTGTCCATGCCGCGGCAGGGACTCGGCAACGCGGCGATCGCCTCGGTCGCCGACGAGGAGCAGTCCAAGCGGTTCGCCAATGTGTGGGCGGCGATGGCTATCACCGAACCGGGCTGCGGCTCGGACTCGGCGGCGATCACCGCCACCGCCCGGCTGGACGGGGACGAGTACGTGCTCAACGGCGAGAAGATCTTCGTCACCGCGGGCCAGCGCGCGGACGCCGTGGTGGTGTGGGCGAGCCTGGACCGGAGCAAGGGCCGGGCCGCGATCAAGTCGTTCGTGGTGGAGAAGGGCACCCCCGGCTTCGAGGTGGTCCGGCTGGAGCACAAGCTCGGCATCCGCGCCTCGGACACGGCCGTGCTGCGGTTCGAGGAATGCCGCGTGCCCAAGGAGAACCTGCTCGGCACCCCGGAGATCGACACCCAGAAGGGTTTCGCCGGGGTCATGCAGACCTTCGACAACACCCGCCCGCTGGTGGCCGCGATGGGTATCGGAGTGGCCAAGGCCGCGCTGGAGGAGACCGAGCGGATCCTCGCCGAGGCCGGGATCGTGGTCGACTACGACAAGCCTGCCAACAGCCAGCACGCCGCCGCGGCCGCGTACCTGCAGCTGGAGGCCGACTACGAGGCGGCCTACCTGCTGACCCTGGAGTCGGCCTGGATGGCGGACAACCGCAAGCCCAACTCGCTGGAGGCATCGATGGCCAAGGCGAAGGCGGGACGATCCGTTGTGGACATCACCCTGCGTTGCGTGGAGCTGACCGGAACCCTCGGCTACACAGAGGACTCCCTGCTGGAGAAGTGGAGCCGGGACGCCAAGATCCTGGACATTTTCGAGGGCACGCAACAGATCCAGCAGCTCATCGTGGCGCGGAAGGTGCTGAACAAGACCAGCGCCGAGCTGAAGTAGACCGGCAGGGGGCCGCCGGGCAGGGTGACCGCTCCCCTGCCCGGCCTAGTCGTCCGGACGCAAGCCAGGCACCATCATCCCCGCGCGTGCGGGGAGCACGACTTCGTCAACAAGGTCCGCCGCCTTATCCCGGGACCATCCCCGCGCGTGCGGGGAGCACCCCTGAGGGCGGGTTCTTGGTCGCCCCGCAGCAGGGACCATCCCCGCGCGTGCGGGGAGCACGCACGGCCATGGCTACGACCTCCGTCTGATCCGGGACCATCCCCGCGCGTGCGGGGAGCACGCCACGTTGACCCGCGCCCACGTACCGTTTGTGGGACCATCCCCGCGCGTGCGGGGAGCACTTGTCCGTGTGGTGCGGGTCCGCCAGCTTGGCCGGACCATCCCCGCGCGTGCGGGGAGCACTACACCAAACCCTCGATCGAGGCCGTCCGCCGGGGACCATCCCCGCGCGTGCGGGGAGCACGGGGGTATGCGGAGGTTCCTGTTGGCCGGGTGAGGACCATCCCCGCGCGTGCGGGGAGCACCGCGGCGAGGAGGAGTGGCGTAGCCGTCACCGGGGACCATCCCCGCGCGTGCGGGGAGACACTTCCTGAGCTGCGAGGATGCAAACCGAAACACTGTTTCTACTTCACTTCGTGGCGAGTGTAGTCGAAGCAGCGGGGTCAGCCGCCTTCGTATGGACTCCGACGCGCAAGAAGCGCTCGGTCACCCTGCCGCAGGTCTGGTACTCGACCTCGATCACCATGCGTTTCACCTGCCGGTCTGGGCAGAAGGTACCGACATCACGGGCGTCAACCTGGGCACTGGTGGTAGCGGCGAGGACACGGGTGAGGCTTGGAACGCTTGGATCATGAGCGCGGCGAAGCGTCGGGAGGCCGCGACTCGTGCCGCCGGTGTACTCGCGTGAATGCCGCTGTTGGCCATGATCATGAGGACGATGTCGTCCACGACGGCATCGGGGCGCAGGCGACCGGTGCCCTTGGCGCGGCGGGTCAGTTCGGCGGCGGAGGTCAGCGAGGAGGTGCGGACCGCGGCGAAGTCGATCGCGTGCGGGAAGGTGGACATGAAGGCCGCGGTGAAGCCCTGATCGCACGCCTGCAGCTCACAGAGCTTCTCGATCACGACGCAGAATCCGTGCCATGGATCCGGGTCGGCAAGCCCCTCCTCCACGATGGCCTGACAGGCGAGCATCTGATCGGTGAACGCCTCGGTGACCAGCATCTCCTTGGTCGGGAAATGACGGTAGACGGTGGCCGGGCCCACGTCGGCGCGCCGGGCGATCTCCCGCATCGGCACGTTCAAGCCCTCGGTGGCGAACACCACGCGAGCCGCGTCGAGAATGCGTTCGCGGTTGTCCCTGGCGTCGGAGCGCAGGGTGTGAGGCAAACGATGGGTCACCGCTCTCACTTTAGCTAAACGGACGGCGGCGTCCGTTACGTTCCGCTGGCCAGTCCCCATCGAACAGAACACGGAGACGCCAGTGAAGGCAGTGATGGTCCAGGCCCTCGGAGGTCCCGAGGTCCTCGCGGTCGTCGACCGCCCCGACCCCAGTCCCGCCGAAGGGCAGGTGCTGGTCACTACTGAGGCGATCGGCGTCGGCGGTGTCGACACCCTGATCCGCAGTGGCGCCCTGGCCGCCTACGGCTACACGCACGGTGACATCCTCGGCAACGAGGTCGCGGGTACCGTGGCCGCGGTCGGCGACGGCGTCGACCCGGTATGGGCCGGCCAGCGGGTGTGGGCGTTCACCGGCGCGGCAGGCGGCGGCTACGCCGAACACGTCCTCGCCTCGGCCTCCACACTTGTCCCCCTTCCCGCGGCCATGTCGGCCGTGGACGCGGTGACGCTCGGTAGCTCCGGCATCGTGGCGCATTTTGCGCTGCGCCACGCCCACTTCACTCGCGGGGAATCGGTGCTGGTGCGCGGCGCGGCCGGCGGCATCGGCACGATGACGGTCCAGCTCGCGGCTCGGGCCGGTGCCAGTGCGGTGGCGGTCACCACCTCTTCGGCCGAGCGTGGCGACCGCCTGCGCAAGCTCGGCGCGACGCACGTGCTGGACCGCGCCGGTGCGGGCGCAGGGGACGCTCCCGCGGGCTACGACGTCAGCATCGACATCGTCGCAGGCGCCGACCTGCCTTCGTTCTTCGCCAGGCTCAACCCGAACGGCCGTATGGTGGCCGTCGGCGCTGTCGCCGGCTGGCCGCCCGCGGACTTCGGCAAGGAGATGGTCGCGGCCTTCCGGAAGTCGATGTCGTTCGCGACCTTCAGCGCCGACACCGTGCCCGCGCCCGACCAACGCGCCGCGGCCGCCGAACTGTTCGCTGCCGCGGGTCGCGGCGAGCTGGAAGCAGTGGTGCACGAGGTGCTGCCCCTGGAGCAGGCCGTGCTGGCCCACCAGAAAATGGAAGCAGGCGAGGTGCTGGGCAGAATCGTGCTCACGCCATCGGGGACGTGACGGCCGTGGGCCTGTCCAGCGGATCCGCCGGACAGTCCCACGGTCCCGAGGAGGACTCAGCGCTTGAGTATGAAAGTGAAATCGCTGGAGACCTTGCCACGTAGCCGGACTGACGAAACGAGGTTCCCGCTCGCGATCAGTCTCTCGACCTCTGCCCGCGACAGGCCGCAGCCTTCAGCGATCAGTCGCACCGGCCGGACCGGGATCTGCGCCGCGAAGCGGACCGCGACGTCGATCACCTCACGGTCCAGGCCATCCGTTCCGCCGGTATCGAGACGCCAGGCATTGTCCCAGTCGAGGGCGATGCGATTGCGGCGCCGAAAGACCGGATCCTCGAGCAACTCGGCCGCCAGGCCAGGGTCGTTGTCATGCAGCCGGTCCAGCAACTCAGGTCGGATGGAGCGCACAGTGATCCGCTCCATGACCGTGAGCTTTGTGGTCTCCCCGCAAGCGGAACAGAGCGCGAGGAGCCAGACGTCGATGAGCTTGTGGTTTGCGTTGACGCGAAACTTGCCGCTTGTCCGGAAGCGCTCGGATGCGCACACGTGGCACCGGCGACGAACGAGCGGCAGACAGACGGGTTCGACTACCCAGTTTTCGAGCACAGAAAGTACACCTGTTCAGTGAGAAATCCGCAGCAAAAGGAACGCGTTCGCATACGCGACGCGCGACAAATCAGCGCTCAGGAGGTCTCACTTGGTGTACAACGGCACGTCCTTGACTAGGCGACTTGGCTCGGTAGCACGGTAGCGACACACCGATTGCCGCTCCACCGGTTTTTCGAGTACCTCACCGCCAGGTTTCCGTTCGGCGGCTCAGGCACCAACCCTCCCCGCATGCGCGGGGAGCACTACGCGGCCAGCCCGGACGCCGGTGACAAGGCCGGACCATCCCCGCGTGCGCGGGGAGCACACTTCCTGAACTGCGACGATGCGGACCGAAACACCGTTTCTACTTCACTTCGTGGCGAGTGTAGCCGAGGAAACGGAACCAGCCCTCCACCGAGTGGGCCCCGGCGCGCAAGGAGTGCGAAGGAAGCGCCGGGGCCCATGCTGCCGGTACCAGGGGAAGTGGGACCGGCAGCAGTCCAGAGGTCAGCAGCCGCACCACCAACCCATCGAGAAGGCGATCGACTGCACCAGCGACAAGGCCAGGGCGAGCAGGACCAGCACCAGCAACGGGCGGTCCCGACGCGGGATCACCGCCGTGTCCCATTCGCCCGGTCACCATTCGGTGCCTCGTGGAACTGCTCGCACCGCGTGGCGTGCTCGGCGGTCGGATAGATCGACTGGCAATGCCAGCAGGTGCGGGCCTCCCGCGTCAGCCGCGGCCACCCGGCGATCTCGGCATCGCTCGCCCGCAGCGGCACAAACTGCGACGGCGGGCAACGACGGCTTCGACGGCTCATGCCGATCCCCCACGCCACCGATCAGACGCCAGCAGCACGTCGGTGTGCCCGTCACCGTCACCCCTGGCGGTTGCCCGGTCCGCACGTCCACCATCGTTGTCCATGACCACATCGTCAAGGTCGGTGACCTGCGCGAACAGCGACCAAAACCAGGGTTTGACAGGAACGGCATGCGGCTTCTATGCCGTTCACGCCCAGAAGCCGAGGAGGTAGCCTCGGCATGTGGATCTCCTGCCGTTCGACCAGTACGTGGCCTCGCTCAACCGCAAGCGGATGTCCGCCGGAGTTTTGTTCCTGGACACCCGATCTCGCGTTCTGCTGATCGAGCCCTCCTACAAGCCGCACTGGGACATCCCCGGTGGAGCGGTCGACGCTCGGGAGGCGCCGTGGACGACGGCGCTTCGTGAGGTGCGTGAAGAGATTGGCATTGACCGACCACTCGGCCGTTTGCTCGTCATCGACTACGTATCGACGGATGGGCGAATGCCTGAGGGTGTCGCGTTTATTTTCGACGGTGGCCAGATCTCCGAAGCCGAGGTGAGCGAGTTAACGCTCACCGATCCTGAGATTCTGTCGGCCCGGCTACACACACTCGATGAAGTCACAATGATGGTGAAGCCGACACTCGCGGCGCGTCTGGCTGTAGCCATCGAAGCCGCCGACAGTGGGGAGTTGGCGCTGTGCGAAAACGGCAAGCGCGTGGCAGGATAAGCGGGCTGTGTACAGGTCATAGGAGAACCCATGACGGTCAGTCGGCCTCTGTCTGAGAACCTTGCCCGTATCCGCAAGGCTCAGGACCTGTCTCAGGAACAGTTGGCAGAGGCCGCATCGATCAGCGTCGACACCGTCGCTCGGATAGAGCAAGGAACTCGAGCAACCAGCCGACCAGCCACCTTGGGCAAGCTCGCCGCCGCGCTGGGTGTCTCTGTGGAGAGTTTGCTCGGATACGAACCCGCCCGCCATCCTGCCGATCTTGACGCGTCGCAGCTACGACATGCCATCACGACGAGCGGCGGCATTCCGGGCCTCGACGAGTTCGCAGATACCGCCGATCTGGTGCCCCTACCTCACCTGGCTCAAGCAGCGCACAGCGCCTGGCGTGCCTATGTCGACGGTCGGCACGAGAGACTCCTCCACATGCTCCCAGCCGTGCTGGCCGACGCACGGCGTCTGGTACAGGTCGCCACCGACGAGGAGAAGGCAGGCGCGTATCGCGTGCTGTCCACGGCCTACCGGGTGGGTAGTGGAATGGCTGGCCGCATGGGGCTGAGCGATCTCGCTTGGTCGGCAGCGGAGCGTGCGGTAAACGCCGCTCGTCACTCCGACGCCCCCGAGATCGAAACCGCCATCTCGCTGCGGTACCTCGCATGGACCTTGGTAAGGCAGGGACGACTCGAGGAAGCCGAACGGGTCGCGGTGACCACCGCGGAGCGGATCCAACCAGGGATGCTCGACCGCGACCCGGCCCGTGCCGGCGTATTCGGCAACCTGCTGTTCAACGCCGCGACCGCGGCCTTGCTGGGTCGACGTGTCGCGCAAGCCACGGACCTGCTCACTGAAGCACACGGCGCCGCCATCCGAGCAACAAAGGACACCTCCAACGAAGCCGCGATCTTTGGTCCCCGCGTCGCTACTCTCCAGCAGATCGACAGCGTAGCCAGGGCTGGTGATCCAGAGCAGGCTTTACACCTGGCCGACGCGGTACCGAAAGCACGGGGTGAGGTTCCCGCGTTCTGGGAGGCTGGTCACCGGTTGCGGCTCGCCACAGCGGCCCTTGACCTTCGGCAGGACCGGCGTGCCGTCTTCTTCCTCGCCGAGGCGCGTGATCTCGCGCCGGACTGGGTGCGGTACCAACCACTCGGCGAAACCGTCATGCGCCAGCTCGTCGAGCGTGCACCCCGACGTAGGGGCACCGAGTTCTCGACCCTGGCCAAACACTACGGCGTCGTGGGCTGACCGATATCTCGAAGCTGGGCCTGTCCGGGGGTCCGCCCGACAGCTGCTCCACCACAGGAAACGGAGTATGACGGGGCCATCCCCGCGTGCGCGGGGAGCACGTTCCTGACGGCGCCGCCGCAACCCGGTGACCCGGGCCATCCCCGCGTGCGCGGGGAGCACACTTCCTGAACAGCGACGATGCGGACCGAAACACCCTTCAGCGTCACTTCGCGCCGAGTGTAGCCGAGGCGACAGAACCAGCCCGCCATAGAGTGGGCCCCGGCGCGCAAGGAGTGCGGAGGAAGCGCCGGGACCCGTGCTGCAGGCTCCGAGGGAAACGAGACCGGCAGCAGTCCAGAGGTCAGCAGCCGCACCACCAGCCCACCGAGAAGGCGATCGACTGCACCAGCGACAAGGCGAGGGCGAGCAGGACCAAGACCAGCAACGGTCGGTCCCGACGCGGGATCACCGGCGTGTCCCATTCGCCCGGTCACCGTTCGACGCCTCATGGAACTGCTCGCACCGCGTGGCGTGCTCGGCGGTCGGATAGATCGACTGGCAATACCAACAGGTGCGAGCCTCCCGCGTCAGCCGTGACCACCCGGCGATCTCGGCATCGCTCGCCCGCAGTGTCAACGCCGGTCGAATCGTGACCCGCCTGGTCCGCTTGGGTTCCAGGGCGAATTCGAGCGGTCGTCGCAACGGTGACGGGGTCTATGATGCCACGGCGTTGTGGAAGACCTCGGCGGGTGTCCGCCATCCGAGTGTCTTGCGTGGCCGGTGGTTGAGCTTGTGCTCGACCATGCCGAGGTGCTCGGGCGTATGGATCGCGAGGTCGGTGCGTTTGGGAAAGTACTGGCGCAGCAAGCCATTCGTGTTCTCGTTCGTGCCGCGCTGCCATGGACTTCCTGGGTGCGCGAAGAACACACCTTCACGCAGCAGCGGTGCGATCTGTTCGTGGTAGGCCATTTCGGATCCTTGGTCCCAGGTCAACGTCAGTCGCGCTGCTTCGGGAAGGGCGCCCAGGACAGCGATCAGGGCGTCGCGGACCGTGTCGGCGCCGCGGTTGCCGGGCAGGTGAACCAGACGCAGGAGGCGGCTGGAGCGGTCGACAAGGGTGGCGATGGCCGACTGGTTGCCGCGGCCCACGATGAGGTCACCTTCCCAATCACCAACGCGGGTCCGCTCGTGGGCCGCCGCCGGGCGGTGCTCGATCAGCAGAGTGGGCGCGACGAACCGGCTCCGTCGCTGATCAGCGCGGCGGCGACGCTTGCGCAACGCCCGGCCGGTACGCAGACGCTGCGTGAGCCGGCGGCTCAGACCGCCCTTGCCACCGTGGTAGAGCGCTTGGTAGATCGTTTCGTGGCACACGTGCCAGCTGGCGTGATCAGGGAAAGCGGACCGCAGATAGTTGGCGATCTGCTCGGGACTCCACTCCAGCTCAAGCTTCGCCTGCACGGCCGCCCGCAGCTGCGAATCCTGGATCAACCGAGCCTGGCGCGGCCGACGCGCACGTTGCCGGGCCCGGGAATGCGCCAGGTCAGCGTCGTAGCGCCCTTGATCATGCGGCCGGACGTTGCGGCGCAGCTCCCGGCTGACCGTGGAAGCGTGACGGCAAATCCGCCGCGCGATCTCCCGGATCGACAGTTTCTGGGCCCGCAGGGTGGCGATCCGCTGCCGTTCGGACCGGGACAGATATCGGCTCGAACGGGCCTCCTCGGCGACCAACGCAGGTGGGAGCCCGCCGTTCTCCGCCCGCCAGCGGTAGCCGGTCTTACGGCCGATCCCGATGATCTGGCACGCCTCGACCGTCCCTACCCCGACAGGATCAACTGCCAGTACCGCGACTCAAGATCCAGCCGCCGCTTCGCTCCACGCCTCGCCATCAGCACGCCCTCTTCTACCAGGAGTGTTGCGACAAGCACTGGAACCCAAGCGGAACCAGGGGGTCAGTATTCAGCCGGAACCGACACCGCAGCGGCACAAACTGCGACGGCGGGCAACGACGGCTTCGACGGCTCATGCGTCCAGGGTCGCCGGGGCGAATGCGCTCGTACACGGCTTGCAGGGCGGAGCGCAAAGGGAGGCTTCAGGGAGAGTTCGCGATTCCATGTTCGGTGTTTGACTGGTTACACTCCGCACCAGCCAGCGAAGGGACCCACCGCGTGCCGAAGGAAGCCAGCGACTTGCTACGCCGAGCCCGGCTGTGCCTGGAGTCTCCTTCGTCACCGGGCGAGCCGATGAGCCGCCAGGAGCTGGCGGAGGCGGTCAACGCCCAGGTGTTTCGCGCCTTCGACGGCAAGGTCACCGCGGTCGACGCCAACCACATCGGCAAGTGGGAACGAGGAGTCATCCGCTGGCCCGCGGCGTACTATCGAGCTGCACTCCGCGCGATTCTCGATGTGGCAACCGATGCCGAGCTGGGATTCGTGCGACCCCGACGTGGTAATCCGGACGACGTGGACCGCAAGCGATTCTTACGAACGGCGCTCGGCACGAGCGCGGGCATCGTCGTCGCGCGTTACTTCCCCGCCGCTGCGGACGACCCGGGTGATCTCGCGGTCGCGGTGTCCGGCCCGACCGCCCACTACCGGCGCATGGAATCGACCGTATCGTCCAAACAGCTGGCCCCGGCCGTCGAAGCACACCACCAGCTCACCACCACGATCGTCACCACCACGGTGCGCACCTCGACCGGATTCGGTGTACTCGCTGAGATCGCGGGACTGTCCGCATGGCTGGCGGTCGATCGCGGTGACAACGCGATGGCTCGGCGCCGGTACGCCGATGCGGTCAGTCATGCCGGGCGGGCCCATCATCCGTTACTGGGCTCTTACATGACAGCGAGCCTCGGCCAGTTCGCGGTGGAGGCCGGGCACGCCAAACAGGGCGTCTCGCTACTCGACCGGGCGGCGGCCCAACTCGACAAGGCGGCGCCCGACACCGCCAGGGCCTGGTTGACCTCGCTACAGGCGGTCGCTCACGCGACTCGCGGCGACCATAACGCCACTCTGGCCGCGTTGCGCAGCGCCGAGAAGTTGACCAACCGTCGCCGCACCGAACCGCATTGGCCGTGGATGTTCACCTTCGACCAGGCCAAGGCAGCGCGGTATCAGGCCGCCGCACTCGCCCGACTCGGGGACCTGCGCGCCGCTACCAGCGCGTACGAGGCGGCTGAGCCAGCGCTGATCGGACCCAAGCCACGCGCGCTCGCACAACTCGGCCAGGCACGGCTCCTGGCCTCGGCGGGACTGGTCGGCGAGAGCTGCCGGCTCGCGGTCGCGGCCTTGCGCGTCGGTCACGAATACGGCTCCGAGCGGATCGTGGCACGTGCGCGGGAGGTGCGAGCCGCGATGCCTGCTCGCACGGCCGAGGCCAGCAAGCTCGATGGAGCGCTGGCCTCGCTCTACGACACGGAGGGGATGGAATGACCCGGCTGGCGATCACGGGGCATCGCGGGCTGCCCGAGGAGACCATGCGGCTGGTCGATGATGCGTTACGCGCCGAGCTGGCCCAGCGCACCGACGAGGACCTTGTTGGCTTGTCCTGCCTCGCGGACGGGGCGGACACGCTCTTCGCCGGCGCCCTGCTCGATACTGGCGGCAAGCTGATCGCGGTGGTTCCCGCCGAACGCTATCGGGACGGGCTGCCGGCCGAACACCACGAGGTGTACGACGAGCTGATCGGCCAAGCAGCCGACGTGATCCGGCTCGATCACGTCGAGTCGACCTCGGAGTCGCATCAGGACGCGAGTGAGCGGATGGTCGAGGAAGCGGACGAACTGCTCGCCGTGTGGGACGGCAAACCGGCACGGGGGTACGGCGGCACGGCCGATGTCGTGGCAGCCGCGGAGGCACGAGGGGTGCCTGTCACCGTGGTCTGGCCGGATGGCGCGGAGCGAGACTGAAGCCGTGGCTCCGCGTGCTCAACGGCTCCTTGGTGCCGAGGAGGCCGCGCGGCTGATCCGGTCGGCGAGTTCCTTTGAGCGCTCGATCAGTTCCGGCGGTCCCTCGATGGTGTAGGGGACGCCGACCATGGGCAGGGTGATGGCGAGCCACTCCCAGGAGTCGGGTGCGGTGACGAAGCGGCAGCTGTGCTCGTCGATGGCCTCCAGCGCGCCCGCCTCCGGGATCAGCCGCTCGGAGACCACGGCGAGCGGGGCGGCGAACCGGACCACGCCCTGGTGCCTGGTGATCGGGTAGCGAGCGCTGTCCTGCACGAAGCTCACCGGTCCCTCGGGCGGCAGCTCGCGCGGGGTGAACGTGGTGCCGGGCACGGTGAGGCCGGAGATCCGATCGAGCCGGAACGTCCGCCAGTCCGCCCGGTCGCGGTCCCAGCCGAGCAGGTACCAGCGACGCCCGAGCAGCACCTGGCGGTAGGGCTCGACCTGCCGTTCGGTGCGCGTGCCCTGCCTGCTGGTGTAGTCGAAGCGGACGTGCTGGTGGGTATGCGCGGCGGTGCCGAGCAGTTCCAGGGTGCGCAGGTCCAGTGGTCGCGCGTTGCGGGTGACCAGGTCGATCGAGGCCGAGACCGCCCGCAGCCGGTGCCGCAGCCGGGAGGGCAGCACCTGCTCCAGTTTGCGCAGCGCGCCCTCGGCGGCCCGGTCCGTGCCGTCCGTGCCGTCGGCCTGCGCGTGGGCGGCGAAACGCAGGCCGATGATGGTGGCCACGGCCTCGTCGTCGGTCAGCAGCAACGGGGGCATCGCCCGGCCCGCGACCAACCGGTAGCTGCCGCCGGGACCCCGGGTGGACGACACCGGGTAGCCCAGTTCGCGGAGCCGGTCCAGGTCCCGGCGCAGGGTGCGCGGCGAGGTGCCGAGGCGGTCCACCAGCTCGGCCGCAGGCCAGGCCCGGCCGTCCTGGAGCAGGGAAAGCAGCTCCAGCATGCGCGTGCTCGGGGTGTTCGGTGTGGTCACAATCTCCCAGGGTGCCAGAAGTAGTGGTCATTATGTGGCCACTACTGTTCGTACCTTCGCGCTATGACACACGAGCACATCCGCATCACCGGGGCACGCCAGCACAACCTGAAGAACCTCGACCTGACGGTTCCCCGGCGGGCGATCACGGCGTTCACCGGGGTGTCCGGATCGGGCAAGACCTCGCTGGTGTTCGACACGATCGCGGCGGAGGCGCAGCGGCAGCTGAACGAGACCTTTCCCCCGTTCGTCCGCAACCGGCTGCCGAGCTACGGCAGGCCCGAGGTGGACCTGATCGAGGACCTTTCCCCGGTGGTGGTGATCAACCAGCGCAGGCTCGGCGGGAACGCCCGCTCGACGGTCGGCACGATCACCGATATCTACACCCTGCTGCGGCTGCTGTTCTCCCGCGCGAGCGAGCCGTACGTCGGCGAGTCGACCGCGTTCTCGTTCAACGACCCGGCCGGGATGTGCCCGCGCTGCTCCGGGATCGGCAGGGTGGTGACCCCGGACATTGATTCCTTTCTGGACCTCGACCGGTCCCTGGAGGACGGGGCGATCCTGCTGCCGGGTTTCGGGAACAAGGCGAACACCAAGAAGTACTGGTACCGGCAGTACGCGGACAGCGGTCTCTTCGATCCGGCGACCCCGCTGCGCGCCTGGCCCGCACGGCTGCGGGAGGCGCTGATCCACGGGGTACCGGGCAAGCAGGAAGGGCTGCTGGAGCATTTCACCCGCATCTACCTGCACGCCGAGGGCGAGATGTCCGCCCGCAAACAGGCCGTCATCGACCGGTTCACCACCTCCGTGGTGTGCCCGGACTGCGGCGGCGAGCGGCTGCACGAGGCCGCGCGCTCGGCGCGGGTGGCCGGGTACACGATCACCGAGTGCACCCGGATGGAGCTCGCCGACCTCATCCCGGTGGTCCGTACGGTGACCGAACCGGCAACGAAGCCGGTGGTGGACAGCCTGGTGGAACGCCTCGAAGCCGTGCAGGGCATCGGCCTGGGTTACCTCGACCTCGCACGTGCCACCAGCACGCTGTCCGGAGGGGAGTCGCAACGGATCAAGATGGTGCGCCACCTCGGCAGCAGCCTCACCGAGATGCTGTACGTGTTCGACGAACCCTCGATCGGGCTGCACCCGCGCGATGTCGAGCGGCTGACCGCCCTGCTGCGCAGCCTGCGGTACAAGGGGAACACGATCCTGGTGGTCGAGCACGACCCGGATGTGGTGGCGATCGCCGACCACGTCATCGATCTCGGCCCCGGGGCGGGCAGCGCGGGCGGTGAGGTGGTGTTCCATGGCGATGTCGCCGGGCTGGCCAGGGCGGACACGGTGACCGGTCGCGCCATGCGGGCCAGGACGGAGCCGCGTACCGACCCGCGGCCACCGGCGGGCCGGCTGCGGGTGACCGGCGCCAGCAGGCACAACCTGCGCGATCTCGACGTGGAGGTGCCGACCGGGGTGCTCACCGCGATCACCGGGGTCGCCGGGTCCGGCAAGAGCAGCCTGGTCGCCGTGCTGCTCGAACAGCACCCCGGCACGGTGGTCGACCAGTCGCCGATCGCGACCAGCAGGCGGTCCACCATCCTCACCTACACCGGGATCGCCGACCCGATCCGCCGGATGTTCGCCCGCGCCGGCGGGGTCAGCGCCGCGCTGTTCAGCGCCAACTCCCGGGGCGCCTGCCCGGACTGCCGCGGCCTCGGCGTCGTGTACACCGACCTCGCCTTCATGGAGGGTGTCGCCGCGGTGTGCGATACCTGTCACGGCAGGCGATTCACCGAGGAGGTACTGAAGTACACAGTGGACGGCTACTCGATCGCCGACGTGCTCGACCTGACGGTGACGCAGGCACGGCCGGTGTTCGAGGACCCCGCGATCACGCCGACGCTGACCGCACTCGCCGATGTCGGCCTCGGTTACCTCGCCCTCGGCCAGCCGCTGAGCACGCTGTCCGGTGGCGAGGCGCAGCGGCTCAAGCTGGCAGGCGAACTACGCAACAGGCCCGAGGGCGGGCTGTACGTGCTGGACGAGCCGACCACCGGGCTGCACCCCGCCGATATCGGCAGGCTGGGCGGGATCCTGGACCGGCTGGTGGACGCCGGGAACACCGTGGTGGTCGTTGAGCACAACCTGGACGTGGTGCGCCGCGCCGACTGGGTGATCGACATCGGCCCGGAGGCCGGCCAGCACGGCGGCCGGGTGATGTTCACCGGACCACCCGCCGACCTGGCGACCGACCCGCACTCGATCACCGCCGAGTACCTGCGCCGACTGCTGTGAGTGGCCCGTTCCCTGCGAAAAATTCAGGGAACGGGCCACTCACAGCAGTTGTACGGGGCTTGTACCCGGACCGGCCAGGCTGGACTCCACTGTGCACTCGGAGCACTCGAACAGTGGAGGACAGCCATGAGGACGAGGATCACCAGGGGCGCCGTGCTGACCGCGGCGGCCGCCATGTCGGCGGTTGCCGTGGCGGTACCTGCGCAGGCCACGCCCGTCGCGCTGCCGACGGCGAACATGGAGGCGGTGATCAAGGCGGCGCAGATCGACCCGCGCAGGCCGGACACCACGCTCACCCCAGGCGCAAAGGACAGCGTGCTGCTGGTGGAGCGGGCCCTGGACGCCAGGAACCTGCTGGAAGGCCAGTACGTGGACGGCCACTTCGGCACCGCGACGATCTCGGCCTACGCGGCGTACCAGCGTTCGCTGGGCTACACCGGGCTCGCCGCATCCGGGCTGCCGGGGCAGACCTCGCTGCGCAAGCTGGGCGAGTCGCGGTACACGGTCGGCAACGCGCTCGACCCCGGCGGCAGGGTGACCTACCACGGCGCCCTGATGAACAGCCGCACCAAGGCGATGCTGGTCGAAGCCGAACGGCTGCTCGGAAGGCAGCTCGGCATCACCCAGGGTTCGTACAACCCCGGCGGCGTCGGCGGTTCGGCCGGGACCCACGACGGCGGCGGCGCGCTGGACATCTCGGTGGCGGGGATGAGCGCGGGCACCCGCACCGATGTCGCCAGGAAGCTGCGCCAGGTCGGGTTCGCGGCCTGGGTGCGCACCCCGTCCCAGGGGCCGTGGGGCTATCACATCCACGCGATCGCGCTGGCCGACACCGACCAGTCCCCGGCCGCGCAGCACCAGGCCGGCGACTACTACCTCGGCTACAACGGGCTGGCCAACCGCGCGCCGGACGACGGCCCGGTGGTCACCCCGAAGGTGACCTGGGAGGAGTACCAGCGCCGCTGAGCCTGCGGCCTCAGAGATCCGGCAGGGGATCCGGTGGCAGGACCTCCTCCTCGGTGACCTCCGCGTCGGCGGCCCGCACCACCGAGACGAACTCGTCGTTGATCTCCAGGTGCAGACTGCCCAGCGTGATCATCGGCCCGATGGAGGGCTGCTCGGAAACCGGACCCAGCCGGATCCGCCGCGGATAGCGGTTCCACAAAGTCTTCGGCCTGCCGCCGAACCAGCTGCGGTTGATCACGACCACCTCGTTGTCGGTGACCACGACGTAGAACTGGGCCCGCGCCGGCCCGACCCCGAGCCAGATGGCCGTGCCGAGGAGCAGGTAACGGATGTTGTCGCCCTCGCGCAGAAACGCCCTGCAGCGCTCGCGGTCCTTCGATGACACCGGCATCCGGCTACCCTGCCTGCACCCGCAGGGCCGCGTCCAGCTCCGCATGGGCCCGCGGATGCTCCGCCCACCAGCGGGCGTAGTCCGGGTTCAGGTCCACGATCGACATGTACGCCCTGGCCGCGCAGGCGTAGACGTCCTGCGCCCGACCGCCCAGCAGGCCGCTCTGCCGGGTGGCCACCAGCAGCGGCACCAGGATCGGCGGGCCGCTCAGCGGGCGGATGGCGACCTCGGCCGTGCTCGGGGTCGCTGGGTCGGCGAAACAGGCGGCTCCCTGCGCGACCAGGGACCACGCCGTGCTGCTCTCGGTGGTGTGGTGCGTGCGACGCGGGGTGAAACCGGCCGCGGCGCAGACCGTGTGCAGCAGCATGCGCAGGCCGTCCTGCTCCGGCGGCGGAGTGACCCAGTCCATGCCTGCCAGGTCGCGCAGGTCGATCACGTCCTGCTCGGCCAGCGGATCGTTCGCGGGCACCGCGATGAACTGTGGCTCGCTGACCAGGGTGCGCATCTCGACGCCCCGGATCTCCCTGCGTTCCAGCCCCTCGAACCGCTCCAGTATGGCCAGGTGCAGCCTGCCCGCGATGAGGTCGTCCAGCAGCTGCGCCGACGAGCGGACGATATTGGTGCGCACCTGGATCCCGGCGAACCGGGAACGCAGCTCCGAGACCAGGCTGCCAAGGAACAGCGTGGGGATGGAGCCGACCAGCAGCGGCCCTCGATCGGGGCCCCGCGCCCGGTCCCTGGCGAGGTCCACCAGCTGGTCCACATCGTCCAGCACCACCCGCGCCGTGCTGACCACGTGCTTGCCGAGATCGGTCAGCTCGCTGCCGGTCGGCTTCCGCTCGAACAGCAGCCCGCCGACGATCCGCTCCACCGACCGCAGCTGCGCACTCAGTGCGGGCTGGGTGAGTCCGAGACGGGCAGCGGCCTTGGTGAGGCTGCCGGTCTCCGCGATCGCGCACAGGGTTCGCAGGTGCCTGAGTTCCAGCTCAGCCATAACCACCCTTGATACCCCTTCGGGTGGGTGGCCCAACAGCGACGAAAGTCCGGGGTATTCACCCCCGGGGCGGCTCCGGGGTGCGTGCAGCCTGCTCGGCGAGGAACTCGTCGAGGTAGCGCCAGGTCGTACCGCGCGCCCTGCGCCCGGTGAGCACGCCGAGGTGCCCGCCGGGCGCGACCTCGAACCGCACCGACGGCGCGTTCTCCAGCAGGTCCACCAGCCGCTCCACGGCGGGGCGTGGCGCGATCCCGTCGCCCTCCCCCGCGATCACCAGGGTCGGCACCTTGACCCCGGACAGCGAGATGATCCGGCCACCGAGGTCCACCGTGCCCTCCGCGAGATCGTTGGCCCGGAAGAACCGGTGGTAGAGCTGCCCGAAGGTGCGGCCGGGATAGGCGATCATGTTGTCCATGAAGTGATCGACCGCCTCGATCTGGGCCAGGAAGTCCCGGTCGTCCAGATTCTTCAGGATGGCAAGCGGTTTGGTGAGCTCCTTGTTCAGCCCGGTGATCCGGAACACCCTGCTGACCAGATAGGACGGTGCGCCGCCGAGCATCCGGTAGAACGGCGTCAGCAGGTGACCGCCGGTGAGGTCGACCAGTGGCCGCAGTGGCGCCACCAGCGGGATCGCGGTGAAGTCGAAAGGCGCGGCCACGCTGGCGACCGAGTCCACCGGCAGTTCCGGCTGGTCGGCCGTGGCCAGCAGCGAGAAAATGCCGCCGAGGCACCAGGCGACCAGGTGCACCCGCTGCCCACCGGAGTCCTCGCTGACCGCGCGAATCGCCCGCGGCAGCACCTCGTCGATCCAGTGCTCCACGCCCAGCCTGCGGTCGGAGAAGGCGACGTTGCCGTAGTCCAGCAGGTAGGTCCGCCGTCCGCAGGCCACGAGATGCTCGGCGAGGCTGCACCCACGCCGCAGGTCGAAGCACAGCGCGGGCGCGGCCAGCGGCGGAACCAGCAGCACCGGCGGCCCGGCAGGCGCGGAGCCCGCCGAGGCCATCCGGTACACCGACCGGTTCGGGCCCTGGTCGATCAGCACCCTTGGCATCGGCCGCAGGTCGGCCACCCCACCCTGGAACACCTTGCCAACGACATTGGCCGTAGCCGCGGCGAACCGCGCCGGTGGTGATGCCATGACCCCGCCTCCTCGATCGCGAACCCCGTGCTAGGCCCGTTCCCCGGACCCCGCTCCCGGGGCGCTCTCCGCCGCCCGCGCCTCGTAGCCCGCTCGCGCGCTGGAGTGCGCGGCCGAGGCGAGGACCTGATCCCCGCCGAGGGTACGGACCAGCCACTCGCCGAAGGACCGGGGCAGCAGCCGGGTCACCCTGCCGAGCGCGTCCAGCGACTTCGGCACGTAGACGTCGAACCGGGGGTGCCGCAGGGCTTCCACGATCGCCGCGGCGACCTCGTCCGGGGACACCGATTTGATCATCTTCGCTTCCTTGAGACCGCTGGCCAGCTCGGTGCGCACGATGGCGGGCATCACACAGGACACGTCCACCCCGGTGCCGTGCAGTTCCAGGTGCACCGCCTCGGAGAGGCCGACCACCCCGTGCTTGGTCGCGCAGTAGGTGGCGCCCCCGGGAAAACCGGCCTTGCCTGCCATGGAGGCGACGTTGACGATGTGCCCGCTGCCCCGCGGCCGCATCCGCCGCACGGCCTCCCTGGTGCCGTGGATCACCGCGTGCAGGTTGATCTCGAGCTGCCTGCGGGTGGCGGCGTCGTCCTCCTCCTCGAGCGGAGCCAGCGGCATGATCCCGGCGTTGTTGATCAGCACGTCGATCGGCCCCAGCCGCTGCTCGACCTCGTCCAGGAAGGCCGTGAAACCCCGGGTGTCGGTGACGTCGAGCGCCAGCGCGACGGCGTCCGGGCCGAGCTCGCCCGCGGTCTTCTCGGCCCGCACCAGGTCCAGGTCACCGATGGCCACCCGGGCGCCAAGGCGGGCCAGCGCGCCCGCCGTGGTCGCCCCGATACCCTGCGCCCCGCCGGTGACCACGATCACCTTGCCCCGCAACGTCCTCGGCTGCCTGCCCATGTCCGGCTCCTCTCAGCCACTCTGCTGCGACCGACTCGTGTTGACGTGTCGCCAACTAGTGCCTGTCATGGTGCACCCGATCGCCCGGCGGCGCCAGAGCCGCCGAGTTACCGCACCCGCTGCTCGAGGACCTGCCCCGGCCAGCCGCGACGGTCGAACCGCTCGGCCGGGGTGAAGCCCTGCCGGGTGTAGTAACGCACCAGGCTGCCGTCGCCACCGGCCCAGCAGTCCACCCGCAGCAGGCCGAGCCCGCGGGCGCGGGCGAGGTCCCGTGCGTGGTCGAGCAGTGCGCCACCGACACCGCGACCGCCATGACCGCCCGCGGTGAGCAGCAGGTTGACGTACAAGTCGGGCTCGGCGGCCTGCGGTACGTACTCCGGGCGTTCCGTGGAGACCAGCAGGGCGCCTGCGGGCTCGCCGTCGAACTCGGCGATCCAGAGCCCCGGTTGGGCCGCCAGCCCGCGCACACGCTCGACCTTGGCCGGATCGGCAGACCATGGCTCGGTACCCCATTGGCCCGCGCTGCCCCTGCGCACCAGCCAGGCCACCGCGTCGTCGAACATCCGCAGCAGTGTGCCCGCGTCCGCCGCCGAGCCCGCGCGGATGGCCGGAGTGTTCATGGAACGGTGAGAATACGGGGACCATCCGCGGTGATCGCCACGGTGTGCTCGGCGTGCGCGGCCCTGCTGCCGTCCGCGGTGTGCAGCGTCCAGCCGTCCGCGGCCGTCCGGTAGTCGTCCCGGCCGCTCGCGGTGAACATCGGTTCGATCGCGAGCACCATCCCCGCGCGCAGCCGCATCCCGCGCCCCGGCCTGCCCTCGTTGGGCACATGCGGGGCCTCGTGCATCGCGCGGCCGATCCCGTGCCCGCCGTGATCGGCCACCAGGCCGTACCCGGCCGCACGCCCGACCAGCCCGATCGCGTGGCCGATATCGCCCAGCCGCGCCCCCGGCACGGCGGCCGCGATTCCCGCGGCGAGCCCGCGTTCGGTGGCGGCGATCAGGTCCAGGTCCCGCTCGTCCGGCGTGCCCACCACGAAGCTGGTCGCCGCGTCCCCGTTCCAGCCATCCACCTCGGCGCCGAAGTCGATGCTGAGCAGATCGCCATCGCGCAGCCGGTAATCGGTGGGGATGCCGTGCACCACGGCGTCGTTCACGCTGGTGCACAGCACGGCGGGATACGGCGCCGGGGCGGACCGCGGGTGGTAGTGCAGGAAGGAGGACTTCGCCCCGGCCTCCCGCAGTACCTCCGCCGCGATCTCGTCCAGCTCGCGCAGGGACACCCCGATCCCGGCCGCGGCCCGCACGGCCCGCAGGGCCTCGCCGACCACCGCACCAGCCACTCGCATGGCCGCCAGTTCGCTCTCGGTCTTCAGTTCGATCAGCATGACACACCTTCCTGTGATACCTATACCGGTATAACTATCACAGGAAGGTGTGCGGGTGCACCCCGGCCTAACGTAGCCCGAGCTCGCGGGCGATGAGCATCCGCTGGACCTCGCTGGTGCCCTCGCCGACCTCGAGGATCTTGGCGTCCCGGTAGAAGCGGCCGACCGGGAACTCGTTCATGAAGCCGTAGCCGCCGAAGATCTGGGTCGCCTCGCGCGCGTTGTCCATCGCCGCGTTCGATGCGGCCAGCTTGGCGATCGCGGCCTCCTTCTTGAACCGCTCGCCGCGCAGCATCCGCGCCGCGGCGTCGTAGTAGGCCAGCCGGGCGGTGTGCGCGCGCAGCTCCATATCGGCGATCTTGAACTGGATCGCCTGGTACTCCCCGATCGGCCTGCCGAAGGCCTCCCGCTCGCCGACGTAGCGCAGGCACTCGTCAACACAGCCCTGGGCGAGACCGACGCCAAGCGCCGCGATCGCGATCCGGCCCTCGTCCAGGATGGAAAGGAACTGGGCGTAGCCGCGGCCACGCTCGCCGAGCAGGTTCGCCTCCGGCACCCGGCAGTCGTCGAAGGAAAGCTCGTGGGTGTCCGAGGCGTTCCAGCCGACCTTGGAGTACTTCGGCGCCACGGTGAAGCCGTGGGTACCGGAGGGCACGATGATGGTGGAGATGTCCTTACCACCGTCCGCACGCTGCCCGGTCACCGCGGTGACGGTGACCAGCCGGGTGATGTCGGTGCCGGAGTTGGTGATGAACGACTTGCTGCCGTTGAGCACCCACTCGCCGTCCACCAGCTTCGCCGTCGTGCGGGTGGCACCGGCGTCCGATCCGCCACCGGGTTCGGTGAGCCCGAAGGCGCCGAGCGCCTCGCCGGAGCACAGTGCGGGCAGCCACTCCCGCCGCTGCTCCTCGGTGCCGAACCGGTAGATCGGCATCGCGCCCAGCGACACCCCGGCCTCCAGGGTGATCGCCACCGAGGAGTCCACCCTGCCGAGTTCCTCCAGCGCGAGGCACAGCGCGAAGTAGTCCCCGCCCATGCCGCCGTACTCCTCGGGGAACGGTAGGCCGAACAGGCCCATCCCGGCCATTGTGGACACCAGGTCGTATGGGAACTCCTCGCGCTCGTAGTACCCGCCGATCACCGGGGCCACCTCGGACTGCGCGAACTCCCGGACGGTTTTGCGCAGCTCCTCGTACTCGTCGTCCAGCCGGAAATCGATCATCACTTCTCCTCGGGTGGGGTTACCACGGCAAGCAGTTCCTCCAGCGCGACCTGTTGGCCGGCCTGGACGTGCAGGGCACTGACCACGCCGTCCACCGGCGCGGTGATGGTGTGCTCCATCTTCATCGCCTCCACCACGAGCAGCGGCGCCCCCGCGCTGACCTGCTCGCCCTCGGCGACCTTGACCACCAGCACGGTTCCGGGCATGGGGCTGGTGAGCCGCCCGGTCCCGGCGACCTCGCCCTGGGTGGCGAGCAGTCGCGGCCACTCCCCGATCAGGAAGCACCGCCCCTCCCTGGCCAGCCACAGGCCCTGCGGGCCCCGCACCCGCCGGTAGCGGCGGAACGCGCCCGCGTAGTGCAGGTCGAGGGAGTCGCCAGCCTCGCTCCAGCGGGCGGAAACCGGCGCGGGTTCGCCCTCGTCCATGGTCACCATGGCCTGCTCCGGCTGACCATCCAGCCGCAGCACGGCCTCGGTCTCCCCGCAGCGCAGCCGGAACACGACCCCGCCGGGTGCGCCGAGCCGCCAGCCGGTCGGGTTCTCCCAGGGGTCCACGACCGGCCCCGCGGGCTGGAGCGCCAGCAACTGGTCCAGCGCGGCCGCGACGAAGAACTCCGCGGGCACCGCCGCATCCGCCAGCGTGCCGATCCGGCGCTCGACCAGGCCGGTGTCCAGCTCCCCAGCCCGTACCCGCTCGTCGGCGAGCAGTGCGCGCAGGAAGGTGACGTTCGTCGGCACCCCGAGCACGGCGGTCCCGGCCAGCGCGCGGTCCAGCCGGTGCAGCGCGGCGGCCCGGTCCGGCCCCCAGGCGATCACCTTGGCCAGCATCGGGTCGTAGGACGAGCCGACCACGGTGCCCGGCCGCATCCAGGAGTCCACCCGCACGCCGTCGCCTGCCGGCTCGGCCAGCGCGAGCACCGTGCCTCCGGTGGGCACGAAACCCTTGGCGGGATCCTCGGCGTAGACCCTGGCCTCCACCGCGTGCCCGTCCAGCTGTACGTCCTCCTGCGCCAGCGCCAGCGGTTCCCCCGCCGCCACCCGGACCTGCCACTCCACCAGGTCCAGCCCGGTCACCATTTCGGTCACCGGGTGCTCCACCTGCAGGCGAGTGTTCATCTCCATGAAGAAGAACTCGCTCGCGTCGGTGGCGGAGACGATGAACTCGACCGTCCCGGCGCCGCGGTAGCCGACCGCACGCGCGGCCTCCACCGCGGCGGCGCCCATCCTGGCCCTGGTTCCGGCGTCCAGCAGGGCCGAAGGTGCCTCCTCGATGATCTTCTGGTGCCGCCGTTGCAGGCTGCACTCCCGCTCGCCGAGATGGATCACCCCGCCGTGGCCGTCGGCGAGCACCTGGATCTCGATATGCCTCGGGGTGGTGACGAACCGTTCCAGCAGCAGGGTGTCGTCCCCGAAGGATGCCTTGGCCTCCCGCCGCGCGGACTCCACCGCGGCGGCGAGGCCGTCCGGGGACTCCACCAGCCGCATACCCTTGCCGCCCCCACCGGCGGAAGGCTTGAGCAGCAACGGGTAGCCGACCTCGGCGGCGGCCTCGGCGATCGCGCCCGCCGGGATGTCCACATCGGACTTTCCAGGCACCACGGGAACTCCAGCCGCGGACACCGTGGCCTTGGCCCTGATCTTGTCGCCCATCGCCTCGATCGCCTCGGCTGGCGGGCCGATGAACACCAGTCCCGCCTGCGCGCAGGCGCGGGCGAACCCGGCGTTCTCGGCGAGGAAGCCGTAGCCGGGGTGCACGGCCTGCGCCCCGGTCTCCCGTGCCGCGGCGACGATCGCCGTGCTGTCGAGGTAACTGCGGGCCGCCTCGGCCGGGCCGATCCGCACCGCGAGATCGGCATCGTGCACATGCCGCGCGTCGGAGTCGGCGTCGCTGTAGACCGCGACCGAGCGGATGCCCATCCGCCGCAGGGTGGCGATCACCCGTACCGCGATCTCCCCGCGGTTGGCCACCAGAACCGTGTCGAACATATTCTCGCTCACATCCGGAAAACGCCGTAGGAAACCGGATCCAGCGGCGCGTTCGCCGCCGCCGAGAGCGCGAGCCCCACCACCGTGCGGGTGTCCGCCGGGTCGATCACCCCGTCGTCCCACAGCCGCGCGGTGGAGTAGTACGGGCTGCCCTGCTCCTCGTACTGAGCGCGGATCGGCTCCTTGAAGGCCTCCTCCTCCGCGCTGGACCACTCCTCGCCGCGTGCCTCGATGGCGTCCCTGCGCACGGTGGAAAGCACCGAGGCGGCCTGCTCACCGCCCATCACCGAGATCCGGGCATTCGGCCACATCCACAGGAACCGGGGCGAGTAGGCCCGCCCGCACATCGAGTAGTTGCCGGCGCCGAAGGATCCGCCGATGATCACGGTCAGCTTCGGCACCCGCGCGCAGGCCACCGCGGTGACCATCTTCGCGCCGTGTTTGGCGATCCCGCCGGCCTCGTAATCCTTTCCGACCATGAATCCGGTGATGTTCTGCAGGAACAGCAGCGGGATCGAGCGCTGGTCGCACAGCTCGATGAAGTGCGCTCCCTTCATCGCGGACTCGGCGAACAGCACGCCGTTGTTCGCCACGATGCCGACCGGGTGGCCGTGCACCTGGGCGAACCCGGTGACCAGGGTGGCGCCGTACTCCTTCTTGAACTCGGCGAACCGGCTACCGTCCACGATCCGGGCGACCACCTCGCGCACGTCGTAGGGGGTGCGCGAGTCGGTCGGCACCATGCCGTAGAGCTGCGCCGGGTCCACCGCGGGCTCCTCGACAGGCAGCACCTGCCACGGCCGGGGCGGGCGGGGGCCGAGGGTGGAGACGATGGATCGCACGATCCGCAGCGCGTGCGCGTCGTCGGTGGCGAGATGGTCGGTGACCCCTGAGGAGCGGGCGTGCACGTCCCCGCCGCCGAGTTCCTCCGCGGTGACCACCTCACCGGTCGCGGCCTTCACCAGTGGCGGGCCGCCGAGGAAGATCGTGCCCTGCTCGCGCACGATCACCGCCTCGTCGCTCATCGCGGGGACGTAGGCGCCGCCCGCGGTGCAGGAGCCGAGCACGGCGGCGATCTGCGGGATGCCACGGGCGGACATGGTGGCCTGGTTGTAGAAGATGCGGCCGAAGTGCTCGCGGTCCGGGAACACCTCGTCCTGCCGGGGCAGGAAGGCCCCGCCGGAGTCCACCAGGTAGATGCACGGCAGGTTGTTGTGCAGCGCGACCTCCTGGGCGCGCAGATGTTTCTTCACGGTGATCGGGTAGTAGGTGCCGCCCTTCACCGTGGCGTCATTGGCCACGATCACGCATTCCCGCCCGGACACCCGGCCGATGCCGGTGATGATGCCGGCCGACGGCGCCTCATCGGAGTACATCCCGGTCGCGGCGAGCGGGGACAACTCGAGGAACGGTGATCCGGGATCCAGCAGGGCGTCCACCCGGTCGCGGGGCAGCAGCTTGCCGCGTTCCACGTGCCGGGCGCGCGCCTTCTCCGAACCGCCCTGGCGCGCCAGCGCAAGCCGGGCGCGCAGGTCCGCGGCCAGCTCGGCATGGGCGGCCTCGTTGCGGGCGTAGGCCTCGGTTCCGGGGTCGGCGGAACTGGCCAGCACCGGCCGGTCCGCTACGCCTCCTGACAAGGCACAGCCTCCCCTCGTCCTCCAAAGCAGGGTAAACGGAAAGCCAGGTTAGCAGCCGTTAACTCCACTAGGGATGTTAGCGACCGCTAACCTGGCTGTCCACCGGAGGACGCGGGCAGAGAATCAGCCCGTGGCGCCGTTCAGGGCGGGCAGGTAACCGAGCGCCTGCCCCTCCTGGTTCGGGTGATAGGACTCGACGATCGGCCAGGTCAGGCTGTTCAGCCACCAGTCGTCAGAGCAGATGCCGTGCCCGGTGAACGGTCCGCGCAGGTCCACGAAGGTGAGCCCGGCCGCGGCCACCCGCTGCCGGGTGACCTCGGCCAGCGTGTCCGCGGCCGAGTTGATCGCGGCCCGCTTGGTCTCGCTCAGCCCGACGCTGCAGGAGCCGTCCAGCTGGTAGAGCCGCGGGTAGCCCAGCACGATGATCTCCGCGTTGGGCGCCCGGTCCTCGATCGTGTCGTAGACGTTGTCCAGCAGGCCCGGCAGGGTGCCGTGGACGTAGTCCTTGGCCTCCTCGATCCGGTCAAGGCAGGTCTGGTCCGAGCCGAGGGTGCAGGTGGTGATCACGTCGGTGAAGCCGGCGTCGTTCCCGCCGACCGAGATCGTGACCAGTGTCGTGCCGGCATCCAGCCCGCCGAGCTGGTTGTTCAGCACATCGTGCGTCCGCGCACCACTACAGGCGGCGAAGGTGAGAGCTGCGCCGTGCGCATCGGCCCACAGCCGCGGGTAGGCGTTGGCGCTGCGCATGCAGGACCCGGAGTCGCCGTAGTCCCCGGCGCCGGTTCCGGACGAGTAGGAGTCACCGAGTGCGACGTAGTCCTCGGCTGCGGCTTCGTGCGCCACCGCCGCGGAGGACAAGCCGAGCAACGCCAGCACGGCGACCGAGAGCAGGACGAGGGATCTGGTTGCGGGCAGTTGTGTTCTGGGCAGTCGGGACTGTGCAGGGAGCGGCCTCATGACGACCCTTTCGATGAAGCGTTGAAGCCTGGATAGAAATACCAGTTGATTTGTCAACAAGAAAGGATCAACCGTCCCCGTAACCCGGTTGGTGCAGAACTTACGTCGCAATGGCCGTAGCCGGGGTCACCTATAGTTAGCGATCGCTAACCAGAACCTCTACGATGAGGCGATGCCGCCGAACCCCGACCCGCTCGTGAACGGCGAGAAGGCGAACCGCCGCGAGCAGATCCTGGCCGCCGCGGCCGAGCTCTTCGCCCGGCACGGGTTCCACGGCGTCGGCATCGACGACATCGGGGCGGCGGTCGGCATCTCCGGGCCCGCGCTGTACCGGCACTTCCGGAGCAAGGACGCCATGCTCGGCGAGATGCTGAGCTCGATCAGCAGGTTCCTGCTCGAGGGCGGCAAGGCCAGGGCCGAGCAGGCGGACCAGGCGGAGAACGCGCTGGCCGAGCTGGTCCGGTTCCACGTGGACTTCGCCCTGCGGCATCCGGCACTGATCACCGTGCAGGAGCGGAATCTCGCCAACCTCACCGATCCGGACCGCAAGCAGGTGCGCGCGCTGCAACGGCGGTACGTCGAGGTGTGGGTGGAGGCCATCCAGTCGGCGGTGCGTGACCTGGACGAGGCACGTGCCCGCTCCGCCGCGCACGCCGTGTTCGGGCTGATCAACTCCACCCCGCACAGCAGGCACCTGCCGGACGAGGAGCTGGCCGGGCTGCTCGGGCGGCTGGCGCTGGGTGCCCTGCACGCCGCGCGCTAGTTCGTGGGTAAGAAGGCGCGCGGTCGCCGCACCACCTCAGGCAGCCACCTTCTCAACCAGCGTCTAGCAGACCCGCTCCCGGCATGCGGCCGGGCCTACGGCCATATCACTGAGGTCGGCACTGGTGTTTGATAGGCACGTGCAGCCCCACCACAGCGAGGAAGAACCGCGACTCGTCCGGAAAGCGCAGCGCGCGCTGCTCGCCATGCGCCTCGGCCAGGACGCCGAGGCGCTGCGGCAGGTCGCCCCTTCGGCGACCGAGCCTGCGCACCGGTCGACCGAGACGCAGGACCTGATGCTGTTGCTGTTCGGCGAATGCAGCGCGATGGTGGCAGCCCTCAGCGATGGCGGAACCGCCCCGGTCAAGGTCCAGGTCTTCGATTCCGAGGGCGCGGAGGTCTCCATCGACCAGGCCGAGCCGCCGGTCCGCACCGCGGTGCGGACGCTGCTGGCCGAGGTGCACGGCAACACCGAGGCCGCAGCGGAACAGGTCGAGATCGCACTGGCCAACGCCGCTCCGGAGGAGGTGGACAGCCTGCTGCTGCAGGCGCTGCGCTGGACGATCCGGCTGTCCACCGAGTGCCTGGAACGCGAGCTGCCGATCACCGACTGGATCGCCGAGGCACTCACGGACTGAGGGCCCGCCCGCCAGCGCGACTCCGGGTCGTACGGTCGTGTGCGTAGGCCCGGATGCCGCCTGCGGCACGACGACGCGACCCCGAACCCGGCCCGATCCTGAGTTCCGTCAGAACACGGCGGATCTCGGGAGGCGGCATGGCATGGCGGTTACGACGGCGCGGGCGGCGGTGGCTGCTGTTCGCGCACGTGGTGAGCTCGGTGGGCTGGATCGGAGTCGAGGTTTCCATCCTCGGGCTCGGTGTGGTCGGGCTGACCAGTTCGGATCCGGCCACGATCCGCAGCAGCCAGGTCGCCATCGGCCTGCTCGGCGGCACCTTCTACCTCCCGGCTAGCCTGCTCGCGCTGGTCACCGGCGTGCTGCTCGGCCTTGGCACCAAGTGGGGGCTGGTGCGGCACTACTGGGTGCTGGCCAAGCTGGTGCTGACGGTGGCGCTGTTCCTCGGCGGGAACCTGGCGGTGATGCCCGAACTCGTCGCGGGGGCGCGGGCCGCGGCCAGGGGCGAGCTCGGTTCCGGCCAGGTGATCGCGGTGACCGCGATGAGCGCGGGGCTGACCCTGCTGCTGATCGCCACCCTGCTGTCCATCTTCACCCCATGGGGTAAGTCCCGCTGGCATCCGGACCGGCGGCGGCGTCACGAGCCGGCCGTGGTGGCTGCCGGCGGGTAGGCTGCCGGTCGATGGGCTCCCTGCGCAGCGTGGTCGATCGCGTCGGCCCCACCCTGCTGCACGCGGTGTACCTCCCGGAGCAGGGTCCATCGGTCGCCGACGTGGTGATCGCCGAACCGGGCTCGCCTGGGCAGCTCGCCGCGGGCGATCTGGTGCTCGCGGTCGCGGTGACCGAGCAGGCCGAGGCCGTGGACCTGCTGCGGCACAGCGCCGAGCGAGGCGCGGCCGCGGTGCTGCTCAAACAGCCGCTGGCCGAGGCGCAGCCGATCCGCCGGGCGGCGCGAACCGCGGGAATCGGGTTGATCGGTGTCCGCGCGGCCACGTCCTGGGCGCAGCTGGTGTGGTTGCTGCGCACGGTGCTGGACGCGATCACCGACGAGTCGGAGGCACTGGACGAGGGCGCGGGCCCGGGTGCGGGAGACCTGTTCCGGCTGGCCGACGCGGTCGCGTCGGTGGTGGACGCGCCGGTGACCATCGAGGACACCAACTCCAGGGTGCTGGCCTACTCGGCGCGGCAGGACCTCACCGATCCGGCCAGGGTGTCCACCATCATGGGCAGGCGGATCCCGGACGACGTGCTGGCGAAGTTCCGCTCCCGCGGGGTGTTCCGGGACCTGTCCAGGGGCAGGCAGACCATCTTCGTGCCCGCGCAGCGGGACGGCACGCTGCCGCGGCTGATCGTGCCGATCCGGATGGGCGGTGAGCTGCTCGGCTCCATGTGGGCGGTGGTGTCCGGGCCGGTCTCCGAAGAGCGTTCCGCCGCCTTCGCCGACGCCGCCCCGGTGGTCGCCCTGCACCTGCTGCGCCGCAGGGCGCATGCGGACGCGCAGCGCCGGGCCTCGGCGGAGCTGCTACGCGCGGTCCTGCAGGGCAAGGCGAGCCCGCGCACCGCCATGGCCGAGCTGGGCCTCGAGGAAGGGCCGCACCGGGTGGTGGTCATCGACACCGCGGGCGGGGACACCCCCGGCGGCGAGGGGCTGCGGCTGGCGTTGCTGGAGCGGATCTCCCAGGGCATCGGCCGCAGGCCGGTCGCGGCCGATCTGGGCGGGCTGCTGTACGCGGTGGTGCCGGAGGACGGCGGCCCCGGCGGCTGGCCAGAACTACGCGCGGCCCTGGCGGCCACCCCGGCCGAGGGCGAGGACGAGTTACGCGTGGCCGCGGGCGGCGCGGTCGAGCTCGGCGAGCTGGCCACCTCACGGGTGCAGGCCGAGGAGACCCTCGGGTTGCAGCGGGCCGGGATCGTGGCGGGCAGGGTCGCCGGGTTCGACGAGGTGTGGACGGCGCTCACCCTGCACCGCGCGGCCACGGCGGCGGCAGCCGCGCGGGTGACCGAGCTGGGGCCGCTGGCCGCGATCCGGGCGCAGGACGAGTCCGGCGGCACCGGTTATGTGGAGACGCTGTACGAGTGGCTGCGGCATCCCGGCGATCCGCGGGCCGCCGCACGCGCCCTGCGGATCCACCCGAACACCCTGCGGTACCGGATGCGCAAACTGCTGGAGCTGGTCCCGCTGGACCTCGAGGACCCGGACGTCCGCATCGCCCTGCTGACCCAGCTCATCACCACCCGCTGGTCCTGACTGCGATTGGACCGAGGGAACCATGGTGAACGGGGAAGATTGTTGTGACGGCACGATGACACCGCCGTCCGGGTGGTTCACCGTGGGCGGTAACACCACGAAAACACTCACAGCAACACCCCAGTGACACCCCCAGTAGCTCAGCAGGAGACAACCGTGCGTATCGCCGTCCCTCGGGAGATCAAGAAGCATGAGTACCGGGTCGCGCTGACGCCGGCCGGAGTGCACGAGCTGACCCGCCGTGGCCATGACGTGTTCATCGAGACCGGCGCGGGCGTCGGTTCCTCGATCAGTGACGAGGAGTACCTTTCCGCGGGCGCGAAGGTGCTCGCCACGGCCGAGGACACCTGGGCCGAGGGCGAGATGGTGCTGAAGGTCAAGGAGCCGATCGCGGAGGAGTACCCGCGGTTGCGCGCCGACCAGGTGCTGTTCACCTACCTGCATCTCGCCGCCGATCGTGCGCTGACCGAGGCGCTGCTGTCCGCGGGCACCACCGCGATCGCCTACGAGACCGTGCAGACGGCCGACGGCGCGCTGCCGCTGCTGGCGCCGATGTCCGAGGTCGCGGGCAGGCTCGCCGCGCAGGTCGGCGCGCACTCGCTGCTGAAGCCGAGCGGTGGCCGCGGCGTGCTGCCAGGGGGCGTGCCCGGCGTGCACCCGGCCAGGGTGGTGGTGATCGGCGGCGGGGTCGCCGGCCTGAACGCGGCCCGGATCGCGCTGGGTCTCGGCGCGGACGTCGAGGTGCTGGACACCAACGTGGACCGGCTGCGCCAGCTGGACAACGACTTCGGCGGCCGGATCCGGACGGTCACCTCCAACTCGCTGTCGCTGGAGCAGGCCGTGGTCGAGGCCGATCTGGTGGTGGGCGCGGTGCTGGTGCCGGGCGCGAAGGCGCCGAAGCTGGTCTCCAACGAGCTGGTTGCCCGGATGAAACCGGGCAGCGTGCTGGTGGACATCTCGATCGACCAGGGCGGCTGCTTCGCCGACTCCCGGCCGACCACCCACGACGAGCCGACCTACCGGGTGCACGACTCGGTGTTCTACTGCGTGGCGAACATGCCGGGGGCGGTGCCGCGGACCTCGACCTACGGCCTCACCAACGTGACCCTGCCGTACGCGGTGCAGCTGGCCGAGCACGGCTGGAAGGCCGCGCTGGATGCGAACCCGAGCCTGGCCAAGGGCCTGAACACGCATGCGGGCGCACTGGCCAACGAGCCGGTCGCCCAAGCGCACAACCTGACCTACACGCCCGTGAACTAGCACCCACACCCCGAAACGGGCCGGTGAGCACTCGCTCACCGGCCCTTCTGCATAACGGGACCGTGGGAGCGCCGCCGAAGGGGACCGACCACAAAAGGGGCGGCCCGCTCAACCAGCCTGGGGGTCACTGGGAGCGGGCCGCCGAGTTCCATTCTAAGCAGTAACGGGCGGAGTTCGCTCGCTGGGGGCCCAAAGTTGCGCAGATTTTTTCGGGACTCAGGCGTCCCGGGGGAGGCTCCTCGGGCAATCGTCCGCCTGCCACACCACATGCCGAAGAATCATCGGACGAGCTCGACCATTGCCGAATGAGCTTCAGATCGGGGTGTGGCGAAGGTCGCGGGCGGGGGACACGCCGGGAACCACGGGCGGGCCTCGTCCGTCCGAGGGTGCCGTACGGCAGGATGGCGCACGTTCGATCAGCGATGGAGAGCGAGGGGGTCGGTATGCACGACGGCAGTGGCCGGATAGTGGTGCAGAACCTCACCAAGCAGTTCGGGGCCGTCACGGCGGTACAGAACCTCAGCTTCACGGTGGAGCCGGGTTCGGTGACCGGCTTCCTTGGGCCCAATGGGGCAGGCAAGACCACGACACTGCGGATGCTGCTCGGCCTCGTCACCCCCACCGCGGGCGTCGCGACGGTGAACGGGCGGCGGCACGACCAGCTGGGTAACCCGGCGACGGTGGTCGGCTCGGTGCTGGAGAACGAGGGCTTCCACCCCAAGCGCACGGCGCGCAACCACCTGCTGGTCTACGCCGCCGCGATCGGGGTCCCGGACCAGCGGGTCGAGCAGGTCCTCGGGCTGGTCGGGCTCACCCCGGCCGCCAACCGCAAGGCGGGTGAGTTCTCGCTGGGTATGCGCCAGCGGCTGGCGCTGGCGACGGCCCTGCTCGGCGACCCCCAGGTGCTCGTGCTGGACGAACCGGCCAACGGCCTCGACCCGGAGGGCATCGCCTGGCTGCGGACCTTCCTGCGCTCCTACGCCCAGCAGGGCCGCACGGTGCTGGTCTCCAGCCACCTGCTGGCCGAGGTCGAGCAGACCATCGACCAGGTGGTGATCATCAGCCACGGGATGACCAGGTACTACGGTTCGCTTGATCAACTGCGCGGCAGCCAGGCCTCCCGGGTGCTCGTGCAACCCGCCGACGCGAACGCACTGGTCACGGCGCTGCGCGAGAACGGCTTCAGCCAGGTCGAGCCGACCCAGGATGGCCGGGTGGCGGTCACCGGGGCCACCACCCAGCAGATCGGCGATCTGGCCTCCAAGGCCGGGATCGCGGTGTACGGGATGCAGGAGGAACGGGCCGACCTCGAGCGGCTGTTCTTCCAGCTGACCAGCGGCCAGTACGCCGGGGCGCAGCTGCCACCACAACAGCAGCAGTACCAGCAGCCACCGCAGCAACCGCCGCAGCAGGGCGGCTGGGGTGGCCCACCGCCGGGCGGGCAGCCACCGCAACAACAGGGTTACCAGCAAGGTTGGGGAGGTCCGCGCTGATGGGCCGGTTGATCAAAGCCGAGTTCCGCAAGACGCTCACGCTGAACGCCTGGTGGGTGCTGATCATCCCGCTGGTGCTCGTGGCGTTCTGGATGTCCTATGGCTGGGGCTCGGCGACCAACGACTTCGTCGACTACATCGGCAGCGGCACGGCGGCCGAGATCGCGGCGGCCATCGGACTGGATCCCGGCGAGTTCCCGGTGGGGCTGCTGGCGATCGCGCACGGGGTGAACATCGCCCAGCTGATCCCGGCCATCTTCGGGGTGTTCGCGCTGGCCGGCGAGTACCGGAACAAGACCATCACCACCACGTTCCTGACCGCGCCGAACCGGGTGTCAGCGCTCAGCGCGAAGATGATCACCTACATCGTCTGGGGCGCGATGTACGGCGTGCTCAGCTTCGGGGTCGCCGCGCTGGCCACCCTGGTGACGGTGGACGGGGACCGGATGCCAAGCGGCGGGCAGTGGCTGGCCGCGCTCGGCGGCACGATCCTCGCCTACATCCTGGTGACCCTGTTCGGGATCGGGGTCGGCGCGGTGCTGAACAAGGTCACCCTGGCGGTGATCCTGCTGCTCGGCTACATGCTGGTGCTGGAGAACGTGCTGGTGCTGATGCTGTGGACCACCACCGACGTGCTCGGCGGGATCCTGCCGAACGGCACGGCGAACGGCATCGTCGGCGGGATCGCGGCGGACGCCTTCAAGCTGGACTCGCTGAACCTGCCGGACAACGTCGACAACGTGGACAAGCTGGGATTGCAGCTCGCGGCCGGTGCTCCGGGCGTGTTCTCCTGGTGGGCCTCGGCGCTGATCTTCTTCGCCTGGACGATGCTCTTCTTCGCCGGAGCCTGGGCCGCCAACCAGCGCAAGGACATCACCTGAGCCGACGTGCGCAGGCTGATCGCGCATAGCCTGGCGGGGTGACCGAGGCCAGTACCGTCCCACCCCGCACCCGCGAGCAGCCGCCATCCCGGTCGCGGCCACCGGCGGCGGAAACCCGGCAGCCGGGGTGGATCCGGCGGCTGGCCGCGGCCTGCTGGCGGCATCCGGTGCTGGTCGTGCTGGCGCTGGGTGCCGCCATCCTGGGCACCGGCCTGCAGGCGGGGGCCCCGCTGCTGGTCAAGACGGCGGTGGACGACGCCGTCGCCGGGCGGACGGCGAACCTCGGCTGGTTGGCGCTCGCGCTGGTCGGGCTGCAGCTGGTGACCTTCGGCGGCGCCTTCGCCCGGCGCTACCTCGGCGGCAGGCTGGCCCTTGACGTGCAGCACGACCTGCGCCGCGCGGTGTTCGGCGCGGTGTCCCGGCTGGACGGCGGGAAGCAGGACTCGCTGCGTACCGGGCAGGTCGCCTCCCGGGCGATCACCGACCTGCAACTGGTGACCGGCATCCTCATGCAGGTGCCGCTCTCCGCGGGCTCGGTGGTCTTCGTGCTGGTCGCGCTGGTGGCGATGCTGGCGCTGTCCCCGGCGCTCACCCTGATCGCGCTGGTCGTCGCGCCCGCGGTGGCCATCGTGGTGGCGGTGAGCAGGCGCAGGCTGTTCCCGGCCACCTGGTCGGCGCAGCAACGTGCCGCGGACCTGGCGCAGCACGTCGAGGAGACGGTCACCGGGGTCCGGGTGGTCAAGGGCTTCGGCCAGGAACGGCGTGAGGTCGGTCACCTCGCCAGGGCGGCGCGCCTGCTGTTCGGCGAGCGGATGCGCTCCGCGCGGCTGTCCGCGGTGCCCACGGCGACCACCTCCGCGCTGCCGGGCGCAGGCCAGGTCGCCGTGCTGGGCTTCGGCGGGCTGCTGGTGATGCAGGGGCAGATCAGCCTCGGCACCTTCCTGGCGTTCGCGACCTACATCACCGCGCTGATCGGCCCGGCGCGGATGCTGTCCAGCCTGATCGTGCAGGCCCAGCTCACCAGGGCCGGCGCGGAGCGGGTGTACGAGCTGATCGACGCGCAGCCGGAGGTCAGGGACCGGCCGGGCGCGCTGCCGTTGCCGGACGGGCCGCTGGAGATCGAGTTCGCCGACGTCCGGTTCGGCTACACCCGCTCCGACCCGGTGCTGGACGGGCTGTCCCTGCATGCCCGCCCCGGCGAGACGCTGGCGCTGGTCGGCACCGCGGGTTCCGGCAAGTCCACGGTGTCCCTGCTGCTACCCCGGTTCTACGACCCGCACTCCGGTTCGGTCCGGCTCGGCCGGCCCGGCGCCGGCACGGACCTGCGCGAGCTGCGGCTGGCCGAGCTGCGCGCCGCCATCGGGGTGGTGTTCGAGGAGGCGTTCCTGTTCTCCTCCTCGGTGCGGGACAACATCGCCTACGGCAGGCCGGACGCGAGCGAGGAGGAGATCATCGCCGCGGCGCGGGCCGCGGAGGCACACGAGTTCATCACCGAGCTCCCTGACGGTTACGACACCCTGGTCGGCGAGCGCGGGCTGACCCTGTCCGGCGGGCAGCGGCAACGGCTCGGGCTGGCCAGGGCGCTGATCACCGACCCGAGGGTGCTCATCCTCGACGACGCGACCTCGGCCGTGGACACGGTGACCGAGGCCGCCATCCACGACACCCTGCGCGCGGTGACCCGGACCAGGACGACCGTGCTGATCGCGCATCGCCGTTCCACCCTGGCGCTGGCGGACCGGGTCGCGGTGCTGGACGCGGGCCGGGTGGTGGACGTCGGCACGGCCGCCGAGCTGGAAGCCCGCTGCCCGCTGTTCCGGGATCTGGTCTCCGGGCCGGGGGACAGCCTGGACGAGGTGCGGCGAAGGGCGCCGGAAGCGCCGGACGAATCCGGCATCACCCCCGCGCTGTGGCCGGGCACCGGCGACGGTGCCGAGGAGGCCGACGAGGGCGGGGAGCCGGCCGGGATCGCGGGGAACCGGCAACCCCTGGCCACCGGCCTCCCTGGTCGGGGCGGGCCGCGTGCCTCCGGGGAGGTCCCGCCGACCCCTGAGCTGATCGAGGGGGTGCGCAAGCTGCCCCCGGCGCGGGACGCCCCGGAGCTGGGGCCGGTCGACCCGGCCGCCCCCGATCCGGGGTTCCGGCTTGGCAGGCTGCTGCGGCCGGTGCGCGGTCTGCTCGCGCTGGTGGTGCTGCTGGTCGGGCTGGACGCGCTGGCCACTATCGCGCTGCCCGCCCTGTACCAGCGCGGGGTCGACGACGGGGTGAGCACCGGCGCGGCCTCGGTGGTGCTGCTGCTGGCCGGGCTCGGCGCGCTGGTGATCGCGATCGACTGGGTGGTCATCGCCGCCCGCACCCGGTCCACCGCCAGGGCCGGGGAGTCCGTGCTGTATCTGCTGCGCGTGCGCAGCTATGCCCACCTGCAACGGCTCGGGCTGGACTACTACGAGCGCGAGCTGTCCGGCAAGATCATGACCCGGATGACCACCGATGTGGATGCGTTGTCCACCTTCCTGCAGACCGGGCTGGCCGACGCGGTGGTCAGCGTGCTGACCCTGACCGGGATCGCGGCCGCCCTGCTGATCACCGACGCGACCCTGGCGCTGTACGCGCTGGCGGTGCTGCCGGTGCTGGTGGTGGCGACGGTGATCTTCCGCAGGCTGGCCTCGGCGGCCTATACCGAGGCGCGGGAGCGGGTCAGCCTGGTGAACGCGGACATGCAGGAGAACGTCACCGGGCTGCGGGTGGCGCAGGCCTACCGCAGGGAGGAGCGTTCGGCGCAGGCCTTCGCCTCGCGCAGCGATGCCTACCGGCGCTCCCGGTTGCGGGCACAGCGCTATGTCGCGACCTATTTTCCGTTCGTGGCGATGCTGTCCGGGGTGGCCGAGGCGGTGGTGCTGGTCGCGGGCGCGCACCGGGTGGCCGCCGGCACGCTGACCCCGGGTGTGCTGCTGGCCTTCCTGCTGTACCTCGGCATGTTCTTCTCCCCCATCCAGCAGCTGTCCTCGGTGTTCGACGGCTACCAGCAGGCGAAGGTCGGGCTGCGCCGGATCGGGGACCTGCTGCGCACCCCGACCTCGGTACCGCAGGCGGCCGACCCGGTCGGCGTGCCTGCCCGGCTGCGCGGCGAGGTGGCCCTGGACCGGGTGGACTTCCACTACCCGGGGACCGAGACACCCGCGCTGGCGGAGGTGTCGATGGACGTGCCGGCGGGCTCGACCGTGGCGCTGGTCGGCGCCACCGGCGCTGGCAAGTCCACCGTGGTCAAGCTGGTCGCCAGGTTCTACGACGTGACCGGCGGCGCGGTCCGGGTGGACGGGGTGGACGTGCGGGACTACGACCTGGCCGGGCTGCGCGGCAGGCTGGGCGTGGTCGGGCAGGAACCGCACCTGTTCTCCGGCACGGTGGCCGAGAACATCCGGTACGGGCGCCCATCGGCCACCGACGCCGAGGTGGAGGCTGCGGCACGTGCGGTGGGCGCGGTGGACGGCATCGCGGCCCTGCCGGCCGGCTTCCGGCAGGAGGTCGGCGAGCGGGGCCGGTCGCTGTCCACTGGCCAGCGCCAGCTGGTGGCGCTGGCAAGGGCCGAGCTGGTGGACCCGGACATCCTGCTGCTGGACGAGGCGACCGCGGCACTGGACCCGGCGACGGAGACGGCGGTGCTGCGGGCCACCGAACGGCTCACCACGCGGCGCACCACCTTCGTGGTCGCGCACCGGCTCGCCACCGCGGCCCGTGCCGACCGGATCGTGGTGCTCGACCACGGCCGGATCATCGAGCAGGGAACCCACCGCGAGCTGCTGGCCGCCGACGGCCACTACGCCCGGCTGTGGCGGCTCGGCGACGGTGGTATGGAATAGCGGCTCGGGGCGGGTTCAGTCGTCCTCGTCCGCTTCTTCCTCGTGCAGGTAGCCTCGCTCGATGGCCGTCATGACGAGCGTTGCGAGCCGCAGCGCTGCCTGCCAGTCGGACCGATCGAGTTCCGGATAGCTTTCCCGTACCGGGTCCGGGATCTCCGACTCCTCGGCCCGGTTCAGGATGTCGGAAACCAGAATGCCGTGGTCCTTGATCGCCGGTCCCACCGCGCGCCGGTCCCCGAACAGCGGCACATCTCGCACGCCGATCCGGCCGACCGCGGCCACGTTGTCCTCGGTTTCCGAGCCATAGGCCAGCAGGGCATCGGTCAGCTCGCCGGTCAACGAGGACGTGGGAGTGTCGCCGTTCGCGCGAATCGCGTGCAGGGCGGCGAGAAACCGGTCCTTCGCCGGATTCGGTTCGGTCATTTCCTGATCCTCGTGATGACGATGTCCTTCACCTTGCTGTTGAACTCCTCGAGCTTTTCGGCACTGACCGCGTAGCGCCCCGGCTCATTCGTCGGCTTGAGCTCGAAACCTTGCTCCTTCAGCCAGGCGCGCGTTCCCTGCTCCGCATGGATCTCCAGCTTGTGGGTGTAGTTCTTGGCCTGCCCGAGGGTACGTGGATCGACCGTACCCTGATCCCCGATCCACTTCGGGTTCCGGTGGTGCGGCTCCGGCTTGGGAGTGAGCTTGTTCCCCGCTTCCCGCGCGGAATCGGCCTCCGCCTGGCTGCCGTAACGCTCGAAGATCTCGTGTGTGCACTTCCCCTTTTTCTTCTTGCCCATCAACCCGAGCGGGTCGACAAGCTCGAGCGGGTTGCCGACATAACCGTGCGGGTTGGGTCCACCGAGCAGCCCCAGCGGGTCGTTGCTCTGGTACCGGCCGGTCGAGGCGTCGTAGTACCGGAAGTAGTTGTAGCTGAGCCCGGACTCGCTGTCGAAGTACTGGCCGGGGAACCGTAACGGCATCGGACCCGCTGCCTGCCCGGAGCCGACGTGCTCGCCCCACAGGCTGGCCTGCGACCGCCAGACCGGATTGCCCCCGGTGTCGAGCATTTCCGCCGGTGCCCCGAGATGATCGGAGATGATCGAGTAGAACCGCTCGTCGATCCACTCCTGCGGCGCGTTCCGTGCCGACCGGCGTTCCACCTGCGCGACGACCTCGGTGCCGTCCGGATGCCAGTCCCAGGTGATGGTGCTGCCCGTGCTGTCGGCCTGCTCGACCAATGTGGTGCCGTCCCAGGTGAAGTCGACCTGTTCCGCCACCGTGCCGTCGGCCGCCAGCCGTTGCTTCGCGATCCGGCGGCCGAGGGGATCGTAGCGGTACCGCCACCGGGTCCCTTCCGGCGTCGTCACCGAGGTCAACCGGTCCTCGGCATCCCACTCGTAACGCCAGGTGTCCGGCTTCGCGGAGAGCCGCTTGCGTTGCCGCAGCACCACCCTGCCCTGCGCGTCGTAGCTGTAGCGGACGTTGCCCGCCTGTCGCAGCAACGTGCCCTCGTACTCCCGCATGCCCTGGGTGTCGCCGCCGCCGGGCCAGGATCCGCTGGTCAGCTGCCCCGCCGCGTCATAGGCATACTGCTCGGCCCACCGCGGACCGCGCACGGCGGTGACCCTGCCCGCGCTGTCCAGGTCGAACGTCCGCGCTCCGGCGAGGCGGTCCTCGATCGTGGCCAGCATCCCGTCGGCCCGGTAGCCGTAACTGCGCCGCTCGATCAGCCGGGGCTGCCGGGCGGGACCCGTCATGGCCGTCGCCACCGTGGACACCGTCTGCGCCTGCAGGCGACCACCGCGGTCCCAGGTCTGCGCGAGCACCGTGCCGGTGTCCAGCAGCCGCTCGATCTCCCGCCCCGCCGGGTCGTATCCGAAGGTCAGCACGCGCCCGGCTGAATGCAGCGCCACCGGACGGGAACCGGCGTCGTAGTCCCACCTGCTGTGCGCCCCTGCCGGGGTCCGCCTGCTCACCTTGCGGCCGACCGCGTCGTAGCCGGAGGCCACCACGCGCCCGTTGACCGACTCGCTGGTGACCCTGCCCAGCGCGTCGTACTCCATGACGACCTCGGCATCGGCGTTGGCTGCCCGGCGCATCCGGCCGGCCGGGTCGTACTCGAACGTCGTGGCGGAGCCGCTGTCGTTCTCCCTGCGGACGATGTTTCCCCTCGCGTCCCGCACCAGCCGCACGGTCTGCCCCGCACCGTTGGTCCGCGCGGTCAGCGCACCGGCCGGATCGTAGGCGTAGCTGAGGTTCCGGCCGTTGAAGTCCACCTCACGCACCAGGCGCCCGGCCGCGTCGTAACCGTAGTGCCAGGTGTGTCCCCGTGGATCCGTCACGCTGGTCAGCCGCATCTCGGTGTCGTAACCGAACTCGGTACGCGAACCGTCGGGACCGATCTGCGTCACGGGCAGGTCGAGATGGGTGAAGACGGTGCGGGTGGTCTGACCCATCGCATCGGTGAACGTGACCTGGTTGCCCTCCGCGTCGTGCGACCACCGCTCGGTGGCACCGTCCGGGGTGACGCGCCACGCCGGTCTGCCCTCGACGGTCCAGCCGAGGCGGGTCACGCAGCCGAGCGGGTCGGTCACCATGGCGGGCCTGCCGAAGGCGTCCCTCGTGAACGAGGTCACCGCGCCGAACGGGTCGGTGACCCTGACCGGCAGGCCCGCGGGGTCGTTGTCGATCCTGCGGGTGCTGCCCAGTTCGTCGGTGACCGCGGCGAGGTGCCCGCGCTCGTCGTACTCGAAGCGGCTGACACCGCCGAGCGGGTCGATCGTCGCCGTCCGCCGCCCGCGCTCGTCGTACTCGTGCCGCCAGCACGCCCCGTCCGGCTCGGTCACCGAGGTCGGCAGGTTCAGCTCGTTGTACTCCGCCAGTGCCCGCGCCCCGTCCGGATAGGTGATCGCGGTGACGTTGCCGGCCTCGTCGTACTCGAAGCGAGTGGTGTTTCCCAGCTGGTCGACGTAGCTCAGCAACTGGTCGTGGTGTGCCCACTCGCGCCGGATGACCCCGCCGAGCGGATCGACCTCGCGGACGATCTGGTTGCGTTCGTTCATGTGGTACGTGGTGACCGCGCCGAGCGAGTCGGTGTGGGTGGTGATCCGCTGCGCCCGGTCGTACTCGAAGGTCCCCGCGAGGTAGCCGCCGGAGCCCTCGGTACGCACGCACCGGCCCTCGCCGTCGTAGGTGTAGGAGTACCAGTGGCCGTTACGGTCCTCCCACCGGGTGATCCGCCCTGCCGGGTCGTAGCTGAACCGCATCGCCTGCTCCGAGGAGTTCAGCACCTCCACCAGCCGCCGGGCGTCGTCGTAGCGGTAGCGCGCCAGCACGATGTCCTGCCCGTGCCCGTCATGCAGCCGGAGCCCGGTGACGAGCCCGGCATCGGTGTCGACAAGGACCCGGTAACCGCCAGTGTGCCGCAGCTCGGTCGGCGTCCCCGCGCCGTCGTACCGGAACTCGACCTCGTCCCCGGCGCGGTTGGCGACGGCGACGAGTGGCGCGACGGTCACCCCGTTGCCCTCGTCCCGCGGAGCCCCGAACCGGAGGATCCGGCCGTCCTCGGGATCGAGGATCCGGTATCCGCCTCCCTCGGCGCGGGAAAGCGGCCAGCGGGCACCCTCGCGCGGGTAGACCGGTTCCGCGGTGTCCGGCGGGGTGGGATAGGCCAGCAGCGCGCCGTCCTCGGCCGCGAAATACAGCCCGTCCCCTTCGATCTCCAGGCGCTGGTCCAGCGTCGAAGCCCAGGACCGGCCGAACCGGCGACCCACGCGGTAGGAGGACACATGGGTGCGGTTCACCAGAAGCGGCAACACGCCGGTGAGCGCGACGTCGGTCTGGGCCATGACCATCTCGCCGGAGACGACATCGATCGGGTCGTCCTTACAGACGCGCTTGTCCTCCTGCGCGGACTTGCCCTTCGGGTCCTTGTCGACCTCGGTCCGGACCGAGTCGCCGTCCTGCCGGGGACGCCCGTCCGGGCTCCTGCCGGACGGGCCGGTCGTCCCCGTCCCGTCCGGCGAGGACGAGGACGGTGCGGTGCCGTCCGGTTTCGAGCCGGCCGAGGGCGGGTCCGCCACCGTCGTACCGCTCGGCGAGGTCGCGCTGGAAGGGGTGGTACCGCCGTCCGGGGACTTCACCGTCGGGGTGTCCACCTTGGGTGCGTCCACCCCGGACGGGGTGGTGGAGCCGCCGCCACCGATCTTGCGGCCCAGCTTGGCCAGCTTCTCGATGATTTCACCGAGCTTGTCCACTATCTTGCGGATCCGCGGGGTCACATTGCCGATGGTCTTGACCAGCTTGCGGATCAGCTCGGAGATCCGGTTGATCGCCTTGGTGATCGCCGTGGTCGCCTGCACCGCGATCAGCGGGGTGGCGAAGCCGAGGGTGCCCGCGGCCTCCAGCGCCCAGGTGATCAGCTTGCCGACCAGCTCGGCCACCAGGTCGCGGACGATCTCGCGGACCGCGGCGACCACGGTGCCCATGATCATCACGCCGGCCGAGATGCCGTCGGCGAGGGTGGCGGCCCCGGCGATCGCGTCGGCCTGCTCGGCCGCGGCGCCCCGATAGGCATCGGCCCCGTCGCCCGTCCAGCCCGCGGTGCCGTTATTCGCCTCGTTGCCGAGGTCCCCGGCGATGGCCTTCACCTCGGCGGCCACATTGGCCCAGGTGTCGCTGAAGGACTGGATCACCGGCGGGTCGCCAGCCAGCCAGTCCAGCGCTTCCTTCAACGGCTCGACGTGCTCGATCAGCCAGGAAACCCCGTACTGCAGCAGGGTGCCGACCGGGTCGACGACCAGTGACAGCACCTCGAGACCGGTGCCGACCGCGCCGAGCCCGGCCTCCACCCAGGAACCGTCCGAGACCCCGTTGGCGAGGTCCGTGGCCGATTCGGCGATGCCGATCCCGGTCACCGCGGTCGTCTGCGACTGGGCCTCGGCGACCAGCGGGTTCCCCTCGGGCATTATCCCGCACCCCCGGTCTTGCCGATCACCGCGGCGGTCTCCTCCTCATGCGCGGTGTAGGTCGCCGAGGCGTCCCGCACCTTGCCCGCCATCTCGCTGATCGACTCGGCAGCCTTGCGCAGCGCCTGCACCCCCATCTGCTCGAACGGGTCGAGCAGCAGGGCGAACGGCTGGCAGATCACGCCGTAGGCGCTGTTGTCCATGGTCACCTGCTGGGCTGCCGACACCGCCGTGTCCATCCGCTCGGCGAAGCCGTCCACCTTGCCCGCATGCGTGTCCAGCTCATCGCTCAGGACCTCGTAGCCCTTGCCCATTCGTCAACCCCTCCAGTGCGTAACCCCAGTGAATGCCGGCGTCGCGGTCAGTCGCGGCGCAGGAACGTCTGGTCGCCGAAGTCCTCGTCGTCATCGGCGGGGCCGCTGCCGGACCCGCGGCTGCCGCGACCGGGCGGCGGCGCGGGCCTGCCCGGCGGCTGTTGCGCGGCCTCCTCGGTCTCCTCGTTCTCCACCCGCAGCTGCCTGCCGGGCGCCTCCGGCCCCGACGGCTCGTCCTCCTCCGGCTCGGCAGGGAACTGCTCCCGCGCGGTGGCCAGGATGTGCTGGGTGGTGCTGTCCGCACCGACCGTCTCCGCGGTGATCTCGCGCAGCCGTTCCGGGTACTTCGACTGCGCCTTCTGCATGGCCCGCAACACGTTCGCGGCGATCTCGTCCGGGCTCATGTTCCGCACGGCCTCGGTCATCCGGACATCCGTTGGCAAGCCGTTGTGACCGACCGTCACACTGACCGCACCGGAAGCGACCGACTCGGTGATCGAGATCTGCTCGACCTGCTGCTGCATCCGCTCGTAGCGCTGCGCCTTGTCGGCGGCGTTGCGCTCCCAGTCGTCGACCATTCGTTCGATATCCGAAAGATCGGCCACGTCACACCCCTCCAGTCAGCGACCCCAGCGGACTCTCACCGCAAAGACGGTCTACCGAGAGTACCGGTTCCCGGAAGGGTCACCTAATCGATTCAGTCCCCCGTGCCCGGTTCCCCGGTGTGGGGTTGACCGAGTTCGCTGACACTGAGCCACGCGAGGGGGTTAGCCTGGTAAGCGCGCAGTTGGACACGGGTGTCACGGCCTGACCACCCGTGTCCTCCCACGCGCAGGCAACATCCACAGACACCAGATCGAGTATGGATAGAGGCGAGTCTCTGCCGTGTCCAGCAGCAGCCCTGCGTCACAGTTCGGCCCCAACGAATGGCTCGTCGAGGAAATGTACGACCAGTTCCTCGCCGACCCCTCCTCAGTAGATGCCGCCTGGCACGACTTCTTCGCCGACTTCACCCCGACGCAGGCCGGGCAGTCGACATCGACCCCGTCGGGTGAGACGAGCACCGCTTCGTACAACGGTCAGGGCCCGGCCGCGCCGGCACGACCCGAGCCGCAGCAGCAGGCGCCAGCCGAACAGGCCCGGCCCGCCCAGCAGGCGCCGGCGAAGGAGCAGCCCAAGGCGCAGCCCGCACAGCCCAAAGCGACGCCGGCCAAGCAGGCCCCGGGTTCGGGGAGTTCGGGAAGCTCCGCGGCTTCGGACGAGACCGAGCGCAAGGCCCTGCGCGGTGCTGCGGCGGCGATCGCGAAGAACATGGACGCCTCGCTGAGCGTCCCCACCGCGACCAGCGTGCGGGCGGTCCCTGCCAAGCTGATGGCCGACAACCGGATCGTGATCAACAACCACCTCAAGCGGACCCGGGGTGGCAAGATCTCCTTCACCCACCTGATCGGCTACGCGATGGTCCGCGCGCTGCACCAGTTCCCGAACATGAACCGGCACTACGAACTGGTCGACGGCAAGCCGCACGCGGTCAGCCCGGAGCACATCAACCTCGGCCTCGCCATCGACATGAAGGGCAAGGACGGGTCTCGCACCCTGGTCGTGGCGTCCATCAAGAACACCGAGAACATGACGTTCCTGCAGTTCTGGCAGGCGTACGAGGACATCGTCCGCAAGGCGCGCAACAACAAGCTCACCGCGGACGACTTCGCGGGCACCACCATCTCGCTGACCAACCCCGGCGGCATCGGCACCAACCACTCGGTGCCGCGGTTGCAGTCCGGCCAGGGCGCGATCATCGGCGTCGGCGCCATGCAGTACCCGGCCGCGTTCGAGGGCACCAGCGAGAAGACCCTGATCGACCTCGGCGTGAGCAAGATCATGACGCTCACCTCGACCTACGACCACCGGATCATCCAGGGTGCCGAGTCCGGTGAGTTCCTGAAGCGGATCCACCAGCTGCTGCTCGGCGAGGACCGCTTCTACGACGACATCTTCACCTCGCTGCGGCTGCCCTACGAGCCGGTGCGCTGGGTCGAGGACATCCCGGAGGGCGCCGTCGACAAGACGGCCAGGGTGATCGAGCTGATCGAGGCCTACCGGATGCGCGGCCACCTGATGGCCGACACCGACCCGCTGAACTACCGGCAGCGCAGGCACGAGGACCTGGACGTGCTCTCGCACGGGCTCACCCTGTGGGACCTGGACCGGGAGTTCGCGGTCGGCGGGTTCGCCAGCCAGGAACGGATGAAGCTGCGCGACGTGCTCGGCGTGCTGCGCAACTCCTACTGCCGCACGGTGGGTATCGAGTACACGCACATCCTCGATCCGGACGAGCGGCGCTGGATCCAGGACCGGGTGGAGATCCCGCACGACAAGCCCGACCCCGCGGTGCAGAAGTACGTGCTGTCCAAGCTGAACGCGGCCGAGGCCTTCGAGACCTTCCTGCAGACCAAGTACGTCGGGCAGAAGCGGTTCTCCCTCGAAGGTGGCGAAACGGTGATCCCGCTGCTGGACACCGTGCTGGACAAGGCGGCCGAGCACGAGCTGGACGAGGTCGTGATCGGCATGCCGCACCGCGGCAGGCTGAACGTGCTCGCCAACATCGTCGGCAAGCCGATCGCGCAGATCTTCCAGGAGTTCGAGGGCAACCTGGACCCGGGGCAGGCGCACGGCTCCGGGGACGTCAAGTACCACCTCGGCGCCGAGGGCAAGTACTTCCGGATGTTCGGTGACGGCGAGACCAAGGTGTCGCTGGCCTCCAACCCCTCGCACCTGGAGACCGTGGACCCGGTGCTGGAGGGCATCGCCAGGGCCAAGCAGGACATCCTGGACAAGGGCGGCGAGGGCTTCACCGTGCTGCCGGTGCTGCTGCACGGGGACGCGGCCTTCGCCGGGCAGGGCGTGGTCGCCGAGACGCTGAACCTGGCGCTGCTGCGCGGCTACCGCACCGGCGGCACCGTGCACATCATTATCAACAACCAGGTCGGCTACACCACGGCGCCGGAGAACGCCCGGTCCACGCAGTACGCAACCGATGTGGCGAAGATGATCGGGGCACCGGTCTTCCACGTGAACGGGGACGACCCCGAGGCGGCGTACTGGGTGGCCCAGCTCGCGGTGGACTACCGCCAGGCGTTCAACAAGGACGTCGTGATCGACATGATCTGCTACCGGCGGCGCGGGCACAACGAGGGCGACGATCCCTCGATGACCCAGCCGGGGATGTACGACATCATCGACACCAAGCGCAGCGTGCGTAAGACCTACACCGAGTCGCTGATCGGTCGCGGGGACATCTCCGTCGACGAGGCCGAGGCCGCGCTGCGGGACTTCTCCAGCCAGCTCGAGCACGTCTTCAACGAGGTGCGGGAGCTGGAGAAGCACCCGATCACGCCCAGCCCCTCGGTGGAGGAGGAGCAGCAGGTGCCGGCCAAGGTGCCGACCGCGGTCACCAGGGAGGTGGTGGAGCGGATCGGCGACGCGTTCGTCAACCTGCCGGAGGGCTTCACCCCGCACCCGCGGGTCAAGCCGGTGCTGGAGCGGCGGTACAAGATGACCCGCGAGGGCGGCATCGACTGGGCCTTCGGCGAGCTGCTCGCCTTCGGCTCGCTGGCGATCGAGGGCAGGCTGGTGCGGCTGTCCGGGCAGGACTCCCGGCGCGGCACCTTCACCCAGCGGCACTCGGTGCTGATCGACCGCAAGACCGGCCAGGAGTACGCGCCGCTACAGCACCTTGCGGAGAACCAGGGCCGGGTGATGATCTACGACTCGGCGCTTTCGGAGTACGCGGCCGTCGGCTTCGAGTACGGCTACTCGGTCGCCAACGCGGAGGCGCTGGTGATGTGGGAGGCGCAGTTCGGCGACTTCGTCAACGGCGCGCAGACCGTGATCGACGAGTACATCTCCTCCGGTGAGGCGAAGTGGGGGCAGCTGTCCGATGTGGTGCTGCTGCTGCCGCACGGGCACGAGGGCCAGGGTCCGGACCACACCTCGGGCCGGATCGAGCGGTTCCTGCAGCTGTGCGCCGAGGGCTCGATGACGGTGTCGGTCCCCTCCACCCCGGCGAACTACTTCCACCTGCTGCGCAGGCACGCCCTGGACGGGGTGAACCGGCCGCTGGTGGTGTTCACCCCGAAGCGGCTGCTGCGCGACAAGCTGGTGAAGTCCGAGGTCGCCGACTTCACCGACCAGTCGAAGTTCCTCTCCGTCATCGACGACGACGGGGTGGACCCGGCCAAGGTCCGCAAGGTGCTGCTGACCTCCGGCAAGCTGTACTGGGAGCTGCTGACCGAGCGCGGCAAGCGGGAGATCGACGACGTGGCGCTGGTGCGGGTCGAGCAGTACTACCCGCTGCCGAAGAAGAAGCTGCAGGCCGCGGTCGAGCGGTACGCGAACGCCAGGGAGATCATGTGGGCCCAGGAGGAGCCGGAGAACCAGGGCGCATGGCCCTTCTTCGGGCTGAACCTGCCCCGCAAGCTGCCCGAACTGTTCGGTGGGCTCCAGGTGGCCGCCCGCCGCCCGATGGCGGCCCCCTCGGCGGGCTCCTCCAAGGTGCACGACGTGGAGCAGAAGGCGCTCATCGACAAGGCCTTCAGCTGATCGTGGGTGCGCCGGACGGGGTGGGCACCCCGTCCGGCGCATGTGCACGCAGCGCGCCCGGACCGCTACAGTGGTCCCCATCCCGCGCGTCGCTGTCAGCCCGAAGGAGCTTGACTCGCCATGACCAGCACCGATACCCCAGCACCCAGCTCCGTGCCGGTCGGTGTCGACCCCAACCGCGCGAGCATCGCCCGCGTCTACGACGCCGCGCTCGGCGGTAAGGACAACTACCAGATCGACCGCGAGATCATCGGTCAGGTGCGCCAGCACGCCCCCGAGGTCCAGGACACGGCCCAGGACAACCGCAACTGGCTCATCCGCGCCGTGCGGTTCCTCGTCCAGGAAGCCAGGGTGCCGCAGCTCATCGACTGCGGATCCGGCCTGCCGACCTCGGAGAACGTGCACCAGGTGGTCGCCCGCACCAACCGGGATGCCAAGGTGGTCTACATCGACAACGACCCCGTGGTGTTCGCGCACGCACAAGCGCTGCTCGACGAAAGCGGTAGCGTCGACACCTACTTCGCCCAGGCCGACATCTACAAGCCGGACGAGGTGTACGCGCACGACACGATCCAGCACCACATCGACCTCGGCGAGCCGGTCGGGCTGATCCACTCCTCGACCATGCACCACTACCCCGGCGAGGACTACGCCGAGCTCATGGCCGCCTGGATCGACCCGCTGCCCTCCGGGTCCTGGGTGGCGCTGAGCCACTTCCTCGACCCCGAGACCCCGGAGCTGACCGCGCTGGCCCGGCGCATGGAAGAGATCTTCACCAACAGCCCGATGGGCTCGGGGTACTTCCGCACCCGCGCGCAGATCCGCTCGATGATGCCCGGCCTGGAGATCATCGAACCGCAGCCGGGTATGGCGGCGGACGTCGTGCCGTGCGCCCAGTGGTGGCCGGACGGCCCCAAGGTGCGGCCGCTGAACCAGTGCCAGCAGGTGGTCGGCGCGATCGTCGGCCGCAAGCCGTAGGCGAGCCAGTACAGCAGGCACGTACCGGCGCCCCTGGTGGGACGCCGGTACGTGCCGTCGTGCGCGGGCCGCTCAGGTCTGGCGATCACATCACGGGGTGAAGGTCCAGGACTCGATGTGGCCGATGTCCCGCGAGTACACGTCCTGCACCCGGAGCTTCCAGGTGCCGTTGGCATCCTCGCTGCTCAGGTTGACCGGGTAGGTCTCGTGCACGTCGTCGGCGGAGTCGAAGCCACTGCCCTTCAGCCGGTAGCTGCTCCCGTCCGGGGCCACCAGGTCGATCACCAGGTCACCACGGTAGGTGTGCTGGATGTGCACCTCCACCTTCGCGTCGGTGGAGCCGGCGCGGTCACAGCCGGAGACGGTCACCGAACTGGTCACCGCGGCACCGGCGTCCGGGATGTTCACCTGGCTGCCGTTGCTGACCGGGTCGCAGTCGGTCGGCTCCGGGTCGGGCGGGTTGCTCCCGCTGCCGGTGTAGAGCAGCACGTTGGGCGAGCCGGAGCCCGGGTTGCCCACCTTGCCCTGGGTACCGTTCTGCACCAGCGCGTCGCGCACCTGCTGCGGGCTCGCCGAGGGGTTGTCCGCGAGGTACAGCGCGGCACCGCCTGCCACATGCGGGGTGGCCATGGAGGTACCGCTGATGGTGTTGGTGGCGTTGTTCCCGCCGATCCAGGTGGAGGTAATGCTCGACCCGGGAGCGAAGATGTCCAGGCAGCTACCGATGTTGGAGAACCCGGACCGGGAGTCGCTACTCGTGGTGGAGCCGACGGTGATCGCCTCCCGGGTACGGGCAGGCGAGGTGTTGCAGGCGTTGGCGCCGTAGTCGTTGCCTGCCGCCAGCGCGTAGGTCACACCGGAGGAGATCGAACGGCGCACGGCGTCGTCCACCGCGGTCGAGGCGCCGCCGCCGAGGCTCATGTTGGCCACGGCGGGTTTCGCGGCGTTGTCGGTGACCCAGTCGATGCCGTCGATCACGCCGGAGTAGCTGCCGGAACCCTGGCAGTTCAGCACCCGCACGCCGTACAGCGAGACACCCTTGGCGACACCGTGCGCGGCACCGCCGACGGTGCCCGCGACGTGGGTGCCGTGCCCGTTGCAGTCGCTGGCGTTGGCGTCGTTGTCCACGAAGTCGTAGCCGTGCTGGGCGCGGCCGCCGAAGTCGTTGTGCGAGATCTGGATCCCGGTGTCGATGATGTAGGCACTGACGTTGCTGGCCTCGGTGCTGTAGCTGTAGACGTCATCCAGCGGTAGATCCCGCTGGTCGACCCGGTCCAGGCCCCAGGACGGCGGGTTCTGCTGGTCCGCGGACAGCGTGACGACCCGGTCCTGCTCCACGTAAGCCACCGCGGGATCCGCCGCCGTCCGCTTGGCCTGCGTCTCGCTCATCGTCGCGGCGAACCCGCGCAGTGCGCTGGTGTAGGTCCGCTGCACGGTGCCGCCGTACTCGTTGGCAAGAGAGTGCACCGACTGGGTGGAAACACCGTCCGCGAGCACGACGATGTAGCTGCCCTCGATTGCGTCGGCGCCGCCCACGCCGAGAATCGTGCCCTCCGCGGCCGCCGCCGGGGCGTTCGCGGTCAGCGCCGTGACCACAGCCGCGGCAGCGGTGATACCGAGGCCCGCCAAGCCTCTTCTTGTGTTCCTTCTGATTTCCCGCACGGAATCATTCCTCCTAGGCAGGGTCGACTGGACGGTCCGGGTGACGAACCGCCCGTCTCTAGGGGTAGAACACGTTCAACCTGAACGTGTCAGCACAGCGTAAGTCCACCTCTTACCCGAAGGAAGATCTTGATATTACCCGCGCTGGGAGGTAGGGCAACACACAGTTACCTAGCCTGCCTACGCGCCGGAATACAAGCGGCGTACCAAGGGAAAACAGCGGATCGGCGCGCGGCGTTCAAAACACATCGTGACATTAACTCTTCTGTTAACGAGCGATTATCGGCCATGCCGGTAATATGCCTGCACCCCAACGGACCCGTCCGAAAGTAGGTTTTTCCGCGTTGATCTCGGTCACCACCGGGTCGCGGGCGAGGCCGGGCCCCGGCGCGGCGCGCACCGGGCCCGGCCTGGAGTGGATGACGGGCCCGCCGTCCGGCGCCGCGGGGTGAGCGTCAGGAGCCTGATCTACAGCAGGTCGTTGGACTTGAGGAACTCCTGCGCGATGTCCACCGGGTTGCGCTTGTTCACGTCCAGCTCGACATTGATCTGGGTCAGTTTCTCCGTCGTCAGCACCGCGGACACCGAGTTGAGCGCCTGCTTCTGCTCTTCGCTCAACACATTCTGCTTGGTAAGCGGCAGCACATTCTGCGCCGGGAACATGTTCTTGTCGTCATCGAGGGCCACAAAACCGTTCTGCTGAACAGCCGGGTCGGTGGAGAACAGCGCGCCCACATCGATCTGGCCGGACTTCAACGCGGAGACGGTAACCGGGCCACCGGTATCGGTAACAGTGATCTCGGCGAACTCGCAGCCGTAGAGCTGCTTGATTGTCTCCTCCCAGCGCTTCGCCCATTCGCCGGGCCCACCGAAGACCAGTTCGCCGCAGCGCGGGGCCAGGTCGGAGATCGTGTTGATCCCGGTGCCAGCCAGTTCCTGGCTGATCACCAGTTTGTCCTTGTTCTCCGCGGCCGCCTGCTCGAGCACCTGGAAGGGCTCCGGCAGCTTGTCTCCCAGCTGCGTGTAGACCTCTTCCGAGGTGGAAGCCTCGGTCTCCTTGTCGAAGTGACGCAGCAGGTTTCCGCTGTATTCCGGAATCAGGTTGATCGAACCGTCCTGCAATGCCTTGACCACGACCTCGCGGCTACCGAGGGACGATGGAACGGTGACATTCTCCGCACCGGCGCCGCGCAGCATCTCCGCGTAGACATGCGCCAGCACCCGGCTCTCGCCGAAATTGAACGAGCCGATGATGATTTCCCCGCTGGCACCCTCGCCCGCCCCGTCCTGCCCTTCGGACTTCATCGGATCCCCGCCACAGCCGGTGGCAAGCAACGCGAGGGAGGCGATAGCTACGACAACTGACCTTCTCATTACCTGTCTCCTTCGATCCGACTCGTGGTCGCCAGCGCCACCCCGGGTGACACGATCAATCGTTGCAGTCCGGCAAGAACAAGGTCGAGCGCAATGGCCAGCAGCGCGGTCAGGACAGCTCCCGCGACAACCTGATCGTAATCGCGGTTGGCCAGACCATCGAGCAATATGCGGCCGAGTCCGCCCGCACTGATATAGGCCGCGACCGTCACGGTGGACACCAGTTGCAGGACCGCGTTCCGGACCCCGCCGAGCATGACCGGCAACGCGATCGGCACCTTGACCTGCCACAGTCGCTGCCAGCGGGTCATTCCGACCCCAAGGGAGGCGTCGGCCACCGCAGGGTCGCACGCCTGCACCCCGGCGTAGGTGCCCGCCAGGACCGCCGGTATCGCCAGCACCACCAACCCGATGACAGCGGCAGGGTAGGTGATGGTCTCGCCGGGGAAGGTCACGTAGAAGATCATGAACATGAACGTGACCAGCCCCAGGGTCGGCAAGGCGCGCATGGCGTTGCTGAATCCGACCAGTACGGTGCCTCCCCGGCCTGTTTCGCCGACGAACAGGCCGATGGGAAAGGCGATGAGCAGAGCCAGCCCGAGCGAGACGAAGGTGAGCTCCAGGTGCTCGAACAGATGGTCGACCCAGTTCGCCGGATCACCGAGGAAGCCGAACATTTCCGCGATCATGCTTCCTCACCACCAGGTTGCGCACGCAGCCACGGCGTCAGCCAGCGCCGTACCAGCACCAGCAGGAAGTCGACCACCAGCGCCAGCAACAGGGTCAGCACGATGCCCACCACGACCGGTGCGAAGTACATCCGCGGGAACCCGTCGGTGAACAGCACGCCGAGGCCGCCGGTTCCGATCAGCGCGCCCACGCTGACCAGGCTGATGTTGCTCACCGATGCCACCCGGACGCCCGCCGCGAGCACCGGCACGGCCAGTGGCAGCTCCACCCCGAGGAACCGCCGGGCCCGGGGATAGCCCATCGCGGTCGCCGCGGCGATCACATGCTGCGGCACGGCGTCCAGTGCGTCCAGCACCGGCCGCACCAGCAGCGCCGCGGTGTAGATGGTGAGCGCGATGACCACGTTCGCGCTGTCCAGCATCTGGGTACCGATCAGCCCGGGGATCACCACGAACAGGGCAAGCGAGGGCACGGTGTAGAGCACGTTCCCCAGTACGAGCAGCACCCCGCGCGCGGCAGGCAGCCGGGTACCGAGCCAGCCCGCGCCGATCGCCAGCAGCACGCCGCAGGCCAGCGGCACCAGCGCGAGGTACATGTGCTCCAGCAGCATGTCCAGCAGCCGCGCCTGGTTGTTGGCGTTGGCCAGGTAGCGGCCGAGCTCGTCGAGGAAGCTACCCATCGGAGCCGACGCCCTCGGGCTGGTTCTCGATCACGTCGAGCACCTGCCGCGCGGTCACCGTGCCGATCGCGCGGCCCCGCTCGTCCACCACCACCCCGAGGCCGGCCGGGGAGGACAGCGCGGCGTCCATGGCACCGCGCAGCGGCGCACCCCGCTGGTACAGCGAGCCACCCGCAACCAGGTCCCGCTCGGCCAGCAGACCATCCACAGTGGAATCCGGCGGCAGCCAGCCGCGCGGTTCGCCCGCGTCGTTCACCGCGAGCAGCCACTGCGAACGCGTGGCGGGCGGGGTGCCGCCGAGCGTGGCCGTGGCCACCTCCGCCACCGGTACCGCGCTGCCAGGCAGGAAGGAAAGGCCGCGATAGCCGCGGTCCTTGCCGACGAAGGAGGCGACGAAGTCGTCCACCGGGTGCCGCAGCAGCTGCGCGGGCGTCCCGTACTGCGCGAGCTTTCCGCCCTCGCGCAGGATCGCGACCTTGTCGCCGAGCCGGATCGCCTCGTCGATGTCGTGCGTGACGAACACGATGGTCTTGCCCAGCTGGGACTGCAGCCGCAGCAGTTCGTCCTGTAGCCCCTCGCGCACCACCGGGTCGACCGCGGAGAACGGCTCGTCCATCAGCAGCACCGGTGCGTCGGCCGCGAGCGCGCGGGCGACGCCGACCCGTTGCTGCTGCCCGCCGGACAGCTGCGCGGGATAGCGCTTGGCCAGTTCCGCCGGCAGGCCGACCGTCTCCAGCAGCTCCGCCGCCCGTTTGCGGGCCCTGCCCCGGTCCCAGCCAGCGAGCAGTGGCACGGTGGCGACGTTGTGCAGCACGGTCCGATGTGGAAACAGGCCGGCATGCTGGATCACGTAGCCGATGCCCCTGCGCAGCAGCGCCGGTTCGGAGTCGCGGATGTCCTTGCCGTCCAACAGGATGGTGCCCTCGGTGGGCTCGACCATTCGGTTGATCATGCGCAACGAGGTGGTCTTGCCGCAACCGGAGGGGCCCACCAGCACGGTGACCGTGCCGTCCTCGACGGTCAGGCTGAGCTCGTCCACGGCCGTGACACCGCCCGGATACCGCTTGCTCACGCCCCGGTACTCGATGCCCACGCGTCACTCCCCTCGGTCGGCACGCACGGGTCGAAGCACCCTAGCCCAGATCGCCAACCCAGCGCAGCCTTTCCCACCACCGGGGCGGGTCAGGAGGTGGTGGGGACCACGCCGTCGCTCTCCGCGGCCTTGGCCACGGCGGCGGCCACCTCGGGGGCCACCCGCGGGTCCAGCGGGCTGGGCACGATGTGCTTGGCGGAGAGCCGGTCGGCGGCGACCCCGGCGATCGCGTCGGCCGCGGCCAGCTTCATGTTCTCGGTGATCGCCCGCGCACCGGCGTCCAGCGCCCCGCGGAAGACCCCGGGGAAGGCCAGCACATTGTTGATCTGGTTCGGGAAGTCGCTGCGCCCGGTGGCCACCACGGCGGCGTGCCGGGCGGCGACGTCGGGATGCACCTCGGGGTCCGGATTGGACAGCGCGAACACGATCGCGTCCTCGGCCATGGTCGCCAGCAGGGACTCCTCGATGGTCGACCCGGAAAGGCCGATGAACACGTCCGCGCCACACAGCGCATCGGCGAGCCCGCCGCGCAGGCCGGTGCGGTTGGTGGTGGTCGCCAGCTCCTCCTTCACCGGGTTCAGGTTGTCCCGGCCGGGGTGGATGATGCCCCGCGAGTCCAGCACGGTGACATCGCCGACCCCTGCGGCCTGCAGGATGCGTGCGCAGGCCACGCCCGCCGCACCGGCGCCGGAGATCACCACCCGCTGGTCGGCAACGGCCCGGTCCAGCACCAGGTTCGCCCCGCGCAGCGCGGCCAGCACCACGATCGCGGTGCCGTGCTGGTCGTCGTGCATGACCGGGCAGTCCAGCGCCTCCTTGACCTTCTCCTCCAGCTCGAAGCAGCGGGGGGCGGAGATGTCCTCCAGGTTCACCGCGCCGAAGGAGGGGCGCAGCCGCACCAGGGTCTCGACGATCTCGTCCACATCGGTGGTGTCCAGCACCAGCGGGATGGAGTTCAGCCCGGCGAAGCTCTTGAACAGCACCGACTTGCCCTCCATCACCGGCAGCGAGGCGCTGGCGCCGATATCGCCGAGCCCGAGCACGGCGGTGCCGTCGCTCACCACGGCCACCAGGCGGTCGGCCCAGGTGTAGCGCTGGGCCAGCGCGGCGTCCTCGGCGATCGCCCTGCTCACCTTGGCCACCCCTGGCGTGTACGCGATGGACAGGTCACGCGGCTGCGCGATCGGACGCTCAGCGGCCACCGAGAGTTTGCCGCCCTCATGCCCCCGGAACACCTCGGCGTCGGTCACCGGCGCGGCCTCGCCGGCCACCCGCGGCGAGGTCTCGTCGGCGGTGTCCATGCTGACCTGGTCGTTCATCATTGTTCCTGTCGTCGGTTCGGGTCGCGGCCTACCTGGCTCACGGATACATGTATCCCCGGTGGAATCGGGTTTCCCTCCAGCGCAGCTGCCCGGCGCGGTAGCGCGGGCTGCCGGCGAGGCGTTGGCGTCGACTCGGCCCATGGTGAGGCGTGACCGCAACGCGGCGGTTGGTTCAGTGTGACAGTACGCGTGCGGCTTGTGGCCCGGTGGTGCGGGGGATGTCACATCTTTTCCGCCCTTTCCGCAGGTCAACGAGCGGAATGGAAGACGTCCGTCCGGCTTGCGACAGGCACCCATCGGGGCGCGGGCTGGCCGCGGGGCGCTGGCTAAGGTGGGACCATGCAGGTGCGTGAGCTGGACGTGCGGGACGCCTACGAGTTCATCCCGCCGAGGTTTTCCGACGACCGCGGGCTGTTCGTGGCCCCGCTGCAGGAACCCGCCCTACAGGAGGCGATCGGCCACCCACTGCATGTCGCGCAGACCAACCACAGCATCTCGGTCCGCGGCGCCATCCGTGGTGTGCATTTCGCCGACACCCCGCCCGGCCAGGCCAAGTACATCTACTGCGCCAGGGGGAGCCTGCTGGACGTGGTGGTGGACGTGCGGGTGGGCTCGCCGACCTTCGGCCGCTGGGACGCCGTCCGGCTGGACGACACCGAGTTCCGCGCCATGTACCTGGCGGAAGGGCTGGGCCACGCGTTCATCGCGCTGGAGGACAACACGGCGATGTGCTACCTGTGCTCGGTGGGCTACAACCCGCGGGCCGAGCACGGCATCAACCCCCTGGACCCGGCGCTGAACCTGCCATGGCCCGCCGAGCTCACCCCGGTGCTGTCGGAGAAGGACGCCGCGGCGCCCACCCTGGCCGAGGCCGAGGCGAGCGGCCTGCTGCCCTGGTACGCCGACTGCGTTGCGCACTACGAGAAGCTGCGCGCGGGGTGAAGATCCTCGGCCAGCACCCGCTCGAGGTTGCGCTCGGCCAGCGCGGTGATGGTGACGAACGGGTTCACCCCGGTGCTGCCGGGGATGAGCGCGCCGTCGGTGACGTAGAGGTTGCGGTGGCCGCGCACCCGGCCGTAGGCATCCGTCGCCCTGCCGAGCACGGCCCCGCCGAGCGGGTGGTAGGTGAACCGGTCCTCGAACGGGCGGGTGCCGCCGAACAGGTCGTAGCGGTAGATCGTGCGGTTGGCCCGGTTGATCCGGCCGAAGGTGGCCTTGACCGCCTCGATGGACGGCTGCCCCTGCGTTGCTGACCAGTGCAGTCGTGCGGAGTCGGTGGCCGGGTCGTAGCCGAACCACCCGCGCTCGGGGTTCCTGGTGATCGCGAGGTAGAGGCTCAGCCAGGTCTCCACCCCGACCGGCACCGGCGCCACCTCGGCGAAGACCGGGTGCTCGGGGTCGTCCCAGTTGTCGATGCCCAGCGCGGGCATGGCGGACTGCAGCCTGCCGGTGGTGTTCCACATGTGGTTGGCCCGGCCCAGCATGACGTTGCCGTTGCCGCCCCAGCCCTGGCCGATCTCCGCGCTCAGCCCCGGCAGCCTTCCGGTCTCCCGCGCCCGCAGCAGCAGTTCGGTGGAGCCGAGGCTGCCGGCCCCCAGGAAGAGGCGGTCGGCGCCGAACCGCCGGATGCCGAGCAGGGTGCCCTCCGCGTCGATCTCCCGCGCGGTCAGCGTGTACCTGCCGTCCGGCTCCAGCCCGATCTCCCTGACCTCGTGCAGCGGGCGGATGGTCAGGTTGCCGGTGCGCAGCGCGGCGGCGAGGTAGGTCTTGTCCAGCGAGCGCTTGCCGTGGTTGTTGCCGTAGATCACCTCGGCGGCCAGCGCCGAGCGCGGGACCGCGCCTTCCTCCTCCTGGCGCAGGTAGTCGAAGTCGTACACGCTGGGCACGAAGGTGGTGGTCAGCCCGGCCCGGTGCGCCTGCCTGCGGGAGAGCCGGGCGTAGGCGTACGAGCGGCAGGTCTCGAACCAGTCCGGGTCGATCTCGTTCACGCCGAGTTCGGCCTGCGCCCGCGGGAAGTAGGTGCGGTACATCTCCGGCAGGTCGAGGCAGGGCAGCAGCTCGGCAAGGTAGTCCCGCCGCGGGGTGACCGCCATCGCCCCGTTGACCAGCGACCCGCCGCCCACTCCGCGCCCGACGTAGACCGACATCCCTGCGAAGTCCACCCGGTCCAGCACGCCGGCGTGCCTGCGGATGTCCCGGTTGGCAAGGTCCATCCACAGGAAGCTGGCCAGCGGGGCCCTGGTGCGCTCGGCGAACCAGGTCGAGCGCTCGTCCGGGGACCGCATCCCGCAGAAGGACGCGCCCTGCCCACCGGACCAGGACTGCCCCATCTCCAGCATCAGAGTGGGCACACCGGCCTCGGTGAGCCGCAGCGCGGCCACCGCGGCCCCGTAACCGGAGCCGATCACGACGGCGGGCCAGGATCTCGGGGAACACCTCACCTCCCCAGCATCACCGCTGCTGAGGGCATCCGCAATAGTTCAGTAAACGCCGTTTACCTCACATTTTGCTGCCGCTACTTCTTCCGGGTAACCCAGATGGTGATGGTGCCGGTCACCACCGGCTTGCCCGCCTTGTCCGAGATGGTGACCGGAACCTCGAGGTCGGCGCCCTCCGCGCCGAACTCGGGGATCGCGGACAGCTCGGCCACCGCGGTGAGCCCGGTCTCGGCCTTGGCGACGTAGTTCACCGTCATTCCTTTGGGCAGCCACCGGTGCGTGTCCGGCACCGTGGCCTCGGCCAGCATGCCCATGGCGATCTCGGCGAGGTTGCAGGCCGCGATCGCGTGGAAGGTGCCGATGTGGTTGTACACACCCCACCATTTGGGGGCACTCACCGCGCAGTAGCCGGGCCGCAGCTCGCGCACCGAGGGCAGCACGGTGCGGAAGTACGGCACCCGCAGGCACATCGCCGCGGAGAACAGCTGCCGCCCGCCCGGTTTGGCCGCCAGCCTGGTCCACATCGCAAAGGTCGGATTCCGCGCCATACTCACTCCCTCGAAGGTTACTCGTCAGTAGCAAAGCATGTCGGTAGCTATATTCGCAACATGCGAAACGCGCTCTACCTCCTGCGACACGGCGAGACGGAGTGGTCAGCCACCGGGCGGCACACCGGACGCACCGACATCCCGCTGACCGCGGCCGGCGAACGGCAGGCGCGCGGGGCGGGCGAGACGCTCGGCAGGCTGCGCGACCCCGATGCGCCGGAACCGGTGGTGCTGGCCAGCCCGCGCAGCCGGGCGATGCGCACGGCCGAGCTGGCCGGGCTGCACCCCGGCGAGGTCACCGAGGAGCTGGCGGAGTGGGACTACGGCGAGTACGAGGGCCGCACCACCGCGGAGATCCGCCGGACCGTGCCTGGGTGGACGGTGTGGTCGCATCCCAGCCGGGGAGGCGAGACCTCCGCCCAGGTCACCCAGCGCGCGCGTACGCTGATCACCCGGATCGGCGACCTGCTGGAGGACACCGAGGTGATCCTGGTCGGCCACGGCCACTTCAGCCGGGTGCTGGTCGCCTGCTGGCTCGGGATGTCCGCGAGTGACGGGGTGCGCTTCGCGCTGGGGCCCGCAGGTATCAGCGTGCTCGGTGCCGAGCGGGGTACGCCACAGATCCGGCACCTGAACGTTCCGGCTTGCCAGAGGGGTTGACGTGCAGCAGATTCGACGGGTCCGCGAGTCCGATGTGGACACCGTGGTGGAGCTGGTCCATGAGCTGGCCGAGTACGAGAAGGCCCCGCACGAGTGCCACCTGGAGGCCGGGCAGCTGCGCGCCGCGCTGTTCGCCGAGTCCCCCGCGCTGTTCGGGCACGTGGCCGAGGTGGACGGCGAGGTCGTGGGGTTCGCCCTGTGGTTCCTGAACTTCTCCACCTGGCGCGGGGTGCACGGGATCTACCTCGAGGACCTGTACGTGCGCCCGTCCCGGCGCGGCACCGGGCTGGGCAAGGCACTGCTGGCCGCCCTGGCCGGGGAGTGCGTGCGCCGTGGCTATGCCCGGCTGGAGTGGTGGGTGCTGAACTGGAACCCGGCCACCGAGTTCTACAAGTCCCTCGGCGCGGTGCCGATGGACGAGTGGACCGTCTACCGGCTCACCGAGGGGCCGCTGCGCGAGCTCGGCGCCCAGTAGGCGACCGGTGGGTTCAGTCGTCCTCGCGCTCCCGGCGGGCGGCCCGGCCAGCGGCACCATCCCTGCGGGCCGCCTCCTCCTCGGTCTCCCCCACCTCCTGGCCGAGCACCCAGGCACGGGACCGCCTGCGAAACAGCAGCACCACCGTCAGTACCCCCGCCGCGAGCAGCGGGATCCCGTACCCGGGCTGGTGCGAGGGCCCGGTGGCGTACCAGCCGACGCCGGCCATGATCAGGGCCACCACCACCCCTGGGGAGCGGGCCCAGGTCTTGCCGAGCAGCAGGCCAGCCGCGCAGGCGAGGGTGCCCGCCGCGAGCACGAAGTAGTACCCGGCCTCGGCGTAGACGTTGTTGCCGCCCACCTCGCTGCTGCCGGTGAAGGAGCTGACCAGCAGCAGGACGGCGAGGGCGAGCATGGCCAGCCCGGGCAGTGCGGTGAGCACACCGGCGAGGCGGACCTCGCCGGGCGCCGGAGAGATCTTGTCGGTGAAGGGCACGGACTCTGGCCTTCCGGACGGCCGATCGGGTCCGGCCATCCAGGCGGTGGATGACCGAGGGTGAACACATTCGATGGTATGCCACCCGGTCGGCCGTTTTCGCCCGGCCGCCGAGGGGCAAGACTTGGGGTGTCGTCGGCGAGCGGGCGGTCGGCCCGGGTGCACTTGTCACGACGCAGGCGCCATCGCTCTGGGCGAAGGAGGACCACCGGCAGGGACCAGGCACAGGGACCAGACGTCAGGCCGAGGACGTGACGAGACTCGCAGGAAGTGAGGCCCGCGTGTACTCCGTTCAGGTGGCGCGGTCACTTACTCTGCAGTAATGCGTGCCGTCCTCGTCGTGAATCCGCAGGCGACCGCGACCACCCCAGGTGGCCGCGATGTCCTGGCACACGCGCTCGCGAGCGAGGTGAAGCTCGACGTCGTCGAGACGGATCATCGCGGGCACGCGCGGGATGTCGCCCGATCGGCCGCCAGGGACGGAATCGACCTCGTGGTCGCGCATGGCGGTGACGGCACGGTCAACGAGGTCGTGAACGGACTGCTCGCGGACACTCCGCCCCGACCGGGGGTATACGAATCGGTACCCATGCTCGGCGTGGTGCCCGGCGGTTCGGCGAACGTCTTCGCCCGCGCCCTCGGCCATCCGCGTGATCCGCTCGAGGCCACCCACCAGCTGCTGCATGCCATCGAGGAGCGGCGCACCACCCGGGTGGGGCTGGGCGTGGCCGACGACCGCTGGTTCACCTTCAACGCCGGCCTCGGCTGGGACGCAGACGTGGTCGCCGGGGTGGACCGCAGGCGGGGCAAGCGCACCAGCCCCGGGCTGTACCTGCGCGCCGCGGTCGCCTGTTACCTGCGCCCGCCGCGGGGCAGGCCGCCGCTGACCGTGCGCCTGCCCGGCGAGGAAGCCGTCGGGGTGGTCACGGCCTTCGTCTCCAACACCGACCCGTGGAGCTACCTCGGCGCCCGGCCGGTCCATCTCAACACCGGCTGCTCCTTCGACACCGGCCTCGGCCTGTTCGCGCTGCGCAGCCTCCGGCCGTTCACCGTGCTGCGGCACCTGCGGCAGGCGCTGCGCAGCAAGAGCAAGCACCGCGGTAAGCAACTGCTACGCCGGGACGACCTGCCGATGGTCCGGATCGACGCGGCGGAGCCGGTAAACTTCCAGGTGGACGGTGACCTGGTCGGCCAGCGAACCACGGTGGAGTTCATCAGCGTGCCGAACGCGCTGACCGTCGTGTGCTGAGGGTTGGCGAGACCACTGCCGATCACCTGCAACAAACTTGATCAGCCGCTCATCGACGGAGACGCTCCGCTCACCGCATCGCACTTCCGGCTTTGAGCGTCGATTCGGGCAGAAACCGCAGGTCAGGCAGTCGCCCGGCCGGGTGAGCTGACTCACCGATCTCCAGAAAACACTTGTCGAAGCCGGTGCTTCGTGAAAGCATTCACAAGCACCCAAAAACGACCGCCATTGACGACTGCGGCGCGGAGCACCGCGCCCTCATAAGGAGCTCACAGAAATGGACTGGCGCCACCGCGCGGCCTGCCGAGACGAGGACCCCGAACTGTTCTTCCCCGTGGGAACGAGCGGTCCTGCGATCTCGCAGATCGCCCAGGCTAAAGCTGTGTGCCACCGCTGCACTGTCGCGTCGGACTGCTTGGCCTGGGCACTGGCCAGCGGCCAGGACGCCGGCGTGTGGGGCGGTATGAGCGAGGAAGAGCGTCGTGCGCTGAAGCGCCGTCGCGCGCACATCGGTACGCGCAGCAACGCCTGATCAGCATTACGGGCTTTTACCGCACCCGCCGCGGTAAACGTTACGAGGGCCGGCACCCACGGGTGCCGGCCCTCGAACGTCTCCGTAACCCCATTGGGCATTCCGGGGATCAGAGGCGGCGGCTGAGCGGGATCCGCAGGGCCGCCTCGGTCCCGCCGGAACGCGGGCCGCGCAGCGACAGCGAGCCGCAGAGCTCGGACTCCACCAGGGTTCGCACGATCTGCAGGCCGAGCCCGTCCGCCCGCTCCAGGGAGAACCCGGCGGGCAGCCCCTGGCCGTCGTCCCGGATCAGTACATCCATCCGGCGTGCCGAACGCTCCACAGTGATCTCTACCTTGCCCGGCCTGCTGTCCGGGAAGGCGTGCCCCATCGCGTTCTGCACCAGCTCGGTCAGCACCATCACCAGCGGGGTGGCGATCTCCGCGGCCACCACCCCGAAGGACCCGCTGCGCTCCAGGCTCACATGCGGTTCCGCGGTGGCCACCTCGCCGACCATGGGCAGCACGTTGTCCAGCAGCTTGTCCAGGTCCACCCGCTCGTCCACGGACATCGACAGCGCCTCGTGCACCATCGCGATCGAGGTCACCCTGCGCACCGAGTCGCTGAGCGCGTGCCGAGCCTCCTGATTGGACGTTCGCCGGGATTGCAGCCGCAGCAAGGCCGCCACCGTCTGCAGGTTGTTCTTCACCCGATGGTGGATCTCCCGGATGGTGGCGTCCTTGGACATCAGTGCGCGGTCGCGGCGCTTCACCTCCGTCACATCGCGGACCAGAACCAGCGCGCCTGCGGGCTGCCCGGCCGGCCGCAACGGCAGGGCGCGGAACAGCACCACGGCCCCGCGCCGGGAGTCCACTTCGATCCGGCTGCTCGGCTTGCCGTCCAGTGCGTCGAGAACGCGATGGGAAACCTCGGTGGCGTCGAACGGGTCCCGGATCAGCGAACGGGTCAGCGGGGCCAGCCGCACTCCGACCAGATCGGACTCGTGTCCCATCCGGTGATAGGCGGAAAGCCCGTTCGGGCTGGCGAACACCACCCCACCCGCGGAGTCCAGCCGGATCAGGCCGTCCCCGACCCGGGGACTGGTATGCACATCGGTCGGCCTGCCCGCGCTGGGGAAGGTCCCATCGGCGATCATCTGGCACAGATCCGCCGCGCTGCCCAGATAGGCGATCTCCAGCGGGCTCGGCACCCGCGGTGCGGCCAGGTTGGTCTCCCTGCTGAGCACGGCGATCACCGTGTCCCCGAAGCTGACCGGGATCGCCTCCCGCCGCATCGGCAGGTCCAGGTACCAGTGCGGATCCTCCTCCCGGCAGATCCGGGCCTCCCGGATGGCCCTGGACAGCTGCGGGTGGTCCGCCGTGGTGAACCGGGTACCGACCACGTCCTCCGGATGGGCGGTGGGCGCGGTGGTCGGCCGGGCCTGCGCCACGCACACGAAGTCGTCGGTGCCCTCCGGCTCGCCCAGCCGGTCCGGATCCGAGGCTGCGGCCTCGGCCTGCTGCTCACCGGCGTCCACCGGCACCCAGAGCAGGAAGTCCGCGAAAGAGAGGTCGGCGAGCAGCTGCCATTCGGCGACCACCAGCTGCAGGTGGTCGGCGGCCTCGCCGGAGAGGCCGGTGTGCTCGGCGAGCAGTTCGGCTAGTGTGGACAATTTCGCCTACCCACCCCTCGTTCTCGGCAGGGGACTATCAGGTCCATACAACCAGACCGGACCCGGCTGGCGGGCCAGGGACCTGCGGAGCAGGGCACATGACACACTGGGTGAGTTGTCGTAAAGGAGTGAAGATGTCGAAGCGCGCCCGGAAGCGTCGCGCCAGGAAGAAGAACGGCGCGAACCACGGCAAGAAGCCGAACAGCTGAGGCTGTCCCGGCAGACGACGGCCCCGGTACCACCCTCGGTACCGGGGCCGCGGTGTTCCTGGCACGGGCCAGCCACTACTCGACGCGCCGCTCCACGTTCACCTCGGTGCGCTCCACCAGGTGCCCGGCGCGTTCCTCCACGGTCCGCCGGATGGAGGCCCGCAGCCTGCTCTTCAACTCGTCCGGAGCGTGCTCACCGCCGCACTTGCGGGCCAGCAGCAGCTTGAGCTGCTCGTCGATCCCGTACTCCTCGAGGCAGGGTGGGCAGTCCTCGAGATGCTTGCGCAGCTGCGCCTCGTGCTCCTTGCTGCATTCCTGGTCCAGCAGCAGGTAGATCTCGGCCAGTGCCTCCTCGCAGCTGACCTTGTCCGAGTCTCCGCAGGCATTGCTCATCGCCCAGCCACCTCCTGCTTGGCCGAACGGATGAAACCACGCTCCCTCGCCACATCCGCCAGCAGGTCACGCAGCTGGGCGCGGCCACGGTGCAGGCGGGACATCACGGTGCCGATGGGTGTTTCCATGATCTCAGCGATTTCCTTGTACGCGAAGCCCTCGACATCGGCAAGGTACACCGCGAGCCGGAAGTCCTCCGGCAGCTTCTGCAGCGCCGCCTTGACGTCCACGTCCGGCAGGTTGTCCATCGCCTCCACCTCGGCCGAACGCAGGCCGCTGGAGGTGTGGCTCTCCGCCTTGGCGAGCTGCCAGTCGGTGATCTCGTCGGTGGACTGCTGCTGCGGCTGGCGCTGCCGCTTGCGGTAGCTGTTGATGTAGGTGTTGGTCAGGATGCGGTACAGCCAGGCCTTGAGGTTCGTGCCCTTCTTGAAGGAGGCGAACGCCGCATAGGCCTTCAGGTAGGTCTCCTGAACCAGGTCCTCGGCATCGGCGGGGTTGCGCGTCATCCGCATCGCCGCCGAGTAGAGCTGGTCCAGCAGGGGCATGGCGTCCCGCTCGAACCGCTCGACCCGCTCCCGGATGTCTTCCGTGCCGCTCGCGGAGTCGGTGTCGACAGTGCTGTCGACCGTGGGCTCCGCGGGCTGCTGTGTACTCGGCAAACCGTTCCCCTCCTGGTCGGCGTCGACGCCCCGCGACCTGCGGGTGGTATCCGTGACCGGATACGCATACGACAGTTCCGAGGATACGCGCACGTCAGGCCGGGAGCCGGACGCGGCCGATCGCGCGGCACGGACGGTCTTCGGAGCAACTTCGGTCAGCACATCCGGTACCAACACCGGCCGCCCCGGCCGAATTCCCGGTCGAACCCGCCATGGGCGCGCTCTACGCTGGCGTCCGTGGCAGGCAAAGGCACCCCGGCGACCGCCCTGCTGGCGAAGCGGCAGGTGTGGCATGCGCTGCACTCCTACGAACACGACCCGCGACAGGACTCCTACGGCGCGGAGGCGGCCGAGGCGCTCGGCCTGGACCCCGAACGGGTGTTCAAGACCCTGGTCGCCGAGGTGGACGGCACGCTGACCGTGGGTGTGGTTCCGGTCACCGGCCAGCTCGATCTCAAGGCGCTGGCCGCGGCGGTGGGCGGCAAGAAGGCCAGGATGGCCGAGGTGGCGGCGGCCCAGCGCGCCACCGGCTACGTGGCAGGCGGGATCTCCCCGCTCGGGCAGCGCGGCAACCTGCCCATCGTGGTGGACGCCACCGCCGAGCTGTTCGACACGGTGCACTGCTCGGCAGGCAGGCGCGGGCTCGAGGTGGAGCTGGCCCCTGCCGACCTGATCCGGCTCACCGGGGCCGTGGTCGCCGAGATCGCCTGCTGATGGCCTCCCCGCAGGAGGGAGCCCCTCCCCTGCGCGCGGGAGGCGTGCACCGGACCGGGAACGCGATCGTGACCGCATGACGACCGCGAGTACCGTGACCGCCGGCACGGTGGCCGTCCCGCGCTGGGCGAAGGTGGCCGCGTACGCGGCGGCGCTGAGCACGGTGCCGTCCTGCCTGTGGCGGATCGCACTGGGCCTGCAGGTCCCGCTGGGCTTCACCGAGGCCGAGCTGCGCGCGCTGGACATCCCCGGATCGGGGACGGCCTACGTGTTCGGGCTCAGCGTCCTGGCCCAGGGTTTCGCGCTGCTGACACTCGGGCTGGTGCAGCGCTGGGGTGAGACGATTCCGCGCTGGGTACCGGCGCTGGGTGGCAGGCGGATCCCGCCGCTGGCGGCGATCATCCCGGCCCTGCTGGGCGCCGTCGCGGTCACCGTTATGATCGGCCAATGGGCGCTGAGCTGGGGCGATCCCAGCGCCGACATGCCGAACGTCGCACTGGTGCAGGACGGCGCCTACAGCGTGCTGATGACCGCCTGCTACGCCCCGCTGCTGCTCTGGGGCCCGCTGCTGGCCGTGGTCACCGTGCACTACCGGCGACGGAGGGGAACCCGCTAGACCAGCGGGCGCAGCACCCGTCCGAGCCATTCACCGGTGGCCCTGGCGATCCCGTCCAGGTCGGCGCGCAGGCTGTGGTCCCCATCGAGCAGGACCAGCTCGTGGTGGTTGCCCGCCTCCGGGCGGCCGAACGGGTCCCGCTCCCCCTGCACGATCAGGGCCGGTACCTCCACGGCGTCCAGCTCGGCCTGCCGGGTCTTCTCCGGCTTGCCTGGCGGGTGCAGCGGGAAGGCCAGGCACAGCACCGCGGCCACCTGCGCGGCGGCCGCCGTGCGGCAGGCCACCCTGGCGCCCGAGGACCGGCCCCCGAACACCATGGGCAGGTCGTCGAACCACCGGCCGGACAGCTCCTCGGCCACCGTCAGCCAGGCGGTGTCCAGCTGGTTCGCCGGTGCGGGCGCCCGCCTGCCGGCGACCCGGTACGGCTGCTCGACCAGCGCGACATGCACCCCGGCGGCCTGGGCCGCCCTGGTGGCGGCCACCAGGTCCGGGGCGTCGATCCCGCCACCCGCGCCGTGGCCGAGCAGCAGCGCCGCGACCCCCTCCTCGGCACAGTGCAGCTCGGCACGCGCGGGGCCGTGCACGGTGTCGATCTCCAGGCGGGTCATGGACGCTAGCTGGTCGGCAGGTCGAACAGCCCGCCATCCAGGTCGGCGGGCTCCGGGTCCACCCGCTCGATGAGCTCGGGCCCGTTGTTGCGGACGTTGTTCACCTTGGTGGAAACCGGGCGCAACTCCAGCCGGTCCACCAGGTCCCGATCCGGCTCGCCCAGCAGGCCGGTGACCTCCGTGGTGTCCGGGTCGAGCCAGGTCGCCCAGGACGTGCTCGGCATCAGCAGCGGCATCCGGTGGTGGATGTCGGCGAGCTGGCCGACCGCGTCCGTGGTGATGACCGAACAGGTGATCAGTGGCGGCGCGTCCGGGTCGGCCTTCGGATCACGCCAGGTCTCCCAGAGCCCCGCCATCGCCAGCGAGGAGCCGTCCCGGGTGGTCATGAAGAACGGGTCCTTGGGTGCCTTCTTCTTGTCGGTCTTCTGCTCGCCGTGCTGGCCGGCTCCCGGCGACACCCGCCACTCGAACCAGCCGTCCGCGGGATCAGGCAGCGACGGCGGCTGAGCGCCTTACGGAAGGCGGGCTTCTCCATGGCCGACTCCGCCCTGGTGTTGATCATGCGGTTGCCCACGGCGGGGTCCTTGGCCCAGAACGGCACCAGGCCCCAGCGCATCACCCGGATGCTGCGCACGGCGGGCTCGTCCTCGAGGACCTTGCCCTCGTCGTCTCGCGGATGCCGCTGCACCACGGTCAGCACGTTCTTCGTCGGCGCGACGTTGTAGTTCGGCGAGTAGTTCTCGGACGGGGCAGCACCCTCCGTCCCGTCGACCGCGTCGAACTCGGCGGCCAGCTTGGCCGGGTTCTTCGTCGCGGCGTAACGGCCACACATCGGCCGACCTCCTCTTCACCCGGTGAGGTGCACGTCTGCCCTGGTGCGAAACATCCTGGCACGGCCCACCGACAGATCGCGAGTCACGCGCGTTGGCCCGCCCGGCCCGATGGGGGATCATCGTCACTGCGCGGCGAACCGAGTCGCCGCAGGGAACCCGCAGGAGGGATGGAGGGGTTTGGCCCGCAGGGACTGGCGCACGCTGGACGAGTCCGACGTCCGGGTACGCCCTGGCAAGGGCAGCAGACCGCGCAGCAAGCTCCGTCCAGCCCACGCCGACGCGGCAGCCGCGATGGTGCTCGCCGTGGACCGGGGCCGGTGGACCTGCGCGGTGGACTGCGACCCGGACCGGGTGGTGACCGCCATGCGCGCCCGCGAACTCGGGCGGACGCCGGTGGTGGTCGGGGACAACGTGCGGCTGGTCGGCGACGTCAGCGGCAGGCCGGACACCCTGGCCAGGATCGTGCGGGTTGACGAGCGCAGCAGCGTGCTGCGCAGGACCGCGGACGATACCGACCCCTACGAGCGCATCGTGGTCGCCAACGCGGAGCAACTGCTGATCGTCACCGCGCTGGCCGACCCGCCACCGCGGACCGGGTTCATCGACCGCTGCCTCGTCGCCTGCTACACGGGTGGGCTCGAGCCCCTGCTCTGCCTGACCAAGGCCGACCTCGCCACGCCGGACGAGCTGCTGGCCGGTTACGCGGACCTGGCGGTGCCCGCGGTGGTCACCCGGCACGACGAGGACTCACCCGAGCTGGCCGAACGGCTGCGCGGCCGGGTGTCGGCCCTGGTCGGGCACTCAGGGGTGGGCAAGTCCACCCTGGTCAACCGCATGGTGCCGGAAGCGGACCTGGCCACCGGCGTGGTCAGCGCGATCGGCAAGGGGAGGCACACCTCGGTCGGGGCGGTCGCGCTGGCCCTGCCCGACGGCGGCTGGGTGGTGGACACGCCGGGGATCCGGTCCTTCGGCCTGGCCCATGTGACCGCCGACGACATCGTCGGTGCCTTCCCCGAGTTCGCCGAGGCCGCCGAGGAGTGCCCCTCCGGCTGCGGGCACCTCGGCCCGCCGGGCGATCCGGACTGCGCACTGGACGCCGTGCTGGCCGAGGACACCAGCACCGCTGCCACCGCGGGCAGGCTGGCCTCCCTGCGCAGATTGCTGTCCTCACGCGCGGGCATCGAACCGTGACCGGCCGAACTTTTCCGGCCGAAGTCCACGGAGTGATCGCGGGCATGAAACCATGGAGGCGGTTCAGACGTCACACTCGTGTACGACACGAGCCAAAATGGAAGCAGGCGATCGCATGCGCAAGACGGCCCTCGCGGCTGGGGGTTTCGCATTGGTCCTCGCGCTCACCGGTTGCGGTGGCGAGAGCATCGAGGGTCAGGCGCAGACCTACGGTAATGCACAGGAGCTGGTCCAGGCCGCTCTGACCGGCACCGAGAAGAGCCAGACCGCGAAGTTCAGCTTCGATATGAACGTCGCCGGAATGACCATGAAGGCCAATGGCGAGGGTCGCTTCGACAGTGAGAACCCGGCCATGTCGATGACGATGGACATGCTCGGCCAGAACATCGAGCTGCGGCTGGTCGACGACGCGCTGTACCTCAAGCAGCCGCAGGCCACCGGGGACAAGCCCTGGACCAAGGCCAGCAAGGACGGCACCGACCCGATGTCCCGCGCGATGGGCGGCAGCATCGAGCAGATGACCTCGCAGATGGACGTGCGCAACGCGCTCGACCAGATCAAGGCGGCCGGCACGATCACCAGCAGCGAGCAGACCGAGCTGAACGGGCAGCCCGCGACGCACTACGTGGTCGAGCTCGACTTCCAGAAGCTGCTGGAGCAGGAGTCCGCCAGCCTGCCGCAGGGCGTGAACGAGCAGATGGCAGGCAAGCTCGACAAGCTGCCGATGGAGCTGTGGCTGAGCGCCGACGAGCTGCCGCTGCAGGTCACCATGGACATGGCCAAGGTGATGGAGGCCGCGGGCGCACCCGCGGGGCAGGGCGGCAAGGTCACCATGACGTACTCCGACTGGGGGGCGCCGGTGAACATCGAGGCGCCGCCTGCCGACCAGGTCCAGGGGAACTGACCCGGTTCAGCACCGAAAACGGCCCTCGCCCGCGCGGCGAGGGCCGTTTCGTACGCGGCGGACGTTCCGTCGATTCCGGAAAAGACCGGCGGGATGTCGTACCGCTGTGCCAACCTTGTCCCGGTACTGACCTCGTCTCGGCGCACCCGCCGACATCAGGCATGGGAAAGGAACGGCACGGAAGTGCGTAGGACCGGGCGTGGGCTCTGCCTGCTGTCGCTGGCGCTCACGCTCACCGCTTGCGGCGGCGACGCCGTACGGGGGCAGGCGCAAACGTTCGCTTCCGCCCATGAGCTGGCCGACGCGGTGCGCGCGAACCTGGTGAGCAAGCCGACCGCCAACTACACCTTCGAGATGGACATCGGCGGGGAGAAGACCACGGCCACCGGCACGGGCCGCTTCTTCGCCGGCTCCAGGGCCATCTCGATGACCATGGATGTGCGGGGCCGCCCGGTCGAGATGCGCTTCGTTGACGGCACGCTCTACGTCCGGCAACCGGACGGCAAGACGTGGAGCGTGGCCACCCCGGACGAGGTGGACCCTGCCACTCAGCTGCTCGGTATGCAGCTCCAGGAGATGATCGACCAGGCGGACCTGAGCTACGCCCTTGGTCAGATCGAGGCCGCGGGCGTCATCTGGAGCCTCGACCCGATGCGGCCGGACGCCGGATCCACGATGCGCTACCTGATCGACCTCGACATCGAGGAGCTGATCGCGTGGGAACAGCCGGAGGGGCTGCCGGAGGAGGTCGCGAACCGGATTGCCGACAGGGTCGACACGGTTCCGATGGAGCTCTGGCTGGGCCCCGACCGGTTTCCGGTCAAGGTCACGCTGGACATGTCCGAGGTCGTCGAGGCGTCCGGTAGCGGAGGAGAGGGCGCCACCTTCACCACCACGTACTCCGACTGGGGTGCCCCGGACGTGATCGGGGCACCGCACCCTGACCACGTCAGCGAGAACTGAATACACATCGACAGGAAAGCAGGAACTGAACATGCGCAGAACAGCGCTCGCGGCCGCCGGCCTCGCGCTGACCCTCGGCCTCACCGCATGTAGCGGCGGGGAGACGGAAGGAAAGGCCGAGCCGTTCGGCTCCGTGCAGGAGCTGGTCCAGGCCGCGATGACCGGCACACAGGAGAGCCGGACGGCGAAGTTCACCCTGAGCATGGACGCGGCCGGGGAGAAGACGGAAGCCGAGGGCGCGGGGCGGTTCGAACCCGGCAACCCGGCGCTGATGATGACCGGGGAAATGGAGGGCGAGACCATCGAGCTCCGGTTCATCGGCGACGAGATGTACCTCAAGGGCGGCGGCTTCGGCGACATGCCGGATATGCAGGGCAAGGAATGGCTGAAGATCGGCGGGGACGCCGATGACCCGATGTCCAGGATGCTCGGCCCGGTGTTCCAGAAGATGGGTCAGCAGATGGACGTCAGCAAGAGCCTGGAGCAGATCCGCGAGGCGGGCACCATCACCAACAGCGAGCGCACCGAGCTGGACGGGCAAGCCGCCACACACTACTGGGTCGATCTGAACGTGGCGAAGATGATGGAGATCCAGCTGCGCGAGATGAAGGACCAGCTTCCTCCCGGGATGGAGGGGGAGCTGGGCGACCTCGACCAGCAGCTCGACGCGGAGAAGAAGGCCGAGCTGGAGAAGATGGGGCCGATGCCGCTCGAGATCTGGCTGAACGAGCAGCAGCTCCCGTTGAAGATGGTGATGGACGTGACCGCGATGGCCAAGGCACAGGGGCAGCCGGACCAGGGCGGTTCCGTGGTCATTCGCTACACCGACTGGGGCAGCCCGGTGGACATCTCGGCGCCACCCGCGGACAAGGTCGGCACCATCGAGATGCCGCGCTGACCCGCACCGGCGAAACCGCGGAAGGGGCGCCCGCGCAGGTCGCGGGCGCCCTTTCGCGCGTTCAGCCCATGTGCGGGTAGGTGATCACCGAGGGCGCGTCGAAGTTCTCCTTGATCGAGCGCGGGCTGGCCCAGCGCAGCAGGTTGAACATCGAGCCGGCCTTGTCGTTGGTGCCCGAACCGCGGGAGCCGCCGAAGGGTTGCTGGCCGACGATCGAGCCGGTCGGCTTGTCGTTGACGTAGAAGTTGCCTGCCGCGTACCGCAGGGCCCGGTGTGCCTGCTGGATGGCGGTCCGGTCGTCGGCGAACACCGCGCCGGTCAGCGCGTAGTCGGCGCTTCCGTCGACCAGCTCGAGGATCCGCTCGTAGTCCTTGTCCTCATAGACGTGCACGGCCATGATCGGGCCGAAGTATTCGGTGGAGAACACCTCGTGCCCCGGGTCGTCACAGACCAGCACGGTCGGCTCGACGAAGTAGCCCACCGAGTCGTCGCAGCCGCCGCCGGCCAGCGTGGACAGCGCCGAGTCGCCGGGGACGCTGTCCAGCAACCGCTTGTGCTTGGCGAAGGCACGGGAGTCGATCACCGCGCCACCGAACAGCGAGAGGTCGGTGACGTCGCCGTACTTCACGGTGCGGGTGAGGTCGGCCAGCTCCTCGCGTACGCCGCCCTCCCACAGCGAGCGCGGGACGTAGGCACGGGAGACCGCCGAGCACTTCTGGCCCTGGTACTCGAACGCGCCGCGGACCAGCGCGGGCACCAGTTTGTCGGTGCGGGCCGAGGGGTGCGCGACCACGAAGTCCTTGCCACCGGTCTCGCCCACGATCCGCGGGTAGCCGCGGTAGTTGTCCAGGTTGTCCGAGACGGTGCGCCACAGCTTCTTGAAGGTGGTGGTGGAGCCGGTGAAGTGCAGGCCGCCGAAGCCACGGTCGGTCAGCGCGACCTCACTCACCGCCTGCCCGTCGCCGGTCACCATGTTGATCACGCCGGGCGGCAGTCCTGCCTCCTCGAAGGCCTGCATGGTGTAGTGCGCGGCGAGCTGCTGGGTGGGGGTGGGCTTCCACACCACGGTGTTGCCCATCAGCGCGGGGGCGCTGGGCAGGTTGCCCGCGATCGCGGTGAAGTTGAACGGGGTGATCGCGACGACGAAGCCGTCCAGCGGCCGGTACTCCATCCGGTTCCACACCCCGGGCACCGAGTTCGGCTGCTCGGCGAGGATGCGGCGGGCGTAGTGCACGTTGAACCGCAGGAAGTCGATCAGCTCGCAGGCCGCGTCGATCTCCGCCTGCTGGATGGACTTCGACTGGCCCAGCATGGTGGCCGCGTTGATGGTGTCCCGGTAAGGGCCGGAGAGCAGGTCGGCGGCGCGCAGGAACACGGCGGCGCGCTCGTCGAAGGGCAGCTCGCTCCACTCCCTTGCCGCCCGCTTCGCGGCGTCCACGGCGTCCGCGACATCATCGTTGGTCGCCTGCGCCGCGATCCCGAGCACATGCGCGTGGTCATGCGGCTGCACCACGTCGAAGGCCTCGCCGCCCGCGCGCCTGCGCCGCCCGCCGATCGTCTGGGTGAGCTCGTGCTTCTCCGCCTCCAGCTCGGCCACCCTGCGCTGCAGCGACTCCCGCTCCGCGCTGCCGGGCGCGTAGGTGTGCACGGGTTCGTTCGCCGGAGTGGGAACGGTGGTCACAGCATCCATGATGTGCTCGCCTCCTGGGTGTTGCCCGATGATCGCTCGTGGGCCAGCCTCGTGGGCCGGCCGCCCGGCACCCATGGTCCCACGTCGCGGCGGTTACATCAGCTCCAGCAGGAAGGGCAGTTCCTGGGGCGCGTACCAGGCCAGCTCGTGGTCCTCGGCGCCGCCGAGGACGAACTCGGCGTCGGGGTTGCCGAGGTCGGCCTCGTCCACCACCTCGGCGGCGGCCCGCACGTCCCGTTCCGCCTCGATGAGGTCCACGTGTACCGCGGCCACCTCGTCCAGCGACACCGCGCCACCGATCCGGACCACGGCGTCGTCCAGGTCCGGCCGCAGGGTCACGTCATCCACATCGGCCGAGATGACCACCCGCCGGGGGAACTCCTCGCCGTCCTCCTCGGCGGCGATCAGCCGGAGCGAGGCACGGGCCGCGTCGGCCAGTGCGGCGTACTCCAGCTCCTCGGTGTCCCCGCTGATGTAGGACTCGCGCAGCGTCGGGGTCAGCGCGAACGCCGTCCCACTGACCGGCGTGAACTTTCCGTCGGCCACGAACTTCCGCAGCATGCCGATGGTCGCGGGCAGGTAAACCCTCACCAGTTGATCCCCTTCAGTTCCGCCAACGAATCCCTCAGCATATCGGCCAGCAAGTCCACATCGGACATCGCTTTCCGGTCGCCGTTCAATCCGAAGTAGACGTTTCCGTGATATGACGTGACGCCGATGGCGAGCGCCTGCCCCCTGGCCAGTGGCATGACCGGGAACATCTCGACCATCCGCGCCGTGCCCGCGTAGAGCTGCTGTTGCGGACCTGGCGAGTTGGTGATGACCAGGTTGAAGATGCGGCCGGAGAACGATCCGGCCGCCCTGGCACCCAGGGAGTGCAGGGTGGCTGGGGCGAAACCCCCGACCCGCAGCAGCGCGCGGGCCGCCACCGAGCGCCCCGAGTCGGTGTGCTCGGTCATCGCGTGCCCGATGTGCTGCAGCCGCAGCACCGGGTTGGGCTCCCCGACCGGCAGGTCGACCAGGTACGCGACCACCTCGTTGCCGATGATGCCGGCCGAGGAGAACTCCTCCGTCTCGGCGTCCCGTACCGCCAGCGGCACCAGTGCGCGCACGGTCTCCACCGAGGTCAGCGCCGTGCCCCTGGACATCAGCCATTCACGCAGCGCACCGGTGATCACCGCGAGTACCACGTCGTTGACCGTGCCGCCGTGCTCCGCCCTGACCTGCCGGTAGTCCTCCAGCTTGGTGCGGACCACGGAGAACACCCTGCCGCCGGAGACATGCGCGTTCAGCGGCCCGGCCGGAGCCGGACGGACCACGGTGCGCAGCGCCGAGGCCACGCCACCGACCGTGCCGACCACCTTCTCCGCGGTGGCCACCGCGTCCTGGGCGGCCGAACGGACGTTCTCCAGCAGCTCGCCGGGGCGCTGCACGGTCTCGCCCATCGCGTCCAGCAGCAGCTGGGCCCTGCTGGGCTGCCTGCGCGGGGTCCAGGTGTCCTCCTCGGGTGGCCCGCATCCCTGCGGGACCGAGTCCAGGATGAGCTGTCCGAGATCCACGGTGCCGATCCCGTCCACCACCGACTGGTGGGTCTTGGTCACCAGTGCCACCCGGTCCCCGGCGAGGCCCTCCACGAAGTAGGCCTCCCACAGCGGGCGTTCCTGGTCCAGCGGCCGGGAGAGCAGCCGCGCGACCAGGTCGAACAACTGGGCATCGGTGCCGGGGGCCGGCAACGCTGAGCGCCGGACGTGGTAGTTCAGGTCGAAGTCGACATCGTCCACCCAGACCGGCCTTGCCAGGTGGCCGGGGATGCGCATCACCCGCTGCCGGTATCGGGGCAGGTAGAGCAGCCGCTGGCCGATCAGGGCGAGCAGGTCCTCGTAGCTGAAACCCTCCCTGGGCCGTTCGAAGATCGCCACACCCCCGACGTGCATCGGCGTCGTGGGGTCCTCGAGGTAGAGGAAGGACGCGTCGAGCGCGGACAGGCGGTCTGGCATGGGTCGATCCTGACACAGGTGCGAGACTTGATGCTGTGAGTGCTGAGTCTCCGGCGTCGCAGGCGGTGTCCCCGAAGGATCGGTTCCTGACCGTGTACGGGCGCAAACCGGTGCTGGAGGCCCTCGGCGACCCGGGCCTGGATGTCGACAAAGTGATCCTCGCGGACTCGGTGCGGGGGCCGGTGGTGGCGGAGATCCGGCGCGCCGCGCGGGCGAGCGGGGTGCCGGTGCAGCGGGCCAGCGCGCACCGGGTGAAGGTGCTGGCCGGAAACGGCAAGCAGGACCAGGGGGTGCTGGCCGATGTGGTGGCGCGCCGGATGCGCCCGCTGGCGGCGGCGCTGGCCGGGCCGAAGCCGCCCGCACGGGTCCTGGTGCTGGACGGGATCACCACCCCGGCGAACGTCGGGATGATCCTGCGCACCGCCACCGCGGCGGGCCTCGGCGGCATCGTGGTGCCGCGGCGCGGCGTGGCCGCGCTGGACCCGCTGGTGGTGAAGGCCTCAGCCGGGGTGGCGTTCCGGGCGCCGATGCTGCGCTGCGCGAGCGCGGCCGAGGCGGCGGGGCTGCTGGCCGGGGCTGGCTACCGGCTGTACGGGCTGGGTGCGTCGGGATCCGGCTCGCTGTTCGAGGCCGAGTTTCCGGCGCGGGCGGCATTCGTGCTGGGCGGGGAGACCGCCGGGGTTGGTCCGGAGGTGCGCGAGCGGGTTTCGGAGTGGCTGTCCATCCCGATGCCCGGTGAGGTGGAGTCGCTGAACGTATCGGCCGCGGCCGCGGTGCTGTGCTTCGAGCTGGTGCGCAGGGGGCGTTAGGGCCGGACGAGCCGGCCGCGCAGCGCGCGCAGGGTACTGGCCAGCGCGGCAGGTGACCCTGGGGCGACGTGGATCTCGGCCTCGTCGCCGCTGCCGGTGGTGTAGTTGAGGTAGCGGCCCCAGTCAGTGTCCACATAGTGCAGGGGCTGTTCCAGTCGCAGGTAGCGGCCGAGGTCGTCGCGCTCGGCGACGTAGAGCTCGCCGCTGCCGAGCACCGGCCGCTGCACGACCTTGACGATCTCGCGCACACCCTGGCTGCGGGCCCGGTCGGCACTGCCGCGCTCGGCGGCCTCGTGGAACTCGGGCATGCCGACGGTCCATGGGCTGCCGCCGCCGGGTACGGCCTCGGGCAACTGCTCCACCAGAGCCTCGGCCAGGGCCTCGTGGTGCACCGGAGCGAGGGCGACCTGGTCGTCCGCACGGACGGCGAGCAGGCCGGCCAGCCCGCGGCAGGCGGCGAGCACGCCCCAGGTGCTCCCCTCGTGGGTGAACCAGCCGTAGTACTCCACCGCCGCGCCGGTGAGGAGCGTGAGGGCGTCGAGCAGGCCGGCGTCGACCCGGCCGTCCCGGTGCAGCAGGCCTGCCTCGATCAGCGTGTCCTCCAGGCGCGCCTGCGCGGCGTGCTGTTCCTCATCGGGCAGCCACCGTGGTTCCGGCTGGAGGGTGAGGTGCAACGGGCCGAGGTTCTCCCGCGTGGTGAGGGCGGCCAGCACGTCGACCGGGAGGTCGACCCGCCGCTGGATCACTGACCGATCACCGGCGGGACCGTCTTGCCCAGCTTGCCGATGAAGGCCTCGTCGGGGTCGTTCTCCTCGAGGTAGGCGGGGCGTTTGCGCTCCTCGTCCTCGCCGCCACGGCCGCGGCCTGCGCCCGCGGCACCCATCGGTCCGGCGGCCGTGCCGCCCCGGGCCGCCGTGGTGCCCTTCGCGCCGGTCTCCGCCGCGGCGGAAGTGCCCGGCACCCCGGCGCCGCTGCCCTTGCCCGCGCCGAGACCACGGGGGCCTTCCGGCGTGCCGCCGCGCCCGGTGACGCCCTCACCACCGAGCCCGGCACGCCCCGCGGCGCCTCCCCTGGCCGCCGGGGCGCCCTTGGCCTGGCCACCGCCCTTCTGGCCGGGCTGGTTGCGCAGCCGCTCGCCCGCGGTCCCCCGCTCGCTGCTACGGCGGAAGCCGGTGGTGCCCGGCTTCCGGTTGGCGGTGTTGCGCCGGTTCTGGTCCTCGCCTCGGTTGTTCAGGGTGCCGCCGATCGGGACGGGCCCCGGGGTGGGTCCCGGCGTACGGCCGGGGCCGGTCGGCGGCGGGGAGGTCACCGGCCCGGAGGAGGGTCCACTGGTGGTCGGCGGAGCGCCACCGGTGCTGACCGGCGGGTTGACGTTCGGCGTCGGCGTCACCGGGCCGCCGCCGCTCACGGTCGGGGTGGCCAAGGGCGGGTTCACCGTGGAGGCCGTGGTGGTATCCGGGATGCCGGCCTGTGCACCGTGCACGCTGCCGGTGTTCCCGCTGCCGATCGAGATCGCCGCCCCGTCGGAGGTCAGCACGCCGAAGTCCCTTGGCAGCGCACCCTGCGTGGCACCGGTGGCCGCCGAGTACTGGCCCATGACGTCGACGTTGTGCTGAGCTGCCTCGTTGTGCGCGCGCATTCCCTGTTGGTAGGAATCGATGTCATCCTGGGCCATGAACGGCCCCGCCACCGGAATCGCCGCCTTCAGTCCCGTGGTCCACGGATTCGGCGCCTCCGGGGCAGGCGGTACGGGAACCACGCTGTTCTTGGACCGTTCGAATGATTCCGACTGGCCCTGCAGCGATTCTTTCGCCATATCCAGCGGGTTGGCGGTGTCCGCGAAAGCCTTCGCCAGCAGCCCGGCGCCCGCATTGGCTTTTCCGGCGCTGTCGCCCTCCCAGTACTGGTTCATCTGGTCCCGAAGGCCGTCGATTCCCTGCGCACGGTCCAGGTACTTGGCGGACAGTGCCGCGATCCGCTCGGATGCCAGGTTCAGCCGGCGAGAGTCACCCTCGGTGAAATTGTGGTAGATGACCTCGCCGCTCATGCTGGCCGTGCCGACCACTTCTCCCATCTCAGCCCCCTTTCAGAGTGTCCAACACCGCCGAAGCAACCTGCCGTGCCGTTCCGCAGGAATTCTGTTCGGTGTCGTACCCGGACGCACCGACCGTGAAGGTCAGATCATCCGCGATTCCGACCCACAGTCTGCAGTAGCCTCGCGGCCGACCGTCGCTACCGTCGGCATACGCGGCCGGATACCCGTCTATGGGTTCCGCTGACTCGTAGTATCCAAACTGCCCATCCTGAAAGGCAGCATACAGACCCGCTAGACCGCCAGCACCGGCATCGCGATTACCAGTTTGCAGCCCAACACTGAGCGATTCCATCTTCCCTCGAACATGCCAACCACAGCTCGGCCCAGCCAACATCTGGTCAGCTTTACTAGTTTTGGCATCCCCTGGTTTGGTGTAACCAAGTCCCGTCAGGACCGGCGACGGCACCAAACCGCAGGGGTCATTCACGTACCGGGACGCGTCCAGCGGCTGAGTAACTTGCGGGACATCGCCAGCGCCGTCTGAGCCGGAAGAGGGCATCGGCGTACCCTTAACTTCACCACTCGAACAACCGGTCAAGATCAGTGTCAGCATAGCCAGCACGATCAGAAGAAAATGACGCATACTAAAGACCGTCAGTGATCGAATTGGCCCGCGAGAAGGCCGCTTCACTCTCAGCCTCCTGCCCTTGGTGCGCTCGCTTGGCCGCCAAAAGCTTCTCGATATAGGTCTCGACGTAGCTACGCATCGACATGTTCTGCTCCTGGAGCCTCTTCAGAGACGCCCTGGCCGTTTCGACATAACCTGTGCTCGCCTGATCCTTGGCTGGCGGTGTCGCGAGTTCGAGCAGGTAGCCGATATCCTCGCCGTCTTCAATGATTGTTTCGTGTTCCGCCTCCCACTTGCGGATCACGGAGTCGATCTCCTCAGCGCTGGGGAACCGGAAGCCCCCTCCTCCACTGGATCCGCTGGCGCCCGCGGCGACCTGATCGAGGAACGACTGGCCCCAGACCTGCCGAACAGCCGCTGCCGCCGCACCCGCTCCCACGCCTGAAACTGCCTCGTCAGCCATCCTGTCTCCCCGCAAAACGTGACCGTCCAACAGACGAGCGTAGCGGAGAAGGAGGATCGTGGTGGGCGTGTCGTGGCAAATCACCACGACGGATCACCTGAGCCGAGCAATGAGTCGTTTCGCCAGGTCAAACGTCTCGTCCTCGACCCGCTGTTGCGTGGAACCCGCGTCGTCATGGCTGAGCCTGACCAGTACGTTCCCGACCTGGAAGCCGATCGACAGGGTCTTCACCTCCGGATGCGCGCGCGGCCGGTGCAGCGCGGCTCTATCGGCTCCGGCCAGGTCAGTGCGTTCCCAGCCGCCTCTGGAGACGAACTTGCCCCTGAAGAACCGTGCGGCCGCACCTTCCGGGTCGTCAGCCCGCAGCATGATGTTCGCGTGCAAGGTCAATGACCGGCCATGCACCCCACGGTCCCGCCCCGGAATCGGCGAGCTTCCGACCCACCTGCACGTCAACTGGTCCATGCCGGGACCGGAACTGTACTTGTCGATCTGCTGGCTGATGTTCTCCTCGAGCAACCGCTGAACCTCGGTCTCCGACACGATCGAGCAGCGCAGCCGTGCTAGTTCGTGCATCGTGGCACTGACCTCCGTGGGCGTGGACGGCAACGCGTCGAGTCCGGCCGTCACGCCGTCGCTGACCCGGCCCGGCGGTTCGCTCGTGCACGACGCGGCGAGCAGCGCGCCCGCACAAGCCAGCAACCGGAACGACGGCCGCGGCACCATCCGCCGTCGCGGCGGTGCGCCTTGTTCACAGGCCGAGCAACGCGGATGCCGGGCAAGGCGGCCAGCCGGGTCGGTTCCGTACAGCGGGTAGCACCGGGCACCACAGAGGGCGACGAACTCGGTGTCGTACCCACCCTCTACGGTCTCACAACCAGCAGGGACATAGTGCGCAGGCGCCGCCGGACCTGCGATTCGAGCAGCTTCGGGCATCCACCCGCACATGGGGATCAAACGGCACGTCCTCTCCAGTCAGCAACCTCGCACTACGCAATCAGCTTGTCATGAAAATTCCATGACAGTTCCACAGTCCACACCATTGAGTGACAGCCAAGGTTGCATGACGCTGAGTAGGCTCTGCGTGGCCGTGATCAGCAGCGAAGCCGGAGGAAGCCGTGCCCGAACCGTTCAACCCGAGCATCCGACTACGGCGGATTGCCCGCTCGCTCCGCGAGTGGCGCGAACCGACCGGGCTGAGCAGCGGTGAGGCCGCGGCGAGGGCGGGGTGGTCGGCGGCCAAACAGTCCCGTCTGGAGAACGCGGCCCAGCCGATCACACCGGCGGATGTCATGACCCTGGCGTTGATCTATGACGTGGCCGAGTCCGTACGGGACGAGGTATTCAACGCAACCCTGGCGGTACAGGACAAGGCATGGTGGGAGGAGGCCAAAAAGGGTGCTCTGACAGCCGACGTGCTCGCCTATGTGGAGTTGGAGGCCGAAGCCAGCAGGGTTCGCCTATTCAAGATCGACCTGATTCCTGGATTGTTGCAGACGGCAGAGTATGCCGCTGCGATCAGCCGCTCATTCCTTCCACGCGCATCAGAGGAGCTGCTTCAAGCTCGCGTAGACGCCCGCATTCAGCGACAAGCCCGAGTGCAGGACGGCAACCCGCTCAAGGTCGAGGCAGTGATCACCGAGAATGCGCTCCGGATGACGATCGGTGGCCCCGGCGTAATGCGGCGTCAGTTGGGCCGCCTGATCTCGGTTGCCGCCCTCCCAAACGTTGATCTACGGGTCATTTCGGCGAGGTCTGGTGCCTACCCGGCGATGGGCACTCCCTTCAGCATCCTGTCGTTCGCTACCGACCAACCCGATGTCGGCTATGTCGAGCTCGTCAACAAGGGCGTTTATCTAGAGGAAGCGGAGGATGTCGAGACATATACGCTGAACTTCGAAGGCCTGCGCGAGGTGGCGCTGGACCCGGAGGACTCCACCGAGCTCATCTCCACGATCGGGGGCGGCCTGGAGGACGCATAGACTGGAGAACATGATGCCCGCCGACCTGACCGACGCGATCTGGCACACAAGCAGCTACAGCAATGGCGGCGGCAACGAGTGTGTCGAGGTCGCGATGCTGGAGGACGGGGCGGCGGTGCGGGATTCGAAGTGCCCTGGGGTGGCTTCCTGGTCCTCGGGGCGGAAGCCTGGGACGCGCTTCGCGCGGTCCTGCGTTCCTGAGCAGCAAACGCGTGCGCGTGGGGAGCAAACACGTGCGCGTGGCGGGCAAACACGCGGTCAGGGGTCGAGGATGCCGGGGAAGAGGGCGGCCAGTTCGGTGAGGGTCTCCTGCACCGAGGTGTGCTGAACGCCGACCATGCCGACGGCGACGGCGGCGGCCACATTGCTCGCCGAGTCGTCCACGAAGACGCAGGTCTGCACGGGGAGGCCGAGCAGGTCGGCGGTGATCCGGTAGACCTCGGCCTCCGGCTTGGCCACGCCCACCTCGCCGGAGAACACGACGGCGTCGAAGTACGGGCGCATTGCCCGGCGCGCCGCCCCGCCACCGGCGGCGTTGGACAGCAGGGCGGTGCGAATCCCCTGGTCGCGGGCGGTTTCTACGGCCACGAGCAGGTTTCCTCCCGCCGTGTCGGTCAGCACGCCCGCGTAGTCCAGCACCAGCCCACGTAGCACAAGCGCCCACCCTAGCGACCCGAAACGAGCACAAGTCACCGACTCGGGCGGTCCTTGACCGAATTCGGGCCCCTGCGCGCTCTGTCCTATGGGCGGGCCTTCCATCCGGGTTCCGCCGCCACCACGACCGACCTGGAGGGAACGGGACGTTGCGCACGACATACCGGGCGGCCCTGCGGCCACTGCAACCGTACGAACCGCCGATGCGCCGGGCACCGATCCGGTACGTGCACACCGGGCAGCTCGCCCTGGACCTGCACCTCACCTTCGGCGGGCGCAGGCCGGCCGCGGCCAGGCCCGCGCCCCCGCCGGTCCCGGTGCTGGAACGGCGCAGGCTGCACGACATGCTGACGGTGATCCTGGAGGCCAGCACCGGGCACCGGCAGGCCACGCAGGTGCGCTCCCTGCTGGACAGGGAACTCTACCGCGAGCTGATGGCGAATCCGCGCACCATCGGACCGCGGCACGCGCTGAAGAGCGTGCACGCCTGCCAGCCGGCCATCGACGCCATCGAGGCCTGCGGCCGGGTGCACGCGGGCAACCGGGTCATGGCCCTGGTGGCCCGCTTCGAGGAACAGGCCGGGCAGGGGTGGCGGTGCACCCTGTTCAGCCTGCTGGAACCGGCCGACCGGAATCGCGGCTAGCGGCGGGCACCCTTCTTGTTCTTCTTCGCCTCGGCACGGGCGGCCGCACGCCGCTCCCGCCGGGTGCCGCCGCCGGACCCGCCACCTTGCTTGCCCTCGCCGCCGTCACCGCCGCCACGCGACTCGACACCGCCGCCCTCGGCGGGCCCGGACAGTTGCAGGCCCTGCTGGCTGCCACCGCCGAGGCCTTTGCCACGCAGCGCGGCGGGCACGGCCTCGCCCTCCTGCTGCTTCGGCTGGGTGCCCGGCTGCGGCGGGGTGGGCTTGGCGTGCCGGCCACCGGTGGCCTGGCCGTTGCCGTTCCCGCTTCCGGTCGGCAGCGCGGTCGCCTCCTCGGCGGCCGGGGCCTGCGGCTGCTCGGCCCGCTCGACCTGGAGGTTGAACAGCAGGCCGACGGTCTCCTCCTTCAACGACTCCAGCATCGTGTTGAACAGGTCGAAGCCCTCGCGCTGGTACTCCACCAGCGGGTCACGCTGCGCCATCGCGCGCAGCCCGATGCCCTCCTTGAGGTAGTCCATCTCGTAGAGGTGCTCGCGCCACTTGCGGTCCAGCACGGACAGCACGACCTGGCGCTCCAGCGCCCGCATCGCGCCCTTGCCGACCTGCTCGTCCAGCTCTGCCTCCCGCTTGGCGTAGGCGTTGCTCGCGTCCTCGAGCAGCGCCTCCTTGAGGCTGTCGGCGTCCAGGTCATCCATCTCCTCGGAGAGGTCCTCGAACCGGATGCCCACCGGGTACAGCATCTTCAGCGCGGTCCACAGCTTCTCGTGGTCCCAGTCCTCGGCGTACCCCTCGGCGGTGGCGCCGTCGACGTAGGCGGTGACCACGTCCCGCAGCATGTGCTCGGCCTGCTCACGCAGGTCCTCGCCCTCCAGCACCCGGCGGCGCTCGGCGTAGATCACCTTGCGCTGCCGGTTCATCACCTCGTCGTACTTGAGGACGTTCTTGCGGATCTCCATGTTCTGCTGCTCGACCTGCGTCTGCGCGCTCTTGATGGCCTTGCTGACCATCTTGTGCTCGATCGGCACGTCGTCCGGCAGCCGCATGGTGGTCATCACGCGCTCGACCATGGCGGCGTTGAACCGCCGCATCAGGTCGTCGCCGAGCGAGAGATAGAAGCGGGACTCACCGGGGTCGCCCTGCCGGCCGGAACGACCACGCAGCTGGTTGTCGATCCGCCGGGACTCGTGCCGTTCGGTGCCCAGCACGTACAGCCCGCCCGCCTCGACGACCTCCTCGGCCTCCGCCTTGGACGCCGCGCTGACCTCCTCGAGCACCTTGGGCCAGGCGGCCTCGTACTCCTCGGAGTTCTCCACCGGGTCGAGGCCACGCTCGCGCAGCACCTCGTCGGCGATGATGTCCGGGTTGCCGCCGAGCACGATGTCGGTGCCGCGGCCCGCCATGTTGGTGGCCACCGTGACCCCGCCCTTGCGGCCCGCCTTGGCCACGATCAGCGCTTCCCGGTGGTGGTTCTTGGCGTTCAGCACCTCGTGCGGAACACCGAGCTTGAGCAGCAGCTTGGAAAGGTGCTCCGACTTCTCCACGCTCGTGGTGCCGACCAGCACCGGCTGGCCCTTCTCGTGCCGCTCGGCGATGTCCTCGGCAACGGCCTCGAACTTCGACTGCTCGGTCTTGTAGATCAGGTCGGCCTGGTCGGTACGGATCATCGGCCGGTTCGTCGGAATCGGCACCACACCGAGCTTGTAGGTCTGGTGGAACTCGGCAGCCTCGGTCTCGGCGGTACCGGTCATCCCGGCCAGCTTGTCGTAGAGCCGGAAGAAGTTCTGCAGGGTGATCGTGGCCAGCGTCTGGTTCTCGGCCTTGATCTCGACGCCTTCCTTGGCCTCGATCGCCTGGTGCATCCCCTCGTTGAAGCGGCGCCCGGCCAGCACCCGGCCGGTGAACTCGTCCACGATGAGCACCTCGCCACCGCGGACGATGTACTCCTTGTCCTTGCGGTACAGCTCCTTGGCCTTCAGGGCGTTGTTCAGGTAGCCGACCAGCGGGGTGTTCGCCGCCTCGTACAGGTTCTCGATGCCGAGCTGGTCCTCGACGAACTCCACACCCTTCTCGGTGACGCCGACGGCGCGCTTGCGCTCGTCCACCTCGTAGTGGACATCGCGCTTCATCAGCGGCGACATCCGGGCGAACTCGGTGTACCAGCGGGAGGACTGGTCCGCGGGACCGGAGATGATCAGCGGGGTCCGCGCCTCGTCGATGAGGATCGAGTCCACCTCGTCCACGATCGCGAAGTTGTGCCCGCGCTGCACACAGTCCTCGAGGCTCCAGGCCATGTTGTCGCGCAGGTAGTCGAAGCCGAACTCGTTGTTGGTGCCGTAGGTGATGTCGGCGTTGTACGCCGCCTTCCGTCCCTCCGGGGGCAGGTCGGACATGATCACGCCGACCTCGAGGCCGAGGAACCGGTGGATCCGGCCCATCCACTCCGAGTCACGTTTGGCCAGGTAGTCGTTGGTGGTGACGACGTGAACGCCCTTGCCGGAGATGGCGTTGAGGTAGACGGCCAGCACGGAGGTCAGCGTCTTGCCCTCACCGGTCTTCATCTCGGCGACCTGCCCGAGGTGCAGCGCGGCACCGCCCATGATCTGCACGTCGAAGGGACGCTGGCCGAGCACCCGCTGGGCTGCCTCCCTGCCGACCGCGAACGCCTCCGGCAGCAGATCGTCCAGGGACTCGCCATCGGAGTGCCGTTTGCGGAACTCGTCGGTCTTGGCCTGCAGCTCGGCGTCCGAGAGGTCTTTCACGTCGTCTTCGAGGGTGTTGATGTGCTGGGCGATGCTGCGCAGCCGCTTCAACGTCTTACCCTCGCCCGCGCGGAGCAGGCGGTTCAGAACCATCCGTTCGACCTCGCTGTGTGTTTCCGTTCGATTCCCGGACCGAGCAGGGTGTGGTGCGCCCACCGGCTGGCACGCGCTACCCCCATCGTAGGGAAGGTGGGTAGCCGGGCGCACACACCATCGTCGTTCGATGCGGTTGACACCATGCGGCGGCCCGCACGCGGGCGCGTGCGGGCCGCCGTTGCCGTGGGGTATGCCCGGTCAGCCGAGCCTGATGACGCCGTAGTCGAAACCCTTCCTGCGGTAGACCACGCTCGGCCTCCCGGCCGCGGCGTCGTTGAAGAGGTAGAAGTCGTGACCGACCAGCTCCATCTCGTAGAGAGCCTGGTCGACGGTCATGGGTTCGGCGGAGTGTTGCTTCTCGCGCACGATCCGGCCGGGCTGATGATCGGTCACACCATCGTCCCAGCGCTGTTCGGGCAGCTCGATCTCCTCGGCCGCCACCGACTCGGCGGAGTCGGCCGACTCCTGGTCGATGCCCTGCTCGGCCGCGGTCGGTGCGTCCAGTACGGCGGTGCTCGCCGCGGGGCGCCTGCCGTTGACGATCGGCGCCGGTCCGCCGCCTGCGGCGGCCGCGCTGACGGAGGTCGCCTCGGCGACCGATTCGGGGCAACGCCGCCCGTAGTGCACCCGCCGCCGGTCGTGCATGCGGCGGAGACGGTTCTCCATCTTGTTCACTGCGGAATCGAGCGCGGCGTAGAAGTCTCCGGCAGCGGCTTCCGCGCGAACGGCAGGGCCCCTGCCCTTGCCGGTGATCTCGACACGCTGGCAGTTCTTCGCCTGCCTGCGGTTGGGCTCGTGGAAGAGCTCCACGTCGTACCGGATGACCTTCCTGTCGTACCGCTCGAGCCGGGCCAGCTTCTCGCTGACGTGCGCCCGATAGTGTTCGGGCACCTCCACGTTGCGACCCTTGACCACGATGTCCATACACGACCCTCCTCGCGGAATTGGCTGCGAGATTCGAAATGCACTACGACGCCGGTAACGGGGACGTGGGGATTACTCGACGAAACAGGCAAGGCGTCTCGCGTGCGTCGCCGAGCACGGAATCAGCACGCCAAGATCGGCACCGACGCCAGGGACATGCGCTTTTCACCTCCCTGCTTGCCGGGAATGCTGATAGCGGAGCACGTTAGCCCGCTGCCGCCGGTAAGAACAGCCCCCGAGGCGGGGGATGTCTCGCGGTGAAAACTCGTGACGGTCTGCACAGGCCGGTCCACCACAGCGCGGAGTGCGCCCCTCGTTCGGAGCAGTGCTGCCGCTCGAGGCTCACGCGGACGGCCGATTGGCCACATGGCACGGGATCGCAGCGTGACGCTCCCGCTGCCGGCACGCGTCTCCTCGATGGGGTGGCTCACCTTCCGTGGCCGGTGCGCCACTGCAACGCGTGACCTCATACCCGGACAACGCGAACTCCCACCCCGAAGGTTCCCGCGTATTCCTACCCGTGTGGGTGAATCAGAACGGGCTCGGCGGCAGGGCGCCGAAACACGAGGGAACACCGCTAACCGGCCGCGGTCAGCACCAGTACCCCGGTGGTCTCCAGGCCGCCCGCGGACAGTGCCGCCACGCAGGCCCGCACGGTCGCTCCGGTGGTGAGCACATCGTCCAGCAGCACCACCGGGGTGCCCGCCGGTGGTGCGCGGTCCGCGCGCAACCGCACCCGGCCGTCCAGGTTCGCCGCCCGCTGCCGGTGGTCCAGCCCCACCGCGTCCCGGGCACCCCTGGACAGGGACAGGGCGGGAGCCACCACGGCCCGCCTGCCTGCCGCCGCCATGGCGGCCGCGCAGCAGCCGGCCAGCGCGAGCAGATGGGAGCCGCCACGGGAGCGGGCGGCCGAGGACCGGGAGGGCACGGGCACGAGCCACCAGGTGCTCTGCGCGTCCGGCCGCGGCCCGCGCAGGTACGGCAGCGCACCGGCCAGCGCCTCGCCGAGCGGGCGGGCGAGGTCCCTGCGCCCCCGTTCCTTGAACGCCAGCACGAGCCGGCGCGGCACCCCGGTGTACCGCGCGAGGGCGTAGACCGTGCCCGCCTGGCCCGCCGCGACCGTGGGGCCGCGCGCCACTGGTCGCGGTGCCTGCCACACCGCGCGGCATCGGGTGCAGCAGGCGGCGCCCAGTTCGCCACAGCCCGCGCAGCGCGCGGGCAGGATCAGGTCGAGGACGGCCCGCCCGAGGGATGGCAGCTTCGCTCCGACTGTCATGACCCCGAGTGTGCCGCCGGGCACCGACAGTTTCGGCTCACCGGACGGCAGGGCCGGTGCTCAGCCGGGATAGAACGGCCGGGCGCCGGTGCCCTGCGGGCGGTCGTGCGGACGCCAGACCTCGCCGATGTCGCCGCTGGCGGTCCACAGCTCGTCGGAGGCGTCGCCGACCACGATCGGCCTGCTCGGCGCGGCGGTGATCGCCCGGACCGGGGCGGTGAGGTTGGACCCGTTGAACTTGTCCATCTGCAAGCCGTCCACCGGCACCCGGACCACCATCGTCGACTCCGAACTGGTCGCCGCCACCAGCATGTCCTGGGTGGCCCAGTCGACGTCGACCACGTTCTCCACCGTGCCTGCCTGCAGCACCCGTGGCGAGCGCAGGGTCACCGAGCCGTTCGATCGCACCACCGCGGCCACCACGAGGTTCCCGCCCGCGATCACCGCGGCCCTGGTGCCGTCCCTGGACAACCGGAGCCCGGAAATCGGGCCGAGCGCGTTCAGCTCGGCGGCGTTCACCGGCTGGGGAACCCAGCCACCACTGGGATCCCGCACCACCCGCGAGATCCGGGTGCCGTCCACGACGGTCCAGACCTCACCGGAGGTGTCGTTGGTGTCGGTGTTCGGCCACCAGGTCGGCCTGGTCAGGGTTTTGCCCTCGACGTCGACCGGGGGCGCGACCTCGCCGAGGTAGCCGATCCGCAGCCGGGCCTTCTCGCCAAGCCGTTCCACGATGGCCAGCTGGTTCCCGCCGAGCGACTGCGCCCCGCTCTCGGCGTGGTAGGCACCAGTCCCGGCGGGACCGCGCACCGGCGAGCCGTCCTCCAGTGACCGCACGGCACCGTTCAGGGTCACCAGCCCCTGCAGGTCGGGGCTGGGCGAGGCGGAGGACTCGTAGGAGGCGAGATCGCTCGGCCGCCAGTCCAGCTGGCCCGGCACCAGCGGGGTCCGGTCCGAGAGCAGCCGGATGCGGCTGCTGGTGACGGTCTGCAGCGAGCGCACGAACTGGGCGGCGATCCGCTTCTTCTCCTCGTCGCTCTTGCCAGTCACCCCGGTCAGCGGCACCAGCAGCGCCCCGTTGGCCTGGCCGCTCACGGCGCCGTCCAGGGCCGCCTCGTCGCCGAGGGGGTTGTGCACGGCTCCGGTAAGGCTGTCCGAGGGCCCTTCCAGCAGCAGGTCGGTCACCCTGCCCGGCAGCTTCGACTGCGGCTTGGCCACCACGTAACGCAGGTCCGGCACCAGCGCGTCGGTGTCCGGGGCGAAGAAGTACAGCGGCACCCGGAAGTAGTTCTCGGCGAAGTCGCGCTCGGTCACCACCAGCGTGCTGGGCAGATCGACGATGCGCCACGGTCCGTTGCCCTGCTTGCGCACCGTGATTTCCTGGCGGAAGGAGTCCCGCGCGGCCAGGAACGCGCTGTCGTGGCCGAGCTTGCCGATCTGCGTCCCGCTGACCACGACCACCTTCTCGTTCGCGGACGTCTCGGTCGGGGCCGTCGGGCCCTCCTCCTCGGCGACGTAGCGGGTGTTGAAGCGGTTCTCGATGATGGTCATCGTGCTGCCCGGTTCCCAGCTCTGGCGCAGCTCCGGCCCCAGGTACACGCGGGCGGCGGCGTGCTCGTTGATCGGCCGGGCACTGGCCGTGACGAAATCGCGCACGGCGGTCAGCGCGTCCAGGTTCGCGTCCGGCTCCGGGATGTCCGGCTGCGGCTGCCCCAGCCGCTCCCCGGAAACCACCTCGGCCTGCGACTCCTCCGGGACGTTCGCGCAGCCGCCTGCCAGCACCAGGCAGGCCAGCACGGCGAGCACACCCCGGACCGGCCTGGCGCGGACGCTTCTCACCTGACCTCCTCGCGCTCGGCGATCTCCACCTCGTGCCATTCGTCCTCGTTCTGCTCGGCGTTCTCCCCGGTGACCGCACCGGAGGGGGCGCCGTTCTCGCCCGCCGGCAGTGCGGGCAGGTCCCGCTCCACCGGTGGGAGACCGATCGGGGACTCCTCGATCTCGTCACCGACGCGCCGGGGCAGGGTGAGCCGGAAGCAGGCGCCCCGGTCGGGCTCGCCCCACGCCTCCAGCATGCCACCGTGCAACCGGGCGTCCTCATGGCTGATCGCCAGCCCGAGCCCGGTGCCGCCGGTGCGGCGGTTGCGCGAGGGGTCGGCCCGCCAGAACCGGTTGAACACCAGCTCGGCCTCACCCGCCCGCAGGCCGACGCCGTAGTCCCGGACGCTCAGCGCCACCGCCGTCTCGTTGGCGGCCAGCCGCAGCCGCACCGGATGCCCCTCGCTGTGGTCGACGGCGTTGGCCAGCAGGTTGCGCAGGATCCGCTCCACCCTGCGGGCGTCCACCTCGGCGACGGTCTCCTCCTCGGGCAGCTCCAGCTCGATGGCGCTGCCCGCGCTCCCGGCGATCACCCGCACCTGCTCGACCGCCCTGACCGCGATCGGGCGCACGTCGATCGACTCCGGGGCCAGCTCCTCCACCCCGGCGTCCAGCCTGCTGATCTCCAGCAGGTCGCCGAGCAGCGCCTCGAACCGGTCCAGCTCGTCGACCAGCAGCTCGGCCGAACGGGCGAGGCCGGCGGGGAACTGCTCCCTGGATGCGTGCAGCACGTCGGCGGCCATCCGCACGGTGGTCAGCGGGGTGCGCAGCTCATGCGAGACGTCCGAGGTGAACCGGCGCTGGAGCTGGCCGAACTCCTCCAGCTGGCGGATCTGGTCCTGAATACTGGCGGCCATCTCGTTGTAGGAGACCGCCAGCTTGGCGAGGTCGTCCTCGCCGAGCACGGTGAGCCGCTGGTCGAGATCGCCGCCGGCGAACTGTTCCGCCGCCGCGGCCGCCTTGCGCACCGGCCGGACCACCTGCCTGGTGACCAGGTTCGCGATCCCCGCCAGCAGCAACAGCAGTGCCAGGCCGCCGACCAGCAGGGTGTTCTGCACCGTGGCGACGGTGCTCTGCTCGGCGGTCAGCGGGAACAGCAGGTACAGCTGAACCGGACGGACCGTGTTTGCGACCTGCGCTCCGACGATGAGGTAGGTGGTCCGGCCGCGGTCCGTGTCCACCGTGTGGATCTGCTTGGCGGTCTGCTGGCCTCCCTCGACGAACTGCCGCAGCCGCGGGGGCACGTGCTCGTACGGGCCCGCCGACACCGTGCTGTCCGCGGCCCGGGCCGAGCCGCGGCTGGCCAGCACCGGTTCGAACGCGCCCGCTGCCGAACTCGCCGAGTCCTGCGCGCTCGGCGAGTCGCTGGTGATCTTCTTGAGCGCGCTGTTCAGCTTCTCTTCGATGTCATCGGGGTCACCGTCGATGCTGGCGAGCTGGCCGGCCGCGCTTTCCACCACGGACCACGTCTGCTGGATCGCGGCGCGCTGCTTGGTCTCCATCAGCCGGTCGGTGATCTGGTTCTGCAACACCATGCCCAGCACGAACACCACGGCCGAGGACAGCGCGAGGGTGGATACGGTGACGCGGAACTGCAGCGAATGCCGCCACAGCTCGTTGAAGGCGACCGCCCGCCTGCGGCCGAACGCGGTCAGCCGCACGACCAGCTCGGCCGCGCGCCGACCGGAGCTGGTCGACTTGCGAGGCCGATCCGTATCGCGGGATCCGCCGCCTTCTGCACGCATAGTGCGATTATGGCGGTCCGGCCTTGTAACCGACGCCGCGCACCGTCAGAACGACCTCGGGATGCTCCGGGTCCTTCTCGACCTTGGACCGCAGGCGCTGCACATGGACGTTCACCAGCCGGGTGTCCGCGGCATGCCGGTAACCCCAGACCTGCTCGAGCAGGACCTCGCGGGTGAACACCTGCCGCGGCTTGCGGGCCAGCGCCACCAGCAGGTCGAACTCCAGCGGGGTGAGCGGGATCGCCTTGCCCTCCCTGGTCACCTCGTGCCCTGGGACGTCGATCGCGAGGTCCCCGATGGTCAGCGACTCGGCGGGCTCGGACTCGGTGCGCCGCATCCGCGCCCGCACCCGGGCGACGAGTTCCTTCGGTTTGAACGGCTTGACCACGTAGTCGTCCGCGCCGGACTCCAGGCCCAGCACGATGTCCACCGTGTCGCTCTTGGCGGTGAGCATCACGATCGGGACACCGGACTCGGCCCGGATGGCCTTGCAGACGTCGATCCCGTTCATCCCTGGCAGCATCAGGTCGAGCAGCACGAGGTCGGGTTTCAGCTCCCGGAGCGCGGGCAGGGCCCGGGAACCGTCCGCGACGACCGCCGTATCGAACCCCTCCCCACGCAGCACGATGGTGAGCATCTCCGCCAGAGCAGGGTCGTCGTCGACGACCAGCACACGTGCCTTCATGTGCACATGTTCGCACTACAAATCCGCCGGGTGCGCGGGACCCGGCGATCACAGCCGAGAGTAGCCCGGTTGGAGCATTCACGCCGGGAGCCAACCCCAGGTCCACCGTCAGTTCTCCACCCGGGCGGGCCGCCGGATGGTGGATCTCCACCGGTCCGGCCTGCCGAGCGGGTCTACCCGGAGCGACTACTGTTGCGCTGTGCGGAACTCAGCGGCCGCCAGGAGCGGGGACAGCCCGGTGCAGTCGGTGGACCGGGCGATCAGCGTGCTCGAGCTGCTCGCCCGCAACGGGGAGGCCGGTATCACCGAGATCGCCGCCGAGCTGGGGGTGCACAAGTCCACCGCCTCCAGGCTGGTGCGCGTGCTGGAGGCGCGCGGCCTGGTGGAGCAGCTCGGTCAGCGCGGCAAGTACGCGATCGGGTTCGGCATCGTCCGCCTCGCGGGGGCGGCGACCGGCCGGATGGATCTCTCCCGGCTCGGCAGGCAGACCTGCGAGACGTTGGCCGAGGAACTCGGCGAGACGGTGAACATCGCGATCGCCGACGAGGGCATCGCGATCAACATCAGCCAGGCGCGCGGGTCCGCCGCGGTCACCACGCAGAACTGGACCGGGCAGCGCACTCCCCTGCACGCCACCTCCAGCGGCAAGGTGCTGCTGGCGCACCTGGCCGAGCAGGAGCGGGAGCGGGTGCTGGCGCGCGGGCTCGAACGGTACACACCGGCCACCACGGTTTCGCCGGAGGAACTGGTGCGGGAGCTGGAGCGCATCCGGGCGGACGGGTACGCGGCCTGCTTCGAGGAGCTGGAGGTCGGCCTGCACGCACTGGCGGTGCCCATCCGCGGGCCGGACGGCGAGGTGGTCGCCGCGCTGAGCGCCTCCGGCCCCGCATACCGGCTGTCCCGGCAGCGCATCGGGCAACTGGTCCAGCCGTTGACCGGCGCGGCGGCCGAGTTGTCCGCCCAGCTCGGCTACTTCGTGGACTGATGGGTCAGCGGGTGAGCAGGTCGCCTGCGAGCTTGCGGGTGTCCACACTGGCCGCCCCGTCGATGGTGTACCAGGGGGAAAGCCAGGAGCGGGCGGCGAGTTGGTCGTACACCTTGGCACAGCGGGTCTGCAGATCGTCGTCGGACTCGAAGAGGTCCTTGGCCCGGCCGGTCTCGGTGTCCGCGCGCTGCTGGGCCCGCGCCCCGGCCACCGCCGCGGGCACCCTGAGCAGCAGTTGCGCGGCGGGCACCGGCAGCCCGAACCGGTCGATCTCCAGCTCACGTACCCATTCCACGACGGCGCCATCGGCTCCCTGGTAGGAGCGGGCGGCCTGGTAGGCGGCGTTCGAGGCGACATAACGATCGAGCAGTAGGACGTCGTTGGCCCGTAGCTCGGCCCGGATGTCCTCGGCGGCGTCCCTGCGGTCCAGCGCGTAGAGCAGCCCCATGCCGTACACCGACTCGGCGAGATCGCCGTGTTCCCGGTGCAGTGCCTCATGGATCAGGTCGGCGTGCACACTCTTGCCATAGCGCGGGAACGCCAGCGTCTGCACGCTCGCCCCCGCCTCGTGCAAGGCCGTCACCAGTTGGTCGGCCAGCGTGCGTTTACCCGCGCCGTCCAGCCCTTCGATCACGATCAGTCGCCCCACGGGCACAACCCTACGGGGCCGGGATCCACTCGCCGGGATCAACCACCCGATCGACGGCGCAGCAGCAGGATGCGCACCGCAAGGACGGCACCGGCGATCAACGCGACACTCAGCGGTGTCGCCACGGCCATCCAGGCGAGTTCCGGGATGTCGGCCGCCGCGCCGTCGTCACGCAGCACCACGGGAGCCAGCATGTCCTTCACCTCGCCGACCACCGTGCGCGGCGCAGGGCACGGCGGCAAGCTCCCGGAACCACGGCGAGCAGGTTCCGCGGAAGACCCCGGAACGCGGAACGCGGGGACCGGCCTGGTCAGGTCGCGGAAATGGGGGCTTCGTCGGGAGGCCTGCCGCTGCTAGCGTGAACGTTCCGCGCAGCGTTCACGGTTGTGAAAGCTCGGAGTGGAGGGTCGGTGGTGTCGGAGCGAACGGGCACCCACAGCGCACCCGAAGCGGCGCCTGGCGAGTTCCACGAGGCGTTGCGGCTCGCCATCACGCATCGGGGACTCTCGCTCGCCCGGCTGCGGGCGCATCTGGCGCAACGTGGTGTCCGGGTCGGGCAGTCGACGCTCAGCTACTGGCAGCGCGGCATCCGGCAGCCCGAGATGCCGCGTGGGCTGGCCACGGTGCGCGCACTCGAGTCGGTGCTGGAGCTGCCCCCTGGCTCGCTGGTGACATTGATCGGCCCGCGGTCACCCGGCGCACGGGAGCATCGCATGCCGACCTCGTTCGCGGACCTGCGCCGCGGCGCGAGCGGCCCCGCCGCCGACCGGCTGCTGACCGAGCTGGGCGGATACACCTCGGCGAGCCGGTACAACGCCGATTTCGAACCGCTTTCCGTGCACGACGTGGTGACCTTCGACGCGGCACACCGCCAGCGCAGCATCCGGACCAGGCTGGTGGCCCGCGCCCGCAGGCACGGCCCGGACCGCTACGTGATCGTCTACAACGGCGATCCCGGCTGCCGGATCGAGGAGGTCACGCTGGCCACGGCCGAGGGCTGCCGGATCGGCAGGATGCGCAGACACGCGGGCGAGGACACCCTGGCCGCGGAGCTGCTGTTCGACCGCAGGCTGGCCGAGGGCGCGATCCACGTGTTCTGCTTCGAGGTCAGGGACGACTCCGGCGGTACCTCGCCGGGTTACTTCCGGGTGTTCCGCGACCGGTGCGCGAGCTACCTGCTCCAGTTGCGGTTCAGCAGGCGCGCGCTGCCCGCCCGCTGCACCCGCCAGTTCCGCACCAGGGAAGACCTGCTGCCCACCGACACCGACGACCTTCCCTGCGATATCGGCGCGGTGAGCAGCGCGTACTTCACCGACATCGGCCCAGGGCTGGCCGGGATCGCGGTGGAGTGGCACTAGCTGTGCTGTCCGGGGACGTTGGTGACGTGCGACGCCCGGATCGATGATCTTGAAATGAGTGAGGGCCGCCGGGTTCGGTGTGGATCAGTAGCGGTAGTGGTCCGGTTTGTACGGACCGGCGACGTCCACGTCGATGTACTCGGCCTGGTCCTTGGTCAGCTTGGTCAGCTCCCCGCCGAGGGCCTGCACGTGGATCCGGGCGACGTGCTCGTCCAGCTTCTTCGGCAGCCGGTACACCTCCCTGTCGTACTCCTCGTTCTTGGTGAACAACTCGATCTGCGCGATCACCTGGTTGGAGAAGCTGTTCGACATCACGAAGGACGGATGCCCGGTGGCGTTGCCGAGGTTCAGCAGCCGCCCCTCGGACAGCACCAGGATGCTGTGCCCGTCCGGGAAGATCCACTCGTCCACCTGCGGCTTGATGTTCACCCGCCGGATCCCCGGATACCGGGCCAGCCCCGCCATATCCAGCTCGTTGTCGAAATGACCGATGTTGCCCACGATCGTCTGGTGTTTCATCCGCGCCATGTGCTCGACCAGCACCACGTCCTTGTTCCCGGTGGTGGTGATCACCAGGTCGGCCTCCGGCAGCACCGACTCCAGGGTCTTCACCTGATAGCCGTCCATCTGGGCCTGCAACGCGCAGATCGGGTCGATCTCGGTGACGATCACCCTGGCGCCCTGACCCGCGAGCGAGTCCGCGGCGCCCTTGCCGACATCGCCGTAGCCGCACACCACGGCGACCTTGCCGCCCAGCAGCACGTCGGTGCCGCGATTGATGCCGTCGATCAGTGAATGGCGGATCCCGTAGCGGTTGTCGAACTTCGACTTCGTCACCGAGTCGTTCACGTTGATGGCGGGGAAAAGCAGCTCGCCCTGGGCGGCGAGCTGGTAGAGCCGCAGCACCCCGGTGGTGGTTTCCTCGGTGACGCCCTTGATGCCCGCGCCGGTGCGGGTCCACCTGGAGCCGTCGGCCGCAAGGGAGTTGCGCAGCAGCTCGAGGAAGACCTTGTACTCCTCCGGGTCGTCGGCCTCCGGAGTGGGCACCACCCCGGCCCGCTCGAACTGGGCGCCCTTGTGCACCAGCATGGTGGCGTCGCCACCGTCGTCGAGGATCATGTTCGGGCCTTCGCCCTGCCAGGTCAGCATCCGTTCGGTGCACCACCAGTACTCGGCGAGGCTCTCGCCTTTCCACGCGAACACCGGAACTCCCCGTGGCTGCTGCGGGCTCCCGTGCGGGCCGACGACGACCGCCGCGGCGGCGTGGTCCTGGGTGGAGAAGATGTTGCACGAGGCCCACCGCACCTCCGCACCCAACGCCACCAGGGTCTCGATCAGTACCGCCGTCTGCACCGTCATGTGCAGCGACCCCGAGATCCGCGCGCCGCGCAGCGGGTAAGCCTCGGCATGTTCCCGCCGCAGCGCCATCAACCCCGGCATCTCGTGCTCGGCGAGCCGGATCTCGTTGCGGCCGAACTCGGCAAGGGCCAGGTCCGCCACGGCGAAGTCGAGCCCGTTGCGGGTCTGGTGGAGCCCGGACTGCGGAACGCTTTCGGGGGTCATCGGGGCTGTCCTCCAAGGCTCGGCGTCAACCGCACACTACCGTGGTCCGTTCACCACGCGAGACAGTTGGTGTGCGGCGCGACCTCCCGGCCTCCGCACCGCGAGCACCATCCGGAACACCAAGAGGAGATGCACCGGTGCCCCTTCCCGGACCCGAAACCCGTGTCGTCGAACTGCGCGTGCCCGGGTTGATCGGCACCACGGGCGAGTCGCTGCTCGACTCGGTCGGGGTGGTGGATGTCGCGGGGGACGGCCTCGGCCGCATCATCCGGCCGTCCGACCGGCTGCGCAGGCCCGCGCCCGGGCCGGTGTTGCAGGGGGCGGGCCGGGCACTGCCGCGCACCCTGGAGGGCTACCTGTGGAGCGGGATGACCTCGGGCGGGGTGGCCAAGGCCACCTGGGCGCTGTTGTTCCCGTTCTCCCTTGCCAATGTGGCGTACTGGATGCTGCCGCCGGTGCCCGGCGACGGGGGTGCGCGGGCCGGGGCCGCCAGGGTGCTCGGGGCGGTCTGCCGCGGGTTGCTGCGGGTGGCCGGGCTGCTGCTGACCACCCTGCTGGTGAGCCAGCTGGCCGTGGTCACCGTGGACCTGCTCGCCGCGCAGTGCCTTGCGTACCAAGGTCGTTGCCTTCCCGCCGGGTTGTCCTGGCTGAGCGAGGTCGAGGCACTGCGCACGGCGGTCGGCCTGCTCCCGGTGGCGCTGGTGATCTTCGTGCTGCATCAGGTTTCCGGCACGGAATGGTCGGTGTCGGCGAAGGTCACCCCGCGGTCACCCGGCCGGTCCCTGCCCGGGGACGAGCTCCGTTCCGATGGCGGGATCCCGGTGTTGCGCTGCCTGCACACGGTGGCCGCGCTGGCCTGCACCGCCCTGCTGCTGGCCGGTGGCCCGTTCGGCCCGCCCGCGGCGACGACGGAAGCGGTCGCCTGGACGGGCGCGCTGGTCCTGCTCGGCGTGACGTTGCTGGCCACCGCGGTGCCGATGCACCGGCTGCTCGGCAGGGTCGTGCGTGCGCTGCTGCTCGGGATCGCGGCCGCGCTGCTGGTGTGGACGGCGGTGCTGCGCACCCCGCTGCCCCCGCGGATGTTCGGTACCGACGACACCGTGCAGGCGATCGGCGCCGCGCTGATCGCCGTCTGCGTGCTGTTCGCGCTGCTGCTGGTGCCCGCGGCCTTGCTGGCGCGCCCTGCCTGGCGCAGCCTGCCCCGCCGACTGCGGCCATGGGTGGGCGGCTGGATCGCCGCGCCCGCGCTGGCGCTGGCCGGGCTGATCGGGGGCGGGTTCGGCGCCGGGCTGGCCATCGCACTGCGCGAGCTGGTACGCGCCGATCTGCTACTGCCACCGAGCTACGCGCTGGTCACCATCCTGTGGGGCGGCGGGCTCGCGCTGTCCGCGGTGCTGGCCCTGCTCGGGTTCGCGGTGGCGGTGCCGATGCGCAGGCTGCGCCGCGGTGTCCCCGAGGTGGTGCGGATGCTGCAGCCGGAGGAGGAGAACCAGCACGAGGCGGCCACGGCGTGGGCGCAGTCCAGCTGGGAACGCCGCTACCTGCACCAGATCGTGGTCGCCGTGGCGCTCGGGATGGCGGCGGGGGTCGCCGGGCTGCTGGTGGCCCGTTTCGGTTTCGGCGGGGTTCCGGCCTGGCTGCAGCCGCTGTCCGGGGTCGGGGTGGTGGCGCTCGGCGCGCTCGCCGCCGGACTGCTGCGGATCATCTACACCGCGGCGACCACCAACGAGCGCAGCAGGCATCTGGGTGCGCTCGCCGACCTGGTGTCCTTCTGGCCGCGGGCAGCGCATCCGGCGGTGCCACCCTGCTATGCGCTCAAGGTGGTGCCGGAGCTGGTGGCGCGTTGCCGGGAACATCTCGCCGATCCGCACACCCGGGTGGTGCTGGCCGGGTATCACCTCGGCGGCCTGTTGGCGGTGATCGCGGTGGGGCGGCTGGCGGCCGACCTGCCGCCGGAGGACCGGGCCAGGGTCGGCCTGCTGACCGCGGGGTCACCGCTGCAATGGGGCTACCAGCGAGCCTTCCCCGCCGTGCTGCCGCATGCGGCGCTGGTCGACCTGTACGGCAACCTGGAGGGCCGCTGGCGCGGGCTGTGCCGGGGCACCGACACCTTCGGCGGCGGCGCGACCACCTGGCGGCACCAGGTCATCGACCGGCAGCTGCTGGGCATCGGCTACCTGCCCAGCGGCGGGGTGGGGCCGCTGGCACCCGCTGAGCAGGGACCGACCGGTGCGCTGGTACTCGGCGGGGACCACTGGTTGCCCGACCCGATGCGCGGCCCGATCAGCGGGCGCCGCTGGGCCGCGGGGGTACGCAGGCACGCGGACTACGTGGCCGACCCGGAGTGGGACCGGGCCGTTGCGATGGCCGCGGGCCTCGACCGGCCGGACGGGCCGCCGCCGCTGGAGGAGCAGGTCGCCCTGTTCCCCGACCTGTTCAACAGCGACCCGGTCCGGCAGCACAGGGCGGGCTCAGGCGGCGCCGCGGCGAGCACGGAACAGCACGAGCAGGACGGTTCCGCCTAGCACCAGCAGCGCACCGAGCCAGATCAGCCCGCTGCCACCGAAACCGGTGGAGGCGAGGTCGCCGTCCTCACCCGCGGGCACGGCGGCCGCCGAGGTCGCCGAGGTCGTTGGCCTGTCACTGGTGGATGGTGTGCCGCTCGTGTCCGAGGTGGTGCTCGATCCTGGCACGGAGGGCCCGGTCGAGCCGGTCGTCTCCGTGGTCTCGGCGGTTTCCGAGGTGCTGGGCGTGCTGCTGCTGGTGTCCGTGGTACCGGTGCCGCAGGCGTACCAGTGGCTGATCTGCGGGATGTTGCCGCCGTTGTTCAGCGGGGCGCGCAGGTCCTCCCATGGCGGGGTCTCGGGCAGGCCGTTCGCGCCGGGCCGGTAGAGGTTGTAGCGGGGGCCGCCCTTGATCACGATGCCGGTCACCGTGACGTCCTCGGCTGCGGTGATGGAGAGGTACTGGTCGGCGTTCGGCGCGCCGCCGGTGAATGTCAGATCGGCCGGGCCCAGCAGGCTGCCGTCGAGGCCGGCCTGTGCGCAGGTTTTGGCATTGCCCTCGTGCACCGTCGCGCGTGGATCCTCGGCCTCGGTGGCGTGCGCGGTCGCCGCCGTACCGAGGAGCAGGCCGAGTGCCACCGGTACGGCGAGCAGGAGTGGGCGGACCGGGGATCTCCTGGCAAGCGACATGCGGAACTCCATGGAAAGCGGTTCGGGGTAGCCGCCCGCCTGTGGCCCGATTCGCCGACCGTCACCGGTCGGCCCACAGGCGGGCGAACGGACGCGGGAAACTTACCCCGAACGGGGGAGCGAGCAACGCTCTCAGATGATCAGTGACCCGATCGATTCCTCCTGGTGATCTCCCCGCCGCCACGCACAGCGGTCAGGGGTTGTCGGGGGTTTTGGTGGGATCGGCACCGTCGACGGGGAGCGGGGACTCGGTGGCCCCGTTCTCGCGCTTGCCGAGCAACGAGTGCCGCCTGCTGTATGCGAAGTAGATCACCACGCCGAGCACCATCCAGCCGATGAACCGCAGCCAGGTGAGCACGGTGAGGTTGAGCATCAGCCAGCCGCAGGCCACGATCGCCAGGATCGGGAGCAGCGGCACCATCGGCACCCGGAACCCGCGCGGCAGGTCCGGCCGCTTCTTGCGCAGCACGATCACGCCCGCGGACACCAGGATGAACGCGAACAGGGTGCCCACGTTCACCATCTCTTCCAGCCTGCCGACCTCGAAGAAGGTGGCCCCGATGGCGACCGCCACACCGACCAGGATGTTCATCCGCACCGGCGTGCCATGCTTTCCGGTCTTGGCCAGCGGGCGGGGCAGCAACGCGTCCCGGGACATCGCGAACAGCACCCGCTGCAACCCGAGCATGAGCACCATGACCACGGTGGTCAGACCGGCCAGCGCGCCAATGGAGATGACGTTCGCCGCCCAGTCCACATCGTGCACGGCGAACGCGGTGGCCAGCGTCTTGCGGCCCTCGGGCTCGGCATCGGAGGACAGCTGCTGGTACGGCACCATCCCGGCCACGACCAGCGAGGTCGCCACGTAGAGCACGGTCACGATGGCCAGCGAGCCGAGGATGCCGCGGGGCACGTTGCGCTGCGGGTTCCTGGTCTCCTCCGCGGTGGTGGCCACGATGTCGAACCCGATGAAGGCGAAGAACACCAGCGAGGCGCCCGCCAGCAGGCCGAAGGCACCGTAGGTACTGCCCGCACTGCCGACAAGGGCGGAGAGCAGGGACTGCTCGACCCCGCCATCGGCGGCCGCACCCTCGGCTGCGGGCGGGATGAACGGCGTGTAGTTGTCCGGGCTGATGTAGGTGATGCCGAGCACGATCACGAACAGGATGATCAGCACCTTGATCGCGGTGATCACCAGACTGAACCGGGAGGAAAGTTTGGTGCCAAGGGTCAGGATCGTGGCGAGCACGACGATCAGCAGCATCGCGCCCCAGTCGGCGCTGACCCCGCCGATCTGCACGGTGGTGGTGACGTCCTCGCCGAACATGTAGCGCAGCACGGTTTCCAGGTACACCGACCAGCCCTTGCCCACGGCGGCCGCGGCCACCGCGAACTCCAGGATCAGGTCCCACCCGATGATCCAGGCGAGGAACTCGCCGAAGGTCGCGTAGGAGAAGGTGTAGGCGCTGCCTGCGACCGGGACGGTCGAGGCGAACTCCGCGTAGCACAGCGCGGCCAGCGCGCAGGCGGTACCGGCCAGTACGAACGCCAGCGCCACCGAGGGCCCCGACACATCACCCGCGGTATGTGCCGTCAGGGTGAAGATGCCTGCGCCGATCATGACCGCGACGCCGAAGACGGTCAGATCCCACGCGCTCAGGTTCCTGCGTAGTTTGGTATCCGGCTCATCGGTGTCCGAAATGGACTGTTCGACCGATTTTGTGCGCCATAAACCCGTTCCGGGCAACGTTGACCTCCTGGGTGACCTGGATCTCAGGGTCCGGGCCACCCTAACGGGTGGTTAACCACCCACGCACGCGAGGTCGGGTCAGGAAGCCACCGTCGGCCGGTACAGGTCCGGTTCCAGGTACATCAGCCGCGCGGTGGGGACCCGCTCCCTGACCCGGCCCTCGGCCTGGTCGATGGCGCGCGCGACCTCGGCCATCTCCAGGCCCTCCGCAAGCCCCAGCTTGGCGGCCACCAGCAGCTCCTCCGGCCCGATGTACTGGGTGCGGATGTGGATTACGCGCTGCACCCCGTCGCCGACCAGCGCGTCGGTAATGGCCCGCAGCTCCCGTTCGGTGGCGCCCTCGCCGATCAGCAGGCTCTTCATCTCGATGATCAGGATGATCGCGATGACCCCGAGCAGCACCCCGATCATGATGGTGCCGATGCCGTCCCACACCGGGTCGCCGGTGAGCACCGACAGGCCCACACCGATCAGCGCGAACACCAGACCGAACAGCGCGCCCGCGTCCTCCAGCAGCACCACCGGCAACTCGGGGCTGCGGGACTGCCGGATGAAGCCCCACCAGGTGGCGTCCCCCTTGACCGCCCTCGACTCGACGATGGCCGTGCGGAAGCTGAAGGTCTCCAGCACGATCGCCACCACCAGGATCACCACCGCCACGATCGGCGAGGCCAGTTCCTCAGGGTGCTGCACCTTGTGGATGCCCTCGTACAGCGCGAAGGCCGCGCCGAGGGTGAACAGCATCAGCGCGACGATGAAGGAGTAGAAGTAGCGGTCCCGCCCGTAGCCGAACGGGTGTTCCTTGGTGGCCCTGCGCCGGGAGGTCTTCTGCCCGAGCAGCAGCAGGCCCTGGTTGGAGGTGTCGGCGACCGAGTGCACCGACTCGGCCAGCATCGAGGAGGACCCGGTGATCAGGAACCCGGCGAACTTCGCGATCGCGATTCCGGCGTTGGCCAGCAGGGCCGCCACGATCGCCTTGGTTCCGCCACTTGCCGCCACTGCTGCCCCCGGAAAGATGCTCGCGCCGTCGTGTCGCAGGCAGCTTAGAGGTACCGCACGGCCCCCGGCGGCCGGGTCGGCGACTCAGGCACAGGTACCGGGGGTGGCGCGGAACAGGTGCGCGGGCTGGTCCCCGGCCGGCCGCACGCTTACGGCCGGATCGGCGGCGGCCAGCCACATCGACTCGCCGCGGCGCAGCGCGGACTCCTTGCCGTCGGCCGCGCGCAACCGCAGTTCACCGGCGGTACACAGCAGGATCTGCGGACCGGTGCAGTCCAGCTCGACGTCCTCGTCCTCGCCTGCGGCCCACTCGATCCGCGCCAGCTCGAACTCCGGCGCGTCGGTGCGGTACACGGCCATCCGGCCGATCGGCTGCCCGCGCAGCACCGGCATGTCCCCGCAGGCGAAGTCCACCACCCGCAACAGCTCGGGCACGTCCACGTGTTTCGGGGTGAGCCCGCAGCGCAGGATGTTGTCCGAGTTGGCGAGGATCTCCACGGCCGTGCCGTGCAGGTACAGGTGCAGGTTGCCGGCCGGAAGGTAGATCGCCTCGCCCGCGCGCAGGGTGAGCCGGTTGAGCAGCAACGCGGCCAGTACCCCGGCGTCGGTGGGATGGGTCTCGCCGAGCTCGAGGATGGTGCGGCATTCGGTGTCGAACTCGCCGTGTTCCTTGACGTGCAGCACGCAGGCGTCCAGCACCTCGGGCAGCAGCTCGTCCAGCGCGGGCTGCGGCATGGTGATCCAGGTGGTGAACAGCGTGCGCAGCCCGTCCGGATCCGGCTGCGCGGCCAGCAGGTCGGCGTACTTGGCCAGCCCCGGTGTCTCGATGGCGCGCAGCAGCGCCACCGTGCGCCGCGGGTCGCGGAACCCGGCCAGCGCGTGGAACTCGGTGAGCGCGCACACCAGTTCCGGCTTGGCGGTCGGGTCGGGGTAGTTACGGTTCGGCGCGTCCCGCGGGATGCCCGCGGCCTCCTCGCGGGCGTGCCCCTCGGCCGCCTGGCTGGCCGAGGGATGCGCTTGCATGGAAAGCGGCTCCTCGGCGGCGAGGATCTTCAGCAGGAACGGGAGGCGGTCGCCCCAGCGCTGCGCGCACCGGCCGCCGAGTTGCCCGATCGGGTCGGACTCCACGAGTTCGAGCAGGCTGCGCTCCACCCCGTCGGAGCCGACCACCCTGGACGGGTCGCCGGGATGTGCCCCCATCCACAGCTCCGCCTCCGGGTGCGGTGCGGGTACCGGCCTGCCCAGCATCTCCGGGATGGTGATCCGGGACCCCCAGGCGTACGGCCGCACGGCGCCCAGCAGCTGTTCCACGTCTCCACCTCAACTCTCGGCGGCGCTTGCCGTTCGCACCAGCCTGCCTCGCTGTAGTCGCGGCTACGCCCTGGTGGGTGCGTACCCGGCTCCGCCAATGGTCCCAGTGGCCAGCCCGAGGTAGATGGCAGCCATCTCGAACCGCAGCGCGAGCACCGCGGCGCGGGCGGGCTCGGCTGCCTCGATCTCACCGGCCGGGGCGAGCACATCCGCGCCGGGCAGCAGTTGTTCGGCCCGGTAGCGGGTCGCATCGGCCGTCGGGCCGCTACGGACCGCGAGCAGCAGCACCCGCGGCGGGGCCGCGGGCATCGGGTCGTCCTCCGGATCGGCGAAGATGTCCCGTTCCGAGGTGCCGGTGATGGCGGCACGCAGCAGCGCGGGCCGTGCCATCGCCTGACGGTAGTCGGCGACGTCACACACGGTCGCGGCGTGGGCGGCGAACACGTGCGCCCCGTGCTCGCCCACCATCAGCGCGGGCCGGTCCAGGCCCCACAGCAAGGGTGTGCGCTCGGCCACGCGCAGGGCAAGTGCCTTGGCCGGGCTGACGAAGGATTCGTGGCCGGGATGGTTGCGTTCGGCCTCACCGTCCAGCTGGTCGGCCACCGACTCCAGGTCCGCAACCAGTAGCCCGAGGGTGTTGGCCACCAGCAGCCCGGCGGCGAGCGCGCGGGGTAAGGCCAGCTCGGCCGGGACCTGGACCCGCGGCGAGATCAGCAGCCCGCGGCCTGCCACCGCCGAGGCCACCGGACCGTCCTTGGCTGCGGACAGCACGATGGTCGCGCCGTACCGGGCGGCCCGCTCCAGGGAGGCCGCCAGCTCCGGGTCCTCCCCGTCGTCGATATGCCCGGCCACCACGTCCAGCGTGCCGACCCAGCCGGGGACGACATCGCTCACCACCACCGGCACCGGGCAGGAGGCCCCGAGCAGGGCCTCGAGCAGGTGGGCGGCGGCGCGGCTCACCCCTTCCCGTGCCAGCAGCACCAGCGCCCGCGGCCGCCCGATGTCCAGCCGCTCGCCGAACTCGAGCTCGGCTGCCGCCTCGACGGTGGAGCGGACCTGCGCGCCGGCCATCGCGCCGGCCCGCAGCAGCCCGGCCACATCGGCGTGCGCCAGCCGGTCGGGGTCGTCCAGCAGGCTGTCGTCAAGCACCGTCGGCATCGGCATCATCCCGCTCACCTTCGGGAGCGTCCGTGGAAACCGCCTCGTCGAGCAACAGCACCGGAATCCCGTCCCGGACTGGGAACACCCGCCCGCATGAGGTGCAGGTGAGGGCGTCGGCCTGCGGGTCGTCCGGCGAGCCGGGCCGCAGCGGCGCGTGATCCGGCGATGGGCACGCGAGGATCTCCAGCAACTGCTCGTCAAGCGTCACGGCCATAGTTCCTCCATACCATCTTCCGCCACCACGGTTCGCCAGTCACGGGTTGCCCTGCACCATTCGCCCTTCATGCCCGGACGATCGCCAGCACCTCGTCGGCGAGCGCGTCCACCGCCGCGGCGTCCGCGGCCTCCACGTTCAGCCGCAGCAGTGGTTCGGTGTTGGAGGCGCGGAGGTTGAACCAGCTGCCGTCGGCCAGCTCCACGGTGAGACCGTCCAGCTCGTCCACGGTTACCCCGTTGCGGCCGGAGAACGCGTCCTTCACCGCGATCTGGCTGGCCACCTGGTCCCGCACGGTCGAGTTGATCTCACCGGAGGCGGCGTAGCGCTGGTAGGAGACGGTCAGCTCGGACAGCGGCCCGTCCTGCTCACCCAGCGCGGCCAGCACGTGCAGCGCGGCCAGCATGCCGGTGTCGGCCCGCCAGAAGTCGCGGAAGTAGTAGTGCGCGGAGTGCTCCCCGCCGAAGATGGCGCCGGTCTCGGCCATCTTCTCCTTGATGAAGGAGTGCCCGACCCTGGTGCGCACCGGTTTCCCACCGTGCTCGGCGACGATCTCCGGCACGGCTTTGGAAGTGATCAGGTTGTGGATGATGGTGCCGCCGGGTTCCTTGGCCAGCTCGCGCACGGCCACCAGCGCGGTGACCGCGCTCGGCGACACCGGCTCGCCCCGCTCGTCCACCACGAAACAGCGGTCGGCGTCGCCGTCGAAGGCGAGCCCGGCGTCCGCGCCGACCGCGCGCACCTTGGCCTGCAGGTCGACCAGGTTGGCCGGGTCCAGCGGGTTGGCCTCGTGGTTGGGGAAGGAACCATCCAGCTCGAAGTACATCGGCACGATCTCGACCGTGCTGCCCTCGAACACCTTGGGCACGGTGTGGCCGCCCATGCCGTTCCCGGCATCCACCACGACCTTCAGCGGCCGGTTGCCGGAAAGGTCGACCAGCTCACGCAGGTAGCTCGCGTAGTCACCGAGGGTTTCCCGCTGGGTCACCTTGCCCGGCTGCCCCGCGAAGCTCGGCACCCCCTGCTCCACGGTGTCCCGGATCTCGGCCAGCCCGGAGTCCTGGCCGACCGGGGCCGCACCGGAGCGACAGAGTTTGATCCCGTTGTACTGGGCGGGATTGTGACTCGCGGTGAACATCGCCCCCGGCATGTTCAGCGAGCCGGAGGCGAAGTACAGCTGGTCGGTGCTGGCCAGGCCGATGGAGACGACATCGAGCCCCTGCGAGGTGACCCCGTCGGCGAAGGCCGCGGCCAGGCCGGGCGAGGAGTCCCGCATGTCGTGGCCGACGACCACGGACGGTGAGTCCGGCTTGATCAGCAGGGCGAACGCCGCGCCGAAGTCACGGACGATGTCCGCGTTCAGCTGCTCACCGACGACCCCGCGGATGTCGTAGGCCTTCACAATGCCCGACAGGTCTGACACGCCCTCTCCCCGTAATACGTCCGACTCACGGATACGACGCGGAAAGCGTACCGGCGCCGCCGGGCGGGCGACCGGCGCAGCCCGGTTACGGTTTTATCGGATCCGGTAGCACGCGCAGGTGCCCCCGCCTGCCGGAGGGCTGCTCCGGCTCGGGCGGCGGAGCGGGGCGATCGGAGCGGCCTGCCTCGCGCACCGCCTCGGCCAGCGCGGTCAGCTCGTCACCCGAGGGTTCCGGCTCGGCGAAGTCGCCCTCGTGCCGGACCACCTCCCAGCCCTTCGGGGCGGTCAGCCGGAGCGCGTGCGCCTCGCACAGGTCGTAGGAATGCGGCTCGGACGCCGTGGCCAGCGGACCCACCACCGCGGTGGAGTCGCTGTAGGCGTATGTCAGCGTGGCTACCGCGGGCTGCAGGCAGCCCGTCCGCGAACACTTCCGTACGCTCGGCACGGTTGATCACGATAGCGCCTTCACCCCGCGGCGTGGCGCAGGCGCGCCGTTGACGCCCCCGCCCGTCGCCCACCACCACCCAGACGGAAGCGCTGACGCGCACTGTGCTTAGCGGCGAGCAGCCCACGAGCAGCGAGGCGGGGCGTACCACCCGCGAAGGTGTCGGCCACGACGGAGTCCAAGCCCCGCCGAGCCGGTCGTGTCGCGCGTCGAGTAACAGACACCGACACACCAACTCGGGTTCCCGGCGTCGCTCCGGCGTACCCTACGAATGGTGGCAACGGTTCCAGGTTCTCAGCAGCGTGCGCAGCAGCGGCGGCGGATCCGCAGGGACAGGCACGGGCGCGGGCTGCGCGGCCCGCTGTACCCCTCTTCCCTGCCGGCCGCATCGAGCAGGGCGGAGCGGTTCGACACGCTCGTGCTGGACGCGCTGGAACCGATCGAGGCCCGCTGGCGGCATGAGCTGACCGAGCTGGACGTGGCCGTGGACGACGTGCCAGAGGTCCGCAGGGGCGGCACTCCCGCGCAGGCCGAGGGGGTGCTGCACGACGGGGCGGTACCGCTGTCCCGGCTGGTGCCCGCGGGTGTGGACCGGGCCGGGCTGCCCACCCGCGCACGGATCGTGCTGTACCGCAGGCCGCTGGAAGCCCGCGCCAAGGACCCGGCCGAACTGTCCGAGCTGGTGCACGACGTGCTGGTCGAACAGGTCGCCACCTATCTCGGGGTGGAGCCCGACGTCATCGAAGGAGAGTGAGTTCGCTCCCTCCGGCCGGGTATCGCGGTCAGCGCGGTGAACAGCACGGCCGCGATCTGACCGAGCAGTAGCAGGTCACGCAGCACCGAGGGATGCTCGACGACCACCTCGGACGCCCTCGCAGGCACCGCGACGGCCACCTGGTGTCCCCAGGCACGCACGATCGGTACCCGCTCCCCGTCCACCGAGGCCCGCCAGCCCGGCTCCGACTCGGCGGCGAGCACCAGCAGCCTGCCGGCGGGGCCGTCGGACACCCGCACCCGGATGTCCGGCAGCTCGGCCTCGACCGGAACCACCGCGGTGCCGCCTGCGAGCTGCCCGGTGGGCGCCTGGCCACCGACCGCCCGCCTTGCCTCCTGTGGCGAGATCAGGGTCACCTGGCCGCCCACGGGGTTGAGCCGCAGCACCTGCCTGCCGTCGCTGGTCGCCGGGGCCCCGGCGACCAGGTCGGGTGCGGCCTGGCGTAGCCGCGCCGCGTCCTCGCCCTGCGGGAGCACGACGAACAGCGCCCCGGCCGCGGCGGCCGAGGTGACCGCCTCCCGCGACCCGGCGAGCAGGTCCCGCTGCCAGCTGGACAGCCGCTCCGGGGTTCCCGGCACCGGCACCAGCTCGTCGTCGCCGAACCGGGGCAGCCTGCCGCCGCTCTGGCGCACCGGCTCCCCCGGCCCGCCCAGCACCAGCACCGACCGCCCGGTAGCGGACAGTTCCCTGGTCAGCGAGGAGGCGAGGGACCAGCCGCCGTCCGCCCGCAGCGGTCCGGTGGCGGCCAGCACCCCGCCCGCGGCCAGGGTGAGCAGTACCAGCACCCCGCCCGCGGCGCCCAGCCTCGGCAGCAGGGCGGCCACGGCCGGGGTGTCCGCGCGGTGGGTGCAGGCGGCCAGCACCACCCAGAGCAGCCCGGCGCCCGCGACCAGCAACGGCACGCCGGTGTACCCGATCGCCGCCGGACCGCCGTGTACCGGCTGCACCGCGAGCAGCCGGACGGCGACCACCCCGCCGATGCCCAGCAGCAGCACCGCCAGCCCTGGCAGGGCCCGCCTCGTCGGCCGCAGCACCAGCGCCACCAGCGCGGCCACCAGCACCGCGACCCCGGTGGGCAGCGCGCCGGGACCACCGGGGGCGAGGCCGAGCAGGTCGGCGGTTCCCGGCGGCCGGGAGCCGGTGCCACCGAGGCCGTGCAGCACCAGCGCCGGATGCGTGAGCAGGGCAGGCAGCCAGGGCAGCAGCAGGCCCAGCGGCAGCAGCACCACGATGGCCACCGCGGCGATCCGGCGGCCGAGCCCACCCGCCGCGGGCAGCAGCACGAACCCGCCGACCAGTGCCACCAGCGCGAGCGCGTGCGCCAGTGGGGAGAACGCCCCGAGCACCGCGAGGGCGAGCGCGGTCAGCACGGCCACGCTCAGCCAGCGCCTGCCCGCGCGGGTGAGCACGGCGGCGATTCCGGCGATCACCGCGGGCAGCAGGATGTGCGCCAGCACGACCCCGAGCCTGCCCTGCGCGACACCCGCGGCGCCGGCGGGCAGCAACGCGTAACCAGCGGCGACGCCCGCGCGCACCCAGCGGTGCACCCGGATCCCGCTGGTCGCCGCGTAGGCCACCAGCGCGGCCAGCGGCAGGTGCCCGAGCAGCAGCAACGCCACCAGCGCGGGTGGCCCGCCCAGCGGCAGGAACACCGCGCCGAGGGTGCCGAGCACGGCGAGCGCGGCAGGCGCGGCCGAGGAGGTGCCACCGCCGACCGGATGCCAGGAGGCCAGGTAGGACGACCACAGCTGGTCCAGCCCGCCCACCGGCAGCAGCCGCCCGCCTGCCGGGTCCAGCCCGAGCCGGGAGCCGTGCAGCACCAGGCCGAACGCGGTGAGCACGAGGAACAGCACCACCGGCGGCGCGAACACCGTGGCCGCGAGGATCCGGCGCCGGTTCACCTCGACGAAGACCAGTTCGGGCTCGCGCGCGGCGCCGGGGGTGGGCCGCTCGCCCCGCTCGTCCGCCGCGTCCTCGGCGGCGGTGGTCCGCTGGGGCTCCTGCTCGGGCAGGGCGACCGCCACGACCTCGCGCGGGGTACGCAGGCCCCTGGCACGGGTGCCGATGGCGCGCATGGCACCGGCGGGCAGCGCCTCGGGTCCGACCGGCCGGGCGGCCCTCGGCTCGGCGCGCGCGGCCTCCGGCGGCACCCAGGCCGAGGGGTCGGAGGAGTCCGGTACGGCCTCGGGCAGCCGGCCGAGGGCAGCCTCGCTGGCCACCCGCCTGCGGACCAGCTGCAGCATCCCGCCCCGCAGCAGGTTGCGCAGCCGGGCGAACCTGCTGGTGAGCAGGCCACGCACGGAACCGTTCAGCCTGCTGCGGGCGGATCGCCGCCGCGCCCGCGCGGCCCGCAGCCCGGCATGCCCGCCCGTCAGGTACCGCACCGCGGCGAACTCCGCCCGTGCCCTGCCCGGCCGCCGCAGCAGGGCGAACCCGAGCCCGCGCAGCAGGCTCAGCAGCACCAGCCGGGGCAGCCCCAGCAGGAAGGCGAGCGGACCGCAGTTGGCCAGGAAGGTACGCAGCCCGTGCGCCCGGTCGGCGGCGAGCAGCGAACCGGGCAGGGCATGCGCCTGCCGCTCCCCGGTGCTCGCCGCGCGGGCGTGCCGCAGCCGGGCACGCGGGACGGACAGCACCAGCGAACCGGCGGAGTTGACCCGCCAGCCGAAGTCGACGTCCTCGCGCAGCAGGGGCAGGTCGGGGTCGAAGCCGCCGAGCCGTTCCCACAGCTCGCGGCGGATCAGCGAACCGGCGCTCGGCACCGCGAGCACCTCGGTGCTCTGCTGGTGGTCCCGGGGTACGGCGTGCTGGCGGTGGCCGGAGGCGTCCAGGGAAAGCCCCGCCTCCACGATCAGCCGCGGATCCGTCCAGCCGACGGCCAGCGGCCCGAGCACGCCTGCCGATGGCGCTGCCTCGGCCGCGTTCAGCAGGGTGCCGAGGCAGTCCGGCTCCGGGGCGCAGTCATCGTGCAGCAGCCAGATCCAGCTGCCAGGATCGCCCCAACGTTCACCCGCATGAGCGATGGCCTCGGCGACCGCCGCCGCGAAACCGGTGTCCTCGGGCAGGCTCAGCACCCCGGAGAGCACCCGCTCCCCGGCGGCACCAGCCGGATCGGCGGCATCGGCGAGGATATCGGCGGTGCGGTCGTCCGAGCCGGTGTCCACGGCCAGCACGTGCCGGGGCCGGACCTCGCTGCGCCGCAACGCGGACAGCGCCAGCGGGAGCCAGGCCGCACCGTTGTGACAGACCAGAATCGCCAGCACCGGCGCGGTGCGCAGCGCGGCGGGCGCCGAAACGCGAGGAGCAGTCAACGGCCCTCTCCAGTGCTCATCGGGATCCCGGTGGTCGGATGCGGCCACCCTACGATGTCAACGAGCTACTGGACCGGGCAGACCGCCCTATACCGCGCGTTTCTTGAGCTTGCGACGCTCCCTTTCGGACAGTCCACCCCAGATACCGAAACGCTCGTCGTGGGCGAGGGCGTACTCGAGGCAGTCGTCTCGCACCTCGCATCCCTGACAGATGCGCTTGGCTTCCCTGGTGGACCCACCCTTCTCCGGGAAGAAGGCCTCCGGATCGGTCTGCGCGCACAGGGCGCGCTCCTGCCAATCCTGCTCCTCGGACACGTCCAGCAGGTCCGGGAGAGTTCCCAGGTCCTGCTGCTGGGGGTCATCCCAATCCATGACGTGCCCCCAATCCCTTCCACTGGCGCCTAACCGCACGTCCGCCTCCTCGCTTCCACGCACTCCCCAGGCTGGCGGTGTTGACTCGGCGTCGAGACGCGAAACCGTGCCCCGACGCGTACAGTCCGATGCCGGACCGCACCGTTGTGGTCCTCTCCTGCTCCCTCTTCAGGCGGACCGATCCGCCGCCCCCTCGGCGGCGAATGACATCAATGTGATTACACCCGTGTAATGGAGCTAGGTCAAGCGGAGTAGCAAGTTTGGGGGATACTTCGAGCCCGACACGCAAGCGGACACGCCGACAGGCGCATGCGGGGATACGGAAGACTGTCGGCGTGCAACGTTCCGCAGTCCGCCCCAGTCCCCTGTTCTTCGCCATCCTCGCCGTCGCGGTCGCCGGTGCCGTGCTGCTGGTCGTGGAAAGCCCGTTCCCGACCACCGACTTCGACGGCCAGGTGTTCATCACCAGCCTCGACCATCAGGTGCTCGGCACGCTCGGGATCATCCTGCTGATCATCGGCGGCTGGGCAGCCTCGCTCACCCTGCACGAGTTCGGGCACGCGCTGGTCGCCTACCGCGGCGGGGACCACGAGGTCGCCGCCAAGGGTTATCTCACAATGGACATTCGCCGGTACACCGATCCGGTGCTGTCCCTGGTGCTGCCGCTGCTGTTGCTGGCGATCGGTGGTATCCCGCTGCCCGGTGGCGCGGTATGGATCAACCGGTGGGCCCTGCGCTCCCGCTCGGTGTCCTCCTGGGTGTCCCTTGCCGGGCCGCTGAGCAACCTTGCCATCGGCGCCGTGCTCACCGCCGTGGTGGCGTTGGTGCAGCTGCCGGCCGGGCTGGCGATCGGCCTGTCCTACCTGGCGCTGCTGCAGATCCTGGCCTTCGTGCTGAACATCCTGCCGGTGCCGGGACTGGACGGCTTCGGCGCGATCGAGCCCTATCTTTCCCCGCAGGCGCGGGAATTCGGCGCCAAGGCACGGCCGTGGGCACCGCTGGTGCTGTTCGCCCTGATCATCGGACTGGACCCGGTGGGGCAGGCCTTCTTCGACCTCTCCTACGCGGTGTTCGACGTCGTCGGCGGGGACGACCGGCTGGCCGTCATCGGCGCGGAGGGCTTCCGCTTCTGGCTGTGACCGTTCGCCGGTTGCAATCCCTCACCGGTTCTCGCGCAGCCACCGGCGGGCCCGCTTGGCCACCCGCTTGAGCGCGGAACGCTCGCCGAAGTAGTCGGCCGCCATGCCGACCACCGGCAGCATGCCGAGGGCCTGGTGGTAGAAGCGGCCCTGCGGCCGCTTCTCCAGCTCGTCGGTGATGGACAGCAGCAGCCTGCCCAGCCGCCACAGCGTGCGCGCCGCGGCCCGCAGCGTGATCCGGCCGTGCCTGCGGGAGGACTCGGTGACCTCCTCGGTCAGCTCGCTGGTCCGCGCGTCCTCCGCGGCGGCGTCGTGCCGGGCGCCGCGGCCTGCGGCCAGCTCCGGGTCCACCTCCCGCTCGAACAGCACCCAGGCCAGCAGCCGCACCCGGTCGCCGACCTCGGTCACCCCGTGCTCGCCCGCGATGGCGCACAGCAGCAGCCCCTGCGCGGCCGCGCCCAGCGCGTCCTGCACCGGCAGCCGGTCGGCCAGCGCCCCACCGAGGCCGGGGACGGCGGTGAGCAGCGCGGTGAACCGGCCGACCCTGTTCACCCACCAGTGTGAGCGTTGCCCGGCGTCCATTCCGGCCCAGGCCGCGGTCCCTGGCACCCGTACCGCGGTCAGCCGGTCCAGCAGCCGCTCGCGCAGGCGGCGCCGCACCCCGGCCAGGTCGGCGTCCTCCCGCTCGGCCCTAGTGCGCAGCCCGAGCGGGTCGGACTCGCGCAGGGCGTCCAGCAGCGGGCCGGTCGCCCGCACGAACGGGCGGAGCACGCGGACCACGTGCGCGTCGGAGATCGCCTCAGCCATGCGCCGCTCCCCTGGCCGGGGAGCGGGCGAGCACCGCACCGAGGGACAGTGCGGCGGGCAGCGCCCCGGCGGCTAGCAACAGCAGCGCCCGCCAGTCCTGCAACAGCACCAGGTCGCCGCCCGGCCCGGCCAGCCCGATCCCGAACACGGTGACCAGCCACAGCACCAGCGGGACCACGGCCAGCCGCGGCGGGGCCACCCACGCGGCCGCGCGCACGAGCAGCGGGGTGGTCGCCGCCGCCAGCAGCACGGTGACCGGCACCGGCACGGCGCCCGCGGCGGGCAGGATCAGTCCGTCCAGCCGCAACGGGAGGTAGAACAGCTCCAGCACGGCCAGCAGTACGACATCGACCAGCAGCAGCACGAACAGGCCCCACCGGTGTCCTTCCCCGCCGGTCATGCTTGCTCCTCCGCCGCCCCGCCGAACAGGTCGGTGCGCACGCCCTCGGCAGGCCCGCGGGCCAGCGTGAAGTACTCGGCGGTCAGCAGCGGCTGGGCGATGCCATTGGAAAGGGCGTAGCAGGAGGCCGGGCTGGGCACGCTGACCTGGCTACGGTGCGCGCGCAGGGCCGCGACCTTGGCATCCAGCTGCCCCGAGACGTCCACGGTGGTGGTGACCAGCTCGTCGGCCACCGTGGCCAGCTCGCCGTCCGCGGGCACCCGGAACGGCAGCTCGCTGGCCAGCCGCAGCCCGGCCAGCCCGCGGGCCACCGCCGAGGCAGGCGAGACCACGTGGAACACCCTGCCGCCGGTGTGCCTGGTGGCGGCCATCGTGATCTCATGCGCCCGGATGTGGTCGGGGTGGCCGTAGCCGCCGTGCGCGTCGTAGCTGACCACCACCTGCGGCCGCACCTCGTGCAGGATCGCGGCGAGCTGCCCGGCCTGCTCCTCCAGCGGGCCGCGGACGAACGCCCGCGGGTGCTCGGCCGCGGGGGTGCCAGCCATGCCGGAGTCCCGCCAGCGTCCGATGCCGCCGAGGTAGCGGTGGTCGGTCACGCCGAGTGCCGAACAGGCCGCGGCCAGTTCGCCCGCCCGATACCCGCCGAGCTGGTCGGCCGCATCAGCGCCGAGCAGCCGCAGCTCGGGCGGGATGACCTCGCCTTCCTCGCCGAGCGTGCAGGTCACCAGCGTGATCTCGGCCCCGGCGGCGGCATAACGGGCGATCGTGCCGCCGGTGGTGATACTTTCGTCGTCCGGATGCGCGTGCACCAGCAGCAGCCTGCGCGTCTCTTCGGAGATCACGGTCTTAGATTAATTCCTCCTTCGTGTCCACATCCCCAGGCGCCTCGGTTATCCTCGCGCGAGTCGTGCCTACCGGGCGTGACATCTGTACCCCCACGAAGGGCATCTGGTGAGCACTGAAGCAACAACGGCGGTGACAGCCGGCACATCCGGTTCCGTCCTTTCCATCGCGGACCTGCACATCTCGTTCTCCACCGAGGACGGCGTCGTCGATGCGGTCAAGGGCATCGGGTTCGACGTCAAGCCCGGGGAGATCGTCGCCGTCGTCGGCGAGTCCGGATCGGGTAAGTCGGTGACCTCGATGTCTGTGCTCGGCCTGCTGCCCAAGAGCAGCAAGGTCAACGGTGACCTCCGCCTCGAGGACCGCGAGCTGTCCGGGCTGCCGGACAAGGAACTGCGCAAGATCCGCGGCAACGACATCGCGATGATCTTCCAGGAGCCGATGACGGCGCTCAACCCGGTGTACACCGTCGGCTGGCAGATCCGCGAGGCCCTGCGGATGCACCAGGACCTCGCCAAGTCCGCCGCCGACGCGCGGGCCATCGAGCTGCTGGACCTGGTCGGCATCCCCAACCCGGAGCAGCGCTTCCGGCAGTACCCGCACCAGCTCTCCGGCGGCCTGCGGCAGCGGGTGGTGATCGCGATGGCGATCGCCTGCGACCCGAAGGTGATCATCGCCGACGAGCCGACCACCGCGCTGGACGTGACCGTGCAGGCGGAGATCCTGGGGCTGCTGCGCAAGCTCAGGGACACCCTGGACACCGCGATCGTGCTGATCACCCACGACATGGGAGTGGTCGCCGACCTCGCCGACCGGGTGGTCGTGATGTACCAGGGTGACATCGTGGAGCAGGCGCCGGTGCGCGAGCTGTTCGCCCGGCCGCAGCAGGAGTACACCAAGCGGCTGCTCGCCGCCGTCCCGGTGCTCGGCCAACGCCCCGAGGGCAGGCTGCTGTTCGAGGACGAGCGGATCGACAGCGCCGACGCCCAGCGCATCGCCGAGGAGATCAAGCTCGCCGACGTCGAGCTGGAGGCGCAGATCGAGGCCGGGGCACCCGCGCTGGAGATCAAGAACCTGGTGCTCGACTTCCCCGGCCGCCGCGGCCAGAAGGTCCGCGCGGTGGACGATGTGTCGCTGCACATCGACAAGGGCGAGATCCTCGGCCTTGTCGGTGAGTCCGGGTCCGGCAAGTCCACCGTCGGCCGCTGCGCCATCCGGCTGCTCGAGCCGACCGGCGGCACCGTGTCCATCGCGGGCAGGGACATCACCAAGCTGTCCACCAAGGAGCTGCGACCGCTGCGCCGGTACTTCTCCATCGTGTTCCAGGACCCGGCCTCCACCCTGGACCCGAAGATGACGATCGGCCAGTCGGTGGCCGAGCCGCTGATGCTGCACAAGATCCTGTCCGGCAAGGAGCTGGACGACCGGGTGGCCTCGCTGCTGGACAAGGTGGAGCTGTCCGCCCGTTACCGCAACCGCTACCCGCACGAGCTCTCCGGCGGGCAGCGGCAGCGGGTGTCCATCGCGCGGGCGCTGTCGCTGAACCCGCAACTGCTGATCGCCGATGAGCCGACCTCGGCGCTGGACGTCTCGGTGCAGGCGACCGTGCTGGACCTGTTCCTGAACCTGCAGCAGACGCTGCAGTTCGCCTGCCTGTTCATCAGCCACGACCTCGCCGTGGTCGACCTGCTGGCCGACCGGGTCGCGGTGATGCAGCACGGCAAGCTGGTCGAGGTGGGCACCAGGGACGAGGTGCTGCACTCGCCGCGGGAGGACTACACCAAGCGGCTGCTGTCCGCGGCCCCGGTGGCCGACCCGGTGCTGCAGGCCGAGCGGCGCGCCGCCTGGGAGGCGGGCCGGGTCGCCCCGGTCGCCGACTGACCCTCCGCAGCCACGGCAAAAGGGCCCGGCCACCGCGATGGTGGCCGGGCCCTTTTGCCGTGGTTTCTCGCGGTCCTGCCCGGTCAGGCCTTCATCCGGCGCTGCCGCGGGTCGAAGGCGTCCCGCAGGCCGTCACCGATGAAGTTGATCGTCAGCGAGATCAGCACCAGCACCAGGAACGGTCCCCAGAACAACCAGGGCCGGAAGGTGAGCTGGGCGTAGTTCTCCTGGATGACCCGGCCGAGCGAGGTGTCCGGCAGCTGCACACCGAGGCCGATGAAGGACAGCGCGGCCTCCACCAGCACCGCCTGCGCCACGGCCAGGGTGGCGTTCACCGTGATGCTGCCGACCATGTTCGGCACCAGGTGCTTGAAGATCACCCGGCCGGTGCCCGCGCCCGCGGCGCGCGCGGATTCCACGAACTCCCGCTGGGACAGCGACATCGCCTCGGCCCGGGTGATCCTGGCGATCGGCATCCAGGCGAACGCGGCCAGCACCAGGGCCACCACGTACCAGCTCCCGCTGAACACCTTCACCAGGATCGCGGCCGCCGCGATCTGCGGGACGATCAGGAACAGGTCGGTGAACCGGGAGATCGCCGAGTCGGTGAAGCCGCCGAGGTAGCCCGCGGTGGCACCGAACACCACCCCGAGCATCGTCGCGACCATGGACACCACGATCGCGATCAGCATGGAGTACTGGGTGCCGCGCAGGATCTGGGCCACCATGTCCTTGCCGACCTGCGTGGTGCCCAGCGGGTGGTCCGCGCTGGGCTGCAGGAAGCCGCCGACCGTCTCGGTGTAGCTGTACGGCCAGAAGATCGGCAGGATGATGATGGTCAGCACGATCAGCGTCAGCAGCGCGACACTGGCCATGGCCAGCTTGTGCCGCAGGAACTTCCGCAGTACGAGCGCGCCCTGACTGCGTGGCCGTGGCGCGAGGTCGGTTTCCTGGTCTTGGCCCCCGGAACCGCCCGACTGGGCTTCCGCGAGCATCGAGTTCATATCAGCCAACGCGAATCCTCGGGTCCAGGATGCCGTACACCAGGTCGGCAATCAGGTTGAACACAACTACCGTGACGGCGACCAGCACCAGCCAGCCCATCATCACGTCCGGATCGTTCTGGTTCACCGCGTTCACCAGAATCGTGCCCATACCGTTCCAGGCGAACACCCGCTCGGTGATGATCGCCCCGGTGAGCACCTGCGCGAAGTTCACCGAGAACAGCGTCGCCACCGGAATGAGGGCGTTCCGCATGGCGTGCCGGAAAATGACCCGGGAGGAGGAAACGCCCTTCGCGCGGGCGGTGCGGACGTAATCCGAATTGAGCGTCTCGAGCATCGATGCGCGCTGGAACCGGCTGTACGCGGCGAAGCTGATCACCATGATGGAAAGGGTGGGCAGCAGGTACGCGCCGATGTAGTCGATGATGAAGTCGCCGAACCCGTCACTGACCAGCTTCTCCGGGCTGATCGTCTTGATCCACGGGTTACCGAGCCATTCGGTGAGGCCAAGGTCGTAAACGACCGTGTTCAACTCGATCGCGTAGGTCTTCAACACGATGGCGACGCAGAAGATCGGCATCGAGAACATCAGGAACGCCAGCATGGTGGCGATGTAGTCGATGATCGAGTACTGCTTCACGGCGGCCAGCACACCGACCGCGACACCGACGACGATCGCCAGGATCTCCGCGCCGATCACCAGTTTCAGGGTGACCTCGTATGCGCTCATCACCATCGGGAAAACCGGCTGCAGCGCGTTGCCCTGTGCGATAGAAAGGCCCCAGTCGCCGGTCAGGAAGTCGCCTAGCCAGTCGAAGTAGCGCGGGACCAGCGGCTGGTCAAGGCCGAGTTGCTGAGCGAACGCGGCGATGGTTTCCGGACTGACATCCGGTCTTGCCCGCAGATCGGCGAGCGGATCACCCGCACCGGCGACCATCAAATAAACGAAGAAGGTACCGATCAACAGGATCGGTATCGAGATCGCTACCCGCCGTAGCGTGTAGAGCACTAAGTTCAACGGAATTGCTCCTCGTCCGGCATCGCCGTCTGGGTGTCAGCGGCCGCCCTTGCTCACCGTAGCGGGGGTGCCGCCACGGTCAACAGCTACCCAAGGAGGGTCGTGCACGATTCGCGCGCGACACTCATTTATCACACCTCAGTGCCCGTTCCTAAACTCGCGACACGGTCGGCTCGGCCGGGCTCGGACTTCGTCAGCACAGTCACCTTCGCAGGTGATTCGCCCGGCCTCGCCGCCCGTGGGCTGTCCCACGCGAGTCCTTCTACTCGCCTCGAGCGGCAACGTCCAGTTCAGGAACAAGCTCTCAAGGAAGGGGTCTGGAACCGGGCTGGCAGCAGCACCGGTTCCAGACCCCTTCAGCTCATCTCGATTTCACTTGGAAACTAGCTGGTCCGCTCCCACTCACCGACATTCCACAGGGAACCGAAGTAACCCTGGAAGAAGACCCGGTCGATGCCACGGAAGGCCCACATCGACGGCATCTGGAAGAGCGGCAGCGAGGCCCGCTCCTCCGCGATCAGCTCGTCGGCCTTCTGGTAGCCCTCGCGCTGGGCCTCCTCGTCGGTTGCCGAGACGGCCTTGTTCATCGCCTCGTCGATCTGCGGGTTGGACAGACCCTGGTAGTTCTGCTCGCCGCCGTTGTCCGGGGAGATGAAGATGGACGAGGACTCGGCCTTGAACGGTGCCGCGGACCAGGCGTAGATGCAGGCATCCCAGTCACCGTTGGAAAGCGGGCCGTCGAAGAAGGCCGGGTCGGTGTTGTCCGTGACCTCGATCCCGGCCTCCTTGAGCTGCGGGATCAGGATCTCGACGGTCTGGCTGCGCCGGTCGTTCTCGTTGTGCGAGATGGCGATCGACAGCCGCTTGCCGTCCTTCTGGAAGATCCCGTCGGAACCCTTGGTCCAGCCTGCGTCCTGCAGGGTCTTGGCCGCGGCCTCCGCGCCCTGCCCCGCCTTGTCGCTGTAGCGGTCCTCGTAGCCCTGCTCACCCTCGAAGTACATGACGCTGTTCAGTACCTGAGCGTCCTGCCGGATCGGCCGGATGAGCTTGTTCAGGATCTCCTCCCGCGTGATCGCCTGGAAGAAGGCGGTCCGCACGGCCTTGTCGGCGAAGATCCGCTCGAAGTTGAGGTCGATGTGCTCGTACGACAACTGCGGGGCCGAACCGTAGGTCACACCCTGCGAGGTGAGGTTCTTCAGCGCCTGCGCGCTGGTGGCGTCCGGCTGGGTGGAGGAGGCCACGTCGATCTCACCGTTCTGCAGCGCCGAGGCCATCTCCGTGGTCTGCGGCATGGCCCGGACCACGACCGTCTGCGGCCCGCCCTTGGCGCCGGCGAAGTCCTTGTTCCGCTCCAGGGTGACGATGCCCGCGTTGTCGTCGAACGAGGCGATCTTGTACGGGCCGGAGGCCGGCATGATGTCCGGCTTGAAGCCCTTCCACTCCGAGGACCAGAACTCGCCGGCCGGCTTCAGCTCCTCAGCCGGGCTGTTCAGGTCGTACTGCGTGATGTCCCCGATGCCGCTCTCCTGCTCCAGCACGTGCGCGGGCAGGATCGTGGTGTTGAACAGGCCCTGGTAGTCCAGGTACGGCTCGCTGTAGGTGGTGACGAAGGTCTGGTCGTCCTTGCACTCGGCCTGCTCGATCAGCTTGTAACCGGCGGGCGACACGGCCTGGAAGGACTCGATCTTGCCACTGTTGGCGAGCCAGGCGAGGTAGAAGTCATCGCAGTCCCAAGCCTCGCCGTCCGACCACTTCACGTCCGGCTTGATCTTGTACTCGACGACCTGCGGCTCCGTCGAGGTCATCTCGACCGACTCCATCACATCGCCGTTCAGCAACACCTTGTTGTTGCCGTCGTAGATGTGCGCACCGGCGAGCACCGTGACCAGCACGTAGGTGTTGTACGACGTGTTGGTGTCCGGCGTGTTGTTGTTGTACGCCGTGAACTTCCGGTCGACGGCCACGGTGACCTTATCGCTCTCCGCGGCCTCGGCGAGCTTGAAAACGCCGTTCTCCTGCGCCTTGCCCGTGGCCATCTGTTCGATGTCCGAGCTCGCGCCGGTGTTCGGGTCGCCGCCTTCGTCACCGCCGCCGCACGCCGTCAGCACAAGGGCGGACGCGGCGACGAGCGACAGAGCGGAGACTGCTTTGGATCTCCTCATGTACGTGTGCCCTCCTAGCACTGGGCCCTGACGTTGGGACCATGGACCCACATTGCTCCGGATATTTTGGGCCGGAGCTTATGACACGCCAAGCGACACTCAATTGGCGCACTGCCGGTGCACGCTAGAAAGCATCACCACTCCGGGTCACGACCTACGGAGGGATCGTGACCAAAGGGTGACATCTACGCAGCGGCCTGGAATACGACGGTTACCTGCTGGAATCAGCCGGATACCTGACCGACCGAACGTTCAGCCGGGAGGCGCGGCCGTTACCCTGCGCCGTGACCGTCGGAGGTTGCGTACATTAGCCCGAAGGGAGTAGAGACACGTAGCCTGTCTTCCCTTGCGGTACCGAGCCCGGATCGGCTCAGTACCGATTCAGCCAACGATTCAGCCCGTGCCGCGGGTCCAGTCCACCGCGGAGCCGAACGGGCCGACCAGCGGCGGCCCGGGGGTCACCCCGGACACGCCGGTACCAACGGCGAGCGTGTCGGCGAGCTGGAACAGCGGGAGCACCACGTGCTGGCGCCACAGCTCCGGTTCCACATCGGCCAGCGCGTCCGCGACGGGACGGGCACCGGTCAGCGCCGACTCGATGGTCGGCTGCAGACTCAGGTCACAGAAGGCGGCCGGGTTGGCAGGCACCGTTGGCGCGCTCCGCTCGGCCTCCTCCTCCGCGGCCCCACAGCCGAAGGTGGAGGCCAGGGTCGAGGCCGGATCACTGCTCACCGCCTGCGGGACCACCGCGATGTCCACCCCGACCGCACCGGTAGTGTCCGGCGTGCCGCGCTCCTCGTCCGCGCCGAAGGTCACCGGCATCGCGAGCAGGCCGGAGAACAGCTCCCGTGGCGGTGGGGTCACCATGCGCACCTCCACCCCGGCCGCGATCAGCTGCCGCCGTAGTTCCTCGGCGATGCTCGCGTAGGGCTCCTGCTCCCCCGGCGCCCCGATCACCACCGACAGGGCCGTGCCCTCGCGGCGCCAGGTGCCCGCTTCCTTGCTGTACCCGGCCGCGGTGAGCAGTTGCTCGGCGCGACCGGGGTCCGGGGCCGCCGGTGGCCCTGCGGACGGCATGGTGGCCCGGTAGTCGGGCATGGAGGGGGCCAGCACCTGGGCGTCCGCGCGCAGCGTGGCCGAGGGCCCGCCGTCCACCCCCTCGGCGATCAGCGCGTCCCGGTCGATCAGCGCCGCGACCCCGGCGCGCACCTGGTCGTCGGCCAGCACGCTGCCGACCGGCCGCAGCAGCACGCTGGCGATCTGCGGCCTGGCGATGGTGTGCAGCTTGACGTCCGGGCCGAGGTCGCCGAGCAACTGCAACCCGGTCGCGTCGGTGCGGGCGAGGACGAACTGGGTGGTGCCGCTGCGCAGGGCGCCTGCCATTCCCGGCTGGTCGCCACGCCGCAGCACCAGCTGGTCCACCGCGGCCGGCTTGGCCCAGTACCGCTCGTTGCGCTCCAGCACGATCTCGCCCCGCGCCAGGTCCAGCGTCTTGATCGCGAACGGCCCGCCATAGGCCGGGAAGCTGTCGGCCAGTGCGCCCTGCCAGCCGCCGGGCGCGTCCTTGAGCAGATGCGCGGGGAGCAGGTCGTCGAACAGGGTCCGCCAGCCGGGGTAGGGCTTGCTGAAGGTGACCTCGACCCGCTTGCCGCCCTCGGCCGAGGCGACGTCGGTGATCAGCCGGTAGCCCGCGGGCGCGACCACCCCCGGCTGCTCGCGCATGGCGGTGGCCAGGTAGTCGAAGTCCTCGGCGGCGATCGGTGCCCCGTCCGACCAGGATGCGTTCTGCTGGATGTCGTAGGTGACGGTGAACGGCTGCTGGTCGGTGACCTCGGCGGAGACCATCAGGTTCTCGTCCAGCTCACGGGTGCCGTCCTCGGTCGGCCGGAACACCGAGGGCAGCAGCAGCTGGGACAGGGCCGAGGTGACGGTGGAGGCGTCGGCCAGCTGGTGCGGGTTGTACCCGCCGGCCACGGCGTCCACGCCCACCACGATCTGCGAGGGCGTCTCCGGCTGCGGGGTGGAGGACTGCGCGACCGGCGTCGGCGAGGTGGGCGGGGGCGGGGTGTTCGTGCACGCGGACAGCGCCACGACCAGCAGCAGGGCGAGCGCGACCCCCGAACCTCTCGCCTGCACGCTGTTGCCTCCCACTTCGCAGTCGACGAAAGTACCGCCACCAGGGGGACGTTTCCCGGCGCCCGCCGGTTCCCCCGCGGTGGCGGCCCGCCCAGCGACGTCAGGCCTTGCTGTCGCGCTGCTTGGCGCGCGAACGTTCCTTGGCCCGCTGGTGGACGTCCAAGGTCACCTTACGCACCCGGACGACATCCGGCGCGACTTCGACGCATTCGTCCAGCGCACAGAACTCCAGCGCCTCCTCGAGGCCGAGCTTGCGCGGCCGGGCGAGCCGCTCCAGCTCCTCCCCCGCGGAGGAGCGCATGTTGGTGAGCTTCTTCTCCTTGGTGATGTTCACGTCGAGGTCCTCTGCCCGCGGGTTCTCCCCAACGACCATGCCCTCGTAGACCTCGGCACCGGGTTCGACGAAGAAACTGCCCCGCTCGGCGAGCTGGATCAGCGCGTAGGCGGTGGCGGGCCCGGAACGGTCGGCGACCAGCGACCCGTTGTGCCGGGTACGGATCTCCCCGGCCCAGGGGAAGTAGCCCTCGAAGACGTGGTGGGCGATCCCGGTGCCGCGGGTCTCGGTGAGGAACTCGGTGCGGAACCCGATCAGGCCGCGCGCGGGCAGCACGTAGTCGAGCTTGATCCGGCCGGTGCCGTGCCCGCTCATCTGCTCCATCCGGCCCTTGCGGGCGGCCAGCAGCTGGGTGATGGCACCGAGGTGCTCCTCGGGCGCGTCCACCGCCAGCCGCTCGAACGGCTCGTGCAGCTTGCCGTCGATGGTGCGGGTGACCACCTGCGGCTTGCCGACGGTGAGCTCGAAGCCCTCCCGGCGCATCTGCTCGACCAGCACCGCGAGCGCGAGCTCGCCGCGGCCCTGCACCTCCCAGACGTCCGGGCGTTCGGTTGGCAGCACACGGACGCTGACGTTGCCGATCAGCTCCTGGTCCAGCCGGGCCTTGACCAGGCGGGCGGTGAGCTTGTCCCCGCCGCCCTTACCGGCCAGCGGGGAGTTGTTCACGCCGAAGGTCATCGAGATGGCGGGCTCGTCCACGGTGATCCGGGGCAGCGCCCCTGGCTGCTCCGGATCGGCGAGGGTGTCGCCGATGGTGATGTCCGGGATCCCGGCGATGGCGACCAGGTCCCCCGCGGCGGCCTCCTGCGCGGGCACCCTGGTGAGCGCCTGAGTGACCAGCAGCTCGGAGATCCGGACCTGGCGCATCGAACCGTCCGCGCGCATCCAGGCGACGGTCTGGCCCTTGCGCAGGCTGCCTGCGTGGATCCGGATCAGCGCGATCCGGCCGAGGAAGCTGGAGGCGTCCAGGTTGGTGACCAGCGCGCGCAGCGGCGCCTGCGGATCCACCGCGGGCGGGGGCACATGCCGCAGCAGGGTGTCGAACAGCGGGTCCAGGTTGGCGCTGTCCGGTTCGGCCCCGTCCGCGGGCCGCTCCAGGCTGGCCTTGCCCGACCGCGCCGAGGCGTAGACCACCGGCAGGTCCAGCACCGCGTCCAGGTCGGCGTCCTCGACCTCGCTTGCCAGGTCGAGCAGCAGGTCGTGGGTCTCCTCGACCACCTCGGCGATCCGGGCGTCCGCACGGTCCACCTTGTTCACCACCAGCAGCACCGGCAGCCCCGCCTGCAGGGTCTTGCGCAGCACGAACCGGGTCTGCGGCAGCGGGCCCTCGCTGGCGTCCACCAGCAGCACCACACCGTCCACCATGGCGAGCCCGCGCTCGACCTCCCCGCCGAAGTCGGCGTGCCCCGGGGTGTCGATCACGTTGATGGTCACCGGGCCGTGTTCGGTGCCGCGCCGGATGGCGGTGTTCTTGGCCAGGATGGTGATGCCCTTCTCGCGTTCGAGCTCACCGGAGTCCATGACCCGGTCGACCAGCTCTTCCCGCTCGGCGAAGGCGCCGGACTGCCGCAACATGGCGTCGACCAGGGTGGTCTTGCCGTGGTCCACATGGGCCACGATGGCGATATTGCGCAGGTCCGCCCGCTCCGCCCTGGACGCCGCGGAACCCGGGCCGTCGGGGAGGCGCGGGGCGGGACTTGCGTCAACAGTCATGCCCGCAGGTTACGGGCCGCGCCCGTGCGGACCTGGGGCAGGAGGCGGTCACGGTCGTCCAGGTCACACCTCGGCCCGGCCTGCCGGGCCTCGGGTGCTCGATCCCACACCGCGATCAAGGCTAGGCTCGCCTAACCTGGTGGATCAGCACCGAACCGACCGACGCGGAGCACGAGTGGGCAAGAAGCATGGCGGCAATGCGGACGCGAAAGCCATCGTCCGCAAGAAGATGAAGGCCGGCAAGGTCAAAAAGAAGTGCTGCCAGTCGAAGCCGCGCTGCAAGAAATGTCCGGTACTGGCCCTGAAGAAGGCGAAAAACCAACTGGACAAAGCGGCATGAAGTACTCGGGTTGACGCGCCCGCACCGAGTTCCCGTCTCCCGATGCGGGCGTCGGCGATCTAGTGGGCTACCGCCTCGTTGACCTCCCTGAGCTCGGGAGCCGTCCTCGTCGGGGAGAACTCGATCACCTCGTAGTGCGCGAGGTGCTGGATGGCGAACGGATCGGTGGCCAGGATGGCGTCCAGCTTCCCCCGCAACATGGGACGCGCGATGATCACACCGCCGGTCCGCGGGTTGCGGCGGCCGGAGGCGAGGAAGTTGCCCTGCTCATACTGCTTGGCGAGCCACTCGGCGTGGTCCGGCAGGGCGTAGTCGATTTCCTGGATGGGCGCGGTGTAGTTGACCAGTACGACATACATATCTCCACGGTAGACCCGACCGCGCCGGATAAACGCCGTTAACAGGCGCGTCGATGCCTATCGTTGACCCGGCACGCCCGAAACGTGTGAAACCGCCGAATTTTATCGCTACACTGCGGGACATGCACAGCAGTCGTATCCAGTGGTGGCCGCCGCCCTGCGGCCCCGCAGCTGTGCGCTGACATGACACGAAGGCCGCCCGCCCGGCGGCCTTCTCTCCGGTCCGGAGGCCTGGTGGCGAGCGGCGCGACCAGGGAAGGCACCATGACCAGACTCTCCGGCATCACCCCGTCCGGCCGGGTTCAACTCGGCAACTACCTCGGCGCGATCCAGCGGTGGGCGAGCCAGGGCACGGCGGACGACCTGTACTTCGTGTCCGACCTGCACGCGATGACGAGCACTCACAACCCCGCGATGCTGCGCGCGCTGACCGGCGAGCAGCTGGCGGTGCTGATCGCGGCCGGGATCCCGGCGGAGTCGGTGTTCGTGCAGTCCGACCTCACCCGCGAGCTGGGCGCGCTGAGCTGGGTACTGGAGTGCACCTGCACCTTCGGCGAGGCCGCCAGGATGATCCAGTTCAAGGAGAAGGCCAAGGGGCAGGCCGGGGTGCGGCTGAGCCTGCTGACCTACCCGGTGCTGATGGCCGCGGACATTCTGTTGCAGGGCGCGGACGAGGTTCCGGTCGGCGCGGACCAGCGGCAGCATGTCGAGCTGGCGCGCACCCTGGCCAAGCGGTTCAACGCCACCTACGGCGAGGTGTTCACCGTGCCGAGGGCGGTACTGCCGCCCGCGGGCGCCCGGGTACGCGATCTCGCCGATCCGGCGCGCAAGATGTCCAAGTCCACCCGCGACTCCGCGGGTGTGGTGTTCGTGCTGGACGAGCCGGAGCTGGTCCGGCGCAAGATCCGGCGTGCGGTGACCGACGACGCGCGCTCGGTTGAGTACGACCCGCGGCGGCCGGGGCCTGCGAACCTGCTGGAGATCCTGGCCGCCTGCGCCGGGGACACCCCGGAGCGGGTCGCCGGGGACTACGGGTCCTACGGGGCGCTGAAGGAGGGTGTGGCCGAGGCGGTGGTGGAGACCCTGCGGCCGATCCGCGAGCGGGCGGGCGGGTTGCTGGACGATCCCGCCGAGCTGGAACGGGTCCGCAAGGCGGGCGCGGCCAGGGCCACGCAGCGGGGCGAGCACCGCCTGCACTCGGCGTTACGGCTGGTGGGCACCGGCCACTAGGGCCAGCAGGTCGGGTAGCAGGATCCGGTCGGCCGGCAGCCAGTCAAGGCCGGCCAGGTCGTCGGCGCCGAGCCAGCGCAGTGCCCGGTGTTCCACGGCGCGCGGCTCGCCATCCGGATCGGCCAGCCGCGCGCCGAAGATCCGCAGGATCCTGCCCTCGCCCAGGTCGACGTCCCCGCCGACCCGCGCGCCGACCACCACCTCGACGCCGAGTTCCTCGGCGCACTCCCTGCGCAGCGCCTCGATCTCGGACTCGCCGTCCTCCACCCGCCCACCGGGCAGCTCCCAGCGCCCGGCGGCCTCCGCCGGGTACGCCCGTTGCTGCGCGAGCAGGGTTCCCCCGCGCACCACCGCCGCCCCCACGATCACCTTCGTTCCCACGAGCGCCGCAGCCTACCCGGCCAGCTTGTTGACCGTACGCAAACAGCCAACGCGTGCGCGTGAACGGCAAACGCGTGCGCGTGGCGGGCAAACACGCCGAGGCCCGGCGTGTTTGCCGCTCACATCCGCGCGTTTGCTGTTGACGTACGGTCAAGAACGGTTGGCTGGCCAGATCACCTGGAACCGGGCGCCCCCATCGGGTGACTCGCCGACCAGGACCCGGCCACCTCGGCGGCGGGCGGCCTCGGCCACCATCGCCAGCCCCAGCCCGGTGCCGCCGGATTCGCGGGCGCGGTCGTCGGCGACCCGGTAGAAGCGGTCGAACACGTGCTCGCGGTGCTCGGGGGCGATACCGGGGCCGTCGTCGTCCACCACCACCCGCACCTGGGAACGGGAAGCGAGCACGGACACCACGATCTGCGCCTCGGCGTAGCGGCGAGCGTTGCGCAGCAGGTTGTTCAGCACCAGCTCGACCTCGGCATGGGTGGCCATCGCCCACGCGCTCGGCACGGCCGCGCTGACCCGAGCGGCGGGAGCCTCCGGCGGCAGCCTGCCGACGGCAGCGTGCGCCTCGGTGACCAGGTCCACCGGTTCCGCGGCAGGCAGCTCCCCCGCGTCCGAGCGGGCCAGCGCCAGCAGGCCGTCCAGCAGAGTGGACAGCCGTTCGGCCTCGTCCAGCACGTCGGCGAGGGTCTCCTGGGACAGCTCGGGGTCCGGGTTGGCCACCGCCACCTCGGCCTGTACCCGGATCGAGGCCACCGGGGAACGCAGCTCGTGCGCGGCGTCCCCGGTGAACCGGCGCAGCCGCTCGCTGACCTCCTCCTGCCTGGCCAGCAGCGTGTTGAACTCCGCGGCCAGCGAGCGCAGCTCGTCCTGCGCCTCCGGCAGCGGTAACCGCCCGCCCGGCGGCAGCCCACGGACCGAGCGGCGCATCCGCTCCACCGGACGCAGGGCGGAGCCGACCCCGGCCCAGGTGGCCGCGGCCGCGACGATCGCGGCCACCAGCGCGACCATCAGCAGCCAGCGCGAGCCGTCCACTACCGCCGAGCGGAAGCCGACCATCGGCGCCCCGGCCACGACCAGCCGCTGGTAGCCGTCCGGGGCGGTGACCACCTCGCCAAGCCAGCGCCAGTGCGGCCCATCCTGCTCCTTGTCGCGCACCGCCAGCCCGGCCTTCAGGTCGCCGATCTCCCCGGCGTCCAGGCCGGTCGGCCCGCCCCCGTCCACCGGCGTCCCCGCGGTGTCCAGCACCCGCACCGGCACCCGCATCGACCGCTCCGGCGGGTGATAGCCCTGGCTGACCTCCTGGCTCGCGGGCACCAGCGCCTCCCGCAGCTCCTCGTCCACCGACTGCACCAGCAGCGGTCCGAGCAGCTTCCCGGCCAGCGCCGCGAGCCCGATCAGGAAGGCCAGCGTGATGGTGACGGCGAGCAAGGTGATCCGGAACCGCAGGCTCCGGCGCAGCCACCAGTGCCGGGGCGAGCGGATCACTCCGGGCCGACCGGCGCCAACGGGTCGGCGGCGAGATACCCGTGCCCGCGCACGGTGCGCACGATCTCACCCGCGCCGACGGCGTCCAGCTTGCGGCGCACGTAACCGACGTAGACCTCCACCACGTTCCTGGTCGCGGCCTGCTCGTCCCCCCACACCGCACGCAGCAGCTCGTCCTTGGTGACCACCGCGCCCGCGCGGCCGACCAGCACCTCCAGCAGGGCGAACTCCCGCGGGCTCAGCGCGACCGGCTCCTCCTGCCAGCGGACCTCGCGGGCCGCCCGGTCCACCACCAGCGCACCGACCCGCAGCGGCCCCTTCCCGCCCTCGCTCGCCGCCCGCCGGAGCACGGCCCGCACCTGCGCCACGAGCACCACGAAGGAGAACGGTTTGACCAGATAGCCGTCGGCGCCGAGGTCCAGCCCGTCGGCCTGGTCCACCTCGCCGTCCTTTGCGGACACCAGCAGCACGGGGGTCCGCACGCCCTCGGCACGCAGCTGTTGCAGCACCCGGTAGCCGGACAGCCCGGGCAGCATGATGTCCAGCAGCAGCACGTCGAAGGAGCCGGTCCGGCCCAGCCGCAGCGCCGACGGCCCGTCCGCGGCGGTGACCACGTCCATGCCCTCGGCCCGCAGGCCGCGCTGCAGGGCCTTGCGGACGCCGGCCTCGTCATCCACCACCAGTACTCGCGGTTGTTGCACGATTCTCAGGATGCCGCTTTCGCCGGGCTCGTGCCCGCGCTCTCAGCGTCCTCTCAGCCACCAGGGGACTCTCAGGGCCATCTCAGACCTCGGAGGGAAGTCTGGACGTCGGGACATCGCCACACTGTGGTCAGAGGAACAGGGCGCTGACCGACCAGGGAGAGGACAAGTCGTGAATCCGAAGAAGAGAGCCATCACCGTCGCAGCAGCCGGTACCGCGCTCGGCGTGGCCGGCCTCGGCCTGATCGCCATGCCAGCGGGCGCGGGCAGCGAGCCACAGCTGCCCGAGGTCAGCGCCGAGGAGCTGGTGGAGTCCGCGGTCACCGCCGAGCACCCCGCGTTCGGTGGCACGGTGCAGGTGGACAACCAGCTCGGCCTGCCGACCCTGCCCGGCATGGGTCCGCTCGAGCTGGACGCGGCCGAGGTGCACAGCAACGGCCAGGACGCCAGCCGGCTCGGGCTGCGCGACGGCAGCGCCGAGCGGACGATCGTGCACAACGGCAACACGGTGTGGACCTACGACTCGGCGGAGAACACCGCAACCAAGCTGACACTGCCCGCCGAGGCCGAGCGCAAGCGGGACCAGCTCCCGCGGGAGAGCGAGCTGAACGGCAACCCGGCCGAACTGGCGGCCACCGTGCTGGACCGGGTCCGGGAGACCAGCACCGTGGCGGTGGACGGCACGGCGACCGTGGCCGACCGCCCAGCCTACGAGCTGGTGCTCACCCCGAAGCCGAGCGAACGCACGCTGCTGCGTGAGGTCCGGGTAGCGGTGGACGCGGGCACCCGGATGCCGCTGCGGCTCGCGGTGCACACGCACGGCACCACCGAGCCCGCGCTGCAGGTCGGCTTCAGCGACATCAGCTTCGGCGAGCAGCCTGCCGAGCTGTTCCAGTTCACCCCGCCCGCCGGTGCCACGGTGACCGAGGAGAACGCGACCGAGCACCACGAGAAGGGCAGGGAGCACGCCGAGGGCACCAAGGACGCCAAGGACGCCAAGGACGCAGCCGACATCCGGGCCGTCGGGGACGGCTGGGACACCACGCTGGTCGGCAGTGTCCCCGGCGAGATGCTGAACCAGCAGTTCGGCGCCGAGGAGGGTCGCGACGACGACCGGCGCGAGGGCCGCCCCGCCGATGTGCGCGGGCTGCTGCAGCAGCTCGGCAAGCAGGTGAACGGCTCGTTCGGCACCGGCTACGTGATCAGCACCAAGGTCGGCACCGCGCTGGTGACCGAGGACGGCCGCTTCGCCGCGGGCTTCGTCCCCGAGCAGGTCCTGATCCAGGCGCTGGAGCAGGAGTGATCCGCAGGGGAGCCGAGGGATGAGCATCCCAGCAGGCTCGGCGGGCGCGGACGCGACACCGGAAGCGTCCGCGCCCGCCGCGCGTACCCGCGGGCTGCGCAAGACCTACGGCTCGACCGTCGCGGTGGACAACGTCGACCTGGACGTGCCGGAGGGTTCGGTGCTCGGCATGCTCGGCCCGAACGGCTCCGGCAAGACCACCACGATCCGGATGCTGCTCGGGCTGGTCCGCCCCACCGAGGGCGAGGCGCAGCTGCTCGGTCATCCCATGCCGGATGCCGCCGCGCATGCCCTGCCCGAGGTCGGCGCGCTGGTGGAGGGCCCGGGGTTCCACCCGTTCCTTTCCGGGCGGGACAACCTGCTCCGGCTCGCCGCGGCCGAGCCGAAACTGGCGCGCTCGCAGGTCGCCGACGCGGTCGGCGGCGCGCTGGAGCGGGTCGGTCTCACCGGTGCCGCCACGCGCAAGTACCGGGGGTACTCGCTGGGCATGAAGCAACGGCTCGGCCTGGCCGCGGCGCTGCTGGTGCCGCGCAGGATGGTGGTGCTGGACGAGCCGACCAACGGGCTCGACCCGGCAGGCACAAGGGAGATCCGCCGGATCATCGCCGAGCTGCACGCGGCCGGGGTGACCGTGCTGGTCTCCTCGCACCTGCTGGCCGAGGTGGAGGCCACCTGCACGCATGTCGCCGTGCTGCACGCCGGGACCGTGGTGGCGCAGGGTGAGCTGGCCGAGTTGCTCGAATCCGGGTCCCCCGGCCTCATCGTGTCCACACCGGAGGGTTCCGAAGCGGTAAAGGCATTGCGGGAAAACCGGATCCTCAGCCGGATCACCCCGGAGGGGGTACGGGTGGACCTCACCACCGCGACCGCGCCGGTGGTGCTGGAGACCCTGGTCCGGGCCGGAGTCCCGGTGTACGAGGCGCGCAGGGCACGCACCGGCCTGGAGGACCTTTTCGCCAGGCTGACCCAGAACGAATCCGATTCAGCCACATCGGATGACTCCACTGAGTCGTCCGAAATGGACATGGAGGCCGTGAGATGACGCAGGCCACGGCCGAGGTCCGGCCACCGAGCGCACCGGCCCGCCAGCCGCGGGTACCGCTGCCCCGCCTGGTGCAGGCCGAGTTGCGCTGGATCTTCCGCAGGCCACGCACCCTGATCGTGCTCGGCCTGTTCGCGATCCTGCCGGTGGCGGTCGGGATCGGGTTGGTGCTGGTCGACTCACCCGGCGGCGGCGACGGACCGGAGGGACCGACCGGCTCGCTGCTGTCCGCGGCCGCGGGGAACGCGCTGATCCTGCCGGTCGCCATGCTGGCGCTCACCCTGGGCCTGCTGCTGCCGCTCACCGCCGCGATGGCGGGCGCGGACGCGCTGGCTGGTGAGTCCTCACACGGCACCCTGCGCGGCTGGCTGCTGGCCCCGGTCAGCCGGGGCAGGCTGCTCGGCGTGAAGGTCGTCGGCGTGGCGGCGGTCGTGCTCGCCGCGATCACGGTGCTCACCCTGATCGCGATCATCACCGGGCTGATCCTGAACGGAACCGACTCGCTGTTCACCCTGTCCGGCACCACGCTGTCCTTCCCGGACGCGCTCGGCAGGATCGCGGTGGCGGTGGGCTGGGCCGCGGTGCAGGGGTGGGCGGTGGGCGCGGTGGCGCTGACGATCTCCGCCTGCACCGAGCACCCGATGCTGGTGGTGGCCTCGGTGCTGGGTGGCGTGGTGGTGTTCTCCGTGCTGCGCATGCTGGACGCGCTCGCCTGGCTGCACCCGTTCCTGCTCACCGAGTCGTTCATGTCGATCGCCGACGTGCTGCGCGATCCGATGCCCACCGCGGACCTTGGCGAGGGCCTGCTGCGCGCCGGGGCCTACCTGGTGATCGCGCTGTCCCTTGCCTACGCGCGGATCATCACCAAGGACGGCTGAGCACGGCGATCCCATCGGGGTCGAGGGCGAGCCGCACCCGGTCGCCCGCACGCAGGTCGGCGGCGACCGGGGCCACCGCGTCCACCGGGGTCAGCCTGCCCTCCACCCGGACGGACAGCCGCAGGTGGTCGCGCCGGTGCACCCAGCTGAGTACCTCGCCCGCGACCCCGGTTTCCGCCGCCCGCAACGCATTCGGCCGCAACCCCAACCGCACCGGGCCGTCCGGGACCCCGGCGAACCGGACCTCGCCGAGCGCCGAATGCGCCACCCCGGCCCGCATCCGCGCGTCCAGCAGCGTGGTGACGCCGAGGAAACGCGCCACCGACTCGTCCGCGGGACGGGCCCACACCTCGCGCACCGCCCCCGCCTGGCGGATCCGCCCCTCGTCCAGCACCGCCACCCGGTCGGCCAGGGTGAACGCCTCCTCCTGATCGTGGGTCACCAGCAGCGTGCTGACCTTGGCCGTGCGCAGCAGGTCGGCGAGGTCGATGGCGAGCTGCTCGCGCAGCCCGGCGTCCAAACCGGACAGTGGTTCGTCCAGCAACAGCAGCCTCGGCCGGGGCGCCAGCGCCCTGGCCAGCGCGACCCGCTGGGCCTCACCCCCGGAAAGCTGGGTCACCCTGCGATGCTGGTAACCGGCGAGCCCGACCAGGTCCAGCAGGCTCGCCACCCGTTCCGCCCGCTCGGCCGCGGGCAGCCCGTGCATCCGCAGGCCGAACTCGATGTTGCCGGCCACATCCCGATGGGCGAACAACTGCGCGTCCTGAAACACCAGCCCGAAACCGCGGCGGTGCACCGGAACCCTGGCCAGGTCGTCGCCGTCCCAGCGGACCGTGCCGGTGGCGGCCGGTTCCAGGCCCGCGATCGCCCGCAGCAACGTCGACTTGCCCGAACCGGAAGGGCCGAGCAGGGCGAGCACGTCACCGTCGGCGATCTCCAGCGACACCTCGTGCACCGCGGGTACTCCCGAGTAGCGCACGCTCAACGACTCCACCGACAGCATCTAGAACTCTCCCACCGAACTCTGGCCGGAACGCAGCCGGTCGATCACGGTCACCACCAGCACGGTCACCAGCATCAGCAAGGCGCAGGCCGCATAGGCCATCTGGTTGTTCAGCTCGCCCGGCCTGCCGATCAGCGCGGCTATGGTCACCGGCAGGGTCGGCGCGTCCGGCCGGGCGAGGAAGCTGGTCGCGCCGAACTCGCCGAGTGCGACCACGTAGCCGAACCCGGCCGCGGCCACCAGGGAACGGGCGGTGAGCGGCAGGTCGATCTCCCGCCACACCCGCAGCCTGCCCGCGCCGAGCGTGGCTGCGGCCTGCCGCTGCCGCTCGTCCACCGAACGCAGCACCGGCAGCACCATCCGGACGATCAGCGGGATGATCACCAGTGCCTGCGCGAACGGCACCAGCAGCGGTGAGGTGCGCAGGTCACCTGGCAGCAGGTTCAGGGTGATCAGGTACCCGAACCCGACGGTCACCGCGGACACCCCGAGCGGCAGCATCAGCGCGGCGTCCATCACCTCGCCCATACCCCTGGCCAGGCGCCCAGGGGTACGCCGCAACGCCACCAGCACCACGGCGGCCAGCACCCCGACGAGCATCGCGAGCACGGTCGCGTCGGTTGCGGTGCGCAGCGAGTTCAGCGCGGACTCCCAGCCGCTGACCGCCAGCACGTCGTCCTCCCCGCGGCCGGTGAGCGCGCGGTACCCGGCGAGGCTGAAGCCGGATCCGGTGGACACCGAACGCAGCAGCAGCCCCACGATCGGCACCAGCAGCAGCGCCAGCACGGCCAGCGCCACGCCGACCACCCACCACTCGCCCCGCTCCGGCCGCCGCGCGGTCTCCACCGCAGCGCGCAGCCGGGTGGCGCCCTCCCGCCTGCGCCGCGCCACGGCGCCGACCGCCAGTGCCGCGACCACCGCAGCGAGCTGGACCAGGGACAGCGCGGCGGCACCCGGCAGATCGAGGTACTGCACGGTACGCAGGTAGATCTCGGTCTCCAGGGTGCGGTACCGCGCGCCGCCGAGCATCAGCACGACCCCGAAGCTGGTGGCGCAGAACAGGAACACCACGGCGGCCGCGGCGGTCACCGCAGGGGCGAGCGCGGGCAGGGTGGTGCTGCGGAACGCCAGCCACCGGGATGCGCCAAGGGATCGGGCCGAGTCCTCCAGCCGCCGGTCCAGATGCGCCCACAGCCCGCCGACCGTGCGGGCGACCACGGCGACGTTGAAGAAGGCGTTGGCCAGCACGATCGAGACCACCCCGCCGTCCGGCAGCAGCGCGCGGAAGGCGAGCCCGACCACCACGGTTGGCAGCACGAACGGCACCAGCACCAGGGTGCGCACCAGCGCAGTTCCCGGCAGCCGCACCCTGGCCAGCAGGAAGGCCACCGGCATCCCGGCCAGTACGGCGACCACCGTGGAGGCGGCTGCCTGCGCGATGGTGAACCCGGCCAGCCGCCAGGTCCCGGACTCGCCGAGCGCCTCGGCCACGCCGCCGTCGGCGAACCCGCGGCCGACGATCGCCAGCACCGGCCAGGCGAAGAAGACGGCGAGGAAGCCGAGCGGTAGCAGCGCGAGCAGGGCAGGCGACACCGCCCGCGCCGCGGGGGCTACTGGTTCAGCAGGGCGCGCCACTGTTCGACCCAGTGCTCCCGCTCGGCCTCGACCCGCTCACTCGGCAGCGAGGCGGGGTCCTCCGGCAGCGGTGCAGCCTCGGCCCAGCCCGCAGGTAGCGGTACTCCCTCGCGCGCGGGGTAGACATACATATGCTCCGCGACCGTGGCCTGGAACTCCTGGGAGAGCAGGAAGTCGACCACCTTGCCCGCACTGTCGACCTGGTCGCCGCCTGCCAGCACGCCCGCGTACTCGACCTGGCGGTAGCAGGTCTCCAGCAACGCCTTGGTGCGCGGCCTGCCGTCCTCGCCGATCTCGTTTGCGGGTGAGGAGGCGTAGGAGACCACGATCGGGCGCGGCCCCTCGCCGGAGGACCCGGAGAACTCCTGGGTGTAGGCCTCCTCCCAGCCACTCACCGTCAGCACACCGTTGTCCCGCAACCGCGACCAGTAGTCCTGCCAGCCCTCCTCGCCGTACCGCGCGATCGTGCCGAGCAGGAAGGCCAGCCCTGGCGAGGATGTCGCCGGGTTCTGCACCACCAGCAGGCCGCGGTACTCGGGATCGGCGAGGTCGGCGTAGGTCTCCGGCTCGGGAAGGTCACGCTCGGCGAACCACTGCCGGTCGATGTTCACGCACACATCGCCCACGTCCACGGCGGACAGCCGGTGCTGCCGGTCGATGGCGTAGCGCTGCGGACCGCGGTCGGCCTCGGGGCTCGTGTAGGGCTCGAACACCCCGGCGGCGAGGGCGCGGGAGGCGAACGTGGAGTCGACCCCGTAGGCGACGTCCGCGATCGGGTCGTCCTTGGCCAGCACCAGCTTGTTGGTCAGCTCGCCCGCGTCGCCCTCCTTGAGGATCTTGATCCGGATGCCGGAACGTTGCTCGAACTCGGTCAGCACCTCCTGCGGCGCGTTCCACGAGTCGTGGGTCGCCAGCGTCACGGTGACCGGCCCCTGCTCCTGCTGGCCTCCCCCACCCGCGAGCGTGCAACCCGCGGACAGGGCGCCGGCCAGGCACAGTGCCGCGACCGTGCGGGCCCTGCGTGTCATGCGCCCTCCCTGTCTGCCGCCGGGACGGGGGAGGCGGCCTCCCTGCGCCGGCATGATCCGGATCAGGTGCGAACGGTCGTGGGTTCGCCCCACCTCTCAGTCCGGCCGGGCCGGACTCCCGTGGCAGAGGTGCAGCGTACCCGTCCACGTACCACCATGGAGCGCATGGCAGAGATACTCAGTGATCAACAGGTCGAGGACGCGCTCGGGAACCTGCCCGAGTGGTCGAAGAACGGAAACGCCATCGAGCGCACCGCGCAGCTCGCCGGTTTCCCACAGGCGATCCAGGTGGTGAACCGGGTGGCCGAGATCGCGGAGAGCGAGAACCATCACCCGGACATCGATATTCGTTGGCGCACGGTGACTTTCCGGCTCAGCACCCATTCGGAAGGTGGCATCACGAGCAAGGACGTCGGGATGGCCGCCGAGATCGACGGCGTACTCGCCGGCATGTGATCTGCACGACTCGGCGCCGCCGCGGCAACATGATCCGGCCCTCGCGCGTCATCCCAGTGGGAGTCGACAGGGGAAGGGAGCGCGACCATGGGCCGTATCGTGCCGCGGCAAGCCGTGACCGCCAGGCTGGGGATCGCCGGCGTGCTCGTCGCCGCCGGACTGCTGCTCGCCGTGCTGTTCGGCGGCGGGGCGCATCCAGCCGCCGCGGCGGACCACGGGCCGATGGCAGGGCAGCCGGTGGCCGGACAACAGCAGGATCGCCAGAACGAACGGGCGGCAAGGGACGGTTCCGGTGAGACGCGGGCGATCGTCGTCGGCGGGCTCGCCTTCGTGCTGATGATCGGTGCGGCTGGCGGGGTGCTCTGGTTCACCGCGCGGGACCGCAACCAGCAGCACTGACCGGGCAACGTTGTGATTCCGCACACACAGCGAACTCGCTGGTAACGGACGCCGTGATCAAGACGCTGCGGTAGACGACAGCGCCTCGATCACCGTTCTTGGATGGCTTGAATGAACCGCACCGCAGCTACCCTCAGCACAGCTCAGCAGGCCTGGATCTCGGCGCTCGCCGCCGCGGGCACGCTGCTGTTGATCATCGCGCTCGGCGTACTCGGCTGAGCGAACCGGAGCCGCACCGCGGCCGTATGCGGCCGCGGTGTTTCCGGTCAACCCACCGGATTGGCGCGAAACCCCGGGACCATGATCGAGATAGTCCGCTACCAGGCGATTTCGTAGCCACTCGACAGTGATCAACAGATACTAAGAGTAGCTAGGCCGGGGCAAACTTGCCGCTTCCGAGGTGTTCCTCGATACCCTGGTCAGGTGACCTCGGGCATTGGGCGCACGCTACGGCAGATCCGTAACGCCCGCGGGAAGTCGCTCGCCGTGGTGGCCGGGCTGGCCGGCATCTCGCCGTCGTACCTGTCCCGGCTGGAGTCCGGTGAACGGGCGCTGGACCGCCGGTCGCTGATCGTCGCGCTGGCGAACGCGCTGGACGTGGCGCCCAGCGAGATCACCGGCACGACGGTGATCACTGCCGGTGAGCTGGACGAGGACAGGTCGCTGAACGAGGTTCGGCTGGCCCTGCTCTCGGTGAGCATGGAGGAGCCGCGCGGAACGGTGATCCCGCTCGCGGCGCTGACCGCGCGGGCCACCGAAGTGCTGATGGCGCAACGGGATTGCGACTACACCCTGGCCGGGACGAAGCTGCCGGCTTTGATCCGCGACCTGCACACCACCCTCGCGGCCGGCAGGGACGAGCGTGAGTTGCTGCGGCTGCTCGTGCTGACCCATGTGCAGGGCACGCAGGCCTGGCTGTGTGACATCGGTGCGAACCTCGACCTCGCCTGGCAGGCGGCCACGCTGGCAAGGCAGGCCGCGCAACGGCTGGACGAGCCGGTCTATAACGCGGTGAGCACCTTTGGCACGGCCTTCGGGCTGATCGGGGCGGGCGGATTCGACCTCGCCGCTCGCGCCCTCGGCGATACCGACCCCGGCACCGGGACGCCGGAGGGGATGCAGATGTCCGGGATGCTGGCCCTGACCTCCTCGCTGGTGTCCGCGGCCAGCGGGCAGCGCGCGAACAGGATCGCCGCGCTGGAAGAGGCACGGGACCTGGCCACGCGAACCGGTGAGGGCAACGCCATGTGGTTCGGTTTCGGACCGTCCAATGTGGGCGTGTGGCGGATGTCGGTGGCGCTGGAAGCCGGCGAGCACACCGAGGCCGCCAAGATCGCGGGCACCGTGGACCCGGACGCCCTGCCATCGCCCACCCGGAAGTCGGCCTACTACCGCGAGTACGGCCGGGCGCTGGCCCGGCTGCCGAAGCAGCGCGAGGCGGCGGTGCGGATGCTGCGCGAGGCCGAACGGATCGCGCCCGCACGCATCCACCGGCATCCGTTCATGCGCTCCGTCCTCGCCGAGTTGCTGGCCAGGGCCAAGCGCGACGCCACCGGCCGCGAGCTGCGCGGAATGGCCTACCGCTCCGGCCTGCACGTGTGAGCCACCCGGCTTCTAGGCCATCCGTGGGTGTTTCGCGGAGTTTGCCTCCCTGGCAAACATCCAGGTGAGACCCGAATCACCCTCGATGGAATGAACCGAAGAACCCCGGCCACCCAGCACGGACCGGCCACCCGATGAGGCGCAAGCACGCACCACCCGCAGAGTTCGCGGGCAGGCGCGCCAAGCCCGATGACCTGAGGTCCTGGAGCGTCCCCGACCGCAACATCCGTACCTGCTTCCACTGCCGGACCACCTACGCCACCGCGGCGGACGCGACCAGGTGCGAGCAGGTGCACGAGGCAGCCGATGACCGGACCCGTAGCCACTGACGCTACTTACCCGAGGAGACAGCCGTGGCACACACCGACTCGTGGGAGCCCGAGCAGACCGGCCTGATCGGTTTCAACGCCGAGTTCGAACGTGCGCGAAGAGAACGCGAACACTGGTCCGCCGAGCAACGCAGGATCGAGGCCGAGCAACTGCTGGAGCAGATCTACCTCGCCCAGGCGTGGCACGGACCCGGCGACCCCCGCTGACGATCCGGGCCTTCTCGCCACCCTCAATTCTGGCGCCGCAAGGGCCAAACGGATGAACAAGCGGACAATTCTTTCCGGATCATGAATCGAGCTCCGCCGGGCATCGTCCCAGCGCAGCAGGCTGCTGAGCCGATCAGGCCAACCATTCTCATGTTCCACGGGAAACAATTCACACGCAGCACACACGACGAGGCCGCGTCTCCGACAAGGCCCGGACGCTTTCGCCGGGCCACGACCCACGCTAGACGTTGAAGCGGAACTCGACCACGTCGCCGTCGGCCATGACGTACTCCTTGCCCTCGATCCGGACCTTGCCGGATGCGCGGGCGGCGGCCATGGAGCCCTCGGCGACCAGGTCGTCGAAGGAGATCACCTCGGCCTTGATGAAGCCGCGCTCGAAGTCGGTGTGGATCACACCGGCGGCCTGGGGTGCCGTCGCGCCCTTGGGGATGGTCCAGGCGCGTGCTTCCTTCGGTCCCGCGGTCAGGTAGGTCTGCAGGCCAAGCGTGTGGAAGCCGGCGCGGGCCAGTGCGTACAGGCCGGGCTCGTGCTGGCCGACCGACTCCAGCAGCTCGCGGACCGACTCCTCGTCGTCCAGCTCCAGCAGCTCCGCCTCGACCTTGGCGTCCAGGAACACCGCGTCGGCCGGGGCGACCAGTTTGGCCAGCTCGGCGCGCTTGGCCTCGTCGGTGAGCACGCCCTCGTCCGCGTTGAACACGTACAGGAACGGCTTGATGGTGAGCAGGTTCAGTTCGCGCAGCGCGTCGATGTCCAGCTCCGCCTTGGCTGCGAACAGCGTGCGGCCCTCGTCCAGGATGGTCTTGGCGCGCTGGGCGTTCTCCAGCGCGGGACGGTTCTCCTTCTTGGTCCTGGCTTCCTTCTCCATCCGTGGCAGCGCCTTGTCCAGGGTCTGCAGGTCGGCGAGGATCAGCTCGGTGTTGATCGTCTCGATGTCCGACAGCGGGTCGATCGCACCGTCGACATGCACCACGTCCGGGTCGTCGAAGACCCGGATGACCTGACAGATCGCGTTCGCCTCGCGGATGTTGGCCAGGAACTTGTTGCCGAGCCCGGCGCCCTCGGACGCTCCCTTCACGATGCCCGCGATATCCACAAAGGACACCGTGGCCGGCACCACCTTCGCCGAGGAGAACAGTTCGGCGAGCGTGTCCAGCCGCGGATCGGGCAGCGGAACAACTCCGACGTTGGGCTCGATGGTGGCGAACGGGTAGTTCGCCGCAAGCGCCTCGTTCCGGGTCAGTGCGTTGAACAGGGTCGACTTGCCCACGTTGGGAAGGCCGACGATGCCGAGGGTCAGACTCACGACCCGGAAGTCTACGGGTAGGGCTGCCGACCCTACTCAGCCCTCGTCCTCGTCCTCTCCACCGTCGCCGCCGCCATAGCCGTCGCCCTCGTCGCCGCCGTCTTCCTGGCCGCCGTTCTCCTCCTGCTGGGTGCCACCGTCGTCGCCACCGTCACCGGTGTCGTTGCAGGCGGATGCGAAGCCGATCGCCCCCACCGCCGCGACGATCGCGCCGAACGTGCGTAGCCGCTTGCCCGCGGAAATGCTCATACCCGAAGCCTAGGGGACGAACCGGGCGGGCCGCAGGACGGCGACGTCGGATTCCCGCCAGTCGAGCCCGTGACCAGGTGGCAGGATCGAGGACATGCAATCCACGACGGCTCCGAGCCCGGCGCCCCCCGCCGAGGGCCGGGGCATCTGGCACGACACCGAGCGGTGCTACCGGGCGGTGATGTCCCGGGACGTCCGCTTCGACGGGCAGTTCATCACGGCGGTACGCACGACCGGTATCTACTGCCGCCCATCCTGCCCCGCGCTGACGCCGAAGGCACAGAACGTGCGGTTCTTCCCGACCTCGGCGGCGGCCCAGGCCAACGGGTTCCGGGCCTGCCGGCGCTGCCTGCCCGACGCGGTGCCCGGCTCACCGGAATGGAACGTGCGGGCCGATCTGGCGGCGCGGGCCATGCGGCTGATCGCGGACGGCACGGTGGACCGGGAGGGGGTCCCCGGCCTGGCACGCCGGCTGGGCTACTCGGAACGCCAGCTGGGCCGGGTGCTCACCGCCGAGCTCGGCGCCGGGCCGCTGGCGCTGGCCAGGGCGCACCGCGCACACTCGGCCCGGCTGCTGATCGAGATGTCCGAGCTGCCGCTCACCGATGTCGCGTTCGCCGCGGGGTTCACCAGCGTGCGGCAGTTCAACGAAACGATCCGCGAGGTGTTCGCGACCACCCCATCCCGGCTACGGGCGACGGCCACCGCGGCCCGCCGCAGGGCGGGTTCGACCTCGGCGGATCCGGCTCCCACCCGCGGCACCCGGCTGCACCTGCGGCTGCCGTTCCGCGCACCGTTCGAGGCCACGGGCATCCTGGCCTTCCTCGCCGCCCGCGCGATCCCCGGCGTCGAGCAGGCGGTCACCGACGAGGCGGGCACGGTGACCGGCTACGCCCGCGCCCTGCGGCTCGCGCACGGCAGCGGCAGCGCCCGGCTCACCCCGCAGGCCGACCACGTGCACTGCGAGCTGCGGCTCACCGACGTACGCGACCTTGGCAGCGCGGTCACCCGGGTACGCAGGCTGCTGGATCTGGACGCCGACCCGGACGCGGTGAACACCGTGCTCGGGGCCGATCCGGTGCTCGCCCCGCTGGTCGCGGCCGTACCGGGCGTCCGGGTTCCGGGCGCCGTGGACGGTGCCGAACTGGTGCTGCGCGCGATGCTCGGCCAGCAGGTCTCGGTCGCCGCGGCACGTACGGCCGCGGGCACGCTGGCCGCGGACCTCGGTGACCCGCTGCCGGTGGACACGGACGGCCCGGCCGTGCTGTTCCCCGCCCCGGACGTCGTCGCGGCGCATGCCGAGCGGATCCTGCGTGGCCCCCGGCGGCGGATCACCGCCATCCGGGAGGTGGCAGGCATGCTGGCCACCGGCGAGCTGGACGTGCACGTCGGCAGGGAGGCCGAGGAACTGCGCGCGGAACTGCTCGCCGCACCGGGCATCGGGCCGTGGACGGCGGACTACGTCCTGATGCGCGTACTCGGCACGCCGGACCTGCTGCTGACCGGAGACCTCGTGCTGCGCAGGGGCGCGCGGGCACTGGGGATCGACCCGGACCACCTCACCACCCGCGCACAGGCCTGGCGCCCATGGCGCTCGTACGCGGGTATGCATCTCTGGCGCGCGGGCGCCGACAACGCTCCGGAAGGATGATCATGAACATCGCACATTGGTCCACTATGGACACCCAGGTCGGACCGTTCACCGCGGTGGTCGCCTCGGACGGCGCCGTGCTGGCCTCCGGCTGGACCGCAGAGGTCGAACTGCTCACCGAGGCGATCGCACCCTCGTTGCGCCCGGCCGAGCTCCGGCGGCGCCGCGACCTCGGCGAGGTGAGCAGCGCGATCCGCCGTTACCACGCGGGCGAGTTCGACGCGGTGGACGGCATCGAGGTCCGGCAGCGGTCCGGGGAGTTCCGCGAGCATGCCTGGCAGGTGCTGCGGACGGTGCCCGCAGGCAAGCGGCTGAGCTACGCCGACTACGCCGACCTGCTCGGGCGCCCATCGGCGGTGCGGGCAGCCGCATCGGCCTGCGCCCGCAACGCCGCCGCCCTGTTCGTGCCCTGCCACCGGGTGCTGCGCACCGGCGGGGGCCTCGGCGGGTTCCGGTGGGGTGTGCAGGTCAAGCGCTGGCTGCTGGACCACGAGTCGCCCCGGTGACCGCCGGGCCGGTCAGCCGGTGAGTTCGAGGGTGGAGCCGGTGCGGGCCTTGCGCACCCGCAGGCGGGTCGGGATCCGCTGCCGCAGCTCCTCCACGTGCGACACCAGGCCGACGACCCGGCCACCGGCACGCAACTCGTCCAGCACGTCCATCACCACGTCCAGGGTCTCGGCGTCCAGCGTGCCGAAACCCTCGTCGACGAACAGCGTGTCCAGCAGGGCCCCACCGGTCTCGGCGGCAACCACATCGGCGAGGCCGAGCGCCAGCGCCAGCGAGGCGAGGAAGGACTCGCCGCCGGACAGGGTCTTCGCCGGGCGCACCGCCCCGGAGTAGTCGTCCAGCACGTCCAGTCCGAGGCCGCCACGCCGTCCCCAGGATCCGGCCGCGTCGGAATGCACGAAGGAGTACCGCCCCTGGCTCATCGTGCGCAGCCGCGCCGTGGCCGCCACCGCGACCTCCTCCAGCCGGGCGGCGAGTACATAGGACCGCAGGGACATCTTGCGGGCGTTCTGACCCCGGCCGTTGACCACATCGGTCAGCGCGTCCAGCTCGGCGAACTCCGCTTCGGCCGGGGCGAGCTCCGCCTGGGCCTCGGCGAACCGCCGGGCGAGCCGCTCCAGCGTGCCTGCTCGCTCGGTGGCGGCGCGGAGCGTGGCCACCGCGGCCTCGGCGGTGGTCCGGGTTTGCCGCGCGGACTCCTGCGCCGCATCGAGGTCCACCTCCTCGTCCGGGGAGATCCCGCCGAGCTCGGGCTCCGCAAGCACCGCCCGCGCCGCGGCCTCGGCGGCCTCCGCCTCGGACAGCCGCCGCTCCAGCTCGGCGATCGCCGAGTCCTCCCGCGCGGCCGCACGCGCCGCTTCGACCGTGGGGAAACCGGCCTGCCGCACGGCCGTGTCCACCGCGGCCTGCTGTTCCTCCAGCGCCTGCCGCGCGCTCTCCCTGCTCGCCCTGGCCTCGGCAAGCGCGTCCAGCGCCTCGACCACGGTCACCAGGTGCGCGCGCCGGGCGGCCACGTCGGCATGTTCCCCGCGCGCCGCATCCAGCCGCTGTGCGCGCTCTTGCACCCTGGCGGCAAGGGCCTGGCGCTCGGCCTGCGCGGAGGCGACCTCGCGCTCCGCATTCGCCCGCTGGGTGGTGAGGTCGGCCGACTCCTCCTCGGTGGCGGCCATCAGGTCTTCCAGCCGGGCCTTCTCCTCGGCCTGCCGGTGCAGCCGCGCCAGCTCGTCCCTGGTCTCGGCGAGCCTCGTGGCCAGTTCCTCCGCGGTCTGCCCTTCCAGCCGCCGCAGCGCGGCGTCCAGCGCGGTCTCGGCCTCCTGCCGCGCGCTCGCGGCGTGCTCCTTGCGCTGCCCGGCCAGCCGCTCGGCCTCCGCGGCCTCGCGTTCCGCGGCTTCCCCGACCAGGTCTCCTTCCGGGCCCGCCGGGGCCGGATGCTCGGCGGAACCGCACACCGGGCAGGATTCACCGTCCCGCAGCCCCGCGGCCAGCTCGGCCGCCATCCCGTTCAACCTGCGCTCGCGCAGGTCGAGCAGCTCGCTCCGGGCGGCCTGATATCGGTCCACGGCCTGCTGCTCGGCCGCGACCGCCTGCCGCGCCGCTTGCTCCAGCGCCGGTACCTCGCCCGCCTGCCGCAGCAGTTCGGACAGTTCGGTCTCGCGCAGCCGGACGCCGTCGATCCGCACCAGCGCCTCGGCCGCGGTGTCGCGCAACACCCGTAGCTCGCGCATGCGTTCCGGGAACCCGGCGAGCTTCTCGGTGATGGCCTCGGCCTGCGAGGCGGAGTGGGCCGCGGTGGCGGACAGCTCGGCCAGCCGGGCCTCGTCCGTGCGCTGCTGCTCGGCCTCGCCGAGCAGGGTGGACAGCTCACCCAGCTCCTCGCGCAGCTTCCCAGCCCGCTCGCGCAGCCGCGGCACCTCGGCCTCGGTGCCATCCACCCCGACGGCCTCGAGGTCGCGAACCCGGTCGGCCTCGGCCCGGACCGCCTGGTCCAGCCTGGTTGCCCGCCGCTCGGCCTCGGCCGCGACGCCGGTGACCGGCACCGCCCGGCGGGCGGCTGCCAGTTCCTCCCGCCACCGGGCGTGCTGCTGCGCCTGCTCGGCCAGCTCGGCGAGGTTGCGGTGCGCGGTGCGGACCCTGCGTACCCGTTCGGCCCGTTCCCGGCATTCGGTCAACCGCTGCTCGGCCTGATCCCTGGCCGAGCGGGCCACTCCTTCGGCCGCCTCGGCCTCGGTGACGGCCTGATCCGCACGCTGCCGGATCGCGGCGACCCAGTCCGCAGGGTCGCCGTCCTCCGGTGGTTCCTCCTGCGCCGTCTGTGCCAGCCGGGCCGTGCAGTCACGCACCGACTGCCGGAGTACCTCCAGCTCCTGGCGGCGCGCGGCGCGACGATCCCGGAACCAGCGTTCCACCCCGGCGAACCGTTGGGTGGCGAACAACCGCTCCAGCAGTTGCTCCCGCTCGGTGGTCTCGGCCCGCAGGAACCGCGCGAACTCACCCTGCGGCAGCAGCACCACCTGGAAGAACTGCTCGGCGCTCATCCCGAGCAGTCGCTGGACGGTGCGCGAGACCTCGTCGATCCGGGTGAGTCCCTCCACCGGCTGGTCTGGTGGGGGCCGGTCGATCCAGATGAGCGAGGCCTTGGCCTTCCTGGTGGTGGTGCCCCCGCCCCGGCGTTTGGGCGCCTCGTACTCGGGGCTGCGGGCGACCCGCAGCCGATGCCCCTGCACGGTCAGCTCCAGCACGACCTCGCTGGCGGCCTCCGGCGGCGCCAGATCGCACCGCAGGCGTTTCACCTGCCCGCGGGCACCGGGAACCCGGCCGAAAAGGGCGTACGCCACGGCGTCCAGCAGCGTGGTCTTGCCCGCGCCGGTGTCGCCATGCAGCAGGAACAGCCCGTCGGCGCCGAGCGCGTCGAAATCGACGACCTCCCGCCGCGGGTAGGGACCGAACGCCTCGACCTCGAGCCGGTGCAGTCTCATCGCAGCTCACCGTCCTGTTCCGGGTCGGCCTTTTCCGCCTGCTCGAGCGCCGCCGTGAGCAGCGCCGACTCCCGCTCGTTCGGCTCCGCGCCCCGGCAGTCCGCGAGGAAACCGCCGGTGATCTCCGCGTCCGACCGTCCGCGCACGGCCTCGGCGTACCGCAGCGGCTCGCTGCTGCCGCCCGCCGGCTGCCAGTCCAGATGCACCGCGTGCGGGAACCGCTCGCGCAGCCTGCGCATCGCGTCGAGCGGCCGGACCTGGTCGGTCAGCGTGACCGACAGGTAGCAACCGGTCAGCTCCGCGTACTCCGGGGCGGACAGCAGGTCCTCCAGGTCGCCTTCGGCGGTGGCGAGGCGCCGCGGGACAGGAAGCTCACGCCGCCACACCTCGGCCAGCCCATCGGCGTCGAGTTCGGCCAGCCACACGGACTTGCGGTGCGCCGCCTCGGAGAAGGAGTAGGCCAGCGGACTGCCGGAGTAGCGCAGATGCTCGGCCAGCCGCTGCGGGCCGTGCAGGTGGCCCAGCGCCACGTAGTCCACCCCGTCGAACACCGCGCCCGGAACCTGTTCCACCCCGCCGACCGAGATGGTCCGCTCCGAGTCACTGCCCTCGCCGCCGGTGACGAAGGCATGCGCGAGCACCACCGAACGGGTTCCCTGCGCCCGCCCCGCCAGGTCGGCACGGATCCGGCGCATGGCCTCGCCGAGCACCCCGGTGTGCCCGCGCGCCTCCGGCACTCCCAGGGCGTGCCGCGCCGGTTCCGGCTCCAGATAAGGAATCCCGTAGCAGGCGACCGGACCGTGCGCATCGTTCAACAGCACCGGCTCGTGCAACCCGGCCACCGAGGTGCACAGGTGCAGGCCGCCCGCGGCGGCGAACTCGCCGAACGCGCCGAGCCGGGCCGCGGAGTCGTGGTTGCCCGGGGTGATCACCAGGGTCGCGCCGGCCGCCCGCAACCTCGCCAGCGCGTTCGCCGCGACCCGGACCGCCTCGGCCGAGGGCACCGCGCGGTCGTAGACATCACCGGAGACGAGCACCACGTCCACCCGTTCCTCGGCGACGATGTCGGCGAGGCAACCGAGCACGGACTCCTGCTCAGCGAGCAGGTCGGCACCGTGGAACGTGCGTCCCACGTGCCAGTCCGAGGTGTGCAGCAGTCTCATCGCGGCCCAAGTTAGGACCAAACCGCGACAGGATGGCGCAGACACCCCGGCAAACGGGCGTGAACGCGCCGTTCACGCCCGAATAACGGCGCGAATGGTCACCTCGCTCCGCCATCGGCCGGGTTCACTCGAACGTGCGTTCGATGCCCGGGTACGCTCGGTTCTGTCGGTGGCGGGCGCCATCATGCACGGCGAGGGAAACGACACGAGGAGTCAGTGTCTTCGGCGACTTCGTCTTCGGCGACTTCGGAGGGAAGGAGGGCGGACCGGTGGGTTCGACGGTGCTCAGCACGGCGGCGGTGGTCGTAGCGCTGCTACTGGCCGGGGCGGTGGCCCTGCTGTGGCGGCTCTACACCGACAGCATGCGCAGGGCCGACGCGGCCGCCCGGCAGGTGGACGCCGAACGCTCCAGGGTGGACGAGCAGCAGGCGGCCCTGCGCCGTTACGAGGTCGCGTTCGCCTCCATCAGCGGGCGCGGTGAGCTCGGCGAGCAGGTACTGGTGGAGACCGCACGCGCACTCGGCCTGCGCGAGGGGCTGCACTTCACGGTGCAGACCGATGTCGCGGGCGGCGGCGCCGCCAAGCCCGACCTGGTGCTGCGGGTCGGCGGCGACCGCACGGTGCCGGTGGATGCCAAGGCGAGCATGGCGTGCTGGGCCGAGGCGGTGGAGACCGACGATGCCGAGGAACGCCTGGACGCGTTGCGGGTACACGTGCGCAACCTGCGTTCCCGGGCGGCCGAACTGGCAGGCAAGGGATATCAGCGCTGGGCCGACGCGATCTACGGCACGATCATGTTCGTGCCATCGGACGCGGCCGTGGTCGCGGCTCTGGACACCGATCCGGAACTACTGCGGTGGATGCTCGACCGCAGGGTGTTCCTCTGCGGCCCGACCGGGTTCGCGGTGATCGCCTCGGCCGCGCTCTTCGCGGCCAGCGAACGCACCCTGATCGAGGACGTGGAGCAGGTGCGGGGCCAGGCCGCGGCCGCACATCGCGCGGCGGGCAACGCGGTCGACGCGGTGAACCTCTCCAGCACGCACCTGCAACGGTTCCTGTCCGCACGCCGCCGCGAACTGGACGCGCTGGAGAGTTTCCGCGCGGCCGTCACCCCGCTGACCGACGCCGCGGCGAGCCCGTCCGCGGTGCCCACGATCCGGAAGGGAGACGAGATGGCAGCCAACTGAGACTCTGTTCCGGAACTGGCCTTTGCCTGCTCACGGCGAGCAGAAGAACTCGCCCACCCGTCTCCCACCACCACCCAAACCGAGGCGCTTCGCGCCGCTGTGCTCAGCGGCGAACAGCCCGCGGGCGGCGAGGCCGGGCGCAGCACCTGCGACGGTGACGATCGCGACCAGGTCCGAGCCCGGCCGAGCCGACCGCGTCCGCGAGTTTGGAACAGGCACTGACACCCCGTTCCGGAACTGCGCTTCGCCTGCTCACGGCGAGCAGAAGAACTCGCGCGGCGCAGCCCGCGGGCGGCGAGGCCGGGCGCAGCACCTGCGACGGTGACGATCGCGACCAGGTCCGAGCCCGGCCGAGCCGACCGCGTCCGCGAGTTTGGAACAGGCACTGACACCCCGTTCCTGGGCCAGGAGCCCCATCTCGGACCGTGTTCAGGACGTGACCCATATCACGCTGCCGGGTAGGAAAAATCGGACAGCTTGCAGAGGGTTAACGGATCCTGGACGGGTACCGGCTACGGTGACGGCTATGCACGAGTTCGCCAGTCGCGTGGGGCACGGTCACCGACGCGCGCTTCCGGAGGTTGCGCGGATTGAGTAGGGGCTGTTTCGGAACGCGCCGTCGACCCGTGCGCGGTGGTACGCGTACCCGGCCGGGTGCCGGCACCGCAGGGCCTGGGGGCCATCGCGGCGGACGGTCGTGGGGGCCGTCGCGCCGGTGCGCACCCGCGTGGCCAGGTGACCTCGTCCGTGCGGGCCGCGAATCAGGTGTTCGTTCGTGACCGCGACGCGGGATCGCCAGGACGACCGCGAGGCCGACGAGGGGCCGGTGCCCTGGGACGAGCGGCCCATCATCGGCGAACGCAGGGGTCTCCCGTGGTGGGCGGCGGTACTGCTGGCCTTCGGGCTCGCCGTACTGGGCGCGGTGATCAACCTCCAGGTCCAGGACGAACTCGGGCTGCTGTTCCAGGCCTGCTACTTCCTCGGCGCGGTGGGGGCGATCGCCGCGGTCCGCAGGCGGAACCTGTTCGGGCCGATGGTGCAGCCACCGCTGATCCTCGGCATCACCGTACCGGCGGTCGTGCTGTTCGCCTCCGGCCAGCCCTCCGGGAGCGACACCCTGGCCAAGGTGCTCGCCATCAGCACACCGCTGATCAACGGCTTCCCGACGATGGCGGTGACGACCGGGGTCACGCTGTTGATCGGCCTGTTCCGGATCTACCGGGAACGCGACCCCCATGCTCCGGTCAAGGCGCGGTCCGCGAGTAAGCGGAAGGAGACCGCGGCGCGGTCCACCGACAAGGCAGGCGCGGAGCGCAAGGGTGCGGCCGACCGGCAGGGTCAGCCGTCCAGGGACAAGCCATCCCGCGAGGCCGTGGGGCGGGAGAAGGCGGCCCGCGAACGCCCGGCCAAGGGCAAGCCGCCCCAGCGTGGGGAACGCAAACCGCCGCCGGAGGGCCGCCCCACGGAAGGCCGCCCGGCCGAGCCGCGCAGGCAGGGGCAGCCACAGCGGGGAAACCCGCCGAATCGCGGTGGAGGCCAGAAACCCGGTGCCGCTCCTGGACGTACGGGCGGCCCGTCCGGCGGGCGGGAGCCACGGGGTCCGGCGGATCCCGGCGCACCCGACCCCCGGCAACCACGGAAACCACGACAGCCGCGCGGCGACGGCCCGGACCGGCGCCGCGGGGGCCGGCCCGACGCTCCCCCAGGGGGTGGCGGGCGGCCACGACGAAATCCACCGCGCCCGGAGAACCCGCCGCAGGGCGGTCCGGACGCGCCCCGGCGGGGCGGACGCCCGGCACGGGGACGTCCATGGGACGAGGATCAGTCCTGAACCCGGCCACCTCCGGCCGGGCAGGGTCCCTTCGGGGCTGGGATCAGCGCACGCTGCTCGGCTTGGACTCCCCTGCCCCGCGCAGCTCGCGGGGCAGCGCGAAGGAGATCTTCTCGTTCGCCGTGGTGACCTCCTGGACATCGCCCCAGCCGCGTTCGGCCAGCCACTCCAGTAGTTCCATCACCAGCACATCCGGCACCGAGGCCCCGCTGGTCACCCCGACGGTCTGCACCCCTTCCAGCCAGGCCTCATCGACCTCGCGGGCGAAGTCGACCAACCGGGCCGAGGTGGCACCGGCCTGCAGGGCGACCTCGACCAGCCGCTTGGAGTTGGACGAGTTCTGCGAGCCGACGACCAGTACCAGGTCGCATTCCGCGGCCATCGCCTTGACCGCGACCTGACGGTTGGACGTGGCGTAGCAGATGTCCTCGCTCGGCGGGTCTGAGATGTTCGGGAACCGCTCACGAAGCTGGTCGACCCGCTCCATGGTCTCGTCCACGCTCAACGTGGTCTGGGAAAGCCACACCACCTTCGAGGGGTCCCGCACGGCGACCTTGTCCACATCAGCCGCGGTGTCCACGAGCTGCACATGCTCCGGCGCCTCACCGGAGGTGCCCTCGACCTCCTCGTGCCCCTCGTGCCCGATCAGCATGATGTCGTAGTCGTCGCGGGCGAACCGGTTGACCTCTTTGTGCACCTTGGTCACCAGCGGGCAGGTGGCGTCGATCGTGCGCAACCCACGCTCCTCGGCCTCGGCGTGCACGGCAGGCGAGACGCCATGCGCGGAGAAGACCACCAGCGCCCCCTCGGGTACCTCGGAGGTCTCCTCGACGAAGATCACGCCACGGTCACGCAGGGTGTCCACGACATGACGGTTGTGCACGATCTCCTTGCGGACGTACACCGGCGGCCCGTACAGCTCGAGGGCCTTCTCCACGGCGATCACCGCACGGTCCACCCCGGCGCAGTAACCACGGGGTTTGGCGAGCAGCACCCGCTTGCCGCCGCTCGCGGGGGCGTCGGCGCTGCCGCCGATCGACACGCTGGTGGCGGGCTCGATTCCGGGACTCGCTCCACTCATGGCACCCAGGGTACGGGCATACCCGGTGTGCGTTGGGTCACTCACCGCGAGATCCCGGCGCACGCATCCAGGCCGGTCGGTTGGGCCGCGGGGGCCGGGTGCGGCAGGCTAGGGGTATGAAGCCACTCCCGTTCCCGCTGCGGGTCGCCGCGGGCCTCGCCGTCACCACCGCCGAGCGGGTCCGCGAGCTACCGAAACAGGTTCTCGGTTGCCCGGTGACCGTCGCCAGCCAGGTGCTGCAGGCGTCCATGCGGGTTCAGCAGCACATCACGGAGCTGGCCATCAAGGGCGACGACGCGCTGTCCGCGCTCCGCCCGGTCGAGGAGACGCCCAGCTGGGCCACCTTCGACGAGGACATCACGGAGGCCGAAGAGGGAACCGGCCCTGCCGTGGCTACCGCGGACGACGCGGGCACGATCGAGGACCTCGCGCCGCCGGAGCAGCCGCGGCACAACGGTCACCGCCCGGACGTCCCGCTGGGTGAGGGCGCCCCGGCCGCGGGTGAGGACCCCTGGGCCGACGAGGAACGCGCCCTGGCCGCGGAGCACGCCGACGGCGAGTTCGACAGCGCGCCAAGGGACACCCCCGCCGCCCCGGCCGGGCTGGCCGACTACGACCAGCTCACCCTGCCGCAGGTGCGTGCCCGGCTCCGCCAGTTCTCCCTGGACCAGCTGGAGGAACTGCTCGCCTACGAGCGGGCGCACGCCGACCGGGCCTCGTTCGTCGGCATGCTGGCCAGGCGCATCGGCAACGTCCGCAGGGAGCGGGAAGCAGGCGAAGGCGACGCACCCGGGGACCCGACCGACCGGTGAGCGAAGCGACCTCTCCCGGCTCCTCCGCCAACGCGAGCACCAGCGCCGAGCACCCCTGGCCGGTCCGCACGGTGGCCCGCAAGATCGCGGACTGGATCCACCGGCTCGGCGCGGTATGGGTGGAGGGCCAGGTCACCCAGGTCTCCGCCCGCTCGGGCAACCAGACCGCCTTCCTCACCCTGCGCGACCCCTCCGCCGACGTCTCGATGACCGTCACCTGCCCGATCCGGCTGCTGCGCTCCATCGACCCGCCACCGCGCGAGGGCGCCAGCGTGGTGCTGCACGCCAAGCCGACCTTCTTCCTCGGCCGTGGCACGCTGAGCCTGCGGGCGAACGAGATCCGCGCCGTCGGCATCGGCGAGCTGCTGGCCAGGATCGAGCGCCTGCGCAAGCTGCTGGCCGCGGAGGGGCTGTTCGCGGCCGAGCGCAAACGCAAACTGCCCTTCCTGCCCCGCGGGATCGGGCTGATCACCGGCCGCGCCTCGGCGGCCGAGCGCGATGTGCTGGTCAACGTGCAGGCACGCTGGCCTGCGGCAGCGATCACCGTGGTCAACACCGCTGTGCAGGGGGCACACGCCGTACCGCAGATCCGCACCGCACTGTCCACTCTGGACGCCGACCCGGGCATCGACGTGATCGTGATCGCCCGCGGCGGCGGGAGCGTGGAGGATCTGCTGCCGTTCTCCGACGAGGCGCTGTGCCGCGCCGTCGCCGCCGCGGGCACCCCTGTGGTCAGCGCGATCGGCCACGAGCCGGACACCCCGCTGCTCGATCATGTCGCCGACCTGCGCTGTTCCACCCCGACCGACGCCGGCAAGCGGATCGTGCCGGACGTCAAGGAGGAGTCCGAGCGCGTCCGCCAGCTGCGCGACCGGGCCCGGCGCGCGCTGCACGGCTGGGTGGACACCCAGGCCCGGCTGCTGGAGCAGCTGCGCAGCAGGCCTGCACTCGCCGATCCACTCGGTCCGATCCAGCGACGCGCCGACGAGGTCGCCTTACACGCCGAACGCGGCCGCCGTGCCATGCTCGGCAAGCTCGGCAACGAGCAGACCGCGCTGGCGGCGGTCCGCGACCGGCTCACCTCGCTCGGCCCCTCCGCGACGCTGGCCCGCGGCTACGCGGTCGTGCAGTACTCCGACGAGTCAGGCAACCTTCGGGTGCTCCGGTCAGTCTCTGAAGTAGCGGCCGGAACACCACTGCGGGTCAGGGTCGCCGACGGCGTCACACACGCCACCGTCACGGATGGGTACGAGGAAGGGACGTAGCAGTGCAGTCGGTGCGCACGACCACGTTTCTCCCACTGACCACGAACGCCGCCGCCCGCCTGGCACACGGTGCCGGCACGGACCCGGCGCGGCAACAGGCCCTGGTCGTCCGGCACCGGGCCGAGGAGGCCGACGCCGCGGCCGCGCAGTGCTGGACCGCGCTGCTCGCGGGCTGCGACACGGCGGGGCGCACCGCGCTCGGGCCCAGCCTGCGCAGGCTGTCCGAGGCGACCTCGTACTACGTCGGCACCCGCTGGTGGTTCACCGACGGTTCGCCGCACCGGCGCCGGGTGGCCCAGGCGCAGCAGCACATCGAGGACGCGATCGTGGACGGGGACGGGCAGGAGTTCGCCAGTGCCTTCGTGGGCTACGACAACGCGATGGCCAGCGCGGTAGTGTGCGCTGCCCGGACCAACCACGACAGCCGGAGCCGCACACCGTGAACGAACCCGAACCCGTCAGCAACCCCGCCGAGACCGCGGGCCTTGGCTACGAGCAGGCGAGGGACCAGCTCATCGAGGTGGTCCGCGGGCTGGAGGCAGGCGGGCTGTCGCTGGAGGAGTCGCTGGCCCTGTGGGAGAAGGGCGAGCAGCTGGCCAAGCTGTGCGAGCGGCACCTCGAGGGCGCGCGGGAACGTATCGAGACCGCGCTGGCCTCGGTCGAGAACGACACCGAGGACGCGAGCGCGGACACAACGGGCAGAACCGGCAACGGGCAGTGACGATCGCCATGCCGCGCTGAGCTGGCCCGGCGGCCACGATCTGCGAGAATTAGGCCCGATTCGCTCCATATCGTGATCGGGAGGCCAGCATGACCACCGCCGAGTCCACCGGCGAACCCCGTCGCGGGGAAGCGCCGGACCGCAACCTCGCGATGGAGCTCGTCCGGGTCACCGAGGCGGCCGCGATGGCCGCGGGCCGCTGGGTCGGCAAGGGCGACAAGATCGGTGGCGACGGCGCGGCCGTGGACGCGATGCGGCAGCTGATCCAGACCGTGTCCATGCGCGGCGTGGTGGTGATCGGCGAGGGCGAGAAGGACGAGGCGCCCATGCTGTTCAACGGGGAGTCGGTTGGCAACGGCGACGGCCCTGACTGCGATGTGGCGGTGGACCCGATCGACGGCACCACGCTGATGGCCAAGGGCATGCCGAACGCGCTTGCGGTGCTGGCGGTGGCCGAGCGCGGCGCGATGTTCGACCCCTCCGCGGTGTTCTACATGGAGAAGCTGGCGGTGGGCCCGGAGGCGGCAGGCACGGTGGACATCTCGGCCCCGATCGCGGAGAACATCCGCCGGGTGGCCCGCGCCAAGCACAGCGAGGTCTCCGATGTGACCGTGTGCATCCTGGACCGGCCCCGGCACGAGCAGATCGTCAAGGAGGTCCGGGAGGCCGGGGCGCGGATCCGGTTCATCTCGGACGGCGATGTCGCAGGGGCGATCGCGGCCGCCCGGCAGACCACCGGCGTGGACATGCTGCTCGGCATCGGCGGTACCCCGGAGGGCATCATCGCCGCCTGCGCGCTCAAGTGCCTCGGCGGGGAACTACAGGGCAGGCTGTGGCCGAAGGACGAAGCCGAGCGGGAGAAGGCGATCGGCGCGGGCCACGATCTCGAGCGCGTGCTCGGCACAGACGACCTGGTGGGCGGGGACAACGTCTTCTTCTGCGCCACCGGGGTCACCGACGGCGACCTGCTGCGCGGGGTGCACTACCGCGCGGGCGGTGCGACCACCCAGTCCATTGTGATGCGTTCGAAGTCCGGCACCGTGCGGCTGATCGACGGCTACCACCGGCTGACCAAGCTGCGGGCTTACTCCTCGGTGGACTTCGACGGCACCCTGGACACCGACTCCGGCACCGTCCCGCCGCTGCCCTAGCCGTGGACCCGATGCGTAAGAGCGCCCGCGCGGCCTGCGCGCTCGCGGCCGCGGTCGCACTGCTGGCGGCCGGTGCCCAGCAGGCGACTGCTGTGCAGCCCGCCATCATCGGCGGCGTGGACGCCGACCAGGAGTACCCGTTCATGGTGTCCCTGCAGAGCAGTTCCGGGATGCATCGCTGTGGCGGCTCGCTGGTCGCCCCGGGCTGGGTGGTGACGGCCGCGCACTGCGTGCAGACCCGGACCAGGCTGATCACCACAGCCCGGATCGGCAGCACCGACCACACCGAGGGCGGCGAGCGCACCGAGGTCACCGAGACGATCACGCACCCCGACTACGACCCGACCGGCGCGGGTGGCGACCTTGCACTGGTCCGGCTGGCCGAACCGGTACAGGCGGAACCGGTCGTGCTCGGCACGGAACCCGCGGTGGGCGACGAAACCAGGCTGCTCGGCTGGGGGCAGACCTGCCCGACCGAGGGCTGCGGGCCGGGCCCGCGGATCCTGCAGCAACTGGACACCCTGATCGTCGATGACACCGGCTGCACAACCGAGTTCGCCACCGAGGTCGAGCTGTGCACCGGGACCCCAGAGGGCGAGGCAGGCACCTGCTACGGCGACTCCGGCGGGCCACAGCTGGCCAGGGTGGCCGAGCACTGGGAGCTGGTCGGCGCATCCAGCAGGCCGGGTAACGGCGACCGCACCTGCGCCACCGCGCCGTCCATCTACACCTCGGTTCCCGCCTACGCCGAGTGGATCACCGAACGGATCGCGCCGCCGGACACTCAGCCGCTGGAGTGACCGGGGAACAGCTTCGCCTCCGGGTTCAGCGCCACCCCGATGTTGTTGATCGCCGTGGCGGCCTCGCCGAAGCCGGTGGCGATCAACTTGACCTTGCCGGGGTAGGCCGCCACATCGCCGGCCGCGTAGACCCGCTCCCTTGCGGTGGCCATGGTGGTGTCGACCGCGATCGACCGGCGCTCGATCTCCAGCCCCCAGTTCTCGATCGGGCCGAGATCCGCGGTGAAGCCGAGCGCGGCGACCACGGTCTGCGCTGGCAGTACCTCGCGGCCGGTGTCCTTGATCTCCAGTTCCACCTCGGCCAGCGGGCCGTCCTCGGTCTCGCCGCGTAGCCGGGTCACCTCGGCCTCGGTGATGATCCGGACCCCCAGCGCACGCACCTCCCGCACGATCGACTCGGCGGCGCGGAACCGGGACCTGCGGTGCACCAGGGTCACGCTCGCGGCGATCGGGTGCAGCGCGAGCACCCAGTCGAAAGCCGAGTCGCCGCCACCGACCACGACCACGTGCTTACCGGCATGGGCATCCAGCGCGGGCACGAAGTGCACCATGCCGCGGCCGAGCCAGCCATCGCCCGCAGGCAACGGGCGTGGGGTGAACTCACCGATGCCCGCGGTGACCAGCACCGCCCCCGCCCGCACGACATCCCCGCCGTCCAGGGACACCTCGAGGCCGTCCTCGACCCGCTCCAGCCCGACGGCCTTGCGTCCGAGCAGGTACGTCGGGTCCCACTGGGCCGCCTGCTCGACCAGTCCCTTGATCAGGTCCCGGCCCCGTACCGCAGGAAACCCGGCCACGTCGTAGATCATCTTCTCCGGATACATGGCGGTCACCTGACCGCCCGCCTCCGGCAGGGAGTCCACGACGGCCATCGAGAGACCGCGAAAACCCGCGTAGTACGCGGCGAACAACCCGGTCGGCCCGGCGCCGATGATCAGGACGTCGACCGACAGCTTCTCCGGCGAGCTCATAGCTCACCAACCTTTCCGCCTGTGGTGGTGGCAGTGATCGGGAACACTCGCCACCCTAGTGCGCAAGGCCACCGCGCGACGCCGATTCGGCTACGCCAGACTGGCGGCATGGCTGAACAGGACTACCGGATCGAGCACGACACGATGGGCGAGGTGCGGGTACCCGCCGACGCCCTGTACCGCGCACAGACCCAGCGGGCGGTGGAGAACTTCCCGATCTCCGGGCGTGGCCTCGAGCGCGCCCAGATCCGGGCGCTCGGCCTGCTGAAGGCGGCCGCGGCCAGGGTGAACGGCAGGCTGGGTGTGCTGGACGGCGAGGTCGCGGCGGCCATCGCGACCGCGGCCGACGCGGTCGCCGAAGGGAAGCACGACGCGCACTTCCCGATCGACGTGTTCCAGACCGGGTCCGGGACCTCCTCCAACATGAACGCCAACGAGGTCATCGCGACCCTGGCCAGCCGCGCGCTCGGCACCGATGTGCACCCCAACGACCAGGTGAACGCCTCGCAGTCGTCCAACGACACCTTCCCCACCACGATCCACGTTGCGGCGACCGAGGCCGTGCTGACCGATGTGATCCCGGCGCTGGACCACCTGGCGGGCACCATCGAGCGGCGTGCCGGGGAGTGGTCGGAGGTGGTGAAGTCCGGCCGCACGCACCTGATGGACGCGGTCCCGGTGACCCTCGGCCAGGAAGCGGGCGCCTGGGCAGCACAGGTGCGTTTCGGGATCGAACGGTTGCGGGACTGCCTGCCCCGGCTGGGCGAACTGCCGATCGGCGGGACCGCGGTCGGTTCCGGGCTGAACGCGCCGGCCGGGTTCGGCGCGGCCGTGGCCGGAGAGCTGGCGAAGGTGACCGGTCTCCCGCTCAGCGAGGCGCGCAACCACTTCGAGGCGCAGGCCGCGCAGGATGGCGTGGTGGAAGCCTCCGGGGCGCTGCGCACGGTGGCGGTTTCGCTGAACAAGATCGCCAATGACGTCCGCTGGCTGGGCTCCGGCCCGCGCACCGGCCTCGCCGAGCTCGCGCTGCCCGACCTGCAGCCCGGTTCCTCGATCATGCCGGGCAAGGTGAACCCAGTGATCCCGGAGGCCACGCTGCAGGTGGTCGCGCAGGTGATCGGCAACGACGCGGCGGTGGCCTTCGCCGGGGCGCAGGGCAACTTCCAGCTCAACGTGAACCTGCCGGTGATCGCCCGCAACGTGCTGGAGTCGGCGCGGCTGCTGGCCGCGGTGTCCCGGTTGCTGGCGGACAAGGTGTTCGCCGGGGTGACCGCCAACGCCGAGCGGGCCAGGGAGTACGCCGAGGGTTCCCCTTCGATCGTGACCCCGCTGAACGCCTACCTCGGCTACGAGGAGGCCGCCGCGGTTGCCAAGCAAGCCCTCGCCGAGCGCAAGACGATCCGTGAGGTCGTGCTGGAACGCGGCCACGTCGCGAACGGCAAGCTCACCGAGCAACAGCTCGACGAGGCCCTCGACGTCCTGCGCATGGCCCACGGCTCCCGCTGACCTGTCGGCGGCGGAGGCCGAGGGTGACCGCCGTGGCGACCAGTGCGGTACCCAGCACATCGGCGAGGTCCAGGGTCTGCGCGCCGAGCAGCAGGGATACCGCCAGCCCGGACACCGGCATCACGCCGATCAGCACCCCGGCGCGGTCGGCTCCCAGCGCTCCCACCGCGAAGTACCACGCGCCGAACGCCACGGCGGTCACCAGGACCGCGAGTACCAGCAGCGCGGCGAGCTCCCGCGCGTCCGGCAGCCGCCATGCCGAGGCGCCGCCGGTGATCGTGGCGACCAGCGCGCCGCCCACCCCGGCGACGAAACAGCTCCAGGTCGCGGTGGCCAGCGGGCCGAGCCTGCCGAGCACCCCGACCGCGCACAGGGTGAACGAGGTCTCGCACAGCATCGCGAGTACGGCCAGCAGCAGCCCCGGCCCCTCGGTGTCACCGCCGCCGGTGAGGACGGCGACCCCGCCGGTCGCCAGCACGGCGCCGAGCACCGGCGCCGCCGAGGGCCTGCCACCGGCCATCAGCGGCCCGGCGAGCGCGATCACCAGCGGGCTGACGCCGAGCACGGCGGCGACCAGGCCCGGCTCGGCGTACCGCTGGGCCAGTAGCAGGAACGCCTGGAAACCGATCATTCCGCTGGCCGCGAGCGTCACCAGTGCGGGAAGGTCACCCAGCGCGGGCAGCGGCAACGCCTTGCCGCGCAACCGGGCGAAGCCCAGCAGGAGCAGGCCGCCGAGGGCGTACCGCAGCGCCTGGCCCGCGATCACCGGGTAGGCGTCGAGCATCCCGGTCACCGGAACCGAACCGCCGACGATGACCGCGGCCGCCAACCCGGCCGCCGCACCCCGCCGGGTTCCTACCCTGTGCTCGGCGCTCGGAGGCGCCACCGGAGTCGTCATGGCGGTAGCCTCGCCGGTCAGTGGTCTAGCCGGAAGGACCAATCGAGCATGCCGAAAATGGACCACTCCGGAGTCCTGCGCGAGTTGCTGCTGCCCGCGGTCTCCGGCTCCCGGCCGGGCCGGGCCGCGGAGTCCGCGCTTCGTGCGGCGATCCGGTCCGGGCGGCTGCCCGCGGGGACAAGGCTGCCCTCCAGCCGGGACCTGGCGGCACAGCTCGGCTGCGCCCGCGGCACCGTCACCGCGATGTACGAGCAGCTGGTGGCCGAGGGATACCTGCTGGCGAAACGCGGCTCGGGCACCACCGTGGCGCCCATGGCCCGCCAGGAACCCGCCGCGGCGCCCGCACCGGCCGCGGACCGGGCCTGGCGGTTCGACCTGCGCCCCGGCTTGCCCGCGCTGAGCGCCTTCCCGCGCGCCGAATGGCTGGCCGCCGAACGGGAGGCGCTGGCCGGGCTGCCGGACTCCGCCCTCGGCTACCCGGATCCCGCCGGAGCGCCCGAACTGCGCGCCGAGCTGGCGGGTTACCTCGGCCGGGTGCGCGCCCTGCCCGCGAGCCCGGACGACATCGTGCTCACCAGCGGCGCGGCCGAGGCGCTGTCCCTGCTCGCCAGGGTGCTGCGGGCGGCAGGCGAACGGCAGATCGCGATCGAGGACCCCAGCCACGCGGAACAGGCGGAGCTGTTCGCGGACCAGGGCCTGCGGCCGGTCCCGGTGCCGGTCGACGAGCACGGCATCGACATCGGCCGGTGCCCGCGGCAGGTGCGGGCCGTGGTGGTGACCGCGGCGCATCAGTTCCCGCTCGGCGCGGCCCTGCACCCCGGCCGACGCCGCGCGCTGCTGGAGTGGGCTGCGGAGCGGGACGGGCTGGTGATCGAGGACGACTACGACGCCGAGCACCGCTACGACCGGCCCGCGCTGGGGGCGGTACGGGCGCTCGCCCCGGACCGGGTCGCCTACCTTGGCAGCGTGAGCAAGGTGCTCGCACCGGCCCTGCGCATCGGCTGGCTGGTGCTGCCACCCGCGCTGCGGGCGCGGGTGGTGGACGGCAAACGCAGGCACGACCTTGGCTGCCCGCCGCTGCCACAGGTCGCGCTCGCCCGCATGTTGCGTTCCGGCGGATACGACCGGCACCTGCGGCGCACGCGCAGGCTGTACCGCGAGCGCAGGGACGCACTGCTGGCGGCGCTGGGCGCCCGTTTCCCGCGCTGGCACCCGGTCGGCATCGCGGCCGGCCTGCACGTGGTGCTGCGCCTGCCCGCGGGGACCGACGACCTTGCCACGCAGCGGCGGCTGGCGGAGCACGGCATCAACGTCCCCGCCCTCTCCGGCTACGCGCGCACGGGATCCCACGGCCCGTTTCCCGGGCTGGTGCCGGGCTACGCGGCGTTGTCCCCGGACCGGTTGCGCGCCGCGGTCGACGGTATGGCACGGGCGCTGGCCTGACCGCGCGCTGACAGGACAGGACAAAGCACAGCGAAAGATCCGCAGCACGCCGATCTTTATGTATACCTCACATCGAGCTGGTGCAATGGCATGGATCAGGTGGCCGGATGAAGACCGAGCGTGACAGGTCTGGACCAGGGGAGGTGTCCGTGGAGGACCAGGAGCTCACCCGCCTCGCCCTGCGCGCCGCGGCCGGAAACCGGAGCGCGGCCGAAGGATTCGTCTCGGCGACCCAGCACCAGCTGCACCGGATGCTCGGCTACCTGGTGGAACCGCGACTGGCCGAGGACCTGGTGCAGGAGACCTACCTGCGGGCCTTCGCCGCACTGCCCCGCTACGCTGCCCGGTGCCCGGCCCGGATGTGGCTGCTCGCCATCGCCAGGCGGGTGGCCGCCGACCATCTGCGTACCCGCAGGCGACGGCCGCAGCACGCCCGCACCCCGGACTGGGCGTGGGCCGCGGAGCGCGCGGGTGCGGCCGAACCGGACCACGGGCGCCTGGTGGAACTGCGCAGGCTGGTCGCCGAGCTGCCGCCGGAGCGCAGGGAGCCCTTCGTGCTCACCCAGGTGCTCGGGCTCTCCTACGCCGAGGCGGCGCTGGTGTGCGAATGCGCGATCGGCACGATCCGCTCCCGGGTGGCGCGGGCGCGCCAGGACCTGCTGGCCTGGCTCGGTCCCGCGGGCACCGGACACCCGGCAGCAGGCGAGGGCAGGGCATGACCGGCCGGTCAGCCCTCGCCCAGTGACCTGTGCATAACGTGCACCCCGACCGGTCCGTGCCGCGGATGGTCAAAGGCCTCCGGCACGATCGCCAGGGTCCGGAAGCCGAGCGAATGCCACAGGTGCACGGCGCGATGATTGGTCTCCACCACGGCGTTGAACACCATCGCCCGGAACCCGCTTGCGCGCGCCTGCTCCAGCACGTGCCCCGCCAGCCGCCTGCCGACCCCACGGCCCCGTGATCCGGATCGACGATGAAGGTGGCGGTGCCGACCCGGCTGACCGGGCCGTAGTTGGCCTGCAGCTGGGCCGAGCCGAGGATCCGCTCGCCGTCCTCCACCACGAACGTCCGTCCCGGCGGCTCCAGCATCCAGCCCCGGCCCGCCCGCTCGAAACCGACGTCCGGGTCCCACGCGATGGTCTCGCCCTCGGTCGCGATCCGGTGCCAGAACGGCCAGATCCGCGGCCAGTCCGCCGGGCGTGCGTCCCTGATCAGCACGGCTGGTGAGGTTAGCCCTCGACGAGCTGCTTGGCGATTTCTTTCGCGTTACCGACCGCACCGGGAACCACGCCGAAGGAAGCGGTGACCGTGGCGCCCTCCAGCAGCACGAGCAGTGAGGTGGCGATCCGCCGCGGGTTACGCAGCCGGGCGTCCCTGGCGAGGGTGCGCAGGTAGTCCAGCATCCACAGCTTCTGGTCCCGGATCACCTCGCGGCCGGGGTGACCCACGTCGGTCAGCTCGGCCTGCGCGTTCACGAAGGCGCAGCCGCGGTCGTTCTCCGTGGCCACCCACTCCTCCAGCGCGTCGAACACCAGCAGCAGCCTGCGCGCGGGGGTGACCCGCACGCCCTGCTCCACGAAGGACACCACGTGCTCGCGCCAGCGCTCGTCCCGGCGCCGCAGGTAGTGCCCGACCAGCGCGTCCTTCGAACCGAAGCGGTCGTACAGGGTCTTCTTGGTGACCCCGGCCTCGCTCGCGATGGACTCGACACCGACGGCGTGGATGCCGTTCTCGTAGAACAACCGGCCCGCCACCTCGAGCACCCGCTCGGCGGCCGGGGTCATCGTGAGTTCGTCCATGACCCGCAGTATAGGACGTATAACCATACCGGTCGGTCTAGGCATGCGAATGTCGTACCCAGGAGCGATGATGTCGGCATGTTGTTCGACGACATCGTCACGGCCTCGGCAGGGCTGGCCGCGACCCGGTCCAGGAAGGCGAAGATCACCATCCTCGCCGACCTGCTGCGGGCCGCCCCGGAGGCGGAGCTGGCGGCCGTGGTCGCGTTCCTCACCGGCAGCCCCACCCAGGGCCGGATCGGGGCGGGGTGGCGCACCCTCGCCGGGCTGGAGGCTCCGCCCGCCGCGGACGCCACGCTCACCGTCGGCGAGGTGGACGCCGCGCTCGGCGCGGTCGCGGACAGTACCGGCGCCGGGTCGGGGCAGCGCCGTGCCGGGACGCTGACCGGGCTGTTCGGCCGGGCGACCGAGCCCGAACAGCGCTTCCTGTTCCGCCTGCTCACCGGCGAGCTGCGGCAGGGCGCGCTGGAAGGGATCATGCTGGACGCCATCGCGGCCGCGGCCGAGGTGCCCGGCGAGGTGGTGCGCAGGGGGTTCATGCTGTCCGGACGGCTGCCTGCCACGGCACACGCGGCGATGTCCGGCGGCAGCGCGGCCCTTGCCGGGTTCCGGTTGGAACTCGGCAGGCCGGTCCGGCCGATGCTGGCCTCCCCCGCCGAGTCGCTGGACGAGGCGGTCGCCGAGCTGACGCCAGCGATCGTCGAGTACAAGATGGACGGAGCGCGGATACAGGTGCATCGCGAGGGCACCGAGGTGCACGTCTACACCAGGACGCTGCGCGAGATCACCGCCCATGTGGACGAGCTGGTCGAGCTGGTGCGGGGGCTGCCGTGCGAGTCGGTGGTACTGGACGGCGAGACGCTCGCGCTCACCGACGATGGCAGGCCGCGGCCGTTCCAGGAGACCATGTCCCGGTTCGGCAGCACCCGCGAGGAGCAGGTGCGCGCCCTGCTGCTGCGTCCGTACTTCTTCGACTGCCTGCACCTGGACGGCGCCGACCTGCTGGACCGGCCGCTGCGGGAGCGGAACAAGGCCCTGCGGAAGGTGGCGGGGCCGCACCTGATCCCCGGCGAGTCCAGCCCGGCCGATCCGCGGACCCTGCTGGAAGGGGCGCTGGCCGCGGGGCACGAGGGGGTGCTGGTGAAGGCGCTGGACTCCGGGTACGCGGCGGGAAGGCGCGGGCGGGCCTGGCTGAAGGTCAAGCCGGTGCACACGCTCGACCTGGTGGTGCTCGGCGCCGAATGGGGGCATGGGCGGCGCACCGGGTACCTGTCGAACCTGCACCTCGGGGCGCGGGACCCGGACGGCGGCCCGCCGGTCATGGTGGGCAAGACCTTCAAGGGCCTCACCGACGAGCTGCTCGCCTGGCAGACCGAGACCTTCCCCGCCTACGAGAGCCACCGCGACGACTGGACCGTGTACCTGCGGCCGGAGCTGGTGGTGGAGATCGAGCTGGACGGGGTGCAGACGAGCACCCGCTACCCCGGCGGGGTGGCGCTGCGCTTCGCTCGGGTGGTCCGCTACCGCCCGGACAAGGGGCCGCCGGAGGCCGACACCATCGAGGCCGTGCGCGCGCTGGCCCTTCCCTAGCCCGCCCGGTGGTTACAGTCGGAGCATGACGGCGATAGTGCAGAACGTGGTGACCTCCGGTTTCTTCCAGCTCGACGGCGGCAGCTGGGAGGTGGACAACAACGTGTGGCTGCTCGGGGACGACCACGAGGTGCTGGTGATCGACGCCGCACATGACGCGCAGGCCATTCTGACGGCCGTGGACGGCCGCGCGGTGCGCGCCATCGTGTGCACCCATGCGCACAACGACCATGTCAACGCCGCACCCGAGCTGGCCAGGCTGACCAACGCCCCGATCCTGTTGCATCCGGACGACCTCGAGCTGTGGAACCTCACCCACCCGGAGCGGTCCCCGGACGCGCCGCTTTCGGACGGGCAGGTGCTGACCATCGCGGGCACCTACCTGAGGGTGCTGCACACGCCGGGGCACGCGCCGGGGGCGGTATGCCTCTACGCCGAGAAACTGGGGGCCGTGTTCACAGGGGATACACTGTTCCACGGCGGCCCCGGCGCCACCGGCCGGTCCTATTCGGACTATCCGACGATCCTGGAGTCCATCCGGGACAGGTTGTTCGCCTTGCCCGACGACACGGTGGTGCACACCGGGCACGGCGAGCACACCAGCATCGCCGCGGAACGGGAGAACTCCGAACAGTGGGCCGCACCCTGAGCCTCAGCGGGCCGTGACACCGAACGGATTGTCGATCACGTACCGCCAGCGCCCTTCCGCGTCCCGGCGGGCGACATCGGTCGCGGTGCCCTCGACCCGCACGCCGTCCCCCGCGATCACCCAGTCCACGATTAGCAGGGCCAGCTCGCCCGCCACGTGTACCTGGCGGGGCCGCACCTCGATCGGCAGGCCCAGCGCGAGCAGTTCCTCATTGGCCGCCCTGCGCCCGGCCCCGGTCACCGCGATGCCGTCCGGCCGCACCAGCACGCCTTCCGGCTCGTACATCCGTTCCACCTGCACGCCGCTTCCGGTGTTGAACGCCGCGGCAAAGGTGAACGGATGCCGCTCCGCCCGGGTGGTCAGCGGGATTTCTGTGGTTTCCTCGGACCCATGTTCCCTGCCCATGCGACCAGCCAAGCGGGCCCGGCCGTGGGTCACCAAACGGAAACCCACGGCCCGGCGAGGCGGCTGGACCCGGAACTGGTGCCGGACGAGCGCGGCCGCACCAGCAGGCCGGATCCCGGTTGCCCGGTCGAGATCGCGCTCGCGGCCATCTCCGGGCGGTGGACCACTCTGGTGCTGCGCGAGCTGATGCACGGGCCGTGCTCCTTCGGGGAGCTGCGCGCCCGGCTGCCCGCGCTGACCGCGAAGGTGCTCACCGAACGGCTGCGTGAGCTGGCTGAGCGCGGGCTGGTGGCGCGGGAACGGCGGGAGTCCTTCCCGCCCCGCACCAGCTACCGGCTCACCCCGGCGGGCCACGAACTGCGCCCGCTGCTGGTCGAGCTCTACCGCACCGGCTCGGCCCTCAGTGCGCTGGCACCCGGCGCAGCCCCCGGTCCACCCCGGTGACGCACAGCAGCAGCGCTGCGGTCACCAGCAGCACCAGCGCCAGCGTGCCGAGGCCCGAGTCGGTGGCCCGCTGCCCGAAGGACACGGCGATCACGCTGGTCGAGGCCAGCGCGCCGAGGTACTGCGAGGTCCGGAACAGGCCGCTCAGCGTGCCGATCCGCTCCGCGGGCGCCTGCACGTACAGCGCCGTCTGGTTGGCCACCGTGCTCAGCCCCTGGCCGACGCCGAACAGGAAGCCGATCGCCACCAGCAGCCACATCGCCGTACCGGCGCCGGTGAGCAGCAGCGCCAGCGAGCCTGCGAACAACGCCCCGCCGGTCAGCAACAGCCTGCTCCACACGCCCAGCCCGAGCCGCGTGCCCAGCGCCGAGAGCGTGACCGTGGTGACCGACATCGGCAGCAACGCCAGGCCGATGGTGGCCTCCGGCAACCGGTCGGACTGGGCCAGCCACTGCGGGTAGCCGTACAGGAAGGCGTAGATCGCCAGGTAGGCAAGGGCCTGCCGCAGGTAGGTCGCCATCAGCGGCCCGTTGCCGCCGAGCGCCCGCAGGTCGAGGAAGGGGTCAGCGGCCCGCAGCTCCCACCACACCAGCGCGCCGGACAGCAGCAGCCCGGCGGCGAGAAACGGCCACAGCGCCTGCTGCGGGCGCAGCACGAACAGCAGCAGGGCGACCAGCGCGACGGCGAACAGCACCACCCCGGTGACGTCGGTCCGCGCGCGGGCCGCGCGGGCACGCGGGCCGTCGGCCGGCAGCCAGCGCACCGCCAGCACGATGCCGAGCAGGGCGATCGGCACGTTCACCGCGAAGGTCGCCCGCCAGCTCGCGACCGCGGCCAGCAGGGCACCGAGCGTCGGCCCGATGGCCATGCTGGCCTGGGTGGAGGTGGCCAGGGTGGCCAGCACGCCGCCCGGTACGGCGACCCCGAGTGCGCTCGCCCGCGCCCGGACGATGGCCATCGCGGCGGGGAACCCGGTGGCGGTGCCGAGCCCGAGCAGCACCCGCACCGCGATGAGCATCGGCAGCGAGCCGGCCAGCGTGCCGAGCAGGCCGGCACCGCACACCAGCCACAGCCCGGTGAGCAGCACCCGCCGGGCCCCGCACCGGTCCACCAGCCTGCCCATCACCGGCTGCGCCACCGCCGTGGCCAGGTAGAGCACGGTCACCAGCCACACCGTCTCGGCGGCGCCGGCACCGAGATCCTGCCCGATCGGGGCCAGGGTGACCGCGATCATCGAGGAGTTGATCGCGTTGAGCAGCGTGCCGAGCACGAGCGGGACGAGGAACCGCGGGCCGAACCCGCCCGCCGGGGCCGCCGTGGCTGGCCGCGCGGGGCCGGTGACCGTCATGCCGCACCCACCCCGGCGCCGCGGGGCACGAAGATGGTCGCCGCCGCGATCACCCGCGCCGACCGGACCAGGTTCACCGCCACCAGCCTGCCGTCGCCGTCCAGGACCGGGGTTCCGGTCACCACCCCGGCCGGGGTGCCCAGCCGCACCGGCCCACCGGCCGCGCCGAGGTGGCGGCGGACCACGCTGCCGGGCTGGGTCGCCGCGGCCAGCACCGCCACCATCGAGGTCAGCCCGATCGCCGGATGCGGGGTGTGCATGGAGACCATCCGCACCGCGAGGTCGTACTCGGCGGCGCGGACCAGGACTCCCCCGCTGGTGCGGTAGTCGCGGGGCGGGCCGACGATGCCGAGCTTGGGCACCGCGGCCTCGACCGGGTCGCCGGGGCCCGCCAGCCGCATCCGGATGGCCGCCGCCCGCCGCAGCGGCAGCAGCCCTGGCAGCAGGGTGGTGAACTCGGCCACGCTCTCCACGCCGGTCAGGCCGACCGTGGCGGCGTCCAACAGCGCGGCAGGCGCGCCCGCGTCCACCAGGGTCGCCTCGCCGCGCGCGAGCTCGTCCACCGGGTTCCCGCTGGGCAGCAGGGTTCCGGTGGTGCCGCCGACCGGGTCGAGGAACTCCAGCTCGACCCGCACTCCCGGGGAGGTGACCCCGGGCACCAGGGTGTCCCCGTGCGCGGGCACCCTGCCGTCGGGAGTGGCCACCACGGCATCGATCCGGCCACCGGTGTTGGTGTTGCGCATCCGCACCCTCGTCCGCCCCGCGGTGGCCGGGACCAGCCCGGAACGCACCGCGTGCAGCCCGACGGCGGTGGCGCAGTTGCCGCAGTTACTCCCCCACTCCACCCGCTCGTCGCCGATGCCCACCTGCCCGAAGGTGTAGTCCACATGGATGCCGGGCGCGGTGGCCGGGCCGATGATGGCGGCCTTGGAGGTGGTCGAGGTGGCACCGCCGACACCGTCGATCTGGTCGGAGTCCCGCGCGCCGAACGCGGCGGCGAGCACCTCGTCCACCCCGGCCTGCCGCCCGGATATCCCGGACAGGTCCGCGAGGTCGAACAGCCAGCACTTGCTCGTTCCACCGCGCACCAGTGTCGCCGGAACCGCGATGGAATCCCTGCACAACGCACTCATAGAACGTCCCAAAAATCGCAGCACAAAGGATCGTGACGGGTTGCCGAAAAGGCAGGTGACCGCCGCGACACCGGGGCAGTCCGGGAGGTTAACGGCAAGAAAGGGATTGTCCGATTTGCCGAACTCAGCCGCAGACTACCCGAATCGGCACCGGCTCAGCATGACCCGCATGAGCGATATCGATCCGTTGTGGACGGCAACAATATCGCGCTCCTCCATTCTTGCGCCCAAATTAGGATTCCGTTAATTTTCCGGCGCTATCGGCGGGGATGAATGGTTGGCACGCCAACAAATCTCCCGGCCGCGGGCGCCGTGCCCGCCGCACGGGGTGTAACCTGGGGTCTCGTGCGCTTTCTGGATGGCCACCGGCCCGCCCACGACCTGACCTACGACGATGTGTACCTCGTGCCGAACCGCTCGGCCGTGGAGTCGCGCTTCGACGTCGACCTCTCCACTGTCGACGGCAGTGGAGCCACCATCCCCGTGGTCGTCGCCAACATGACCGCCGTCGCCGGCAGGCGGATGGCCGAGACGGTCGCCCGGCGGGGCGGCCTGGTGGTGCTGCCGCAGGACGTCGACCCGGTGGCGGTGGCGGACATCGGCTCCTGGGTGAAGGAGCGCAACCCGGTCTGGGACACCCCGCTGGTGCTGACCCCCGGCGACGCCGTGGCCGACGCGCTGAACCTGCTGGGCAAGCGCGCGCATGGCGCGATCGTGCTGGTCGACGCGCAGGGCCGCCCGGTGGGTGTGGTGGACGAGGCCGCCTGTACCGGGGTGGACCGCTTCGCCAGGCTGATGGAGGTCGCCGACCCCGAGCCGCTGACCTGCTCGATGGACACCCCGCCGCGGGAGGTGTTCGAGCGGCTGCACGCGCATGGCGGCAAGCTCGCGCTCGGGGTGGACGCCGAGGGCAGGCTGGCCGGCGTGCTCACCGAGGTCGCGGCGCTGCGCTCGGAGGTCTACACCCCGGCGACCGACGCCGACGGGCGGCTGCGGGTGGCCGCAGCGATCGGGGTGAACGGTGATGTGGCGGCCAAGGCCGAGGCCGTGCTGGGCGCCGGGGTGGACATGCTGGTGGTGGACACCGCGCACGGCCACCAGGAGAAGATGATCGCCGCGCTGAAGGCGGTGCGCTCGGTGTCCCCCGCCGTGCCGGTGGTGGCGGGCAACGTGGTGACCGCCGAGGGCACCAGGGACCTGATCGAGGCGGGTGCCGATGTGGTCAAGGTCGGCGTGGGGCCGGGGGCGATGTGCACCACCCGGATGATGACCGGGGTCGGGCGCCCGCAGTTCTCCGCGGTGGTGGAGTGCGCGGCTGCGGCACGGGACCTCGGCGGGCATGTCTGGGCCGACGGTGGCGTGCGGCACCCCAGGGACGTGGCGCTGGCGCTGGCCGCAGGCGCCTCGGCAGCGATGGTCGGGTCCTGGTTCGCCGGTACCCACGAGTCGCCCGGTGACCTGCGCTACGACGAGCAGGGCAGGCCGTACAAGGAGTCCTTCGGGATGGCGTCCAAACGCGCCGTTGGCGCACGGACCCGCACGGACAACGTGTTCGACCGGGCCCGCAAGGCGTTGTTCGAGGAGGGCATCTCCTCATCCCGGATGGCACTGGACCCGGCCCGTCCCGGGGTGGAGGACCTACTCGACTCGATTTGTTCCGGGGTGCGCTCGGCCTGCACCTACGCCGGGGCGGGCACGCTGGAGGAATTCCACCAGCGTGCCGTGCTCGGGGTCCAGTCGGCCGCCGGTTTCGCCGAGGGCCGCCCATTGCCCGCGGGCTGGTGATATGCCCGATTTCGCCGCTGGAATAATCGCGCCCCCGACATTCCGGTTGCGACCCGGCCTAGCCTGGACCGGTGAATGACGCAGTAGTCGTGACCGATTTGGTCAAGCGTTACCGGCGCAACGGGCCGAACGCGGTGGACGGGCTCGGTTTCTCGGTACCGCAGGGCGAGATTTTCGGGCTGCTCGGGCCGAACGGCGCCGGTAAGACCACCACCGTCGGCGTGCTCACCACCCGGGTGCGGCCGACCGAGGGCCAGGCGCTGATCCACGGGGTGGACGTGGTGCGCGCGCCCAGCCCGGCCCGGCAACTGCTGGCGGTGGTGCCGCAGCGCAACAACCTGGACCGTTCCCTGAACATCCGGCAGAACCTGCTGTTCCACGCCCTCTACCACGGGGTCGGCCGGGCCGAGCGGATCCGGCGGGCGGACGAGATCCTGGAGCGGATGGGACTGGCGGAGTCGGCGAAGGCCAGGATCGACTTCGTCTCGGGTGGACAGTCGCAGCGGGTGATGATCGCCCGCGCGCTGATGCACCGGCCCAAGGTGCTGTTCCTGGACGAGCCCGCGACCGGACTGGACCCGCAGGCGCGGCTGTTCGTGCACGAGCGGGTCGCCGAACTGCGCTCCGAGGGGGTCACCATCGTGCTCACCACGCACGATATGGAGGAGGCGGCCAAGCTGTGCGATCGGGTCGGCATCGTCGACCACGGCAGGTTGCTCGCGCTGGACACCCCCACGGCACTCACCCGCGCGCTGCCCGGCAGCACGACCCTCAACGTGACGGTGCGGCTGGACGGGCACCCTTCCACCCTCGTGCAGTCCGCGCTCTCCGACATCACCGGGGTGCAGCGGGTGGAGTCGATCAGCTCGGCAGGTGACGGCGGGCTGGCCCAGTTCCGGCTCTACACCGCGGACGAACCCGCGGCGGTACTGCCAACGGTACTGACCTCGGCGAACTCCTTCGGCTGCGCGGTGAGCGACCTGGCCATCGGCAAGCCCAGCCTGGAGGACGTGTTCATCCACCTGACCGGGAGGGAGCTGCGATGACGGCCCTGCGCACCTTCTTCGCGGTGCTGTGGCGGGACATCTTCGTGACCGGCCGCGAGCTGGGCCCGTTCCTGGCCCAGGTGATCATCCAGCCGTTCTTCATGCTGTTCATCTTCGGCACGGTGCTGACCGGGATCGGGTACGTGGACGAGAACTTCGTGCAGATCCTGCTGCCCGGCATCGTCGCGCTGAACGGCTTCCTGATCGCACTGCAGAACACCACCATGCCGCTGGTGCTGGACTTCTCCTGGACCAGGGAGATCGAGGACCGGCTGCTGGCGCCGATGCCCATCCCGCTGGTCGCGATCGAGAAGATGATCTTCGGTGCGCTTCGCGGGATCGTGGCGGCGCTGCTGATGATCCCGGTCGGCTTCCTGATCCTGGAGGGCGTGCACTGGCCTGCCTCGGCCTGGCCGGGGGTGCTGGGCATGATCGTGCTCGGCTCGCTCGTCGGCGCCGCGATCGGGATGACCGTAGGCACCCTGGTGTCCCCGCGCCGGATCAACATCATGTTCGCGGTGATCCTGGTGCCGCTGATGTTCACCGGGTCGACCCAGTTCCCCTGGCACGGGCTCGAGCACCTGGAGTGGTTCCAGGTGGTGTGCGCGATCAACCCGCTGACCTACGTCAGTGAGGGTATGCGTGCGCTGCTGCTGGACGGCACCGTGCGGTCGATCCCGCTGTGGGTGGACATCCCGGTGGTGATCGGCGCCTGCGTCGTCTTCGGCGCCATCGGCATCAAAGGCTTCCTGCACCGCGCCCTCGACTGACCCGTGCTGTGAGTGGCCCGTTCACTGCGAAATTCGCGGCGAACGGGCCACTCACTGCGGTCAGCCGTGGTGCTCGAGCATCTCGGTCACCAGTGCGGCGATGGGCGAGCGTTCCGAGCGGCTCAGGGTCACATGCGCGAACAGCGGGTGCCCCTTCAGCTTCTCGATCACCGCGGACACCCCGTCATGCCTGCCGACCCGCAGGTTGTCCCGCTGCGCGACATCGTGGGTGAGCACCACCCTGGAGGCCGTGCCCAGCCGGGACAGCACGGTGAGCAGGACGTTGCGCTCCAGCGACTGCGCCTCGTCCACGATCACGAAGGAGTCGTGCAGGGACCGGCCCCGGATATGGGTCAGCGGCAGCACCTCGAGCATGCCACGGTCGAACACCTCGTCCAGCACGTCCTGGCTGACCAGCGCGCCGAGGGTGTCAAAGACCGCCTGCGCCCAGGGCTGCATCTTCTCGTTCTCCGAGCCGGGCAGGTACCCGAGGTCCTGGCCGCCGACGGCGTAGACCGGGCGGAACACGACCACCTTGCGGTGTGCCCCGCGTTCCATCACCGCCTCCAGGCCGGCGCACATGGCCAGCGCCGACTTGCCGGTGCCTGCCCTTCCGCCCATCGACACGATGCCGACCTCGTTGTCCAGCAGCAGGTCGAGCGCGATGCGCTGTTCCGCCGAGCGGCCGTGCAGCCCGAAAGCCTCCCGGTCGCCGCGCACCAGCCGCACCCGCTTGTCCGCGGTGACCCTGCCCAGCGCGCTGGAGGTGCCCGCAAGCAGCCGCAGGCCGGTGTGGCAGGGCAGTTCGGCGGCCTCCGGACGGCCGAAGTCGGCGAGGTCGATCGCGCCGTCCTTGAACAGGCCGTCCAGCGCCTCCTGGGGCACGTCCAGGTCGGCCATCCCGGTCCAGCCGGAGGAGACGATCTCCTGCGCGCGGTACTCGTCGGCGTTCAGCCCGACCGCGCCCGCCTTGACCCGCAGCGGGACGTCCTTGGTGACCAGGGTGACCACATGCTGCTCGACGGCGAGGTTGAGCGCGCAGGCCAGGATGCGGTGGTCGTTGGAGTCGGTCCGGAAGCCGGGAGGCAGCACGGTGGGATCGGAGTGGTTCAGCTCCACGTGCAGCGTGCCGCCTTCCTCGCCGATCGGCACCGGCGCGTCCAGCCTGCCGTGGGTGCGCCGCAGGTCGTCCAGCATGCGCAGGGCCTCACGGGCGAACCATCCCAGCTCGGGGTGATGCCGCTTGGCCTCCAACTCGCTGATCACCACCAAGGGGAGCACCACGGCGTGCTCGGCGAACCTGGTCAATGCCCAGGGGTCGGAGAGCAGGACGGAGGTGTCCAGCACATAGGTGTGACGCTGGCCGGTGGGTGAGATCGAGGCTTCCCCAGTGCCCGTGGCACTGATCGACGAACGGCCGGTGGCCTCGCGGGACGAACGCTGCGCAGTCACGGCATCTCCCTCGTGGGCGCGGCACCGCGCCCGCACTCGCTGGGCCGGGCACCGCCCTGGCTGGTCTTGCCGCCGATCGCCGAGGCGTCAGCGGGTGTGACCACGAGGGCCTGGTGCCGGCCCCCTCGTGCGTCTGAACGGCTGCGCCGCTCCGTATTGCACTGCCACGACCAGGGCCTCCCGCGACGGCCCGCATGGGTCACGGACCATCACCTCGGAAGCTACCTGCGACATGGCGATCATGCAGGCAGCCAGGCAGGTGATTCGCCGATTCGTCATCTCACGGTTAGTCGCGAGACATCGACCGACCGTGAAAGCCCGGTTACGATCTACTTGGGGTAGCTTTGGGTTGTGGCCTGAACACCCATTCGAAGGACGGGTCGCCGGGTCGAACGACCCCCCGTTTACGGCCGCTCCGGTAAACGGCCGATACCACGCACCCGAAGGCTTCGCAGCGTCATTTCGGACGAGCTATCCAAAGGGGTGTAGTAGTCGCGGTCCCGACTCACACAATGGTGTAACGGGACTATCACGGCGCCAAATGTGAGGTAATTTTCAAGTCACCGGAAACACCGCCAGCGCGCGGTGGCTCCGGTAGCCACAATTCCCGACCTAGGAGTGTGCGAAGTGCTGAAGAAGGCCGGTATTGTCACCGCCACCACGGCAGCATTGATGCTGGCGGGTGGCACCGCGTTCGCCGCGCCAGCCCCCACTCAGACCCCGGACGTGGGCACGCACCACGACGAGTTCATCACCTTCTCCGACGCCTACCACCAGTTCATCGAGGGCGGCGCCGCGCTCGGCTACGGCGCTGCCTCCCTGGTCGCGGGCGCCTACACGGGTATCGCGCGGACTCCGCACCTCATCTTGAACCCGCTGGGTGACTGACCGCAGCTGACGGGTGGCCCGCGGGAGAAACCCGCGGGCCACCAGCCCTTTCTACACTCCGTAACGACGGTGTCGGACTGCGTAGTCACGCAGTGCCCGCAGGAAGTCGACCCTGCGAAAAGCGGGCCAGTACGCTTCGGTGAACCAGAATTCCGAATGCGCCGACTGCCACAGCAGAAAACCGGACAAACGTTGCTCACCCGAGGTCCGGATAATCAGGTCCGGATCGGGCTGGTCCGAGGTGTACATATGTTCGGAAATGTGGTCGACGTCCAGAATCTTGGCCAGTTCCCGGATCGGCGTGCCCTCGTCGGCGTGCTGGAGCAGCAGCTTGCGCACGGCATCGGCGATCTCCTGCCGTCCGCCGTAGCCCACGGCGATGTTCACCGCCATCCCATTGCGGCTGTCGGTGCGCGCCGCCGCCCCGGTCAGCCGGGCCGCGGTCTCCGAGGGCAGCAAGTCCAGTGCGCCCACAATGCGTACCCGCCAGGGGTTCTCCGGTTTGGCAAGCTCGTCCACGACCTCGGGAATGATCTCCAGCAGGGCCTCCACCTCCTCGGAGGCCCGGCGCAGGTTGTCCGTGGACAGCAGCCACAGGGTGACCACCTCGACGCCGGCCTCCCGGCACCAGCTGAGGAAGTCGGCGATCTTCTTGGCCCCGACCCGATGGCCGTCGCTGACGTCGGTGAAGCCCGCCTCCCGTGCCCATCTGCGGTTACCGTCGAGCATGATGGCGATATGCCGGGGATTGCGGCCCTCGGCCTGCTGGATCAAGCGCCGTCCGTAGACGCTGTAGACGACGTCGGAGAGAAACGAGCGAAGACTCACGTCACGGCAGCGTACGCACCCCCGCGCGGGGTGGCACGCCCCACTTCATGGCAACGAAACCCTACGGTCCCGTAGCCTGAGGTGCGTGAGCCTAGCGACCGACACCTCACCTGCCGGCCGGTCTCATCCAGCGTCCAACCGTCCCCGGCTGCGGGGGCACATCCATTTCTGGTCGTTCTTCGGCAGCGTGGCCGGAGCGGCGGTGCTGATCGTGCTCGCCTCGTCCACCGTGTCGGCCCTCGCGGGCCTGGCCACGTCCGTCTACGGGCTTACCGTGCTGGGCGTGTTCGGGGTCAGCGCGCTGTATCACCGCCGGATCTGGAGCCCGGCTGCGTACAAGTGGATGAAGCGTGCCGACCATTCGATGATCTTCCTGTTCATCGCGGGCACCTACACGCCGTTCACCCTGCTGGTGATGTCCCAGCCCACGGGATACATCGTGCTGGCCGTGGTCTGGGGCGGCGCGATCGCCGGGGTCGCGATGAAGTTGTTCTGGCCGCACGCGCCCCGCTGGCTCGGCGTGCCGATCTACATCGCGCTGGGCTGGGTGGCGATATTCGTGCTGCCCGAGCTGGCCACCAACGCCGGGGTGGCCGCGCTGGTACTGCTCCTGGTCGGCGGCCTGTTCTACACCCTCGGCGCGGTGTTCTACGCGATCCGCTGGCCCGACTACTGGCCGCAGACCTTCGGTTACCACGAGTTTTTCCACGCCTGCACCGTGCTCGCCGCGATCTCCCACTACATCGCGATCTGGCTCGCCATGTATGCCTAGCGGGCGCTCGCGCTACCCGCTCCGGCACCTGCCCGGTCCGATAGTTCCTCGGCCTTACGCTGCTCCCGGCGTGCCCAGTACAGCGCCTCGTGGTGATGCCCCCGGTCGACCTCGGCGATCATCGTGTACACCGCAGCACTGCGCCGGTAGAACTCGCGCCACGCCGCAGGCGATGCGTCCTGCGATGGCAGCAGGGCGCTCACCGTCTCGTGGGCCTGCATCAACGTCCGCGCCTCCCTCGCCCGGCGCCACCCGTCCTGGCTCGCCGCCTCGGTTCCGTTCCGCACCTGCACCTCCTGTTTGTTACTCACTAGAGTCGTCCGGTCACGGGCCTCGGCACGAGGCCGCGGATGTCGCATCTCGAACATCCCGGCGGCCGCTGAGTCTCATCTTTGTCTCGCCATGGTGGTAAGGTCGTTCCTTCCCAGGATTGAGGCGGGACAAGCTGATGGCAGGCAAGCCAACCGTGCTGAAGGTGCTGCTCCGGCGGCGGCATCTGCAAGGACACCGGACGTTCTGCAGGGAGTACGACAAACTCGCCAAGCAGGTGGAGCCGGAGCTGGCCGGCAGCTGGCCGAGCAAGGCCCAGTTCTACCGCTGGCTGTCCCGCGACCTGCAAGGTCTGCCGTATGCGCACCACTGCCGGATCCTGGAAGCCATGTTCCCCGGCTGGACGGCCGAACAGCTCTTCCAGGAGCATCCGGGCGACAGCGAGTTCGCACCGGAGCCCTCCACCAAGGCCGCACCCCAACCTCCGCACGGGATGGCCGACGTGACGGCCGTCTTCCCGAGCCGCCCCGCATTCGCGCATGAGATCCCGCCGCACAAGCTCTTCGACGGCGCCAAGAAGATCGACCTGGTCGGCCTTTCGCTCAATTTCCTCTGCCAGGGCTACCCGGACCGGTCACTGCTCGACCTGCTCGAAGCCGGAACGGTCGTGCAATGCCTGTTCCTCGATCCGGACGGTCGGTACGTCAGGGAGCGCGAGCGGGAGGAATCGCACCCCGAGGGCGTCCTGTCCACGCTGACCAGGCTGAACATCCAGACCCTTCAGCGGCTCGCGGGCAAGCTCTCGCCGGATGCGCGGGGGAACCTGCGCATCCGCACCTACGACGAGCCGGTGCGGTTCAACATCACCGTGATCGATGACGCCACGTGTGTGGTGCAGCCCTACCTGCCGGACGCGCGAGGAGTCGAGTCGCCGACGTTCGTGGTCGAGAAGCAGGCCGGACCGCCCGCCCTGTTCGAGACGTTCTCGCAGGTCTTCGATTCGATGTGGGCGCGAAGCAAGGAGGTCACCGCGTGCAGGACCTGAACGAGTTGCTGGGCATCGCGCGGGAGGGCGCCGAGATCGGCGCGAAGCTCATGACCACCTTGGCGCCGGGCACGGTCCGCGCCAAGGGCGACCGCGACTACGTGACCGAACTGGACGTCAAGGTCCAGCACGAGATCCGTGACCACCTGCACCGAGCCACGCCCGACGTCGACTTCCTCGGCGAGGAGGAAGGCGGCGGCGTGCTTGACGAGGGCACCGACTATGTCTGGGCACTCGACCCGATCGACGGGACCTCCAACTTCGCGCACGGCATTCCGTTATGTGCCACGTCGCTGGCCCTAGTCCACCGAGGTGAGCCGGTGGTCGGCGTGATCATCGCACCGTTCCTGAACCTGCGCTACCACGCCACCAAGGGCGGCGGAGCGTACTGCAACGACCAGCGCATTCACGCGAGCGAGACGACCGACCTGAGCCGCGCCATCGTCTCCATCGGCGACTACGCCACCGGCCCCGGAGCCGCCGAGAAGAACCGCCGCCGCTTCGCCGTCACGCAGGCCCTGGCCGAGAACGTCGAACGAGTCCGCATGTTCGGCGCAGCCTCCCTCGATCTCGCGTGGGTAGCCGAAGGCCGCACCGACGCCTGCGTGATCCTGTCCAACAAACCATGGGACATGGCTGGCGGAGTGGTGCTAACGCACGAGGCGGGTGCTCGCACAGTGGACGCACAAGGCGAGCAACACGGTTTCAGTTCAGGAGAAACCATCAGCGGGGCCAACGGGCAGATCACCGATCAGATCCGGCTCGCCCTCTACCCCTGAGCCAGTGCCCTGAACGGCACTTTCGAGACGGTCAACGTCGCGAACGGCACATTTGAGCCGTTCAACGTCCCGGAAGCCACGTTCAGGGCTCGTCCGGCAGCATGGGGGTGGCCAGGAACTGGCCGGGGATGGCGAAGGCGTCGACCAGGGTGCGGGCGTGGGGGCGTAGTTCCTGACACAGATCGTTCACGGCGGCGACCACGGCTTTGGCACGGTTCGCGCTGAGGCGGCCGTGTTCGAGGAACCAGGCCCGGTCGGCCTCCACGTTCGCCATGACGTGCAGGTCGCATACGCGCTCCAGCAGGGCACGGGCAGCGGGGTCGCCGCAGCGGTCGATACCTGCCACGAAGCCCTCCAGCACGACCCGGTCGATATGCGCCCTGGCGGCGTGCAGCACGTGGTCCTGGGCGTCGTTGAACACGCGGAACGGGTCGGCGCCGTCGGAGGCCGCGCGGCGGAGCCTGCGGGCCACCCCGTCGAGCAGGTGTTCCTCGCGGTCCTCGAACAGCTTCAGCTGCCAGCCGCGGTCGAACAGGTCGTCCTCATCGTCCCGGCCGGGCGCGGCGTCTATCAGGCGTTCGATGACCTTGCGGGCGGCGGTGCGCTCGATGACGGCGCCGACGAACTGCTCGGCGACGAACCGGGCGGTGGCCATGGTGCCGAGGTCCTCGAAATGGTCCCGGTAACTGGTCAGCAGGCCCTTCGCGACCAGCTGCAACAGTACGGTGTTGTCACCCTCGAAGGTGGTGAACACGTCGGTGTCCGCCTTCAGCCCGGGCAGCAGGTTCTCCGCAAGGTAGCCCGCACCGCCGCAGGCCTCCCGCGCGGCCTGGATGGTGCTGGTGGCGTGCCAGGTGGCCACCGCCTTGATGCCCGCAGCCCTGGACTCGAGCTCACGCTGCCGATGCTCGTCGTAGCTGCCGCCGCTCTGCAGCTCGTCCAGCGCGTCCACCAGTTCCTCCTGCGCGAAATGCAGCGCATAGGTGGTGGCCAGCGCGGGCAGCAGGCAACGCTGGTGGGCGAGATAGTCCAGGATGGCGACCTCGTGCCCGTCCGGGTGCCAGAACTGGCGCCGCGTCTCGCCGTAGCGCACCGCGATCGCCAGCGCCCGCTTGGTCGCGCTGCCCGCGCTGCCCGCCACGCTCACCCGGCCACGGATCAGCGTGCCGAGCATGGTGAAGAACCGGCGGTTGTCGCTCTCGATCGGGCTGGAGTACGTCCCGTCCGGGGCAACCTCGCCGTACTGGTTCAGCAGCGCCGTACGCGGCACCCGGACCTCGTCGAACACCAGCCGCCCGTTGTCCACCCCGTTCAGCCCGGCTTTGCGGCCGCAGTCGGAGATGTGCACGCCCGCGCACGGTTCGCCGTGCTCGTCGCGGATCGGCACCAGGAAGGCATGCACGCCACGGCTGTCTTCCCCGGTGACCAGCTGGGCGAACACCACCGCCATCCGGCCGTCCCTTGCGGCGTTGCCGATGTAGTCCTTGCGCGCCGCCTCATCCGGCGTGTTGATCACGAACTCCTGGGTGTCCGGATCGTAGGTCGCCGTGGTGCGCAGGTGCTGCACATCGGAGCCGTGCCCGGTCTCGGTCATGGCGAAACACCCTGGCAACTCCAGGTCCATGATCGGGCGCAGGTAGCGCTCGTGGTGCTCGGCGGTACCCAGCAGCTGCACGGCCCCACCGAAGAGGCCCCACTGCACGCCCGCCTTGACCATCAGCGACAGGTCACCGAACGCGAGCATCTCGAACGAGGTCAGCGACCCGCCGATATCGCCACCGCCGCCGTACTCCGGCGAGAACCCCAGCCGCGGTCGCCCGGTCCTGGCCAGCTCGTGCAACTGCTCCAGCACCTGCGCGCGGTGCTGCTCGACGTCCAGGTCGTGCGCGTCCCGGAAGCGGGTGTCCGCCATCTCCGCCCGGATCGCCCTGCGGACACCGGCCCACTTGCCGTCCAGTACGGTCGTCAGCACGTTCGGATCGACCGAGGCGGAGACCTCGGGAGTCGCCGTCATCCTGCCCCTCCGATGCGAGTTGATGTTCCTCGCCCAGGATGCCCCAGCCGCGCTCCATTCGCAGAACGAACCGTCCAGGGTCAAGCCCCACACCAATAAATACGTATACCTGATCGTGCACCGGATAAATCAGGGGTCGCCCAATTCTGTTCAGGGTGTTAAGAGGGACTGAGAAACCGCATCGAGCGGGCGGGAGGCCTGATGTCGACCCGAACGGCCGCCGGTGAACCCGGCGAGCGCATGCACTCCGAACTACGCCAGGCATTGCGGAACGGGCCGTTCCCCGCCGCACTGCATCTCGCGATCGAGGCCAGCGGCCTCACTCTCGACCAGCTCCAGGTCTGGCTCGCCGAGCACGGGGCCAGGGTCAGCGTACCCACGCTCAGCTACTGGCGGCGCGGCCGCAGCAGGCCAGAGCGCCCCGGCTCGATCCGCGCCGTCCGGCTGCTCGAGCAGGTACTCGACCTGCCCGCCGACTCCCTGGTCTCGCTGCTGGGCCCGCGCAGGCCGCGCGGCCGGTGGATCGGGCACACCCCCGGCAGCCTGGACGTGGCCATGCTCTGGGACGACTCCCGCCCGATCGAGCTCATGAATGCGGTCGGCGCTCCCCCGCGCAGCGTGCTGAGCAGGATCAGCACCCAGGTCACCATCACGATCGACGGTGAACGGCGGACCAGGTCGGTCCACCTGCGCGAACTGGTACGGGCCAATGTGGACAGGGTGTCCAGCTGCGGGGTGCTCTACTGGGCACACGAGGACCCCGCGAACCCGCCCACGCTGGCCGGGGTCCGGTACTGCCGGGCGGGGCGGGTCGAAGCCGACCGGCCGGTCGGCCTGATCGCGGCCGAGCTGATCCTGGACCGGATGCTGGACGCGGGTGAGCCCGCGCTGCTGGAGTACGAGTGGCACTTCTCCCCTGGCGTGCCGATGGTGAACTACGACCACCGGTTCTCCGAGCCGGTCAAGGAGTACGTCCTCCAGGTGCGGTTCGAGCCGGGCGCCGTGCCCGCGCGGTGCCGCCGGTACGAGCGGCGCACCGTGACCGCACCCGAGCGCGCCGGGCATGACCTGTGGATCGGCGGGTCGAACACCGCGCTGGTCGCCGACTGGGATCTGCCTGCCGGGATCGTCGGCATGCGATGGGACTGGCCTGCCGCCGGTCTGGTGAATTGAGCAGGGGCGCCGTTTAACAATATTGCCGATCCGGATTTACGAACCGATTTAACGAGTCTGTTCCGGCGGTGTTCCACCGACTTACCTTCCTCCGTGGCAATCCTGACCACAGGAGGCAAAGTTGAGAAAGTGGAAATCACGCGCCGGCGCTTCCGCGCTCGCCATCGCGGCGAGCGCCGGCCTGGCGCTCACGCAGGCGGTGACCGCCGCCGCGGCGCAACCCGAACAACCGATCATCGTCAACGCCGAGCACCCGGTCGAAGGGACCTACCTGGTCACCCTGGCCGCGAACAGCCAGGCCGCGCAGTCGGCCGCGGGCACCGAACGGGCCGCGCACACCCTCGTCGAGGAGTACGGGGGCACGCTGGACGCCGTCCTCACCGCGACCATGCGGGGCTATGTGGTGGAGAACCTGCCGAAGCGGCAGGCGCGGCGGCTCGCCGCGGACCCCGGGGTGGCCGAGGTACGGCAGAGCGGCCGCTCCGGCATCGGTGGTCCCGGCGGCACCCAGCAGAACCCCCGGAACTGGGGGCTGGACCGCATCGACCAGCGGGACCTGCCCATGGACGACAGCTACACCTACCCCAATGACGGGGAAGGCACGACCGTCTACATCGTGGACACCGGTATCCGCTACAGCCACCAGGAGTTCGGCGGCAGGGCCTCGTTCGGGGTGGACCTGGATGCCGATCCCAACGGCGGCGAGGACTGCAACAACCACGGCACACATGTCTCCGGCATCGTCGGCGGCGAGACCCGCGGCGTCGCCAAGGCAGTGGACCTCGTCTCCGTTCGCATCCTCGGCTGCGACGGCTACGGCGAGGACGTCGACCTGATCGAGGCCGCCGAGTGGATCACCAAGAACGCGAAGAAGCCCGCGGTGGTCAATCTCAGCGTCTACACCGACGATCCGGACATCGCGGTCGAGGCCATCGGCAACTCGATCTCATCCGGCATCCAGTGGTCGTTGATCACCGGGAACAACGGCGGCGACGCCTGCGACTACGGGCCCGGCGGCCAGATTCCCTCCGCGCTCCAGGTCGGCAACTCGACCAGCAACGACACCCGCCGGTTCGACTCGAACGCCGGCCGTTGCATGGACCTGTTCGCGCCGGGCACGAACATCGACTCGGCTTTCCGCGGCAGCGACTCCTCCTACGGCACGCTCAGCGGTACTTCGATGGCCGCGCCGCATGTGGCGGGCGCGATGGCGCTGCGGCTGCACGACGCCCCGGACAGCAGCCCGGCGCAGTTGCACTCGTGGATCATGGACAACGCGAGCACCGGCAAGCTGTCCGGGCTTTCCAGCGACACCCCCAACAAGCTGCTGTACGTGCCGAACGACGGTTCTCAGCCACCGGGTGACCCGGTCGCCGAGTTCACCGCCTCCTGCTCCGACGATTCGCTGACCTGCACCTTCGACGGCTCCGGGTCCTCCGACCCGGACGGAACCGTCGCCTCCTACGCCTGGGACTTCGGCGACGGGCAGACCGGTGACGGAGCGAGCGTGGAGCACACCTACGCCGAGAAGGGCAGCTACGAGGTCGAGCTCACCGTCACCGACGACGAGGGCAACACGGACACGGCCACCCGGCAGGTGCACGTCGGTGAACCGGGCGGCGGCCAGCAGCCGACGGCGAGTTTCACCGTCCAGTGCCAGGGACTCGACTGCTCCTTCGACGGCACCCGATCCTCTGACCCCGACGGCACCATCGCCTCCTACGCCTGGAACTTCGGCGACGGCACCACCGGCAACGGACCCACCACCACCCACACCTACCCCAGCCAAACCAACAACTACACCGCAACCCTCACCGTCACCGACAACAACGGCAACACCGCAACCACCAACCGCACCATCCAATGCTGGAGCTTCAGCACCAACCAGGGCTTCTGCTTCGGTCACTGAGCCCACCACAACCCCTGCGAAGGACAATCATGAAGCGAATCACGAAGGCCCTGTGCACGGCAGGGCTGGCGGCAGGGCTGGCGGCCGTCGCACCGCCCGCCCTCGCCGACTCGCCAGGGTCCGAGAGTCCGGGCGCGACCCCACAGGTGATCAACGGGACACCGGCCACAGTGGACGAGTTCCCGTTCATCATCTCGCAGCACCGTACCGGCGGCGCGAGGGAGACGGAGCAGTCCTGCACCGGCTCGGTGGTCGCCAAGCGTGCCGTGCTGATCGCCGCGCACTGCAAGTTCGCCCAGGGTGAGCCCAAGTACCTGATCTACGGCCGGGACGACCTCGCGAACACCGGCGAGGGGACCCGGATCGAGATCGCGGAGTACCGGGTACATCCCGATTACAACCCGAACGACGGCTGGCGGACCGGGCACGATGTCGCGGTCATCTTCACCGAGACCGACATCCCGACCCCGGAAGGCATGGTCTACCCCGAGATCGCGGACTCCGGCGATTCGCTGCCGCTGGGCACCGAGGGAACCACGATCGGCTACGGCATGACCGACAAGGACGACAACGAGCGGAACACCCAGCTCTACAAGACGACCCTGCCGACCGTGGACGGGCAGAACTGCAAGAACATCAACTTCCAGTACGACCCCAGGTACATGATGTGCAGCGGCTACGGGGATGGCCGTACCGGCCTGTGCCGCGGCGACAGCGGCGGCCCCTGGCTGCACAACGGCAAGATCTACGGCGTGTTCTCCTGGCTGCGCACCGACTGCGCGTCCTACGACGCGCATGCGCGGATGCACGGCGTGCTGGGTGACTGGGCGAACGAGCAGCTCGGCAACGAGCCACCGGACGACCCGCCGGGTGAGGGCGAGGAGCCGACGGCGAGTTTCACCGTCCAGTGCCAGGGACTCGACTGCTCCTTCGACGGCACCCGATCCACTGACCCCGACGGCACCATCGCCTCCTACGCCTGGAACTTCGGCGACGGCACCACCGGCAACGGACCCACCACCACCCACACCTACCCCAGCCAAACCAACAACTACACCGCAACCCTCACCGTCACCGACAACAACGGCAACACCGCAACCACCAACCGCACCATCCAATGCTGGAGCTTCAGCACCAACCAGGGCTTCTGCTTCAGCAGCTAGCCCCATCCCGGGACTGGGGGAGGCGTGGCAGGGACGCCTCCCCCAGTACCTTCCCCCTGCGCGGGCTCAGCCCAGGTCCGGCCCTTTGGCCCGCAGATCGTCCACTGTGGACATCGCCTGGCGCAGTTCCGCGAGCCATTCCTCGGCATGCTCCCCGACCAGCCGGACCGCCCAGGCGAGCGCGTCCGAGCGGGATCGGGCCACCCCGGCGTCGACCAGCGTGTCCAGCACCTTGCGCTCCGGCTGCCGCAACCGGGTCATCACCGGCGCGGCCAGGGTGGTGAACAGCTCCTCGCTGTCGCCAAGCCGGGCTCCCCATGCGACCTTGCGCTGGTAGCGATGCTCGGCCTGGCGGGCGATCTCGATCCGCTCCTCGCGGGTCTCCTCCCGGAACCGGCTGATCCGGCCGGCCTCGGCGGCGGCGCGGGCGGCCTCGTCGGAGTACTCCTCGGTCAGTGCGGGCAGCTCGCCGACCACGATGATCTCGTCGCGGTCCACGCTCACCTCCGGCGCGCCGGTGAACCACCCGTCCGGCAGCCGCCCGGCGAACCAGGCCGCGGCGTCCTCGGCGCCGGGGACCTCGCCCTGCACGCCACCCTTACCGCGCGAACCCCTGCCGCCGTGCCAGCCCCGTCCCATGTATCCCTCCACGGTGAAGTGCGTCCGCATGGCACCTCCTATGATTACATGATTACGTTGCTACTCACGCTACGCCGAAATTACGCACCCGGCGGCGCCGTTCGCCCCGGGCGGAAACCGCGGTCGAATGACCCTGAACGGCACTTTCCGGACGTTGAACGTCGCAAACGTGGCGTTCGCGACGTTGAACGTCGCCAACGCCACGTTCAGCGCACTACCGGAGGGGTCAGCGGGTGAGGGCGGCGGCGAGGTCCTCCGGGGTGGTCACCGGGCGCTCGCAAACGTAGCCGTAGCACACGTACGCCGCGGGACCGCCGTCCACCAGCGGGCGGTCGGCCAGCAGCGGGACGTCCTCCGCCTCCGGCGAGCCTGCCAGCACGACCGCGCCACCGTGTGCCTCCCGCGCCGCCTCGTGCAGCAGGCCGGCCCGCGCACCGGCATCCGGGCCGACCACGGCCACCTGCACCGGCCCGGCCCGCAGTGCCTCGGCCACCGCCAGCCAGTTCCCCGCGAACCGCGGCACCCGTGCGGCCAGCATGCCCGCCCGCTCCACGGCCTGCTCGCAGGCGTCCCGGTAGCGACCTGCCCGGTCCGTCCCGGCCAGGGCCGAGGCGGTGAGCAACGCGCTCGCCAGCGCGGAGGCCCCGGATGGGCTGGCATTGTCGGTGGGGTCGGATGGCCGTTGCACCAGCGCCTCCGCATCATCGGCGGTGTCGTGGTACGCGCCGGGCTCCGGCGCGGCGAACCGGGACAGCGCCACGTCCAGCAGTTCGGTCGCCGCGGAAAGCCACCTCGGCTCGCCGGTGGCCTGGTGCAGGGCCAGCAGCCCCTCGGCGAGGCAGGAATGGTCCTCCAGCACCCCCGCCGCGGCACCGACGACGCCCTCGCGCGAGCTCCGGCGCAGCCTGCCCGCCACCATATGCTTGTCCAGCAACAACTCCGCGGCCTCCGCCGCCGCGTCGATCCACTGCGGACGGCGTAGCGCGACCCCGGCCTCGGCGAGCGCGGTGATGGCAAGGCCGTTCCAGGCCGCGATCACCTTGTCGTCCCGTGCCGGTTGCGGCCGCAGCTGCCGCGCCTCCAGCAGCGCGGCGCGCACCCGCTCCCAGCGCGGCACGTCCTCCGGGTCGCGCGGCAGCCGCAGGGTGGAGCTGCCGTGCTCGAAACTGCCCTGCTCGGTCACCACGAACAGTTCGGCGGCCCAGGCACCGTCCTCGGCCCCGAGCACCTCGCGCAGCTGCGCGGGCGTCCACACGTAGGTCAGACCCTCCACGCCCTCGGTATCGGCGTCCAGGGAGGCGGCGAACCCGCCCTCGGGGGTACGCAACTCGCGCAGCAGGAAACCGGCGGTCTCATCGGCGATCCTCCTGGCCAGCTCCGAGCCGGTCCGGCGCCCGAGATGCGCATAGGCACGCAACAGCAGGGCGTTGTCGTACAACATCTTCTCGAAATGCGGTACCACCCACCCCGCGTCCACGGAGTACCGCGCGAACCCACCGGCGAGCTGGTCGTAGATACCGCCCCTGGCCATGGCCGTCGCGCAGGATTCCACAAGGGACAGAGCATTCGCCGAGCCGGTGCGCTCGTAGTGCCGCAGCAGGAACTCCAGCACCATGGACGGCGGGAACTTCGGCGCCCCGCCGAATCCGCCGTGCTCCCGGTCGGCCTCGGCGGCCAGTTTGCCGACCGCGGCATCGATGGTCTGCTCGTCCACCCCGGCCGGGCTCAACGGCGCGGTCTGCTCGGCCAGGTGGTCCACGATCTTGGTGGCGCCATCGCGCAGCTCGTCCGCCCGCTCCTGCCAGGCGTCCCGTACCGCCACCAGCAACTGCTGGAAGGAGGGCATCCCGTGCCGCGGCGCCGAGGGGTAGTAGGTGCCGCAGTGGAACGGCTTGCCGTCCGGGGTGAGGAAGCAGGTCATCGGCCAGCCGCCCTGGCCGGTCATCGCCTGGGTGGCGGTCATGTACACGGCGTCGATGTCCGGGCGCTCCTCCCGGTCCACCTTGACGTTCACGAAGTTCGCGTTCATCAGCGCCGCGGTGCCCTCGTCCTCGAAGGACTCGTGCGCCATCACGTGACACCAGTGGCAGGCCGCGTACCCGATGGACAGCAGGATCGGTACGTCCCTCCGCTGCGCCTCGGCCAGCGCCTCGGGACCCCATGGCCGCCAGTCGACCGGATTGTCGGCGTGTTGCAGCAGGTAGGGGCTGGTCGCGGTGGCGAGCTCGTTCGGCATACCTCCAGGGTGGCACGGAAAAACGACCTGTGCGCAAACGCGCCGTCCGGCACACTGGCGCCGTGCTGCTGACGATCACCACCACCCATGAGCCCGCGACCGACCTCGGGTTTCTGCTGCACAAGCACCCGGATCGGGCACAGGCCTTCCCGGTGTCGGCCGGCAACGCACACGTGTTCTACCCGGAGGCAGGCCCGCGGCGCTGCACCGCGGCGCTGCTGGTGGAGCTGGACCCGGTGGCGCTGGTGCGCGGCCGGGCAGGCGGACTGAGTCAGTACGTCAACGACCGGCCCTATGCGGCGGGCTCGCAGCTCGCCGTCGCGCTGCGCACGGTGTTCGGCACGGCGCTGGCGGGGCGCTGCGCGGCGCGGCCGGAACTGGTTGACACGCCGATCCCGCTGGAGATCGCGGTGCCCTCCCTGTCCGCAGGCGGCGGCGCGGACCTGGTCGAGCGGCTGTTCGCCCCGCTCGGCTGGCGGGTAGAGGCCACCCCGGTACCGCTGGACGAGCAGGTCCCCGGCTGGGGTGACTCGCGCTACCTGAGCCTGCGGCTGCGCGGGCAGTCCCGGCTGGCCACGGCGCTCAGCCATCTCTACGTGCTGCTGCCGGTGCTCGACCGCGGCAAGCACTACTGGGTTGGCGAGGACGAGGTGGACAAGCTGCTGCGCGCGGGCGAGGGCTGGCTGGCCGGGCACCCGGAACGAGAGCTGATCAGCAGGCGCTACCTCGCGCACAGCAGGCCGCTGGTGGACGCGGCCCTTTCGCAGCTGGCCGAGTCGGACGACACCCCGCCGGAGGAACTGGACGACGCGCTGGCCGAACCGGCCGTCACGGCGGCACCGGAGGCGGCGGAACCGCTTGCCGTGCAGCGGCAGGGCAGCGTGCTGGCCGCGCTGCGCGCCGCCGACGCCAGGCGGGTGCTGGACCTCGGCTGCGGCTCGGGCATGCTACTGCGGCTGCTGCTGCGCGAACCCTCGTTCACCGAGATCGTCGGTGTGGACGTCTCCACCGCGGCGTTGCGAGCGGCGGAACGCAGGCTCCGGCTGGACCGGCTACCCGAGGCGGCGCGCGCCAGGATCACCCTGCGGCAGTCCGCACTGACCTATGTGGACCCGGCGCTGGCAGGCTACGACGCCGCGGTGCTGATGGAGGTGATCGAGCACGTGGACGAGCAACGGTTGCCCGCGCTCGAACACGTGGTGTTCGCGGCGGCTCACCCGCGCACGGTCGTGGTGACCACACCGAACGCGGAGTACAACGTGCGGTTCGACAACCTGGCCGCCGGCGAGTTCCGGCACGCCGACCACCGGTTCGAATGGCCGCGCTCCCGGTTCCGGGAGTGGGCCGACGGGGTGGCCACCCGGCACGGCTACCGCGTCCGCATCCTGCCGGTGGGCGCGGAGGACCCTGAGGTCGGGCCGCCGACGCAACTGGCAGTTTTCACCGCCGAGGGAGGTGCGGCATGAAGCTCACCGTTCCGGACATGTCGCTGGTGGTGCTGATCGGCGCCTCCGGTTCGGGCAAGTCGACCTTCGCCCGCACCCATTTCGCACCGACGCAGGTACTTTCCAGTGACTTCTTCCGCGGGCTCGTCGCCGACGACGAGAACGACCAGTCGGCGTCGGCCGAGGCCTTCGACGCCCTGCACTACGTGGCAGGCAAGCGTCTCGCCGCGGGCAGGGTGACCGTGGTGGACGCGACCAACGTGCAGCGCGCTTCGCGGGCCGGGCTGCTACGGCTGGCAAGGGAGCACGACGTGCTACCCACCGCCATCGTGCTGGACCTGCCCGAGTCGGTGTGCGTGCGGCGCAACGAGGGAAGGCCGGACCGGGACTTCGGCGCGCAGGTGGTGCGCAGGCACCGGTCCGACCTGCGCCGCTCGCTGAAGCACCTGCAGAAGGAGGGGTTCCGTCGGGTCCACGTGCTGCGTAGCGAGCGGGAGGTGGCCGAGGCCGAGGTGGTGATCGAGCCACTGCGCAACGATCTGCGCGAGCGCACCGGACCGTTCGACGTGCTCGGCGACGTGCACGGCTGCCGCGCCGAGCTGGAGGAGCTGCTCGGCAGGCTCGGCTACCGGATCACCAGGGATGCGGCCGGGCGGGCGAATGGGGCGAGCCACCCGGACGGCCGTACCGCCGTGTTCGTCGGCGACCTGGTGGACCGTGGCCCGGACACCCCCGGCGTGCTGCGGCTGGTGCAGGGCATGGTCGCGGCCGGGGACGCGCTGGTGGTCTGCGGTAACCACGAGCAGAAGCTGGTCCGCGCGCTGCGCGGGCGCAAGGTCACCGTGGCACACGGCCTCGCCGAGTCGCTGGACCAGCTCGCCGTCGAGGACGAGTCGTTCCGGGCCGAGGTGGAGACCTTCTGTGACGGCCTGATCGCGCACTACGTGCTGGACGGCGGCAGGCTGGTGGTCGCGCATGCCGGGCTGCCCGAGCGCTACCACGGCCGTGCCTCCGGGCGGGTGCGCAGCCTGGCGCTGTACGGCGACACCACCGGGGAGACCGACGAGTACGGCCTTCCGGTGCGCTATCCCTGGGCCGAGGACTACCGGGGCAGGGCGACCGTGCTGTACGGGCACACGCCGGTCCCGGAGGCGGAGTGGGTCAACGGCACGATGTGCCTGGACACCGGCTGTGTGTTCGGCGGGAAGCTCACCGCGTTGCGTTACCCGGAGCGGGAACTCGTCTCGGTCGAGGCGCAGCGCGTCTGGTACGAACCGGCGAAACCGCTGCGGCCGGGCACCCCGTCGGCACGGAGCGAGCCCCGGCCACTGGAACTGGCCGACGTGCTCGCGCGACCGGCACCGTCGGCGAGACGATCAGCTGCTGAGCGCGGTGCAGCCCCGCCGGCGAGTGAGGCGATGAACGCGGCGAAACGGGTGATCGAGACCAGGGAGCACGGCCGGATCGGGATCTCGGCCGAGCAGTCGGCGACGGCGCTGGAGGTACTCAGCCGGTTCGCGATGGATCCGGGCTGGCTGCCGTACCTGCCCCCGACGATGGCGCCGAGCGCCACCAGCGGCCGGGATGGCTACCTCGAACACCCGGAGGAGGCATTCGCCGAGTTCCGGGCTGCCGGCGTGGCCCAGGTGGTATGCCAGGAGAAACACATGGGTTCCAGGGCCGTGCTGCTGGTCTGCCGGGACTCCGAGGTGGCGCGGGCCCGGTTCGGTACCGAGGGCCCCGGTGCGGTGTACACCCGCACGGGTCGCCCGTTCCTCGACCCGGAGGGCAACGCCGAACTACTGGCCAGGGTGCGCCGCGCGGCCGAGGCGAGCGGCCTGTGGGCGGAGCTGGACACCGGCTGGCTGTTGCTGGACGCGGAGCTGATGCCGTGGAGCCTCAAGGCCTCCGCGCTGGTCGCCGATCAGTACGCCGCGGTGGGCGCTGCGGCGCAAGCCATGCTGCCCAGCGCCGTGGACGCACTGTCCGCGGCCGAGGCACGCGGGGTCGAGATCGGCGACCTGCTGGCCCGCACCAGGGAGCGCAGGGAGGCCGTGGCGGCTTACCGGACGGCCTATCGGCGCTACTGCTGGCCGACCGAGGGCCTCGCCGGGGTCCGGCTGGCCCCGTTCCAGCTGCTGGCCAGCGAGGGTGCGGCCCACCACCAGCGTCCGCATGACTGGCACCTCGCCAAGGTTGACCGGCTCGCGGCCGCCGATTCGGAGCTGATCGCCCCGACGGCGACCCGCACGGTGGACACCACCGATCCGGAGGCGGTCGCGGCCGCCACCGATTGGTGGGAGGAGCTGACCGCGGCCGGTGGCGAAGGCATGGTGGTCAAGCCTGCCGCCAACCTGACCCGCGGCCGTCGCGGCCTGGTGCAGCCGGGACTGAAAGTGCGTGGCCGGGAGTACCTGCGGATCATCTACGGCCCGGACTACCTGCTGCCGGGCAACCTCGACCGGCTGCGTGCGCGCTCGCTCGGCCGGAAACGGTCACTGGCGTTGCGGGAGTACGCCCTCGGGCTGGAGGGCCTGGAACGCGTCGCACGGGGCGAACCGCTGTGGCGGGTGCACGAATGCGTGGCCGCGGTACTCGCACTGGAGTCCGAACCGGTGGACCCCCGGCTGTGACCGGGCTGCGGAAATCTGAGGAAGGAGCCAACGAACGTGCGCCTCCTGCTCGGTATCGTTCAGCCATCTTCAGTCGCCACCACCGTCCCCGCCGTGTCCACCATCGCCGTCCCCGCCGATGGCCCCGAAACCGAGCCGGTCATCAGGACCTGGCGTGTACTCCGTGCCCGTGTACCCACTCGAAACGCTTCCGGAGCCGCCTTGCGACACCTCGACTCGGAGTGCCAGCGTGCGGCGGGCATGGGCACGGACGGCATCGTCGCCCACGAGTCGTCGGTCGCTGGCGCGGTGGTGCCTGTCCATCAGGTGCCGGAGCGTCCGTTGCCCGGCGATGGTGCGTCGGGGGACGAACCACAGGATCGCCGCTACCGGTATGGCGACGCCGACACCAACCTGTGCGCCCGCATGCGTTCCGTCGGCCACCCAGGTCAGTACCGCCAGGACCGGCATCGTGGCCAGCGCGACACGACTGGCGCGCCAGCGCCATCGGCCGGGCGCCAGGCCGACGGCGGCCAGCCGGCGCTCCAGTTCGGCCAGCTCCCGCCGTACCAGTCGGTGGCGTAGGAGCCCCCTCGGACCGAGCCGGTAGGACAGAGCAGCGTAGACGGCGCGTTCGACGGGATCTTCGATCGGGTTCGGTGGAACGTCCTTGCGACGCGCACCACCTCCGGGAGCCGGCTCGATGAGGCCGTCCGCATCCAGCACCTCCAGCGTCGTCCGCATCGTGCGTCCCGCGCCGTCCCGCAGGAACGCGATCTCGGCTGGAGAAAGGTCCAGACCGCTGCGACGGGCGAACGGGAAGCACCACATGACGGTGACACCCGTGAGCAGAACGAGAACGGTCCACGTTGCGATGACGCCGGTCATCCGGCTTCTCCTCCGCCTCAACGCCCGGATTCGGGTATCCAGGTTATGCGGCGCGGCCAGCCATGCCCAGGTCTACGGCAACGGTGGGGATGCTTGGATACAGCAGCTTCTCCGGGATGATCGGCAGCTCGCGGACCCGCTTGCTTGCCGGCGGCGCGCTCAGCTGCGCTGGCCCTGCTCCTGCTCGGCGGGTTCGGTGTCCCGCTCGGACTCGGCCTGCGGAGCGGCGTCCCCGGCGGGCTCGCCCGCGGAGCCAGGGTCGGAGTCGGCGTCGGACCGGTCGTTCTCGCCCTCGCCCTCCGCGGGCTCATCCTTGTCGAAGCTGGCCGGCAGGCGCTTGAGGTGCTTGGTCATCGAGCGGACCAGCAGCGCGACGGCGATCAGGAAAAGGATCAGCACCAGCAGGCCCACCGGCGAGGACTTGCCGAAGTCCTCGCCCTGGCCGCCGCCGTCTCCGCCGCCCGGTTGCTGCGCGAGCAGCAGGGCGGCGGACTGGACGGGGACCGTAAGCACGGTCAGAAGTCTACCTTTTCCCGGATTCCGGCGAACAGGTCGTCCTCGGGCAGGGTGCTGTCCACCTCGGAACGGACCAGTTCGTACTCCTCGGTGGGCCAGATCTCGCGCTGCAGCCGCAGCGGCACCGCGAACCACCTGCTGTTCGGGTCGATCTGGGTGGCGTGCGCGCGCAGCGCGTCGTCCCGGACCTCGAAGTAGTCGGCGCACTCCACCCTGGTGGTGACCCGTTCCATCACGTCCGTCTTGTTCGGGTCCCACTTCGCCAGCCACTCGCCGTAGGGCGACTCCAGCCCTTCGGCCAGCAGCGCCTCGTGGAACAGCGACATCCGGGACCGGGAGAAGCCGTGCGAGTAGTAGAGCTTCAGCGGCTGCCATGGCTCGCCGGCCGAGGGGAAGCGGTCCGGATCCGGCGCGGCCTCGTAGGCCGCGATGGAGACCTCGTGGCAGCGGATGTGATCGGGGTGCGGGTAGCCACCGTTCTCGTCGTAGGTCACCACCACATGCGGGCGGAACTCACGGATCACCTGGACCAGGGCGGCGGTGGACTCCTCCAGCGGCACCAGGGCGAAGCAGCCCTCGGGCAGCGGCGGCAGCGGGTCGCCCTCGGGCAGCCCGGAGTCGACGAAACCGAGCCAGCGATGCTGCACGCCGAGGATCTTGGCGGCCCGCGCCATCTCCTCCCGCCTGACCTCGGTGATGTTCGCGCGGACCTCGGGGGTGTCCATCGCGGGGTTGAGCGGGCTGCCTGCCTCCCCACCGGTGCAGGTCACCACCATCACCTCATGCCCATCCGCGACATAGCGGGCCATGGTGGCCGCGCCCTTGCTGGACTCGTCGTCGGGATGTGCGTGCACAGCCAGTAGCCGCAGCCCGGCCCCGGCCTGCTCCTCCTGCGTTCCCGTTCGCTCCGACACGCTCCGCCTCGCTTCCGGATTTGTGGCCCCCATGCGGCCGCACGATCGCTCTACGCGGATACTCAACGCTCGAGGACGTCGTGCCCATTCCATTCTCCCAACCCCGCGACCCGACCGATCGGAGGCCTGGCTTGAGCACCCCGGACCGCACCAGGCCCGCCGAGGGGGCGCGCCCCGCGCCGCCGGAGGGCCGCTACGGTCGCGCACGCACCCGCACGCCCAGGACTTGGCGAGTATGGGCCGCGACCTTGATTGCGCTCGCCGTCGGTGGCACGGTCGCCTATGTGGCGTACCAGAACCTGGGTACCGCGCCGATCGAGGCGCAGCGGCTCGGGTTCACCGAGGAGCCCGGAAACGCCATGGAGATCACCATCGGGGTGAACCGGGACGACCCAGGGAGAGCCGGTGTATGCATCGTCCGGGTGCGGGACATCAGCGGGTCGGAAAGCGGCCGCAAGGAGATTCTTGTCCCGCCTGGCGTCGGGGAGGTTTCCACCGTGATCAAAAGCATCAGGCGGCCGGTCACGGCGGACGTTTTCGGCTGCTCATACGACGTACCGCAATATCTGTCAACCCCATAGCGGCCAACGGGGTGAACGGTGCGCCCACTGCCTGGAAAATAACAGTGTAGGCAGCGTCGGGACCGTTTATCGTGCTATCCTGATCTACCGGCACGGCCCAGCGGGCCGTGTTTTTCCTTTATCTCAGCCGCGTCGGCGTGCTTGTCGACGCGGCGGCCGGCTTGCATACCCAGGCCCGGCAGGCCCTAGGAGGAGATGGTGACCGTGAGCGACACCAAGGTGACCTGGCTGACCCAGGATGCCTACGACAGGCTCAAGCACGAGCTCGACGAGCTGATCGAGAATCGTCCGGTCATCGCAGCGAAGATCAACGACAGCCGGGAAGAAGGCGACCTCAAGGAGAACGGGGGCTACCACGCCGCCCGGGAGGAACAGGGCCAGCAGGAAGCCCGGATCAGGCACCTGCAGGAACTGCTGCGCACCGCGAAGGTGGGCGAGGCCCCGGCTAACGACGGCACCGCTGAACCGGGCATGGTGCTCACCGTGCGTTACGACGGCGATGACGAGGACGAGAAGTTCCTGCTCGCGACCAGGGAGGAAGGCGCTGAGGGCGAGCTCGAGGTGTACTCGCCGGACTCACCGCTCGGCAAGGCGCTGCTCGGCGCCAAGGAGGGTGAGGCTCGGGAGTACGAGCTGCCCAACGGCAAGACCCAGAAGGTGACCCTGGTCAGGGCGGTCCCCTACAGCGGCTGAGGCCGCCGCAGCGATGACCGCCGAGAACCCATTACCCATCTGCGCCACCTGCGGCATGCAGTACGCGGCGCCCCGTCCGGACTGCCCGATCTGCGAGGACGAGCGCCAGTACGTGCCACCGGATGGCCAGCGGTGGACGAACCTGAACGAGCTGCGTGCCGGCGAGTACACCAGCCGGGTCGAGGAGGAGGGACCCGGCCTGATCGGCGTCGGCATGCAGCCCAGGTTCGCGATCGGCCAGCGCGCCCTGCTGGTACGCGCGGAGTCAGGGAACTTCCTGTGGGACTGCACCCCCTACCTGGACGATGAGCTGGTAGCCCGGATCGACGAGCTCGGTGGGATCACCGGGATCGCGATCAGCCACCCGCACTACTACACCACGATGATCGAGTGGAGCAGGGCCTTCGATGCCCCGATCCACCTGCACGAGAAGGACGCCCAGTGGGTCGGGCGGCCGGACCCCGCGGTGCGCTTCTGGAGCGGGCGCGAGCACCGGGTCGCGCCCGGGCTGACCCTGCTCAACCTCGGCGTGCACTTCGCGGGCGGCACCGTGCTGCACTGGAGCGCGGGCGCGGGCGGTAAGGGTGCGCTGCTGTCCGGGGACATCGTGCAGGTGATCCCGGACCGCACCCATGTGGGTTTCATGTACAGCTACCCGAACCTGATCCCGGAGCGGCCGGCTGTGGTGCGTGCCGCGGCCGAGATGCTCCAGCCCTATCCCTTCGAGGACATCTACGGCGCCTGGTGGCAGGCCGTGGTGCGCGGCGAGGGGCATCAGGTGGTGCAGCGCTCGGCCAAGCGCTACCTGGAGTTCGTTTCCTGATCCTGCTGCCCCGCGGTGCGTTCCAGCAGCGGGCGCACCCGCGGTGGCACCGGGGTGGACAGCGCGATCGAGGTGGAGGTGCGCCGGACCCCCGGCACCCCGACCACCTCGTCGATCACCCGCTGCAGGTCGTCGTTCGAACGCGCCACCATCCGGACGAACAGGTCGCCCTGGCCGGTGGTGGCGTGCACCTCGCAGACCTCGTCGATGGCGGCCAGCGCACCGGACACCTCGCCCCGCCTGCCCTGGGCGATCTCCAGCACCGCGAAGGCGGTCAGGCCGTAGCCCATGGCGTCCAGGTCCAGGTCGGGCGGGAACCCGTTGAGGATGCCCCGGCCGGTCAGCCGGTCCAGCCGCGCCTGCACGGTGCCCCTGGCCACCCCGAGCCTGCGGGCACATTCCAGCACGCCGAGCCGCGGCGCGTCGGTGAGTAACAGCAGCAACCGCGCGTCCAGCGCGTCCAGGGCCGTGTCGGGCATCACGCACTCCTACACAAACTGCCCAATCTGACCGGCGATCTCGCTGACTGATTGCGCATGTTGTCCAGCATTGTCGGGCACTGTTGCACATCCTGCCCTACCGGCGCATGCTGCGTCCACGGCTGGCTACCGCCACCAGGACCACCACCGGAGGAGATACCGATGACGCACACCGTCGGTGCGCAGAACCAACTCGACGACGTCAGCTATGACCAGCTGCGGCAGCTCGTCGGTCTGGTCGACCACGACGCATCCACGGACCCGTTCCCGGTCAAGGCACTGGACGCCGTGGTGTTCGTCGCGGGCAACGCCACCCAGACGGCCTGGTTCTACCAGGCCGCCTTCGGGATGCAGCTCGTCGCCTACTCCGGACCGGAAACCGGCAACCACGACCACAAGTCGTTCGTGCTGAAGTCCGGTTCGGCCCGCTTCGTGATCAACGGAGGGGTCCGGCCGGACTCGCCACTGCTCGACCACCACCGCAGGCACGGTGACGGGGTCACCGACCTCGCGCTCGAGGTCACCGATGTGGACAAGTGCATCGAGCACGCCCGTGCGCAGGGTGCCACGGTGCTGGAGGAGCCACACGATGTCTCCGACGAGCACGGCACGGTGCGAGTGGCGGCGATCGCCACCTACGGCGAGACCCGCCACTCGCTGGTCGACCGTTCCCGCTACACCGGCCCGTACCTGCCGGGGTACGAGGCCCGCGAGGGCACGGTGCGGCGCCCCGAGGGTGCGCCCAAGCGGCTGTTCCAGGCCATCGACCACTGCGTCGGCAATGTCGAGCTGGGCAAGATGGACGAGTGGGTCGACTGGTACCGCAGGGTGATGGGCTTCGTGAACATGGCGGAGTTCGTCGGCGACGACATCGCCACCGACTACTCGGCCCTGATGAGCAAGGTCGTCTCCAACGGCAACCACCGGGTGAAGTTCCCGCTGAACGAGCCCGCCATCGCGAAGAAACGGTCGCAGATCGACGAGTACCTCGAGTTCTACGGCGGGCCGGGCTGCCAGCACATCGCGCTGGCCACCAACGACATCATCGGCACGGTGAGCGCGATGCGCGCGGCCGGTATCGAGTTCCTGCAGGTCCCCGACTCCTACTACGAGGACCCGGAGCTGCGGGCCCGGATCGGCGAGGTGCGGGTGCCGGTCGAGACGTTGCAGGAGCACGGGATCCTGGTCGACCGGGATGAGGACGGCTACCTGCTGCAGATCTTCACCAAGCCGATCGGTGACCGCCCGACCGTGTTCTACGAGCTGATCGAGCGGCACGGCTCCCTTGGCTTCGGCATCGGCAATTTCAAGGCGCTGTTCGAGGCCATCGAGCGCGAGCAGGAACGCCGCGGCAACCTCTGACCCGGTCAGAGGACGGTGAAGCCGGCGTGGTGGAGTTCGGTGGCCACCTGGAGGCAGTGCTCGGCGCCGCGGGTCTCCAGGTTGAGCGACACCTCCACCTCGCCGAGCGCGAGCCGGCCGGAGATGCGCGAGTGCTCCACGTCCAGCACGTTCGCGCCCAGCTCGCTGACCTTGGACAGCACCCCGGCCAGCGAGCCCGGCCGGTCCGGCACCAGCAGCCGCAGCTCGAGGTAACGTCCACCGGCGGTCATGCCGTGCTGGATGATCTGCAGCAGCAGTAACGGGTCGACGTTCCCGCCGGAGAGCACGGCGACCACCGGCGGGGTGAACGTCCCTGGATGCTCCAGCAGCGCGGCCACGGCCGCCGCCCCGGCGGGTTCGACGACCAGCTTGCGCCGCTCGAGGCAGAGCAGCACCGCGCGGGACAACGACTCCTCGGTCACCGTGTACACACCGTCCACCAGCGACCGGACGTGCTCCAGGGTCAGCGGCCCCGGCCTGCCGACGGCGATCCCGTCGGCCATCGTGGGCGTCGCCTCCAGCCGCACCGGCTCGCCAGCGGCGAGCGAGGGCGGGAACCCGGCCGCCGCGGCGGCCTGCACGGCGAACACCTGGACCGAGGGGGCCAGCGCCCGCACCGCGCAGGCCACCCCGGAGACCAGCCCGCCGCCACCGGTGGGCACCAGCACGGTGCCCACCTCGGGCAGCTGCTCCAGGATCTCCAGGCCGACCGTGCCCTGACCGGCGATGATGTCCGGGTGATCGAAGGGGTGGATGAACACCGCACCGGTGCGCTCGGCAAAGGCGGTCGCCTCGGCGAGGGTCTCCTCGATCGCCCCACCGTGCAGGTGCACCTCGGCGCCGTAGCCCCGGGTGGCGGCAAGCTTGGGCAGCGGCGCCCGTTGCGGCATGAACACCGTGGCCTTGGTGCCGAGCAGCGAGGCGGCAAGGGCGACGCCCTGCGCGTGGTTGCCCGCGCTGGCCGCGACCACGCCCCGCTCCCGCTCGGCGGCGCTCAGCGCGTGGATCCGGTGGTACGCGCCCCTGATCTTGAACGACCCGGTGCGCTGCAGGTTCTCGCATTTGAGGTGGACCGGACCGCCCTGCTGCCGCTCCAGGTCACGGGCGTGCTCCATCGGGGTCTCCCTGGTGACCTCCGCGAGCAGCTCCCTTGCCTGCCGGATCCGGCCGACATCGACGAGTCCCATAGCCGCCGATGATGCCACCATTTGGGTTCATACATTCGATCGGTGACTGACCGGGTACTCTGGTACCGAACCGTGAGCGCCGACCAGGGAGAGAGCATGGCACGGGCGACGACATCGAGCGCCACCCGGTCTGCCGGGATGTTCCAGCTCCTTGCCGGCGTCGCTTCCGCGCTGGCCCTCACCGGCGCCGCCTTCTACACGGTGGAGCTGGCCACCTGCGGCGACGCCGGCCAGTACGTCCGGCACGACAACCACGTGGAACTGCTCGGCGGCTGCGTGGACGGCACCGAGCTGCCGCACACCGACCCGCGGCAGCCGAGCGGCTCCGACCGGATCGCCGAGCACAACAACTACCGGCCCTGAGCCAGCGCCTGCTCCAGGTCGGCGACGAGATCACCGGCATCCTCGATACCCACCGAGAGGCGCACCAGCTCCGCGGGAACCTGCAGCATCGACCCGGCCACGCTGGCATGCGTCATCCGGCCGGGGTGCTCGATCAGTGACTCGATCCCGCCGAGCGACTCGGCCAGCACGAACAGCCCGGTGCCAGCGGCCGCGTCCAGCGCGGCCCGCTCGCCATCGGCGTGGGTGAAGGAGACCATCCCGCCGAACCGGCGCATCTGCTTGGCGGCCAGTTCGTGGCCGGGATGCCCGGCCAGCCCCGGGTAGTACACCCGGTCCACCTTCGGGTGCGCCACCAGCGCCTCGGCGATGCGCTCGGCGTTGTCGCAGTGCCGGTCCATCCGCACGCCCAGCGTCTTCAGTCCGCGCAGGGTCAGCCAGGCGTCGAAGGCACCTGGTACCGCGCCCGCAGAGTTGCGCAGGAAGAACAACTGCTCGCGCAGGTCGTCCGAATCGGTCACCACCGCGCCGCCGACCACATCGGAATGCCCGCCGAGGTACTTCGTGGTCGAGTGCACGACGACATCGGCGCCCAGCTCCAGCGGGGTCTGCAGGTAGGGCGTGGCGAAGGTGTTGTCCACCACCAGCTTCGCCCCACCACCGTGGGCGATCTCGGCCAGCGCCGCGAGGTCGGAGATGCCCAGCAGCGGATTGCTCGGCGACTCGCACCACACCAGCTTGGTCTCCGGCCGCATCGCAGCCCGCACCTGCTCCACATCGGACAGATGCGCGACGCTGTAGGAGACGCCCCATGAGGTGAGCACCTTGTCGATCAGCCGGAAGGTGCCGCCGTAGGCATCGTCACCCAGCACCAGGTGGTCGCCAGGGCGCAGGGTCACCCGCAGGATCGCGTCGCTGGCGGCCATCCCGGAGGCGAAGGCAAGGCCGTGCCGCCCGCCCTCCAGCGCGGCCAGCGCCTGCTCCAGCGCGGTGCGGGTGGGGTTGGCGGTGCGCGAGTACTCGTAGCCACCCTCGCGGGTACCGCCGACGCCGTCCTGCGCGTAGGTCGAGGTCTGATAGATCGGCACGATCACCGAGCCGGTCCGCGGGTCCGGTTCCTGGCCCGCGTGGATGGCACGGGTGTCGAAACCGAGCTTCGAGGGGTCTCCAGCCATGGCCTTACCCTACGGCCACGCCCCGAGCCAGCGACCGGTGGCCGGTGCGCAGGCCAGGATCAGTGCGGCGGCCGCCGGGATACCGAGGACCAGCGCAGGCACCAGGCCTGCCGGGGCGGCGCCTGCGGTGAGGCTGGTGAGCAGATAGGTGGCCAGCGCGAGCGCCGAACCGGCGCCGACCAGCATGCGGCCGGCCTGCCTGCGCTGGAACAACAGAATCGCGCCGGGGATCAGCGCGGCGGCGACCACCGAGTTCAGCAGTACCCCGACCAGTAGCCCGAGGAGCCCGAAGTCGCCGAGCGCAAGGTTCAGCACCACGCCGAGGATGTGCCAGAGTCCGATGAGGATGCCGAGCACGCCCGCGGTGATCGCGGTGCCGCCGGAGGAACTCGGCCGGTACGGATGGCCCATGCCCCTCCCCATCGGCTACCTGCGTTGCCAGTAGTGACCCTGTGCAGGGTAGCCGGGATACGGCCCGTACGGCTGCGGGACCGGCACTGGCGGCCGCGCGGCCCGCCGTACCCAGCGCCCGGTGGGCGGCACCAACGTGCACACGATCACCGCCACGGCCAGTGCGAGTGCCGGGCCGCCGACGAGGAGCAGCCGGCCTGCCCGCTTCCCGCGCAGCAGGTGCACCGCCCTGTTGACCAGCAACGCGCCGACGGCGACGCTCAACTGCCCCGGATACTGCCCCGGCGGGTACGGATGCCCCATGTCCCTCCTGTCCTGGTTCACCACTGCCGCGGCGGGTAACCCCCGGCAGGGTAGCCCGGTTGCGGGCCGTAGGACGGCATCGGCCGCGGCCGGTGGCGCAGATGTCGGAAGGTGGGCGGGAGCGCGGCGAAGATCAGCACGAGCGGGGCGAGCACGAGGGCGCCCAGCCGGACGAAGGCGTTCCTGAACTCCAGCTGGAACACTGCCGTGAAATACGTCCCGTACTCGTTCTGGCCCAGCAGCGCCGGTTCCAGCAACGGCGCGGCCAGCGCCAGCAGGGCCCCGGCGATCAGCAGGATCGCGCCTGCCAGCACCCGGAAGAAGATCAGCAGCGCCGCGATGAGCAGGAACACCGCGGCACCGAGGTAGCAGCCGAGCAGGATGAGCAGCTCACTGGGCAGGGTGTCCACCCCGTAGTCGATGAACACGTCGACCGGAAGGTAACCCGCGATCCCGGCGAGGGGCAGGGCGAGCAGGGCGGCGATGATCGCGGTCGCCCCGCTGGGCCGTCGATCCGGGCGGGAGTAGCCGGGGGGTGGGGTGGCCGGGTAACCGTAGGCGTTGGTCACAACTCCCCCAGGTGTTCGGCGCGGGGCTGGACCGGCTCACCCTAACGTGCCTGGCCCGCCGGTGGCGGCGTTTTCGGCCCGCTGCACAAGAAAGGTGCCCCGGCCGGAGCGGCCGGGGCACCTACTGGAATCAGGGTCTCACCACTGCTGCGGCGGCTGGCCAGGCTGGCCGTAACCACCGGACTGGCCCGGCTGACCGGGCTGGCCGTACCCGCCGGGCTGGCCGAAGCCACCGGGCGGGCTGGGCTGACCGAAGCCGCCGCTGGGCGGGTTGGGCCCACCGGGCTGGCCCGGCTGACCGGGCTGGCCGGGTTGACCATAGCCACCGGGCTGGCCGTAACCCCCGGGCTGACCGGGCGGCGGGCCGTAGCCGGGGGGCGGACCGGGCTGACCGGGCTGACCCGGCTGGCCGTACGGCCCTGGCTGGCCGAACGGTCCGGGCTGCTGGCCGAACCCGCCGGGACCACCGAAGCCACCGGGACCACCGGGGCCGGAGCCCGCGCCGAGGCCGACCAGCTTGGCCGTTCCCGGGATCGCCCCGAGGACGCCGACGGCGAGCACCACGATGCCGAAGATCAGGTACAACACAGGCGTACCCGCTTCCTGGTCCACCGACTGGGTCCGCCCCTGGTAGGTGATCTCGCTGGGGAAGGCGGTCATCATCAGGACGCCGAACAAGACGAGCAGCAGGCCGCCGCCGAGCGTGACGAACGGGGCCAGCTTCTTGACCACACCGCCGAGCTTGCCCGCGAGGCCGATCAGCACCCCGCCCGCGAGCGCGGCCAGCGCACCGACCAGCACGAAAATGACGTACAGGTACAGCGTTCCCGAGGAGGGCAGGCCGGACTGCTCGGCGATGTCGCTCATCAGCTGACTTGACTCGAGCGTGTCCGCGTAGTCCCCGACGTCGCCGAGGTCGACGAAGGCGAAGATCAGCGCGACCAGGCCGAGCAGCGCGGTCACCCCGCCCGCGATCCAGCCGAAGAGCGCGTTGTTCCCGCCACCGGGGCCACCGGGGCCACCGAACGGGGAAGGCGGCGGGCCGCCGAAGCCCGGCTGGCCGGGCGGGGGTCCGAAACCGGGCGGCTGGCCGGGTTGTCCAGGCTGACCGGGGTAACCGGGCTGGCCAGGCTGCCCGGGCTGACCGGGTTGCCCCGGCTGGCCATACGGACCGGGCTGGCCGGGCTGCCCGAAGCCGCCAGGCTGGCCCGGCTGCTGCCCGAACGGGCCCGGCTGCTGGCCGAAGCCGCCCTGCGGGTTCACCGCGGCCGGGTTGTCCGCCGCGCTCGGCGGCGGGGCGTAGGGGATGGAGGGCGGCGGCTGCGAACCGGGCGGCACCAGCTGGGTCGACTCCGCGCCGGGGCCGGCCCCGCCGCCGGACTCGGGCTGCTGCCCGCCGGGGTCGCCACCCGGCTGCACCACCTGGGTCGGCTCCGGGGTGTCACCGAACTGGTCACCTTGCTGGGGCTGCTGACCCGGCTGCACCACGTTCGTCGGTTCCGCCGAACCGAAAGGGCTGTCTTGCTGGGGCTGGGGGCCACTGGGCGGGCCCTGCGACGGCTGCTCGCCGCCCCAGGGTTGGTTCGGTGGCTGCGGAGCACTCATGTGGGTCTTGAACCCCCTTGACAAGGACCTGGACGTATGGCTCGGGGACACGCTATCGGATCGGTCACCCGATCGCTCGTAACGCCCCTGGCAGGCCACACGATGAACAACCTCACCTCCCGGCGAGGAAGGCCAGCAGGTCCTGCCTGGTGACCACCCCGGCGGGCTTTCCGTCCATCAGCACCAGCGCGCCGTCCGCCCCGCTGAGCGCCTTCATCGCCGAGCCGACCGGCTCACCCGCGCCGATGGCAGGCAGCGGCGGGGACATGTGCCGGTCCAGCCGGTCGGCCAGTGCCGCCTTCCCGGTGAACAGCGCGTCCAGCAGGTCCCGCTCGTTCACCGCGCCGACGACCTCGGCCGCCATCACCGGCGGTTCCGCGTTCACCACCGGCATCTGGCTGACCCCGAACTCGCGCAGGATGGTCACCGCCTCGGCCACCGTCTCGGTCGGGTGGGTGTGCACCAGCTCGGGCAGCGAGCCGTCCTTGCGGCGCAGCACGTCCCCGAGGGTGGCGCCGCTGGAGTCCGGCGGGAGGAAGCCGTAGGAGGACATCCAGGCGTCGTTGAACACCTTGGTCAGGTATCCGCGGCCGCCGTCCGGCAGCAGCACCACGATCACGTCCTCCGGCCCACAGCGCGCGCCCAGTTCCAGCGCGGCGGCCACGGCCATCCCGCAGGAGCCGCCGACCAGCAGGCCCTCCTCGCGCGCCAGCCTGCGGGTGTAGTCGAAGGAGTCCGAGTCGGAGATCGGAATGATCTCGTCGGCGATGTCCCGGTCGTAGGTCTCCGGCCAGAAGTCCTCGCCGACCCCCTCGACCAGGTACGGCCGTCCGGTGCCGCCGGAGTACACCGACCCCTCCGGATCGGCCCCGACGACCCGCACCCGCCCCTGCGAGGCCTCCTTGAGGTACCTGCCGGTGCCGGAGATGGTGCCGCCGGTGCCAACCCCGGCCACGAAGTGCGTGATCCGCCCCTCGGTCTGCCGCCAGATCTCCGGCCCGGTCGACTCGTAGTGGCTGGCCGGGTTCGCCGCGTTGGCGTACTGGTTGGGCTTCCAGGCGCCCTCGATCTCGGTCACCAGCCGGTCGGAGACCTTGTAGTAGGAGTCCTCGTGCTCCGGCGGTACCGCCGTCGGGCAGACCACCACCTCGGCGCCATAGGCCCGCAGTGCGTTGCGCTTGTCCTCGCTGACCTTGTCCGGGCAGACGAACACGCAGCGGTAGCCCCTGCGCTGGGCCACCATGGCCAGGCCGACCCCGGTGTTGCCGGAGGTCGGCTCGACGATGGTGCCGCCGGGGCGCAGCTCGCCCGCGGCCTCCGCGGCCTCCACCATGCGCAGCGCGATCCGGTCCTTCACGCTGCCGCCGGGGTTGAGGTACTCCACCTTCGCCAGGATCAGCGGTTCGAGTCCCTCGGTCAGGGAGTTCAGCTTGACCAGCGGGGTGTCGCCCACGAGGTCAACGACGTGTTCGTAGTAGTCCACGGGTGCCACCCTAACCGCCGGTCCGGTTCACCGAACTGCCTCACACCGGTCATTTCGCCGCGATTGTCGCCCCCGGCCTGCTGTGGTTAGCTGCGCCTCGTCCGATAGGTAGTCCAATCGAGTGAGTCTGCTGGTGGGAGCGCACGTGAGTGCAAGACATGTCCTCGGTAAGTACGCCCGGCGGGCGACGGTCGCCATCGGGATGACCGCGGTACTGGTGGTGAGCTCCGGGGGCGCCCCGGCCACCGCGGGCGGGCACGGTGGTTTCTTCGGCTTCCTCGACCGGTTCCCGATCTTCACGCTGAACGTGCTGTTCACCAACGACACCGAGTCGGCGCTGCTGGGCGTCGAGGGGGACGGCACCGACGAGGGCCCGATCGTGGACGGCGGCATGCGGCCCTACGGCAGCCCGTCCCGCGCCAAGACGGTGCTGGCGGACGCGCGCAGGGAGGCCGTCACCGGGTGGCCCAAGCCGGGGCAGGCCCTGTGGCGCGGGCAGCTGACCCTCTCCGGCGGGGACAACTTCCTCGCCGGCCCCGAGTTCGCGGCCAGCCTGGAGAGCGGGGTGCCGTTCTACGACGGGATCGCCACCAGGGAGATGGGCTACGACGCCAGCGCGATCGGCAACCACGAGTTCGACTTCGGCCCGGACACCTTCGCCGACTTCATCGACAGCACCGGCGGTGAGCTGCCGTTCGTCAGCGCGAACCTGGACTTCTCCGGGGAGCCGCGGCTGCGCGCGAAGACCGAGGACGGCACGATCGTCTCCAGCAAGGTGCTGCGCAGCTCAGGGCAGCGGATCGGCGTGATCGGGCTGACCACCCCGGAACTGCCCGCGATCTCCAGCCCGCGCGAGGTCGAGGTGAGCGGTGAGCTCGCGGAGATCACGAACGGGCTGGCCGACCGGCTCACCCGGCGCGGCGTGGACAAGATCCTGCTGGTCAGCCACCTGCAGGACATCGACAACGAGCTTGCGCTGGTCCCCCAGCTGTCCGATGTGGACGCCGTGATCGGCGCGGGCGGCGGGGAGATCCTCGCCGACGAGGACGACCGGCTGATTCCGGGGGACACCGCGGAGCGCGGCTTCCCGCTGTACGCCGAGGACGCGGACGGCGACCGGATCCCGGTGGTGACCACGACCGGGGACTACAAGTACATCGGCAGGCTGGTGCTCACCTTCAACTGGAAGGGCGAGGTGTTGCGGGTGGACGAGCGGCAGTCCGGCCCGATCCGGGTCTCCGGGGTCGGTCCGGACGCCGTGCACGGTGACCCCGCGGTACGCGCACAGGTGGAGAAGCCGGTCGCCGAGTACGTCGAGGGCATGGCCGAGACCACGGTGGCGGCCACCGAGGTCCCGCTGAACGGGGTGCGGGCGGACGTGCGCAGCAGGGAGACCAACCTGGGCAGCCTGCTGGCGGACGCGCTGGCCTGGACCGGGCGGCAGCAGGCCGAGGAGTTCGGCGTGACCCCGCCGCAGGTGGGCATCCAGAACGGCGGCGGGATCCGGAACGACTCCACACTGCCCGCGGGCGAGATCACCGAGCTGAACACCTACGAGGTGGCGCCGTTCTCCAACTTCGTCGCGGTGCTGCCCGAGGTGCCCCGGCAGACGCTGCGGCAGCTGCTGGAACGCGGGGTGGCCGCGTCCCCGGCTGCCAGCGGGGCGTTCATGCAGGTCTCCGGGCTGAGGTTCAGCTACGACACCAGCAGGACCGCGCAGGAGGTTGCCGAGGGCACCAACACCATCGTCACCCCTGGCGAGCGGGTGCGGGAGGTGGTGCTGGACGACGGCACGGTGCTGGTGGCCGACGGCGAGGTGCTGGACGGCCCGCCGGTCTCGGTGGCCACCAACGACTTCTCCGCCCGCGGCGGGGACGGCTACCCGTTCGGGGACGCCGAGTTCACCCCGGTCGGCAAGACCTACCAGCAGGCGCTCTCGGAGTACCTCACCGAGGGGCTGGACGGGCTGGTCACCGCGCAGCGGTACCCGGTGGGCGGCACCGGCCGGATCACGCCGGTCGGCTGAACCGTACCGGCGCGACGCCCGCCCGGCGTGGCGGGCGTCGCGTTCCGGTTTGCCCATGGCCGGTTACCGGGCAGTATGAGGGCGAATTCTGCACAGCGCGCTGGCTCAAAGGAGTGTCCGCCATGCCCGAAGCCGTCATCGTGTCCGCCGCCCGTTCCCCGATCGGGCGGGCCAACAAAGGCTCACTGGCGGAAATGCGCCCGGACGACCTGACGGTCCAGATGGTGCGCGCCGCGCTGGACAAGGTGCCGCAGCTCGATCCGGCCCAGATCGACGACCTGATGCTCGGCTGCGGCCTGCCGGGCGGTGAGTCCGGCTTCAACATGGGCCGCATCGTGGCCGTGCTGCTCGGCTACGACCACCTGCCCGGCACCACGATCACCCGGTACTGCTCCTCCAGCCTGCAGACCACCCGGATGGCGCTGCACGCGATCAAGGCAGGCGAGGGGGACGTGTTCGTCTCCGCGGGTGTGGAGGCGGTGTCCCGCTTCGCCAAGGGCAGCTCCGACTCGCTGCCGGACACGCACAACCCGGTCTTCGCCGAGGCCGAGTCCCGCACGGCGCGGGTCGCCGAGGAGGGCGCCGCGGACTGGACCGACCCGAGGGAGAACGGCGCCCTGCCGGACGCCTACATCGCGATGGGCCAGACCGCGGAGAACCTGGCCCGGTTGAAGGGCGTGTCCAGGGAGGAGATGGACGAGTTCGGGGTGCGCTCGCAGAACCTCGCCGAGCAGGCCATCGCCGACGGTTTCTGGGCCAAGGACATCACCCCGGTGACCCTGCCGGACGGCAGCACGGTCGCCAAGGACGACGGCCCGCGCGCCGGAGTCACACTGGAGGGCGTCGCCGGGCTGAAGCCGGTGTTCCGCCCGGACGGCCGGATCACCGCTGGCAACTGCTGCCCGCTGAACGACGGTGCGGCCGCCCTGGTGATCATGTCCGACACCAAGGCGAAGGAGCTCGGGATCACCCCACTGGCGCGGATCGTGTCCACCGGGGTGACCGGGCTGTCCCCTGAGATCATGGGCTACGGCCCGGTGGAGGCCTCCCGGCAGGCGCTGGCCAGGGCCGGGATGTCCATCGGCGACATCGACCTGGTGGAGATCAACGAGGCGTTCGCGGCGCAGGTCATCCCTTCCTACCGGGACCTCGGCATCGACCTGGACCGGCTGAACGTGAACGGCGGCGCGATCGCGGTTGGACACCCGTTCGGCATGACCGGGGCCCGGATCACCTCCACGTTGATCAATTCCCTGCGGCACCACGACAAGCAGTGGGGGCTGGAGACCATGTGCGTCGGCGGCGGCCAGGGCATGGCCATGGTCCTGGAACGCCTCAGCTGACCGCTGTGAGTGGCCCGTTCCCTGCGAATTTCGCAGGGAACGGGCCACTCACAGCGGGCGGGGCGGGGCTCAGGCGTTCTGCGGGGCCCGCAGGCAGATGCTGCGCGGGGGCTCGGGGTAGCCCAGCACGCCGCCGCCCGCCTGTGCGCAGGCGTCCTTCGCGTCCGGGTCACCTTCGACGATCTTGAGCACCTCGGCCTGCGCTGCGGGGTCGGCGCAGGGGACGGTCTCGTAACCCTTGGTGGTGGAGCGGTCCAGGTTGGTCAGGCATTCGCCCTCGGAGACGTGCAGCATCAGGCAGAGCTTGAAACTGGCTCCGCCCTCCATCACCAGCTGGTCGTAGTTCTCCCCAGGGCACTGGCCATCGGCATCGTCCAGCTTGACCGCGACCTGGACGTTCGCCGACGGGTCCGTGCACTCGACGGTCTCCGCGTCGGAGTCGTCGGAGAACTCGGCGATGGCGAGGCAGTCCCCAGCCTCGGCCTCCTCCGGCGAGCCGATCGACCGCAGGATCCCGAAGGTGCCGACGAGCACCGCGACGACGATCGGCACCGCGATCCGCAGCCACTTCTTCGGGTTCCGGCCCGAGGGCTGCTGCGGAACCTGCTGCGGGTACTGGGGCGGCGGCGCTGGCGGGAAACCGCCGTAGCCGGGCTGCTGCCCCGCGGGTGGTGGCTGCTGCTGCCAGCCGGGCTGCTGGGGATAGCCCCCGGGCGGGGGCTGCTGGGGGTACCCGCCGGGCGGCGGTCCCGGCGGTGGTCCGTGTCCGGGCTGCGGCCCCGGCCCCTGGCCATAGCCGGGCTGCTCGCCGCCCGGGTAGGGGCCGTGCGGACCGGGTGGTGGCGGAACACTCACGGAAAAACCTCACAGAAATCTCACGTGCGCTACCCGGACATCCAACACGGTCGTTCCGAACATCCCGTCGGCACCCCCACGAACGGGTGACGGCATGCGCGCGTGCACCCTACGGCAGCAACACGACAAAGGCGCCCGGCCGGTGGGCCGGGCGCCTCGTGGTCGTGCCAGGAGCGGCTACTCCCCCTGCAGGTACGACAGCAGCCGCAGGATCTCGAGGTACAGCCAGACCAGGGTGGTCATCAGCCCGAAGGCGGCGAACCAGGCCCACTTGGACGGCATCCCCTCCCGGATCATCCGGTCGGCCATGTCGAAGTCGAGCAGGAAGCTGAACGCCGCGATACCGATCACGACGAGGCTGAAGATGATCGCCAGCGTGCTGCCGTCGCGCAGGCCCATGTTCACGCCGAACATGCCGAGCACGAGGTTGGACAGCATCAGGATGAGCGCGCCGCCCATCGCGCCGATGATCCACTTGGTCAGCTTCGGCGTGACCTTGACGGCTCCGGTCTTGTAGACCACCAGCATCACCGCGAACACACCCGCCGTGCCCGCGATGGCCTGCAGGCCGATGCCGGGATAGAGAAGTTCGAACACGCCGGTGATGGCGCCGAGGAACACACCCTCGACCGCCGAGTAGGCCAGGGTCAGCGGGCCGCTGGCCTTCTGCTTGAAGGTGATGAACAGGGCCAGCCCGAGGCCGACCAGCATCCCGCCGATGACGGCGCCGAACACCGCGCCCGAGCTGCCGGCCGCGATCTGGCCCTGCGCCCAGATGGCGGTGACGATCCCGGTGATCAACGCGGTACCGAGACTCATCCCGGTCTTGATCACCACGTCGTCCACGGTCATCGGCCGGTCAGCGGAGTCGGCGGGAGCCTGCGGTGCTCCGTAGCCCGGCCCGCCGCCCTGCGGTTGGTTGAAACCGACCGCCGGTCCGTACTGGCCGTACGCCGCACCGCCCGTCGGCAGATTGCGGAAAGCAGGGTTGCTTGAGGTACGCACCTGATCCTCCTGGATCTCCTGGCACTTGCTACTGGGTTGAACGACCGCACGTCCCGGCCGGTTCCCGTCGGTAAAGGCAACTTTACTCACACCGGGAGAGGGCGGGCCCACCCCCGTGGAACTCCCAGGTCCACGGCGGACAGGACGACCGCCGACCGCACATCAGCCCACTGGCCTATTGCCTTGCTACGCCCGTCCGGGTGAAGCTCACCTGGCGTGTCCGGATCGTAACCGGCAAGGAGTCAGCACGATATGGGTGACACCCGACGCAGGACCGGCCGGTACCGAAGAGCGCTGGGCCTCGGCGTGGCCACGCTGCTCGGCGCACTTTCCGTTGTCACCATGGCGCAGCCCGCCGCGGCCGAGGTCGAGGAGGGGATCGGGCACCGGCTCGAGCCTGGTCAGCCCTACGGCGGGCGGGATCGACCCTACGACTGGGCAGGCTCCTACCGCGTCGGCGGCGAGCAGGTGTTCTGCGTCTCCTTCGCACTCAAGGCACCGGATACCGACGAGCAGTACGAGCCGGGCGACGAGCTGCTGACCAAATGGGGTGAGCCGCTGGCCGAGGACCATGCGGCGAACATCTCCTACCTGCTGCTGCGCTACGGCGACACCAAGGACCCCGACGAGGCGGCCGCGCTCGCGCACCTGCTGCACTCCTGGACCGCGGCGCCCCGGCCGGGCCACGACGACCTGAACCGGAACAAGAGCTTCGAGGACATCGGCTACGCGGTGGAGGACCGGTTCGGCGAGCTCCCGGCCGGCGCGCAACGTGCGGTGGAACGGCTGGAGGCCGATGCGGAAGCCAACCGGGGGCCGTGGTCGGCCTCGGTGACCCCGGCCGAGGGCGAGCAGACCATCGGCACCCCGGCCGAGTGGACCATCACCGTGCGCGGGGCCAAGGACACCGGGATCGCGGACGTCCCGATCACGGTGCGGCTCACCGACGCGACCACGGCCGAAGACGAGGCGGAGGACAAGGGCGAAACCGGCGAAACCGAACCGCGGGCGGAGCAGGTCGGCTCAGCCGAGGCCGGGACCACGCGGACGGTCACCACGAACGAACAGGGCGAGGCCGTGCTGCGGGTCACCCCGACCGGACCTCGGCCGAAACTGGTGGCCACCCTCTCCGCACCTGCCCACCGGCCCTACGTGCGCGAGCCGGTGCAGGCCGACACCCAGCGGGTGGTGTCCACCGGGGGTGAGCGCGAGCTGACCGCCGAGGGCGTGACCTCCGCCCGCACCCAGCCGGGGGCGGTGCGGGTCGCCAAGCAGGACGCCGACAGCGGGGCAGGCCTCCCCGGCGCCCGGCTGCGGCTGACCGCCGCGGACCGGACCGCACCCGCCGTCGGGCAGGACGACCAGCCGCTCACCGGCCCGGACGGCGAGCCGCTTGTACTCACCACCGAGGGCGAGGACGGCACGGCCACGGTGCAGAACCTGCGCACCCCGCAGGAGGTCTGCGTGGTCGAGGTGAGCCCGCCTGCCGGGTACGACCAGGCCTTCAACCCGGCCGAGCCGCCCGCGGCCTGCGGGAAGCTGGAACCGGGACAGACCCTCACCCTGGAACTGGCCAACGCCCCGAACGAGGTGCCGAAGACCATCCCGGCAGGCACCGACGCGACCACCGTCACCAGCAGCGCCACCATCGCCGGCCTGCCCACCGGGGCCTTCGCCGGCCTCGGGGCGCTGGCGGTGCTCGGATCGCTGCTCGTGGGCTGGATGGCCAGGCGGCGGTTCGGCAACCGGAACTGATACCCGTGCGGCCCACGTCCCCGAACCGGCACCGGCTGGTCACCGCCTACCTGCTCGGCGTGGCCAGCCTGCTGGCCGTGGAGCTGGCCGTGGCGGGTGCGCTGGTGCTGCCGCCGCTGCCAACGGCCGAGGTCGTCGCGGGCAGCGCGCGGCCGGCCGCCGGGGTGACCACCGTGGCGGCTGACGGTGCGGGCACCGGCGCCGATGACGATGCGAAGGAGCCCGGCGCCGCGACCACCAGCCCGGCGGCGGAGCCAGCGGAACCCGGTGACGCCGCGCCCGACCAGGCCGCCGCGCCCGCGTCCCCGGCGGCACCGGCCGTGGCGGCTGGGCAGCAGCCAGGGACCATCCGGCTGCCCGACGGCGGCACGGCCCGGCTGGTGCGCGAGCAGGTCGTCGGCCCGAACGCGGTGCTGCCGATCCCGGAGAACCTGGACGAGGCCAGCTGGTGGGGCGTCGGCCTCGGCGCGCCAGGCGGGGCCAGCCTGTTCGCCGGCCATGTCAACTGGCGCGGGCAGGTGGGCCCGTTCGCCGAGTTGTGGAACGCCCAGGTACACGAGCGGGTCACCGTGTCCGACGAGGACGGCAAGACCTGGACCTACCGCATCACCCAGGTGATCACACTGGGCAAGAACGAGCTGCCGCGGCGGGCGGACGAGCTGTTCAGCCAGTACGGCAAGCACCGGATCGTCCTGGTGACCTGCGGTGGCCGCTGGATCGGCGGCTCCACCGGCTACGCGGAGAACCGCGTGGTCATCGCCGAACCCGCCTGAGCCGGCCGCGAGGTGAGGTGGGACACAATGGCACGTATGGCGCATTATCTGGTGACCGGCGCGACCGGGTTGATCGGCAGGCATGTCACCCAGCTGTTGCTGGCCAGGCCGGACACCGAGCGGGTGACCCTGCTGGTGCGCGCGGCCTCCAGGGACCGCCTCGCCGCCATGGTCGCCGCCTGGCCGCACCCGGAGCGGGTCACCCTGCTCACCGGCGACCTCACCGAGCCGCACCTTGGCTTGGACGAGCAGGCGAGGGCACAGCTGCGCGGCACGGTCGACCACCTGGTGCACCTGGCCGCGCTCTACGACCTCACGGCGGACGAGGAAGCCAACATCACCGCCAACGTGCAGGGCACCCGGCACGTCCTCGAGCTCGCGGCCGAGCTGGGTGCGGGCTGCCTGCACCACGTGTCCTCGGTCGCCGTGGCCGGGGACTACCCCGGCGTGTTCACCGAGGAGATGTTCGACGCGGGCCAGCGGCTGATCACCCCGTACCACCGCACCAAGTTCGAGGCCGAGCGGCTGGTCCGCGAGCAGCATGAGGTGCCGTGGCGGGTGTACCGGCCCGCGGTGGTGGTCGGGCATTCGGCCACCGGCGAGATGGACAAGGTGGACGGCCCGTACTACCTGTTCCCCGCCATCGGCAAGCTGACCGCCCTGCCCAACCTGCCACTGGTCGGGCCGGATATCGGCGACACCAACCTGGTGCCGGTGGACTACGTGGCCGCGGCGCTGGTGGAGCTGGCGAGCCGGGACGGCCTGGACGGCCGGACCTTCCACCTGGTCAATCCGGAGCCGCAGCCGGTGACCGAGGTGTACAACGCGTTCGCCCGCGCGGCCGGAGCCCCGACCATCGACCTGGAGCTGGACCAGCGGCTGTCCAGGGGGATCACCGGGCTGCTCCGGCTGACCGAGCACGTTCCCGGGGTCACCATCGCCAGGGACGCCGTGCTGGAGCGACTCGGCATCCCACCGGTGCTGCTGGAGACCATGACCTTCCCCTCGGTGTTCTCCTCCGCGGCCACCCGCAGGGCACTGGCCGGGTCGGGGGTGGACGTCCCGCGCCTGGCCGACTACGCACCGGTGCTGTGGCGGTACTGGCGGGAGCATCTCGACCCCTTCCGCGCCCGCAAGCACGGCCCACGGGGCGAGCTGGACGGCCGCCGCGTGGTGGTCACCGGGGCCTCCTCCGGTATCGGCAGGGCGACCGCGCTGGCGGTGGCGGCCGAGGGTGGGGTCCCGCTGCTGGTCGCGCGCAGGCGGGCCGAGCTGGAGGAGGTGCGGGACGAGATCGCCGCCGCGGGCGGGCAGGCGGCGGTGTACCCGGCCGACCTCACCGACGAGGACTCGGTGCGCAAGGCGGTCGAGGCCATGCTGACCGAGCACGGGCGGGTGGACATGCTGGTGAACAACGCCGGCCGCTCGATCCGCAGGTCGATCAGGCTGTCCTACGACCGCTTCCATGACTACGAGCGGGCGATGGCGATCAACTACTTCGGTGCGGTGCGGCTGATCCTCGCGCTGCTGCCGCATATGTCCGAGCGCAAGTTCGGGCACATCGTGAACGTCTCCTCGATCGGGGTGCAGGGCATCGCCCCGCGGTTCTCCGCCTACGTCGCCTCCAAGGCCGCGCTCGACTACTTCGCCCGGATCGCCGCCACCGAGACCCACGGCGACGGGATCACCTTCACCACGATCCATATGCCGCTGGTGCGCACCCCGATGATCCGGCCGACGAAGTTCTACGACGCATTCCCGACGAAATCACCCGAACAGGCGGCCCAGATGGTGGTCACCGCGCTGAAGGAGCGGCCGAAGCACATCGGTACCCCGATCGGGCAACTCATCCAGTTCGCCTATGCGCTCACCCCCGGGCTCACCGACGCGGTGGCATACCAGGGTTTCCGGATCTTCCCGGACTCCGCGGCCGCAGGCGGCTCCGGTGAGATCAAGATCGGGCGCGGCGAACGGCACCTTTCCCGGGCGGCGAGCGCGCTGGCGCGGCTCACCCGGGGCTTCCACTGGTAATCATCGACACGCCCGGTTACACCTGTGCCTGACGGGAATGACACGCGGTACGCGGGTAACGTCGGGGTATGGCGTCCGAGCGAGACAGTGGGCTCATGCCGTTGCGTCGGGAATTCGACCAGGTGTGGCATGGCTTCGACCGTAATCAGGTTAGGCAGTACGTCGAGTACCTGGAAGATCAGCTACGACGGCTGCTGAGCGATCGTGATTCGGCGATGGCGCAGGCGAGCACCCTGTCCCGGGAACTGGAGAACGCGCGCCGCGAGCTGGCCAAGCTGCGTACCAGGGTGGATGAGCTGCTCAAGCCGCCGGAGCGGCTGGAGGACCTGGACGAGCGGATGCAGCGCACCGCGGAACTGGCGAACACCAGGGCCGAGGAGATCGTGACCCGCGCCGAGACGGCCGCCGAGGAGCACTGGGCCAAGGCAGGCGAGGCGTCGAAGAAGCTGCGCGAGCGCTACGCGAAGCTGCTCGGCGAGCTGGAGTCGCATGCCGAGGCCATGGACAACGAGCACCAGGCCGCACTGGAGGAGACCAGGGCCGAGGTGGAGCGGCTGACCACCGAGGCCGCGCGCAGGCGCGAACAGCTCGACCAGGAGGCCGAGCGCAAACGCAGGGCCATCGAGCGCGACTTCGAGGCGAAGATGGCCGCGGAGCAGGCGGCACTGGAAAAGCACATCGCCGACCAGCAGACCGCCAGCAAGAACCAGGCCGAGCGGCGGATCTCCGAGGCGATCGCCGAGGCGAAGCGCAGGCTGGACGAGGCGGCCACGGAGGCCAAGCGGCGGGTGGACGAGGCCACCGCCGAGGCCGAGCGCCGCACCACCGAGGCGACCGAGCAGGTGGAACGGCTCACCGAGATCAGGGAGCAGGCCCGCCTGCGCGTGCGCAAGGCGCAGGACCTGCTCAAGGAGGGCGAACCCGCGCTGACCCCCCTGCCCGAGGAAGAAACCGAACTGGCCCCCTCCCCCTCCTGAAAAGCCCTGAACGCCACTTTTGGGACGTCAGATGTCGCGAACGGCACTTTTGGGTCATCTGACGTCCGGAAAGCCACGTTCACGCCGCCGCTGGGCGGCTCGGTCCGGCACGAAAACGGGACGCCCCTGAAGCAGTAGGGGCGTCCCGTTCCCGCGGGAGCGGATCAGCTCTCCGGCATCATCACCTTGTCGATCACGAACACGGTGGCGTTCGCGGTGGGCACGTTGCCGCACAGCACCTTCGCCCCGTTCACGGTGAAGTCCTGGCCGGAGCCCTCGACGGTGAGGCTGCCGCCCTGGACCGTCTCCAGCGAGCCGGCATCGACCACGCCCTGAGCGTCCATCCGCTTCGGAACCACGTGGTAGGTCAGGATGTCGGTCAGCTGCTGCTTCTTCGACTCGTCGGTCAGCAGCGCGTTCAGCGTCTCCTGCGGAAGCGCTTCGAACGCCGGGTCGGCCGGGGCGAACACGGTGTACTCGGCGTCCGCCTTGTTCAACGTGTCCACCAGCCCCGCGGTCTTGACCGCCTTGGTGAGGCTGGTGAGCAGCGGGTTGTTGCTGGCCGCGGTGCCCACCGGGTCGTCGATCATGCCCTGCACCGAGCCCTCGTTGTTCGGGTCGGTCGGGACCTGCGCACAACCGGGTCCGTAGACATCGTCCGCGGTGGTCATCCCGTTGCCCATCTCCGAGGTGGAGGTCTCACTGGTCGGCGCGGCCGAGGACTGGGTCTCGGTCTCCTGCCCGGAGCCGGAGTCGGCCGCCTGATCGTCACCGCCACATGCGGAGAGCAGCAGCGCCATCGCGGCGAGAGCGCCGGTGGCGGCAAGACGGTTCTTACGAACGTGCATGGGGTTGTTCCTCCTCGATAGCTGCCGTTATCGGCGGTTCCATGGGTTATTCGGCGCGACTGTCGCCGGGGATTGGTCGGAACGGAGAAAAAATCGGGCGATCCCCGCCCGCGCCTATTGCGCGGTGCAGAAGATGGAATGCCACCCGGTGGCGCCGTCCGGAATCGGCGGCACCCGGTCACTCGTCTGTGTGTATCCGGAGCGGTCCGTGGCCCGGCATTCGATGTTGTGCCCGCCGGGCGCGAGATCGAGCTCGATCCGCCACATCCGCCAGGTGTTCGCATCGACCTGAGTGGACAGTTCGGCCTTCTGCCAGGGTCCACTGTCGACCCGGACCTCGACCCGCTCGATCCCGGTGGTCTGGGCCCAGGCGATACCCGCGGCGGTGGTCTTCCCAGCGGGCAGCTGCTGGAAGGCACCGGGCCGGTCGATCCGGGACTGGGTCTTGATCGGGGCCCGCTCGGCCCAGCCGCGTTCCTCCCAGTAGGTGACCTTGTCGAAGGTGGTCAGTTCCAGGTCCACCAGCCACTTTGTCGCCGAGAGGTAGCCGTACAGTCCGGGGGTGACCATCCGGACCGGGAAGCCGTGCTCCAGCGGCAGCGGCTCGCCGTTCATGCCCAGCGCGATCAGCGCGTCCCGGTCCTCCTCCAGCAGCACCTCGACCGGGGTGCCCGCGGTATAGCCGTCCACGCTGGTGCTGAACACCTGCTCGGCACCCGGTCGCACCCCCGCCTCGTTCAGGATCTCCCTGATCGGCACCCCGGTGAAGTTCGATGTGGACACATAGGGCCCGCCGACCGGGTTGGAAACACAGGTCATGGTGATGGTCTTCTCCACCAGCCGCCTGCTCAGCAGGTCCTGGTAACTCAGGACCAGCTCGCGTTCGACCATGCCGTGCACCCGCAGCCGGTACTCCTCGGCAGGCAGCTGCGGTACCCGGAGCGCGGTGTCCACGCGGTAGAAGTCCGGGTTCGGGGTGAGGAACGGCGGGGTGCCCGCCCCGCTGAAGTCGGCGCCGGCCGGGATCGCCGGCGCCTTCCGCGCGGGGACGATCCTGCCGATCGCCCGCCGGGACTGTTCCGCACCCTGGTTTCCGATCAGCAGCTGGCCCACCGCACCGGAGGCGGCGACGCCGGCCGTCACCGCCGCGGAGGAGATGAGGAACCGGCGTCGCCCGGAACCGCCGGACGAGTTCGCCGGATCGGCGTCCTCGTCAGCGGCGACCTCGGGCCGCGGCGCCTTGTGGTGCAGCCACCAGAACGTGGCCAGACCGGCGAGCGCCGCGACAACAGGGGCTACCAGACCGAGCACGCCGAGCGTGGGGCGGGCCAGCGCGGCGGCGGTGCCGGCGGCGCCGAACACGCCGATGACGACCAAGCCGGGCACCGGACTCCGGCGGGAGAGCAACCCGGCCACCGCTGCCAGCAGCAGGATGACCACACCCATCCCGAGCAGCAGCACGAGCTTGTCCTGCTCGCCGAACTGCTCGATGGCGAATGCCTTCACCGGTTCCGGCGTGAGGTCGATCGCGGTGTTCCCCACCGCGAGGTACGGGCTGGAGTTCGGTTCCAGTAACCCCGCGATCAGATGCCCCGCAGCGAGTGCCGCGACGGCGGCGAGCACTCCGATCAGTGCCGCCGCCGTCCGGCCGATTGCGATAGCCCGAGTTCCGGTTCCCATGTCCGCTATTCGGAGCCGGAGCAGTATTGGTTTGGTCAGGCGGGCATGGTCATTTTCAGCACCGGGTCGGTCGTGGGCTGCGCCGAGCCACCCGCGGGCTCCACGGTGACGCCCATCCCCGCGGTGCCCTCCGGGATCGCCGCCACCACCGGGGTGGTCCGCCCGCCCGTGGACCGCTCCAGCACCCCGGCGGAAACGTACTCCGGCCCCGACTTGATGAACCACAGCTGGTAGGTCCGGTCCTCCGGCAGCGGGGCGATGTCATCTCCCATGAACATGGCCTTGCCGAGCTGCGCGGACACCACCGTCGTCGCGGTCAGCCCGCCCTCGCCGGATGCGGTGATCAGCCGGGCGTCCGGGGCGGACAGCAGCTCCGCCATCTCGGCGCCCCGCGCGGCCGCCCCCGCCATGCGTTCCTGCGTGCTCTCCAGCTCCTGCTGGTTCTGCCACGCGATGGTGCCGAAGGTCCCGGCCAGCGCGAGCCCGACGACCGCGGCCGCCGCCGCGAACCGGGTGGCCCAGCGCCGCCCGCGGGACAGCGGCACCACCTCGGCCCCGCCCTCGGCACCGGTTTCCGGCTCCTCCCCGGTCTCCGGCGGTTCCTGGCGGGTCCTGGCGATCTCCGCCAGCACCCGGCGCTTGAGCCCTTCCGGCGGCGTGCTCGCCGCCGCCATACCGAGCTTGCCAGCCGCCGCCCGCAGCTCGCGGACCTCCCGCGCGCAATCCGCGCACTCGGCGAGGTGCCGCTCGAACTCGGCCCGTTCCTCGCCGGTGAGGGCGTCCACGGCGTACGCGCCGGTCAGCGCACTCATATGCGTGCTCATGATCCCACCCCCAGGCAGTCCCGCAGCCTGATCAAGCCGTCCCGAAGCCTGGTCTTCACCGTCGGCAGCGGTGTGCCGAGCAGTTCCGCGGCCTCCCGGCAGCTGTAGCCGCGGTAGTAGGTCAGCGCCACCGACTCGCGTTGCAGTTCGGTGAGCGTGGACATGCATCTGCGGACCTGCTGCTGCTCCAGCCGGGAGGCGACCGTCTCGGCGACCTCGTCGAACGGGCGCCCGGTGTCCCTGGAGTGCACCCTGTTCTCCCGGTCGCTGGAAGCCTGGGCCGAGCGGACCCGGTCCACCGCACGGCGGTGCGCGAGGGTCAGCACCCAGGTCATCGCGCTGCCCCGGTCCGCCCGGTACCTGGTCGCCGTCCGCCAGACCTCGACCAGCACCTCCTGTGCGACCTCCTCGGACTGCGCCGCATCGCGCAGTACCTGCCGGATCACCCCGAACACCGGCCCGGCCACCAGGTCGTAGAGCCGGTCGAACGCGCTGTCATCGCCCTTGGCCACCTCGGCGAGCAGTTGTTCCGCGGTGGGTGCCGATTCCACGGCAGGCACGGGCCCCCACTCCTCCCGCCCGTCACCCGGGCCGGTGGGTTCTCGCATCGCCGCCTCCTCGTGGTACCGGAACTCGCTGCGCGCAGCGGTTCGATTGTTTACCTGAACCTGGTCCGGGCGCAGCCGGGGTCATCGGAACCCGCCACGGGACGCGCGCTCCGGGTGGCGGAAGAACGGGGCCCTGCGCAGCCACAGCGCGATCCCGTGTCTGCGGATCCCCATCGACACCCGCTGCGGTGCCAGCGGCCAGCGCAGCAGCAGCGCCAGCAGGCGGCGCGGGGTCACCGCGAACCGCCTGCCGGTGACGGCCGCGGTGAGCAGCGGCTGTTCCCGGTCGCGCAGCTGCACCCGCACCTGTAGGCGTTCCGCTGGGACCGGCAACTTCATCCGGTAGCCGCCTTCCTCCGGCAGGAACGGCGAGACGTAGAACTGCTTGTCCGCGGCGGCGTATCCCTCCGCGTCCGGGTGCAGCAGGTAACAGTGCCGCTCCCCGTAGGTGTTGTGCACCTCGGCCACCACGCAGGCCAGTTCGCCGTCCGCTCGATGGCACCAGAACACGCTGAGCGGGTTGAACACGTAGCCGAGGACCCTGGCGTGCGCCAGCATCAGTACCCGCCCGCCTGCCAGGTCGATCCCGTGCTCGGCCAGCCAGTCCCCCAGGTTCTGCCGGATCGTGCGCGCGGGCGAACCGAGATGATCACGGGGGTCGAACCGGGCGAACGGGCGCAACCAGCGCGGCAGCTGCGGCAGCGCGTCCAGATCGACCAGCCACAGGTACAGCCGGTGCCGGAACGACCGGGACGGCCCGGTGTGCCTGGTGTGCGCGACGACCGCCGCATAGAGCGCGGGTACGGCCGCCGGGTTCGACTCGACCTGCATAACCACCATTCGGAGCCGCCTGGAAGAAAGATGGGTTCGATGACCTGTGTCACATCGGCAAGCCCGGCCCCGACCCGGCTCCGAATACGGCACAGGACGAATCCGGCGGAGGAGGGCGCGGATGGCGGCGAACCGGCGTGGTGCCGCGGCGGAACGGCTCGAGTCGGTGGTGCGCGAACTGTTCGGGGTCGGGCTTCCGGTCGGGTTGACCGCGTGGGACGGCAGCAGCGCCGGGCCGGCCGATGGGCCCAGGGTGCTGCTGCGCAACCGCAGGGCCCTGCGGCATGTGCTCTACTCGCCTGGCGAACTCGGCCTGGCCAGGGCGTTCGTCCGCGGGGATCTGGACGTGGAAGGCGATCTGACGGAGGGGCTGCGCCGATGCTGGGAACTGGCAGACGTGACCGCCAGGCGGCCGGGCAGGCTCGGGCCCGCGCAGTGGGCACTGCTGCTGCGCACCGCGATCGGCCTCGGCGTACTCGGCCCGCGCCCGCGGCGGCCGACGACTGAAGCGCGGCCGCGCGGCGTACTGCACAGCAGGCGGCGGGACCGCGCGGTGATCGCCCACCACTACGACGCGGGGAACGAGTTCTACGAGTTCCTGCTGGACCCGCGGCTGGCCTATTCCAGCGGATACTGGACCTCGGACGACCCCAGCTACACCGTCGCCAACGCGCAGGATGACAAGCTCGAGCTGGTCTGCCGCAAACTGGGCCTCACCGAGGGGATGCGCCTGCTGGACGTCGGCTGCGGCTGGGGCTCGCTGATCTGCTACGCGGCCGAGCACCATGGCGTGCGGGCGACCGGGGTGACCCTGTCGGCGCGGCAGGCCGAGTACGCTCGGCGCCGGGCAGGCGAGCTCGGTCTGGCCGACCGGGTGGAGGTACACCTGACGGACTACCGGGACCTGGATGGTGACCGCTACGACGCGGTCGCCTCGATCGAGATGGGCGAGCACGTCGGGGCGGCCAACTACCCAATGTACGCCGCGACCCTGCACCGGATGCTGCGCCCACAGGGGTCCCTGCTGTTGCAGCAGATGTCCCGCCCCGGTCCGGCACCGGGTGGCGGCGCGTTCATCGAGTCCTACATCGCACCGGATATGAGCATGGTGCCGGTGAGCCGGACGCTCGACCATCTCGAGCGAGCCGGATTCGAGATACGGGGGGTGGAGGCCATGCGCGAGCACTACGTCCGGACGGTACGGGCCTGGGCGGCCACATTGGAACAACAATGGCCCGAAGCGGTGAACCTGGCGGGCCTCGAGCAGGCGCGGGTGTGGCGGCTCTACCTTGCGGGCGGGGCGCTCGCGTTTGAGAACAACCGGATGGGCGTGAACCAGATCCTCGCCAGGAAGGTGTAGTGATCACGTGCTGGTACTTGCCCTCGGCGCGGCCGGTCTTGGCACCGCTCTGGCCGTCATCGGTGTCACCTTCCTGCTGGCCCTGCGCCGCGGCCGGTACGACCTGGTCGACTCGGCCTGGGGAGCCGGATTCGCGGCCATTGCGGTGGTGGCGGTCCTGGTCGCCGGGATGTCCACTGTGCCTGGTGTGGTCGCCTGCGCGCTGACCGTCATATGGGGGCTGCGGTTGTCGGTGCACATCCACCGGCGTAATCGCGGCAAGCCCGAGGACCCGCGCTACCGGGACATCCTGGCCCGCGCCCGCGGGAATCCGGCGGTGCACATGTTCCTGCGGGTGTATCTCGCCCAGGCCGTCGTGATGTGGGTGGTGTCCTGGCCGGTGCTGCTGGCCCTGTACGCGGCGGACTCGGGGTTCACCGTGCTGGCCTGGCTCGGGGTCGCGGTATGGATCTTCGGTTTCCTGTTCGAGGCGATCGGCGACGAGCAACTGCGCCGGTTCAAGGCGGACCCTGCCAATGCCGGCGCGGTGCTGGACCGTGGCCTGTGGCGATACACCCGGCACCCGAACTACTTCGGCGACGCCTGTGTCTGGTGGGGCCTTTACCTGCTCGCCTGCCACCATCCCCTCGGAGCGGTGACCGTGTTCTCCCCGATCCTGATGACCTGGCTGCTCGCCCGCGGGACCGGGAAACCCTTGCTGGAACGCCAACTCCGCGAAACCCGCCCGCGTTACGCCGAATACGTCGAGCGCACCAGCGGTTTCGTTCCCCTCCCACCCCGCCGCCCCTGACCCACCCGCGTGTTTGCTCCCCACGCGCATGTGTTTGCCGTTCCCGCGCACGCTTTGGCCGCCCACGCGCACGCTTTGGCCGTTCCCGCGCGTTGTGTTGGCCGCTCAGGTAACCGTGTTGGCCGGTGACGAGTCTGTGGCTGGGTTTCAAGCACGCCTCCGGCGCGCCGCGGGGCACTGGCGCTCCACACATCACCACTAGCAGGGCTGGTTACTAGCGCCAGCACCCCACGGAACGAGCACCGTCCCCCGACCCGGCAGGCATTCAGTGTCGAACACGCATTCGAGTGAATACCAGCGGGTAGTCATTCACGCGGGGAATTCTTGTCGGTCCCGTCGATACAATTATGGGTATGGACAGACACAGTTCTGATCCGCACACGGATCCCGCCGAAGACGCACTCAATACACTCGACGCCTTGGAGGCCAACGAACGCGAGATCGCGAAATTAGAGGCGCGGCGGGTGCTGCTGGTGGCCGACCTCGCCCACGACGGGGACGAACGGGTCTCGCTGGTGACCGAAATCGCCGGACGCCTCTACTGGACCCGGCACCGAGTCGAAGAAGCCCTGGCGCTGGGACAGCACCTCACCCGGCTACCGAACACCCTCGCCGCGTTCCGGGACGGCCGGATTGACCAGGAGAAGGTGAAAGCGGTGGTGGAACCCACCGCGGTCCTCACCGACCACCAGGCCCGCGAGGTGGATGAGCGGATGGGCGACAAACTGGAACGCAAAGACCGCACCAGCCTGCGGCGGTCGGTGCGCTACCAGGTACTCGCGGTCGACCCCGACGGGGCGGCGCGGCGCACCCGGGCGCGGCGGGCACAACGGTCGCTGGAACTGGTGCACCAAGACGATGGGGTGTCCAGCCTTACGGCCGACCTCCCGACGGAGGTGGCCACGGCGATTTATGCGCGGTGTGACCGGGCCGCCCGACGGATGCGGAAAGAAGGGGACAGTCGCACGTTGGAGCAGTTGCGGGCGGACGTGTTCGCCGATTTGGCCCTCCGAGAAGACGGCACGACCCGGGCGCCGCGGACGGAGGTGTACCTCTACTTCGCCGCCAGCTCCCTACTCGGACTGGACGAGCAGCCCGGATACCTGGCCGGGCACGGGCACATCCCCGCGGCGTTGGCGCGGGAGCTGGCCACCCACCCCGACAGCGTCTGGCGACGGCTGTTGACCGACCCGGCCACCGGGCATCCCACCGACCTCGGACGCACGCGGTACCGGCCCCCGGCGGCACTGGATGAGTTCGTGCGGGTACGAGACCGGGAATGCCAGGGCATCGGGTGCCACCGGCCCTCGCAGCAGTGCCAGAACGACCACACGACGGACTGGGCCAAGGGCGGCACCACCCGGGAGGAGGAGCTGGTCGGGTACTGCGAGCGCGACCACCATCTGAAGGACCTGCCGGGATGGAAATACGAGGTGATCGACGGCATACCCACCATCACCACACCCCACGGAGACATCCACCAAAGCCCCCGCGAACCCCTGCACGAACCCCTCACCCCAGACAACGACAAACCACCCTTCTGAGCTGCACCTTGCCGACACGCCGAGGAGCTGACTTATGAAATAGCGACCACGATCGCGGTACCATCTTCATAAGTCCGAGCGAGGGAGGCGCCGATGTCCGCGGTTGCTCGCAGCATGTCCGATGAACGGGACGGGCCCGGTCAGCTCGACGAGCGACTCGCCGAACTCGGCCTGAAACGGGAGTACCTGGAGCAGGCGATCTGGTCGGGTGTACGGGATCGGCGGCTTGCCGACGAGTTCGAGCCTGGTACGGCCGCGGGCCTGCGGGACTGGATGGGCCGGGTGCGGGAGCTGCGCAAGGTTCTCGCGGAAAACGGCTGGCGCCCGGTCAACCCGGCGAACGCGCCCTTCTCCCGCAGCCCGGACGGGAGTGTGCTGCTCGGGGTGATGCTGGGCAACCAGCACACCGGGCGGCCCGGTGGGCGGCTGGAGAGCACCTACCCGAAGGGCACCGCGATCGAGAACCTCACCGCGCACAACGACAGCGACCAGTATTCGCTGCCCGAGATCGACGCCCTGCTCGGGCTGCCGGATGAAGGGCACGAACCGGCAAAGGCCTGGTTCCTGGTGACCTTCCACGAACACGACCAGGAAGGGCGCGTGACCAGGGTCCGCTACGAGATCGCCCAGCCCGCGCCGAGCAGGGCCGACCAGAAAATCGACAACTGGGCCGCCCGCTACTGCCTGCGGCCGGTCGAGTTTCCGCCGATCGTCGATCTCGGCGCTGACCACCACGAACCGATCGACGTGCGGGTGGCCCGGCGCTGACCCCGATCACCGGGCGTTGCCGGAGGCACACCACAATTGCGGAGACATGGTTACCCCTGAGCGAATCAGCCTGGCCAGGAAGCGGCGCGGCCTGACCGTCGCCGAGCTGGCGCGACAGATCGGCGTGAGTGCGCAGAGTGTGACCAACTACGAGCGCGGCAGGCAGCAGCCGAGTGACCGTGCCCTGCGAGCACTGGCCGAAACGCTGGACTTCCCGGAGTCCTTCTTCACCGCCCCGGCGACAGCGGAGCTGCCGGAAGGCGCCGTGGCCTTCCGCGCCCGCAGCAAGCTCAGCCAGGCGCGGCGGGCCTCGGCGCTGAGCGTCGGGGCGCTGGCCGTGGAGTTCAACACCTGGCTGGAACGCACTTTCCAGTTGCCCGCGGCCGATGTGCCGACGCTGGAACGGCCGGACCCGGAGACCGCGGCGGAAATGACCCGTGCCCGGTGGGGACTCGGCAACGAGCCCATTGCCAACATCATCCACCTGCTGGAAGCACACGGCGTCCGCGTCTTCTCCCTCGCCGCCGAGCACGCCGAGGTCGACGCCTACTCCTTCTGGCATGCCGGTACCCCGTACGTCTTCCTGAACACCAGCAAAACCCCGGAACGCAGCCGTTTCGACGCCGCGCACGAGCTGGCCCACCTGGTCCTGCACGCGGGCGCGCCCGAGGTCGGCGGCCCCGGAGCCGAGCAGCAGGCAAACGCTTTCGCCGGGGCCTTCCTCATGCCAACAGCCAGTGTCCGCGGCCGCATGCCGGGGGCACCCCTGGTCGACCAGATCATCGAAGCCAAACGGATCTGGCGGGTCTCCGCGCTCGCCCTCACCTACCGGTTACACGAGCTGTCCATGCTCAGCGACTGGCAGTATCGCTCCGCCTGCGTCGAGCTGAGCAGGCGCGGCTACCGCAGTGGGGAGCCCACCGGCATTACGGGCGAAACCTCGCAGCTGCTGTCCAAGGTTTTCGGCACGCTGCGGGAAAGCGGCCGGACCATGCGGGACATCGCAGCGGAACTGTCGCTGACCCCGGACGAGCTGTCCGGCATGGTGTTCGGCCTGGTCTTCAACGCCGCGGGCGGGCAGCCGTCCGCGCCGCTGCGGCTGGTGAAGTAGCCCGCTCACCGCGCCGGGGCGATTCGCAGGCCGCGCAGCGCGTTCGGCTGCACCAGCGAGGGCAGTTGCGCCCGCCAAGCCCTGCGCAGCCTGGCGTGCAGGTCCCGTTGCCCGGTGAGGGCCTGGGAAATCAGCTGGAGACCGAGGAACTCCCCGACCATGCCCTCGGCGACCTGGCGCAGGTTCAGCCCCGGCCGCAGCTCGCCCGCGCGGTCAGCCGACTTCAGCAGGTCCCGCACGATGGTGGTCCAGCCGATCACCTGACCGGCGCCCGCGCGGTCGAAAATCGTCGCCTCGCGCAGCAACCGGTTGCCGATCCGGGTCATCAGATCCTCTTCCAGCCGCCGCACGAAGGCGAAGGACAGGTCGATCAGGGTCTGTGCCGGGCCGAGACCACGGCGCAACAGCTCGTCCCGCAGCGCGTACGACTCCAGCGCCTGGTGCTCGACCAACGCGACGGCGAGCGCGTCCTTGGACCGGAAATGGCAGTACAACGCGCCCTTGGTCACCTTGGCCCGGTCGCACACCGCATGCAGGTTGGCGCCGGAGAAGCCCTCCCGCTCGAACACCTCGGCCGCGGCGACGAGCAGGTTCCGCCGGGTGCGCGCGGCCCGCGCCCGTCTGTTCCCGGCGCCCGTGCCTTCCACCAACACGCTCATCGCGTCCGGACCGGTTCGGAGCCGGATGGCAGATCGACGGCCTCCTGCATCAGCCAGTACTCATGGACCGCGCCCCGGTGCACCGACACGCTCAGCACGAAGTCCGCCTCGTGCACCGCCGTGGTCGCCAGCGTGCGCCATCTGGCCTTGCCAAGCACCACCGCATCCTCGCCGTCCACCAGCAGCCTGCGCACGGTGAGCCCTTCCAGCCCGAGGGCGCTGAACGTGGCCAGGAAGAACGACTCGACCTCGCGCCGGGTCCGCACCCCGCTGCGCCATTGGGAACTGGCCGGATCCGTCACCCGCCACTCGACCTGCGGCGCGAACAGCCGGGCAAGTCCCTCCGCGTCCTGCGCACCGAGCCGTGCCAGCAGCAACTGCACGAGCTCGAACGTGGACAGCGGTTTGGCGTTCTCATCACGAATATCAGCACACAATCCCACGTGACCGATTCTCTCCGCTCGCGTCGCCGCACCCGATTGATCCCGTACCAGATTTGCACTCTAGCAAGGGCAACAAGAGTCGGTGGCCGGACACCCACCCGCCCGACCTCCACGCAAAGGGCTTTCTACCTGCGAAGATAAGCCGGAGCGAGCAAGCGGAACGTCCGTTCGGAGCAAAACAGCAGCCGAGCTGGGGCAAGTAAGCGACCAGAAAGATCGGCCATTCGAATGACCCCGTCGAAAAACCCGTAACGAATCCGCTCCCGACCCACCGCGGCACAGCACGCGGTGAAAAAACACACACCCACGGCCCGGCAGGGTCCGCATGGCGACCGTCCCGCGCCCCGGGCCAGCGGCTGGATTGCTGACGTGCCCCGAGTATCACCACTTCGCCACGCCACGAAGACTGTCCAGCCGGCCGAAATGGGTGCATGGTGGGAAAGCGACCGAGAACATCCCCACCCAACCGAGGAAGGAGTCACCGCCGTGCTCGAGGTAAGAGCACACCCTCCCGCCGAGGCCACCGAACCGATCTCCGAGCTAGTTCTGCAGCACAGGCGGAAACACGGGTTGACCCAGTGCACGTTGGCTGACCGGCTGTCCACCGTATCCGGCAACTACAGTGTGACCAGGGAAGAAGTGTCCCGCTGGGAACGTGGAAAACGCATTCCCGGCCCCTACTGGCGGTCCTGGCTGAGCCTGGCGCTCGAACTTCCGCGCACCGACCTGGAAAAGGCGGCCGCTGCGCAGCGTCACTCCCGCCGGAACGCCCACACCAGTCCGGTACCGCACTACCGGAACTGAACACCGCGGGGCGGGATCGCGTCGCAGATCAATTCAGATGATCCACGCGATCCCGCGTTGACCCACTCAGACGAAGGTCCTTTCTTCAGGGACAATTGGCCCCGTGCGTGACCGCGCAGGCGGGTTCAGAATGCAGGCCATGAACCTGCTCTGCAACATACTCGTAACATGCGCGCTGACCACGCCGACCGGCGTCGGCCCAGGTGAGGGCCCCATGAAGATCGACGAGCTACTGCCTGGGCCCGCCGGCTTCGTGGTGCTGCACAACACCTCCCCCGACCCGGTACACCTGGGTGGGTGGTCGATCCGGAGTTGTTCCGGCACCGGATCGACCGAACTAGCCGTGGTCCCGGTCGGTAGCTTCGTTCCTGGCGACGGCGACTATGTGGTCACCGGCGGTGGCTTCGCCGGATCAGTCGAGGCGCACCTCGTTGTCGACTCGGTGGCCGGAAACGGGCTGATGTTGCTTGATCAAAGCAGGAAACGAGTCGACGGCCTCGGTTTCGCTCCCGACACGCCGTGCCGGGAGAACCGGGCGGCAAGATTGTGCGACCACCTTTCCCTCGGCCGGGACGAGAACAGCACCGACACCGATGACAACCTTTCGGACTTCACCTGCCAGGCACCACGTCCTGGTATTACCCCAACCGAATGAGCCACTGACACCGGGCGCATCAACGGATATCCGAACCAGCAAAATGGCCCCTTTTGACCACGACTCCGATCCCGGCAGGATAAATGACGGCGGGCAAGCGGAAGCCAAAAGCGGTTCCGCATCCCGCAGTCTGATAATAGTATTTCATATCTCTCCGGGAAGGGAGAAAAGGAAATGCGTCGATTTTTGGTCGGTGCGCTGGCGCTGGGCTTCGCCACCGCCGTCGGGTTCGCGGGCACCGCGAGCGCAGCGCAGGATGAGGTAGCAGCCTCCCGGACGGTCGTGGTGAACGAGGTGACCGCCATCGGGCCGAACGGCCAGCTGGACGAGGCCATCGAGATCCGCAACATCACGAACCAGCCGCTGGACATCAGTGACTACGTGATCGAGGTGTACGACTCCGTCGGTACCGAGTGGGAGATCCAGGTTGCCGATGGCACCGTCCTGCGGCCCATGGGCAACGTCGGCCAGTTCCTCGTGCTGACCGGCCCGAACTTCTCCAGCCTGGTCCAGGACGCGACCTACGTGCAGCCGTTCAACCTGCTGAACGTGCAGGGCATCCCGACCACCGGTGGCGTCGCGGTCTACAACTCGCAGGTCAACGCCGACCAGAACCAGTTCAAGGTCGACGGTGTGGCGTTCTCCTTCGGCGCGAGCCCCGCGCTCGAGGGCCAGCCCGCCATCGCGGAGAACGGGACCACCGCTCAGCTCGAGGCCGCCAACGCGCGGAACATCCTGAGCATCGACACCGACAACAACCGGCAGGACTTCTCGCTGCACCAGCGCACCCTGGGTGCCGTGAACTGATCATCCAGGCAGCACGAACTGGCTGGTTGAACAGCGCGTAGCGAGAGCGGGCCCGGGTCACCGAAAGGTGGCCCGGGCCCGTCGCCGCGCTGGCGGGAAGTCGCCATCGGCGACTTTCCGCCCGACGGAACTGTTTCCCCAGATCTGCGGACAGCTCATTCTCGATCACACCCCTGCCCCTGTGATCGACGAGAGTGAGGCCGACATGACCGCACCTCATAACCGGACCGCCCGCAGGCGACTCCGACATTCCCTCCTCGCCTTCGCGCTGCTCGCCACCCAGGCGATCGTGTACCCCTCGCAGGTCGCGGCGGCGGAGCCGGGCGACCCGCTGGCGGCGGCCTCCCCTGCCGAAGCCGTCCACCGGGTCACCCTGCTGACCGGGGACGAGATCACCTACACCGAGCACGCGGACGGTACCCGCGCCGCCCGCATCGACGCGGCGCCGCGGACCGGCCGTGCTCCGGTCACCTTCGAGACGGTCACCACCCCCGACGGTCTCTTCGTCTATCCCTCCGATGCGCTGCCCTACCTCCACGCCGACGTGCTGGACGAGGAGCTGTTCAACCTCACCGCGCTGGTCGACGAGGGTCTGGCCGACGCAACGGCGAACTCCCTCCCGGTGCTCGCCAGCTACGACCAGGACGGAAGGCTCTCCGCCGAATCCCTGCGGACGCGGGCCGATGACCTGCCCGCGGCCCGGCCGCACACCGCCGTACGCACCCTCGGCGGGGTCGGCATGCGGGTGGACAAGGCCGAGGCCGAGAAGTTCTGGGCCGCGGTCGCGGCCGACCCCGGCACGGACGGCGAGCTGCGGCACGGCCTCACCGAACTCGAGCTGGACCGCACCGTGCGGGTCAGCCTGGACCACAGCGCGCGACAGGTCGGCGCGCCCGCGGCCTGGGACAGCGGGCTGGACGGTAGTGGCACCACGGTGGCCGTGGTGGACACCGGCATCGACGCGGACCATCCGGACCTGGCAGGCCGGGTCACCGAATCGGCCAACTTCACCTACGAGCAGGACGACACCGACTTGCATGGCCACGGCACGCATGTCGCATCCATCGCCGCGGGCAGCGGGAAGGCCTCCGGGGGCAGCTACCGGGGTGTCGCCCCCGGTGCCGAGCTGCTGTCGGCCAAGGTCTTCGACCGCTGGGGAACCGGGCCGGCATCCCAGGTCATGGCCGGGATGGAATGGGCAGTGGACCGCGGGGCCGATGTGGTCAACCTCAGCCTCGGCGCCGGGATCACCGACGGCACGGACCCGCTGGCCGAACTGGTGAACACCCTTTCGGCGAAGAACGGCACGCTGTTCGTGGTCGCCGCGGGCAACTCGGGCCCCGGCAACCGGACCGTGACCACTCCCGGCAGCGCCGACGCCGCGCTCACCGTGGGTGCGGTGGACCGGAACAACGAGCTGGCCTGGTTCAGCAGCAGGGGGCCGCGGCTTACCGATGCCGCGGTCAAACCGGAACTGGTCGCGCCGGGGGTGGATATCGCCGCCGCCCGCGCGGCGGGAACCTCCGGTGGCGCGCCCATCGGCGAGCATTACACCCGCTGGTCCGGAACCTCCATGGCCACCCCGCATGTCGCGGGCGCCGCGGCCATTCTCGCCCAGCAGCATCCCGACTGGTCCGGTGCCCGGTTGAAGGACCACCTCGTCTCCACGGCCAAGGACCTGGACCTGCCGTGGTTCGAGCAGGGCGCCGGGCTGCTGGACGTCGCCCGTGCGACCGGGCAACCGATCAGCGCTCCCGCTTCGGCCAACTTCGGCAGGCACCAGCGCAACGGCCACGACCTCCCGCGGGTACCGCAGGAGCTCACCTACACCAACACCGGTGACCGGCCGGTCTCGCTGGAGCTGTCCCTCGAGGCCAAGGGCTGGAACGGCAAACCGGCCCCGGCCGAGACCATGCGGCTGGACGAACGGAACGTCACCATCGCGCCAGGAGCCAGCGCCACCGCCACGGTATCGGTGGACCCGGATATCGGAGACAGCGGCGTGTACGGCGGCACCGTGGTCGCCACCGCGGCCGACGGCCAGTCCGTGCTCCGCACCCCGATCAGCACCTACAACGCACCCCGGCTGTTCCCGCTGGACGTGCGGGTGACCGACTCGAAAGGCAAACCCGCCAGCAGGGCCACCGTGACGATCCTCGATGACACCTCCGGCGCGGCGCACGGCAACGACCCGTTCCAGGACAGGCTCACCCACCAGGTCGACATGGTGAACGGGGCGGGCAGGGTGCTGCTGCCAGCGGGCACCTACTCCGCGCTGGGCAGGGCCATGGAATGGAGTGCGACCACCATGCGCTGGTCCGCGCTGAGCAAGTCCGAGGTGGAGGTCAAGGACCCCACGAAGATCCATCTGGACGCCACCGAAGCCGTTCCGGTACGGGTGACCGGGAACGAACCGCTGGAACAGCTGGACCGCTTCGTCGCGCTGCGCAGGGTGATTCCGGCGCAGGCAGGCAAACCCTCGTTCATGGCCGAGGTCGCACTCGGCGCCGGAGCACTGGACTGGGAGGTGTTCGCCACCCCCGCCGCGGCCACCGGACGCGGAGCGATCACCCTGCAGGACACGCTCAGCCTGCGGCCCGCGATGGTGCAGGCGAGCATCCAGGGCCGCCAGCTGCACCCGGAGTACGACGCCACCAGCCTCGCCGAGGGGTGGCCCGGTGAACACGTACTGCCGCTGGTGTTCGCCGGAGCGGGCTCGGCCGAGGACCTGACCGGTCTCGACGTGCAGGGCAAGATCGTCGTGGTCGGGCTTCCCGCGCCGCCCGACGATGCCGTCGGGGCCGGTCAGGCTTACCAGTCCGCAAGTTCGGTCGCCCGCCACGCCGCGAAGGCAGGCGCCGCGGCCGTGGTGTCCTATGTAGATGCTCCGGGCGCGCTGCCGCTGAGCGGCCTTTCCGGCTCCGGACTGCCGCATCTCTCGCTCAGCCACGAGGAGGGCGCAGCCCTGCGGGCCGAGCTGGAAAGCGGCGAGCCGAAGCTGACCGTGCGGGTGCAGCCCCAGCCGGAGCGGATGTACAACCTCAGTTACCTTGAGGAGAACGGCGTCCCGGCCGACCAGGTACGGCAGGTCGACCATGCCGAACTGATCGCGATCCCGACCACCTATCACGCGGACCGGTCCGGGCTGTCGGCGAAGAAGACCTGGTATGCCTTCCCGACCGGGCTGTGGAAGACGCAGTTCCTGCGCGGTACCGACGTTCCGGTCCCCGCGACGCTGACCGAGTACGTCGGACCGGGCAACGACCGCACGGTGTGGCGCCGGTCGGTCACCCTCTCCGGGACCGGTGCCAACGGGAGGCCGGCCAAGCTGGCGATGTACCAGCAGAATGTCTACCGTCCCGGCGAGTCCAGCCGCCCGCACGAGCACTGGTTCCGGGCACCCATGCACAGCACGGCGGTGGAGCTGCAGCCCGACAACCCCGCGCGCTACCCGGATATGGTTGATGGCTGGCGGCAGCTGTGCTCCGGCTGCCGCGGCGGTGACGGCAATCCGGACCAGTTCCTTCCGCCGCTCCAGTGGGGTGACGGGAATCCAGGGCATTTCGCCAGTCCGTACGGGAACTCCCAGCACTTCAATATCACCGAGACGAAACTGTTCCAGGGTGACCGCGAGATCCAGCCGGTGAACCAGGGCGAACCGCTCGCGCTGTTCCCGGTGTACGAGCTGGCGCCCGACCCGACCCGGTACACCCTGCGCGTACGCGACGTGATGCCGGACCGGCCGGTGGTCGGTGCGGTGAGCACCGCCCTGTTCCGGCACGCCACCCGCACCGAAACCGAGTGGAGCTTCACCGCCACCCGGCCGGACGGGACGACGCCGCGTGGCTTCAACTGCTACGGCGGCGGCACGAACTGCTCGTTCCAGCCGCTGATCCAGCTCGAGCACGACTTCCCGCTGGATCTCGCCAACCAGGCGCCTGCGGACACCCGCTTCACCTTCACCACCTCGGCGGCCTCGCACTCGGAGGCACCCGAGGGCAGCCCGGTGATGTGGCTGCGCGTGTCGTACTCCACCGACGGTGGGCAGACCTGGCAACGAGCCACCGCGAACCCGCAGGGCTCCGGTAAGTGGGCGGTGACCGTCACGCATCCGGAGCTGGCGCAGACCGACGGGTTCGTGTGGCTGCGGTCCGAGGCACGGGACGCCTCGGGGAACACGGTCAGCCAGACCATGCAGCGGGCGTACTCGCTGAAGGCCCCGCCGTCCGCGGTGCCGTCAGTCGGCGTCCGGTAGTTCCGAAGCAGGCCGTTCGGCGAGGGGCAGGGTCACCCAGCCCCTCGCCGCGGCGTGCAGCCCCGCCTGGAACCGGGTCTCCGCGCCGAGTTCCCGCATCAGCCCGTGCAGCCTGCGCTGGAAGGTGCGGTAGCTGAGCCCGAGCTGCCGCGCGATGCTGCGGTCCGGCATCCCGGTGGTCAGCAGTGCCAGCAGCCGGGTGTCCTCGGGGGAGAGCGTCCCGGCTTCCATGGCGTCCTCGTCCGGCAGCGCCAGCGGGACGGCCTCCTGCCAGAGGTTGCCGAACAGTGCGTCCAGCGCGTCCAGCAGCGCCGAAGGGTGCACGATCAGCGCGCTGTTCAGCGTCGGCGACTCCGACTGCAGCGGGATCAGGCCCAGCCGGTTGTCCGCCAGGATCATCTTGATCGGAGCGTTCGCGACCACCCGCGCCTCCTCGCCAAGCGACAGCCCGGCCTCCAGGTCAGCGCGCAGGTCGTGTACCTCCAGTGCGCGGCGGTCGTAGATCCCCCGGAACCGCACGCCCCGGCCGAGGAGGTCGCGTTCCACCGGATGCAGCGCACCGGGAAGATGTGCATATGGCGGCTTGTCGACAAACCGCACCTGCTCCCGTGCGGTGCGCATGACCTGCTCGACCCGGCTGCCGATGGCCTCGCCGCCGTGCACCACCTCGATCAGCTCGGGTGGATGCCGCCAGCTCGCCGCCTCCCGGTAGCGCTCACCCAGCTGGGCGGCGACCTTCCTTGCCTCGGACAGCTCGCGTTCCTGCTGCAGGAACAGCGCTTCCAGGGCCACCTCAGGGGCGACCGCAGCGAAGCTCTCCGGTGGGCCCGGCTGCCGGACCACCAGTCCCCGCTCCCGCAGGGCACGCAGCACCGGCCGCAGCCGTTGCGGGCTGAGTCCCAGCTCGCTGCCCAGCTCCGCCATCGTCATCGAGTTGCTTTCGATCAGGGCCTCGTACGCCGCCTGGTCGATCGGGCGGATACCGACGATGCCGAGCATGCCGGTGCCCCTCACACGGTGCCTCCCGTCCCGGTATCCGTTTTCTGCTGGTGGTGACCCTCCATTCAACCAGCGAGTACCGCCGCCGGGGAGGGCCTCATCGCACGGGGTTGCGACCCGCCATGACCGGGTATGCCCAGGACATGCAGGACCTACCCAAGGCAAGGCCAGCTGCGGCCTGCGCGGCCATGGCTCTCGCCGTGACCGCGTGCGGCAACCCGGCCCCGCTGGAGGACGAGCAGCTCGCCACGGTCGGCACCAACGGCTCGGTCGGCCAGGTCGAACTGCGCAATGTGTACGTCCAGCGGCCGCTGGACGGTGCTTACCAGACCGGTGAGGACGCACGGGTGCTGCTGACGATGGTCAACAGCGCCGAGCGGCCCGACCGGCTCGCCGAGGTGACCAGCGGGTACGCCGAGAAGGCCATGATGCGCTGGGACCGTAACTGCGACGGCACGGCGGAGCAGGTCGAGGCCATCCCGCTCACGGCGGGCGGCACGGTGCCGGCCCCGGACGGCAAGGCGGTCACCGGGCACCTGCCGTACCACGTGGAGCTGGTCTCCTTCGACCGGAAGGTGCGGGCGGGAACCACGGTGCCGGTCACCTTCGCCTTCGAGCGGGCGGGCCAGACCACCCTGGACGTGAAGGTGCAGCCGGTCCACCCTGCCGACCAGCAGCCCCGCCGGGCGTGCACCTGATCATGCCGGCGCCACTCGGCGCGGGGAACGGCCCTCCCGCCGTTTCGGCCACCGGGCCCGCCGCCCCGCCGCCGAGACTGGAGCCATGGATGTGCTGGATGGCAAGGCGGTACTGATCACCGGTGCCGGCCGCGGGCTGGGCAGGGCGTACGCGCTGCACGCGGCGGCGGCCGGGGCGATGGTGCTGGTCAACGACGTGCGCGGGGACCTGGCCGAGGAGGTGGCCGGGCAGATCCGGGAGGCGGGCGGCCGCGCCGTCGCCGACGGCAGTTCGGTGGCCGATCCGGAGGAGGCGAGCGCGCTGGTCGAGGAGTGCGTTACCCGGTTCGGCGCGCTGGACGGGCTGGTGAACAACGCGGCGGTCGGCCACCACCTGCCGCCGTGGCGGGACGACCCGGCCCGGATCCGCGCGGTGATCGAGGTGAACGTGCTGGGCTCGATGTACTGCGGGACAGCAGCCGCACGGGTCATGCACGCCCGCGGCCGCGGGGTGATCGTCAACGTGGGCTCCGGTTCCATGCTGGGGCAACGCGGGGCCGCGGCCTACTCGGCTTCCAAGGGTGCGGTGGCCTCGATGACCGCCTCCTGGGCCGCCGACCTCGCCGAGCACGGCATCCGGGTGAACGCGGTCTGCCCGCTGGCCTGGACCCCGTTGATGGAGCAGGATCCGAACGCGCACCGGCTCTCCTCCCCCGAGCAGACCCCGGAGCGGATCGCGCCCCTGGTGACCTACCTGCTCAGCGACCGCTCCGCCGGGATCACCGGGCAGCTGATCCGCTTCGTGGGGGACAAGCTCATGATCGTGCGCCAGCCCGCGCTCAAGGAGCCGGTGCTGGCGCACGAGGAGTGGACGGTGGAGGAGGTCGCGGCGGCCTTCGATGGCGAGCTCGCCGGGGCGCTGGAACCGCCGCCCGCCCAGCGCTGGGCGCTGTAGCGGTCAGGACCCGGTGCCTGCCGCGGGCTCCCGGCGGCGCCGCAGCAGGGTGTCCAGGGCGTACCGGCCGGGGCCGAGCACCGCGATCAGCAGGAAGATCCAGGAGTACAGCGCCGCGGGCTCGCCCATGTTCTGCAGCGGGAACAGGGCCGTCGGCTGGTGCACGACGAAGTAGGCGTAGGCCATCGCGCCGGAGCAGAGCACCGCGGCAGGCCGGGTGCACAGGCCGAGCGCCACCAGTGCGCCGCCGACCAGCTCGATCAGGCTGCCCCACCAGCCGGGCCACTCCAGGAAGGCGACCGCGGTGCCCTGGGTGTCGATCCCGCCGAAAGCACCGAAGCCCTGCAGGCCGTGGCAGAGGAACAGGAAGCCCGCGACGATCCGGAACCCGGCCAGCACGGCGTTGGTGGCCACGGTGTTGGTCCGGCCCGCGGTCCCGGTGGGGGCGGAGTTCGTGCTGGAGGTCGTGGTGGTGGTCATGATCGCGCCCTTTCGTAGGTGGTCGCTGTATGCCTTCACCTACGCGTCGAACCGGGCGTGCGCGGATCGACAATCCGCCCGAAGATTTTTTCCGGACTCCTCGACCTTCTCCATCAGCTCCAGCAAGGTGCGCCGCTCGCCGGCGTCCAGCGGCGCGAACAGCTCCCCCGCCGCGCGGGCCCGGAACTCGCCGAACCGGCGGCACATCACCCTGCCCTCCTCGGTCAGGGTGACCAGGGTGGAGCGCCGGTTGTCCGGGTCGATCTCCCGCCGCACCAGGCCCGCCTCCTCCAGCGCGTCCACCACCGGGGTCACCGCGCGCGGGACCACCTGCAGGCGCTCGGCCAGCTCGGCCATCCTGGGCGGGGCATCGCAGTGGCCGAGCACGGCCAGCGCCCGCGCCTGCGCGGGAGTGAGACCGAGGTCTCCCATATTGCGTCGCTGCAGGACGTGTGCGCTCTTGGCAAGCCGCAGGAGCAGCGCGCCGAGGCGCTCCTCCTCGTCACCGACATCCACGCCCTCAGCTTAACAGAGTGACAGTAACAATGAACCATGGTAACTATGAAGGTGACTCTGTAATCGCGTGCCGTTGGAGCCGCCCGTGTCCTCGCCCGAACCCGCCGCCGCTGCCGAGCACCCCGCGCAGGTCCGGCGCATCCTGCGCCTGTTCCGCCCGCACCGGGGCAAGCTGCTGGTGGTGGCCGTGCTGGTCGGGATGTCCGCGCTGGTCTCGGTGATCTCCCCGTTCCTGCTGCGCGAGGTGCTCGACGTGGCGATCCCGCAACGGGATCTGGGGCTGCTCAGCATGCTGGTGCTCGGCATGATCGGCGTCGCGGTGGCCACCAGCGTGTTCAACGTCGCTCAGACCTACCTGTCCACCCAGGTCGGCCAGGCGGTGATGCACGGGCTGCGCTCGGCGGTGTACGCCCGGCTGCAGCGGATGTCCCTTGCCTTCTTCACCCGCACCCGTACCGGGGAGATCCAGTCCCGGATCGCCAACGACATCGGCAACATGCAGGCCACCGTCACCTCGACGGCGACCTCGCTGGTCTCCAACCTCACCACGGTGGTCGCCACCGTGGTGGCCATGCTCGCGCTGGAATGGCGGCTGACCGTGGTCTCGTTACTGCTGCTGCCGGTGTTCGTGCTGGTGAGCAGGCGGGTCGGGGCGGAACGCAAGCGGATCAGCGCGCGGCGGCAGAGCCAGCTCGCCACGATGTCCGCCCGGGTGCAGGAGTCCCTCTCGGTGAGCGGGATCCTGCTCGGCCGCACCATGGGCCGGTCCGGCTCGCTCACCGAGGACTTCACCGCCGAGTCGGCCACGCTGGCGCGGCTGGAGGTCTCGGCCAGTATGGCGGGGCGGTGGCGGATGTCCACCATCCAGATCGTGATGGCCGCGCTGCCCGCACTGATCTACTGGGCGGCCGGGCTCACCCTCGCCTCCGGGGTCCCGGTGATCACCATCGGCACCCTGGTCGCCTTCGTCACCCTGCAGCAGACGCTGTTCCGGCCCGCGTACTCGCTGCTGTCCACCGGGGTGGACGTGCAGAGTTCGCTGGCCCTGTTCAGCCGCATCTTCGAGTACCTCGACCTGCCGGTGGACATCACCGAACCGCCGCGGCCGGTGCGGCCGGCCCGGATCGCGGGCGAGGTCCGCTTCGAGGGCGTCGAATTCTCCTACGAGCCCGATTCGGAGCGCACGCTGGCCGGGATCGACCTGGCCGTGCCCGCGGGCACCAGCCTGGCGATCGTCGGGGAGACCGGCTCCGGCAAGACCACGCTGAGCTACCTGGTGCCGAGGTTGTACGACGTCACCGCGGGCCGGGTCCGGATCGACGGGGTGGACGTGCGGGACCTCCCCTTCGCCACCCTTTCCGGCGCGGTCGGGGTGGTCTCCCAGGAGGCGTACCTGCTGCATGCCTCGGTCGCCGAGAACCTGCGCTTCGCCAAGCCGGACGCCGACGAGGAGGAACTCGTCGCCGCGGCGAAGGCCGCGCAGATCCACGAGCACATCGCGAGCCTGCCGGAGGGGTACGACACCCTGGTCGGCGAGCGTGGTTACCGGTTCTCCGGCGGGGAGAAGCAGCGGCTCGCGCTGGCCCGCACCATCCTGCGCGACCCGCCGATCCTGATCCTGGACGAGGCGACCAGCGCACTGGACACCCAGACCGAACGGGCTGTGCAGCAGGCCCTCGCCACCCTTTCCGCGGACCGGACCACGATCACCATTGCGCACCGGCTTTCCACCGTTCGCGACGCCGACCAGATCGTCGTGCTGGACCAAGGCCGGATCGTCGAGCGCGGAACGCATGCCGACCTGCTGGCCGCCGACGGCCACTACGCCCGCCTGGTGCGGCGCGACGGCGCCCTCACCCCGGCCGCCTGACACCCCCGAACGGCCAACGCGTGCGCATGAACGGCCAACGCGTGCGCACAGACGGCCAACACGTGCGCGTGGACGGCAAACACGCCGCCGCGATCGTGTTTGCCGTCCACACGCACGTGTTTGCTCCCCACATGCACGCGTTTGCTCCCCACGCGCATGCGTTTGCCGGGGAGCGTAGGCGAGTTTGCTGTTCGGCGGCGGTGAGAACGGGCCGTTCGGTCGATTGACGGCGGGAAAACCCGGCCTACGGTGAGAAACTACGGTTCCGCTGAAGGGATCTTGCCATGCGCACCCCTGCGTTTCTCCGTTTCCTGATCGCCTTTCTGATCGTCCCGCTGGTACTCACCGGGGTCCCGGCCGGTACCGCGGCCGCGGCCGTCCCGGACCGGTGGGGGTTCGCCTACCTGGACGACCCGACCCCGCCCGCCGGGTACGTGCCGGACACCTCCCGGCAGTGGGGCAGCTGGAAATCCGCCTTCCCCGGATCATGGGCCACTGTGGACCAACTTGGGGTCGGCATCTACCGGGTGCGGTTGCCGCATATCGGCGGGCCCGGCGGGGTGGCGCACGTGATGGCGGTCAACCCGGATCCGACCTGGTGTCAGCTGATGCGCTGGGGGCACAGCGGCGCCGACGAACTCGTCTACGTCCGCTGCCACAAACCGGGCGGCGGGCCCGCGGACTCCCGTTTCACCGTCATGTACAGCGCCAGCTCCGGCGCGCCTGCCCCGCCGGCGGGTGACTACGGTTACGTCTTCGCCGGACCGGCCGCCGCCATCCACGCCCAGTACAACTCCAGCGGTGCGGGCAACGGCGTCGGCAAGATCGGCCCCGGCCTGTGGCAGGTGAAGCTGCCCGGTCTCGGCCTCGCCGCGCACGCGGGCAACCTCCAGGCCACCGCCGTGGAGTCCCAGCAGGGCGCACGCTGCAAGGTGGCCCGGTGGCAGCCCGCGGCCGCGGGCCAGCTGGCCACCGTGCGCTGCGTGGACGCGGCGAGCAACCCGCTGGACGTCCGCTGGACGCTGAGCTACCACCTGAAGCGGTCGGTGTACGGCGCGGTGAGCCCGCCGAAGGCGTTCGCCTACCTGTGGAACACCCTCGGCTTCGCCCCGCCGGACACCAGCTTCAACTCCCAGGGCGGGGTGAACACGGTCGTGTCCGCCGGTCTCGGGATGCACCTGGTGACCTTCCCCAAGGTGGGCATGCACGCCGATCACGTGCAGGTCACCGCGTACGGAGCCGGGCCGGAGTACTGCGGGATGAACTACCCGTGGCTGAACCACGGCGGGAACGCCTACCTGCGCAACGTCATCTGCTTCGACGCGGCGGGCGCGCGCACCGACACCCGGTCACTGGTCACCTACAGCTCACGGCACTAGCTCGGGCCTCAGCCGGTACGCTCGATCGCCTCGATGATCCGTGGCCGCAGTTCCCCTGGTCGCACGATGGCGTCCACCGAGCCGACGTCCACGGCCCGCTGCACGCTGTGCACCCGGTCGAACTCGGCCGCCACCTCGCCGAGCTTCTCCGCACGCACCGAGGCACGGACATCGGCCAGCCGCGCGTTCAGCGTGACCCGCTCGGCACCGCTCGCCTCGGCCACCCGCTCCTCGAGTTCGCGCACCCGCTCGTCGTTCGCCGTCCGCTGGTTGACGTCACCGGCGAAGACCACCGCGGCCGCGGGGGCACCACCGATCACCGAGGCGAAGGAGCCCTCCACCGCCAGCACCGTCATGTTCGGGTTGAGCGCCTTGGAGAACACCACGAACGCGCCGCCGTGATAGCGGGAGATGACGCAGAACACGATCGGGCCCTCGAAGTTCACGATCGCCCTGCCGATCTCGGCGCCGTACTCCAGCTGTAGCTTGCGCAACGACTCCGGCGAGCCGTCGAAGCCGGACAGGTTCGCCAGCACGACGAGCGGGCGGTTGCCGCTGGCCGCGTTGATCGCCCGCGCGGCCTTCTTCGAGGACAGCGGGAACAGCGTGCCCGAGGTGTAGGTGTCCGGGCCGTCGGTGGGCGGGAAACCGCGCCGGGGCACGGACTTCGACTCGATGCCGAGCAGGCACACCGGCCTGCCGCCCAGATGTGCGTCCTGCACCACCGCGGTATCCGCATCGGCCATCCCTGCCCACCGTTCCAGCACCGGATGGTCCTGATCGGACACCGAGCGCAGCACGGTGCGGATGTCGAAGGACTTCTTGCGGTCCGGGTTGGACTCGGCCGAGAAGATCTGACCCACCGTGGTGAAGTCGCTGCCGGCGAGATCGTGCGGGTACCCGGAGATGTCCCGGTCGTGCGGGTCGGTGGTGCCTGCCTGGCGCGGGCCGGGTTCGCCCGGCGCGATGTAGGTGTGCTCGTAGTGCGCCATCAGCACCTCGCGGGCGGCGAACAGGTTCGGCGCCCAGTACTGCGCCTGCCCGTTCGGCCCCATCACCCGGTCGTAGCCGCCGATGCCGTAGTTGTCCTCGGCCGAGACCCCGCCGGAGAAGTCCAGTGCCTGCTTTCCGGTCAGCACCATGGCCGAGTCCGGGGTCATCACCAGGATTCCCTTGGTGTGCATGAGCATGGTGGCCTCGGCGTTCCAGTACGGCTGGGCGCCGACGTTGATCCCGGCGACCACCACGTTGATCTCGCCGCCGTCCTGGGTGAACTGCACGATCCGCTTCAGCGCGGCCGCCACCCAGTCCATGTTCTCGGTGCCGGAGTCCATCGAGATCCGGGCGCCTGCGGACAGCGCGAACCACTCCACCGGCAGCCGCATGCGCTCGGCGAGGTCCAGCGCGGCGATCACCCGCGCACACTCCGGTTCGGACAGTGCGCCCAGCGATTTGGTCGGGTCGCCGAGTAGCACCACCCTGCGAACCCCGTCCGGATGCCGCTCGGTCGGCGTGCTGACCACCCCGGCGACGATGGCCGCGGTGTTGCGCCCCTTGGGCCGGTCCACCGGCACCAGCACCCCGGACTCGTCCAGGTCGTGCTCGACGAAGGAGCCCTCCGCCCCGGCCAGCGCGTCGGTCAGCTCGTAGGGGTACACGGTGCCGCGGCTGCGCGCGCGCAGCACCTTCTGCCGGTAGCCGTCCAGCGGCTGGATCGGCTCGGTCGGCGGCTCGCCGACGCTCAGCCGCACGTCCGTGCCGTCGTAGGCGATCCGGGCGGCGACCTCGGTCAGCTCACCGGTCTCGGCGTCCCTGCGGCGCGCGAGGAACAGCACCTCCTCCAGGTCGACACCGGCGGCCGTCGGCAGCACGCGCCGCATCACCGCGCGCAGTTCCTCACTGCTCAGCTCGACCGGCGGCCATACGTAGACCAGGATCCGGTTGGTGGCGAACCGGGAGCGTGCGGGCCGGTGCCCCTGCTCCCTGCGGATCGCGTCCAGGCAGGCGGCGAGCACGTCCTCCGCCGCCGGCAGGGACAGCAGCCTGCCGTCATCGTCCCGCAGCGGGGTAAGGTCGCGCACCTGCGCCAGCGCCACCAGCCGGTCGTCGGCGGAGTTCTCCCTTGCCACGCAACGGAAGAGGTAGACCTCCTCATCCGGCGACGGCAGCCGGGTGAGGTCGAACTCGCGCAGCCGTTCCAGCTGCATGCGGTCGGCGATGAGCGGGTGCAGGCCCCGGATCAGCCGGTGCTCGACGACCCCCTCCACCGAGGGCCGGAAAGTGAAGTGGTGGTGCATCACCGCGCCACTGCGGCCTGCCACGGTGGTGGTGATCCGCTGCACCTGGTCCGGCAGCCGTTGCGCGGCCAGCACCTTGCCCAGTTCGGTGGCCATCGCCTCGGAGTCCTCCGGCTGGTCGGCCCAGCTGAGGTAGACGTCGGCGACCAGGTTCCCGTCCACCGCAAGGTTGCCGATGGTCCGGACCACGTCGGCCAGCGCGGAGAAGTCCGCCGCAGCGGCGACCACCCTGGTGTTGCCCTGCGGCCCGTGATGTCCGGCGACGACGAAGGTGTGCCCCGACTCCTGGCAGCTGTGTACATCCTCCAGCGCACGGTTGCCGTAGTAGCGGCGGGTGAGCACCTCCAGCAGCGGCGCCGGATCGGTACCCGCCCTGCCGATGCGCTGCCCGATCAGCCGCACCAGCGGTTCGGAGCAGGCCACCATCGCGGAGATCCGCTCGGCGCGGTCCGGGGAGTCCGGCTGCCGGTCGAGATGCCGCAGGTGCTTGCGCACGCCCGCGTACACCTCGGCCCGTTCCCGCCGCAGCATCGGCTGGGCGAACCAGCGGAACACCACCGTGCGCGCGAGATCGGCGGCACCGGCGAAGCGCACCTGCGTGGCGGCCACCAGGTGCTCCAGCGCCAGCCCCGCCGGTACCCGCATGGTCTCGGCCGGCGGCGGCTCGGTCAGCCACTGCCGCAGCAGGGTGCTCACCACGTCCACGTCCGAGGCGGCACGCTGCTGTGCCAGGAAGATCCGGAAGACCGCCTCCTCGAGCTCGGGCGTGCGGTCCAGTTCCTGGACCCCGTAGTGCCCGAGCACCTTGGCCAGCCGCTGCTGGAAGGTCTCGGAGAGCCCGGCGCGCTCGATATCCAGGCTCTGCAGGTAGGTGTGGAAGTACTCGCGCGGGCTGTGCACGGCCGTGTTCATCGCCGTGGTCTCGTCGGGCTGGTTACGGCTCAGTTCGGAGAGGTCGGCGAACAGCTCCAGCAGCTCGATCTCCTCGGCCAGCGGCCGCTGCCCGCCCGCGACCAGCTCCTTGCGCGCGGCGAGATAGTCGTTCAGCAGGCGGCGCTCGTCATGCGGGTCCACATCGAACCCGAGCAGCAGGCTGCGCAGATCCTGGATCCCGCGCCGAACCCGGCCCGCCGCGTCGGGCTCGCCGGGAAGCACGGGCAGCGCGAGGTCCACCTCGTTCCCCGAGCCTGCTTGCTGGTCGGCATCGGCGTCCTCGTCGCCGAGCGCCTCCAGCCGCAGCAGCGGCGCGCCGGTCTCCACCTGGCCGCCGACGGAGACCATGATCTCCCGCAGCTTCGCGCGGAACGGCGCGCGCAGCACGGTCTCCATCTTCATGCTTTCCAGCACCAGCACCGGGGAGCCCGCCTCGACCTCGGCGCCGACCTCCAGCGGAGTGGCCACCACCAGCGCGGGCGCTGGCGAGCGCACCACCCCGCCCTCGTCCCGGCTGATCCGGTGCGCCACCCCGTCCACCTCGACCAGGTGCACCGGGCCGTGGGTGGCGGTGACCAGCCGGAACCGGCGGCCGTTCACCGCGATCTGCCCGGTGTGCTGGTCGAACCGCTCGATCTCCACATCGGCGGTGTGCGGGTCGCCGTTCGCGGTGCCGATGCCGATCCGGAACCGGTGCGGGCCGACCCGCGCCACCTGTACCCGGTATCCGACACCGCGCAGCTTGAGCTCCAGCGGCCTGCCGCTCTCGTGCTGCGACTGGGGCCGCCCGCCGTGCGCGGAGGCGAGGAACCGTTGCAGCGCGACCTGCTCGGTGTCCCCGTATGCCTCGATGGCGGCCGCGGCCAGCGCGATCGCCGAATGCTGGTGGGTGACCAGCCCGCCCTCGGCGCGCACCCGGTCGATCCAGCCGGTGTCGGCGGTGGCCTCGATGACCTCGGGGCGGTCGAGCAGGTCCAGCACGAAGCTCTTGTTCGTGGCGCCGCCCTCGATGATCACCGTGGTCTGCGCCATCGCCCGGCGCAGCCTGCCCAGCGCCTCCTCGCGGTCCCGGCCGTAGGCGATGATCTTGGCGATCATCGAGTCGAAGTCGGCGGGGATGCTGTCGCCCTCGCTGACCCCGGTGTCCACCCGGACCCCGGGACCGGCAGGCAGTCCGAGCCGGATGATCCGGCCGGGTGCCGGGGCGAACTCGCGGTCCGGGTCCTCGGCGTTCAGCCGCGCCTCGATCGCGTGCCCGCTCTCCGCGGGCGGCGCGCCGCTCAGCCGCCCGCCCCCGGCCACGTGCAACTGCGCCTTCACCAGGTCCACCCCGGTGGTGGCCTCGGTGATCGGATGCTCCACCTGCAGCCGGGTGTTCACCTCGAGGAAGGAGAACAACCGCTCACCGGGGTGGTAGAGGAACTCCACCGTGCCCGCCCCGCGGTACCCCACCGCCAGCACCAGCCGCTCGGCCGCGGCCTTCAGCTCGGCAGCCTGCTCGGCGGTGAGCACCGGGGAGGACGACTCCTCGATGATCTTCTGGTTGCGCCGCTGCACCGAGCAGTCCCGCACGCCCAGCGCCCAGGCCGTGCCCTGGCCGTCGGCGATCACCTGTACCTCGACGTGCCGGGCGCCGGTGACCAGCCGCTCGAGGAAAACGACCCCGCTGCCGAAGGCTCGCTCGGCCTCCAGGCTGGTCCGCTCGTAGGCGTCGGCGAGCTCGTCCTCGCCGTTGATCACCCGGATGCCGCGGCCGCCGCCGCCTGCGGTCGCCTTCAGCATGAGCGGGTAGCCGATCCGGCGGGCCGCCTCGGTAGCCGCGTCCAGGCCGTCCACCGGACCGCCGCTCCACGGCGCCACCGGGACCCCGACCTCCTCGGCCAGCTGCTTGGCACCGATCTTGTCGCCGAGCCTGCGCATGGTGTCCGCGCTCGGGCCGATGAAGGTCACACCCAGCTTCTCGCACAGCTCGGGGAACGCCGGGTCCTCGGCAACGAAGCCCCAGCCGACCCAGGCGGCGTCCGCCCCGGTGTCGGTCAGCGCCTTGCCGAGCACCTCGAGGTCGAGGTAGGGCCGGTCGGCGGCGCGGCCGAGGTAGTGGGCCCGGTCAGCCTCCCGGACGAAGGTGGCGGTGCGGTCGGCATCGGTGTAGAGCGCGACCGTCTCGATCGGCGTCCCGGCCTCCGCGGCCAGCTCCCGGACGGCATGGATGAGCCGGACCGCGGCCTCGCCACGGTTGACGATGGCGACACGACTGAACACGAAGCGAGCCTCCCACTACGAGAACATCCCCAGGGCGAAGGACGACCGCGGCGCCATCGCCCCCACGGGACCAGACTCCCGGCTACCGCCCAGTACGAAAATAGCTTTCCTTGCGCGTCGCGGGCTCGCATCGTTGTAGGAAACCTCCAAAGAAGTCTTTGATGTGAACCTGGTCGCACCGTGGCTTGTCATCTTCCGTTCAGCCGAATTCCATCAAGGCACGACAAAAGGGGCTTATGCGTGCACCCGCGCCGCCCGGCGGGACAGTGCGACCACGCACAGGGTGGCCGCCGCCGCGAACCCGGCCAGGGCCAGGCACACCGCGTGCAGCGCGGTGGTGTAGCCGGGCCCGGCAAGGGTGCCGCCGCTGAGCGCCGCCAGCAGCGCGCCGACCACGGCGATCCCGACCGTCTCACTGGACAGCCGCGCGGCGTTGAACATGCCGGACGCGGTACCCGCGAGTTCCGGGTGCACGCTGCTGATCGCCAGCCCGTCCAGCAGCCCGGTGGACAACCCGAATCCGGCGCCGGTCAGCAGCAGCGGCAGGAACAGCCCTTGCGGGCTGCTGTCCGGGCCGATACTGACCAGCAGCAGTGCGCCCAGGCCGGTCACCGCGACCGACCCGGCCACCAGCACGACCGAGGGCACCCTGCGGGCCAGTGCCGAGCCCACCGAGGGCAGGAACACCGTCGGCGCGGTGAGCATGAGCAGCCACACGCCTGCCTCCCCCGCGCTCAGCCCGACCACCGAGATCAGGTACGAGGGCAGGTAGACCAGCAGCGGCACCAGCACCACCACGATCGCGGCCGCGGCGACGGCGGTGGCCGCGAACCCCGGGTTGGCCAGCAGGCCGAGGTTGAACATCGGGTCCTGCCTGCCGCGTTCCACCGCGGCGAAGGCCCCGCCGAGCACCACGGCCAGCACGAGCCCGCCGAGCACGACCGGATCGCCGAACCCGAGTTCCGGCCCCTCCACCATCGCGAAGATCAGCAGCAACAGGGCCGAGGTGAACAGTGCGGCACCCGGCCAGTCCACCCGGCGGCCGGGGGTGCCGGGCACCCTGGGCAGCACCGGCGACAGCAGCAGTACCACACAGGCCATCGCCGCCGGGGTGCCGAAGACGGCCCGCCAGCCCAGGGTGTCCACCAGCAGCCCGCCGACGGTGGGCCCGAAGGCCAGCCCGACCCCGAGGGTGGTGCCGAGCAGCCCGAAGGCCCGCACCCTGGCGGCGCCGTGGAAGGTCTCGGCGAGGATCGAGGAGCCGCCCGTCACCGCCGCGGCCGCACCGACACCGCCCAGCGCGCGGACGATGTTGAGCAGCACCACGTCCCCGGACACCGCGCTCAGTGCCCCACTGGCGCCGAACAGCAGCACGCCCGCGACGAACACCCGCCGCCTGCCGAGCACGTCGGCGAGGGAACCGGTGAACACCAGGAAGCTGGCGAAACAGGCGTTGTAGCCGTTGACCACCCATTGGGTCGCGGCGAGCCCGGCGCCGAGGTCGGCCCGGATGTCCGGCAGCGCGACCGAGGCCCCGGTGATGGTGAGGGGGAAGGCCGAGGTGGAAAGCAACACGGTGGCCAGCACGAGAATGCGCTTGATCACGGTCGGCACCGTATCGACGGAGCGGCCGGGCGGCGGAATCATTTTCCGCCGCCCGTGCGCCGGACCACCCCGGCTACCGGCTACCCGGCAGGGTCCGAGCCGTACGGCCTGGTGAGGGCCTCCAGGTAGTGACCGGCGGGATCGCAGAAGTAGACGCCCCTGCCCCCGTGGTTGGTGTTGTACTGCCCCGGCCGGTCACCCCGCGGGCCGGCCCAGTGCTCGATGCCCGCGGCCTGGATCCGGCCGTAGATCCCGTCGAAGTCCTCCTCGCTCACCAGGAACGCGTAGTGCTGCGGCGGGAAGTCGATCCCCGGTTCGGCGAACTGGATCAGCACCTCGCCGTCCAGCCGGACCACGAGAAAGACCCCGCCCTCCTCCGCGGGAGGAAGGCCGAAGATCTCGGTGAAAAAGGAAGCCGATTCCTGCTTGTCGCGCGCGGCGACGATAGTGTGATTGAACTGGATGGTCATTGAAGACCCTTCGAAAAATCCCGCGCCTCCATGCCTGACGCTGTCCGCCACCGGCACGCGACGCTGATTCTGATCAGATCACGACCCGGCGCGTGCTCGCAAGGCCGATCCGCACCCGGGGTTCAGCAGGCGAAGCGGGGCGCGGCCGCACTCAGCACGGTCGACCGCGGGGCCGCCGACCAGGCCGCGCCGAGCCCGTCGGACAACGCACTCAACAGGTGCGGCATCTCGGCGGCGGCCGACTCGTGCAGTGCCTCGGCGACGATCAGCACCCTCGCGGTGCTTTCCCGGACCGCGGAGCGGCCACTCTGCCGGTTGGTCCAGCGCCGGGCATGTGCCTGCTCCGCGCCATCGGCGAAGATGATCTCGCCCACCGCGGGGTGCTCGACCTCGCCGGAGAAGGTCAGGTAGCTCTCTTTCCCGGTGGCATACCGGACTTCCAGCTGGTCCACGATCCGCGCGAGGTCGAACACCGCCACCGGGACCGCGAACGCGAGCGATACGGCATTGCAGAGGTCGATCAGCGGGTGGATGCGCGGCAGCGACCGCTCCTTCCGGAATCGCCGCAACAGCGACTCGGCGGCGCAGCGGTACTGCGTCGGCTTGAGCCCCATCCGGGAGAAGGCCCGCCGCCACGCCTGGATCTCCGGCAGCTCGCCTTCCTGCGCCTGCGCCAGCCTGGCCTCGGCGACGGCGTGAAACTCCGCGATCAGCGCGCCGACTTCGGCGTCCTTGGTGATCCCTTCCGCCAGCAGCACACCGGGAACGAGGCCGGGGAAATCGCGCCAGATCTCCGCGGAATGCCGAAACTGCATGGAACCGTGAACTCCCCGTCAGCGGTCGGTGAACGCGAGCCTGGTGCCCAGTGCGAGGAAGGCACCGGCGAAACTGCGGCGCATCCAGGTCAGCACCCGCGGGCGGGAGATGACCCTGGTGCGGATCAGCGCGGCGAACCGGCCGTAGCCGAGGAACACCACGAAGGTGAGCGCCATGAACACCGCACTCAGCTCAACCATATGCGCCACCGCGTTCGGCGCGCCGGGAGCGACGAACTGCGGCAGAAACGCGAAGAAGAAAATCGTCAGTTTCGGGTTGAGAATATTGATCAGCACGCCGGAGACGATCACCTTGGTGGCCGAGCGCGGCGCGCTGTCCTGGTCGGCGGTGAGCGCCCCGGTGTTGCGCAGCATGCTCCATGCCATGTACAGCAGGTAGGCGACGCCGAGGTACTTGAGCACCTGGAAGGCGGTCGCGCTGGCATGCAGCAGGGCGGCCACGCCGGTGATGGCCGCGACCATATGCGGGATGATCCCGAGTGTGCAGCCGACCGCCGCGATCGCACTGGCCCGCGCACCCCTGGCGAGGCCCGCGGCCATCGTGTAGAGCACTCCGGTGCCGGGCGTGGCCACCACGACGAGCGAGGTCAACAGGAACTCGACACTCACGGTCCCTCCAGTACGGCGAGTTCGGCAGGCGGCGGCTCTCAGACCCGCGCCGCCGCTGCGCCGATCACCCTACCCCCGTGGCGCACCCGCGGGCGGGCTCGTTGTGCCTCGGCGAGCAGCACGGCCCGCTCGAACGAGGTCCGGCCGGAAGGTGGCTCGGGCAGCGCTTCGCCCGCAGCCGCGGGCGCGCACACCGTGTCGTGCCGCAGCGAGCGCAGCAGGGCATGGGCCAGGGTGGTCCCGACCCCGGCCAGCCCGGCGACGAAAAGGGCCTGCACCCAGGTCGCCACCAGGGAGAAGGGGAAGGGCACCTTCGCGCAGCCACCGACCAGCGCGGCGCAGCGCTCGATCAGCTCCCGGTAGCTGAGCCGGTCCGGCCCGCCGATATCGAGCAGCCGGTCGCGCCCGCCCCGCTCGAGCGCGGCCGTGGCCAGGTAGTGCACCACGTCCGCGATCGCGATGGGCTGGGTGCGGCGGGAACCGATGCCGGTCACCGGTACCGCAGGCACATGCCGGGCGATCGCGCGCAGCATCTCGTAGCTCGCCGAGCCGGCGCCGATGATGATCGAGGACTGCAGCACGGTGGCCGGCACGGCGCAGTCAAGGAAGATGTCACCCACCTCGGCCCGCGAGCGCAGGTGCGCGGACGGCTCGCCGGGGCCATCGGGCCGGACCCCGCCGAGGTAGACGATCCGGCCGACCCCCGCGGCCAGCGCCGCGGCGGCCACGGTCCGCGCGGCGCGCCGGTCCCGCTCGGCGAAGTCCGCGTGTTCCAGCGAGTGCACCAGGTGGAACACCACGTCCACGCCCACCATCGCCGCCCGCAGCTCCGCAGGCTCGAACACGTCACCACGCAGCGGCTGGACCTCCGCCAGCCAGGGGGCGTCGCCGAGCTTGGCCGGGGTACGTGCCAGTACCCGGACCTCGTGCCCATGTTCGAGCAGTGCCGGCACCAGCTGCCTGCCCACGTATCCAGTGGCCCCCAGGATCAGACTTCGCATCGCGCCCATCTCCTCGTCATTGCCCGACAGGAAGAGCTTCGCAAGCCGGGGGCGTGGCGCATATCACTCGGAAGGCAGAGATCCGGCACGCGGCCTCACCCCTGCGAGGGAGCCGGGGCTCAGCGCTCGGTGTAGAGCATCAGCAGGATCCCCCGGTTGTGCCCCTCATGGCCCTGGTAGACGTGCGGGCCCGCGGCGTCGAACCGGATGGAGTCACCGGCGGCGAGGTCGGCAGGAGCCTCGGCCGGCCCGGTGGTGACCCGGCCGCCGGTGACCAGCAGGCACTCCTGCACCCCCGGCAGGTGCGCCGCGGACTCCTGGCGGGCCTGACCGACCTCCACCTCGTAGACCTCCACCGTGCCGTGCACCGGGATCCGGTGCAGCATCCGCGCGCCCACCGCGGCACCCCGGGCGTACGGCCGCTCGTCGGCGGCACGCACCACCTCGGCCGCGACGGCAGGGGCTTCCAGCAGGTCGCCGAGCGGAACGTGCAGCGCGGTGGCCAGCGCCCACAGCGTGCTCAGCGTGGGGTTGCCCTGGCCCTGCTCGATGCCGTGCAGGGTGGTCTTGCTGATCCCGCCCGCGGCGGCCAGCTCGGCCAGCGAGATCCCGGCCGCCGTACGCAACCGCTGCACATTTCCGCCGACCACTTGCGCCAGATCCATACGTATCAGCATAGTGGTCGTCGCGTACCACTGAAGCGAACGACACGGGGTGATTCCGATGACGGTGACACGGCTGCGCGAGATTCCGGGGATCGGCGTGGACGTCATCGGGGAGCAGGCCGACGCCGCGGCGGACCCGGAGCTGCTGCGGCTGGAGAACCTGGACACCGACCTCCGCCCGCCCGCCGTGGCCCTGGACACCACCAGGGCGGCAATCGAGCAGGACGCGGCCAACAGCTACCTGCCCTTCCACGGGCACCACGCGCTGCGGCGGGCCGCGGCGGCGCATGTCGGCAGGCTGGCCGGGCGCGACTACGACCAGGACACCGAGTGCGTGAGCGTGGCAGGTGGGCTGAACGGTGTGTTCAACACGCTGCTGGCCACGGTCGAGCCGGGCCAGGAGGTGGTGCTGTGCGACCCGGCCTACGCGGGCCTTGTCAACCGGGTACGGCTGGCCGGGGGTGTACCGCGGTTCGTCCCCACCGAGGCCGGGCCCGATGGCTGGCGGGTCGATCCGGAACGGCTCGCCGGCGCGGTCGGCCCGGACACCGCCGCGGTGCTGATGATGAGCCCGGCCATGCCGACCGGCCTGGTCCTGGACGGTCGGCATTGGACGGCGCTGGCACGGGCCTGCGACCGGCACGACGCCTGGCTGATCTACGACGCCGCCATGGAACGCATCCGCTTCGACGGGCGCGCACCGGAGCACCCCGCCACCTGCGCCGGACTGGCCGAACGCACCATCACGGTGGGCTCGGCGGCCAAGGAGCTGCGGCTGATCGGCTGGCGGGTCGGCTGGGTGGTGGCGCCCGCCCGGATCCTGGCCGACATCCGGCTCGTCGGCCTGACCAATGTGGTCTGCCAGGTCGGGCTGGCCCAGCAGGCGGTGGCGGCGGCACTGGCCGCCCCGGACGCGGAGGCCGATGTCGCCGCGGCCACCGCCGAATGGGACAGGCGCTGCGCGACCGTGCTGCGGCAGCTCGCGGACTACCCGGTGATCCGGCCGCAGGGTGGCTGGTCCCTGCTGGTGGACGCCGTCCCGCTCGGCCTCGCTCCCGCCGAGCTGTCCCGGCTGCTGTTCGAGCGCGGCCGGGTCGCCGCCACCCCGATGGACCACTGGGGCCCCAGCGGTAGCCGGTACCTGCGCCTGGTCTACGCGAACGAGCCGGTGGAACGGTTGGCCGGGCTCGGCGAGCGGTTCCGCGCCGCCCTCGGTTGAGGGGCAGGCGACCCGGTGTCCGTCCCGGCGCCCGCCGTTCGTCGGTGTAGCGAAACCAGGCTGGCCGACCGAAGGGAAGGATGCGCAGATGACGGTGATCGTCGCGGGCAAGGTGTACGTGGACCCCGGGGAGCGGGACCGGTTCGTGGCGGGGCACCGGGAGCTGGTGCTGCGCTGCCGCGAGCGGCCCGGCTGTCTCGATCTCGCGATCTCGCCCGACCCGGTCGAGCCGGGGCGGGTGAACCTGTTCGAGTACTGGGAGTCGGAGGAGGCGCTGGCGGCCTGGCGCGCCATCGCCCCGGCGCCAGCCGTGGACGTGGAGATCACCGACGACCAGGTGCTCAAGCACGAGGTCGCGAGCTCGGGCCCGCCCTTCGGCGAGCCTCCGCACAGCGACCACCATTGACCTTCTGTTTGAGTCTGTCGCCCTTCCGTATGAAATGCGCAAAACTACTGCCTGGAACGAACAGATCCAACAGAGTCGAACAGGCGTCGAAAAGCCAGCAGTCCACCTGAAATCCAACCCGAGTTACCCCATCCGGCGGAGTGCAGGCCGGTATCGGAGATTCGAAGATCAAACATTTCCCCAGACAACCGTTCTCGGTTTGGTTGCGATAATGTTTGATCTGTCGCCCCGAGCCGGAGAGGAAGGACACCTCCCATGCTGGCCAGCCAACGGCGTTCCCGAATCCTGGAGGAGGTGCAGCGCAGCGGTGCCGTGCGGGTGAGCGCACTCGTCGAGCACCTCGGCGTCTCGGATATGACGATCCGGCGTGACCTCGAGGTGCTGGCCCAGGAAGGCCGGCTGCGGAAGGTGCACGGCGGGGCGGTGCTGCCCGGCGGGCCGAGCATCGAGGAGCCGGGCTTCGCCGCGAAGTCCGGCAGGCAGAACCCGGAGAAACAGGCCATCGCCGCCGAGGCGCTGCGGCTGGTCGAACCGGGGATGGCGGTTGGGCTCTCCGGCGGCACCACCACCTGGACCTTCGCCCGGCTGCTGCGCGATATCGGCGACATCACCGTGGTCACCAACTCGGTGCAGGTCGCGGACCTGTTCTCGGTCGAGCCCCGGCCGGACCAGACGGTCGTGCTCACCGGTGGCATCCGCACCCCGTCGGAGGCGCTGGTGGGCCCGTTCGCGGTGGCGGCGATCCGTTCGGTGAACCTCGACCTGATGTTCATGGGCGTGCACGGGATGGACCTGCGCAGTGGGTTCACCACGCCGAACCTGGTCGAGGCCGAGACCGACCGCGCGTTCGTGGAGACCTCCCGCCGGTTCGTGGTGCTCGCCGACCACACCAAGTTCGGGGTGCTCGGCATCTCGACCATCGCCGGTATCGACGCCGCCGACGTGCTGATCACCGACTCCGGCCTCGCCGAGGAGTACCGGACCGCGCTGCGCGACCGGGTCGGCGAGCTGATCGTGGTGGACGCCGCCGAGTCCCCCGGCTGAGTCCCCTGGCTGACGCCCGCTACCGGCCCTCCACCTTCGCCAGCCACCGCTGGGCGGTGACCACCACCAGCAGGATCGCGCCGCTGATCACCGCCTGCCAGTTGGAGTTCAGCGAGCCCACCTGGTTGATCACGTTGCGGATGACCTGCAGCAGCAGGACACCCACCAGCGAGCCGAGCACGGTGCCCGCGCCGCCGGTCAGCAGGGTGCCGCCCAGCACGACCGCGGAGATCACCTCCAGCTCCATCCCGACACCGAGCACGGTGACCCCGGAGGAGGTGTAGGAGGCCATCAGCAGGCCGCCGAACCCGGCCAGCACCCCGCAGGTCGTGTACGCGATCACCTTGGTCCGCAGCACCGGAAGGCCCATCAGGTCCGCCGCGTCCTCCTGCCCGCCGATGGCGAGCACCGTGGAACCGTAGGAGCTGCGGTGCAGCACCAGCCCGCCCAGCCCGAAGGCCGCCAGCACGATCCACACGGGGTAGCCGACGCCCAGCAGGCTGCCCTGCGCCAGCTCGCGGAACGCCGAGTCCGGCGGCACCTTGTAGGTCCGCGCGCCCTCGTCGCTGATCAGCAGCAGCAGTCCGCGGGCGAACAGCAGCCCGGCGAGGGTGACGATGAACGGGGGCAGCCCGCCGCGAGCGATCACCAGGCCCTGCACGAGCCCGATCGCGCCGCACACCACCAGCGGCACCAGCAGCGCGGCCAGGGTGCCGTAGCGCGAGCCCCATGCGGCCAGCACCCCGCCGAGCGCGAACACCGAGCCGACCGAAAGGTCGATCCCACCGGACATGATCACGAAGGTCATCCCGAGCGCGACCACAGCGAGGAAGGAGGCCTGCAGCGCGATGTTCTCCAGGTTTCCCGCGGTGCCGAAGGAATCGAAGGCGAAGGTGGCGGCGAGCACGGCGGCCACCAGGATCACCAGCGCACCCTGCCGCTGCGCCAGCCGCGCCACCCGCGCCCCGCCGCCGGAGCCGGCCGGGGCGCCGGCCACGGTTGTCGTCATGATCTCGCCTTCCTGCGCCCGAGTTGCACGTAGACCGCGGCCACCACGATCACCGCCTGCGCGATCTGCGCGGTGGAGTCCGGGATGTCGTGGAAGATCAGCGTGGCGGTGATGAGCTGCATGAGCAGCGCGCCCGCGATGGTGCCCGCGATCCGCACCTGCCCACCGGAAAGCGGCGTTCCGCCCAGCACCACGGCGGTGATCGCGGACAGCTCGACCAGCAGGCCGACCTTGGTCGGGTCGCTGGCCTGCGACCGGGCCGCCAGCAGCACCCCGGCCAGCGCGGCGAGCAGTCCACACAGGACATAGGTGGTGAGCAGCACCCTGCGCACCGGTAGCCCGGCGAGCTCCGCAGCCCGCTTGTTACCGCCGATGGCCACCAGCTGCCTGCCGAAGGTACTGCGGCGCACCAGGAACCAGGTCGTCGCCGCGACCACGGCCGCGATCACCACCACGTACGGGACGCCGAGCAGGCTGCCCGAACCCAGCGCGACCACTCCGGGATCGCGGATGCTCTTGATCTCCCCGCCGAACAGGTTCGCCACCCCGCGCCCGGCGACCATGATGCCGAGGGTGGCGATGATCGGCTGCACCCCGACCCGCGCCACCAGAGTGCCGGCGAGTGCACCGCTGATCCCGCCCGCGAGCACGGCGATGGTGATCGCCACCGCCGTGCCGTAGCCGATGTAGAGCGGGATCAGCGCGGCGGCAAGCGCCATCACCGCCCCCACCGACAGGTCGATGCCCTGGGTGCCGATGACCAGCGCCATCCCCAGGGCCACGATCAGCACCGGGGTCACCTGGATCAGCTGCAACCGCAGAGTGGCGTCGCTGACGAAGTTGTCCGTGATCGCGATGTTGATCACCAGGAGCAGCGCCAGCGCCACATAGACACCGTTGCGCCGGATCCAGTCCGGGTCGATCCGCACCCGTCGGGGGCGGTCCGGTTCCCGGCGCGACCGCGGCCTGCTGGCAAGGCGCTCACTCATCGTCGCCCTCCTCATCGGACCCGGCCAGTGCCGCGAGCAGTGCGGCGCTGGTCATCCGGTCGCCGGCCAGCTCCCCCGTCACGGTGCCGTCGTGCAGCACCACGATCCGGTCGGCGCCCTCCACCAGCTCGTCCATCTCGCTGGAGACCAGCACCACCGCGAGCCCCTGCCCGGCCAGCTCGTCGATCAGGGCCTGCACCTCGGCTTTGGCCCCGACGTCGATCCCGCGGGTGGGCTCGTCCAGCAGGAACACGGTGGGCTCGGTGCACAGCCAGCGGGCGATCAGCACCTTCTGCTGGTTGCCGCCGGAAAGCTCGCGCACCTGCTGCGCCGGGCTTGCCACCTTGATCCGCAGGCGGCGGATGAAGGTGTCCACCAGTTCGTCGATCCGCCGCTCGGACACGATGCCCGCGCGGGCCAGCCGCGGCAGCACAGCCAGCGCGATGTTGTCGCGCACCGAAAGGGCCGGGATGATGCCCTCGGCCTTGCGGTCCTCGGACAGCAGCGCGACCCCGGCGCGCAGCGCGTGCCGCACCGAGTTGGGCCGCACCCGCCGCCCACCGACCTCGACGCTGCCCGACCGCACCGGAAGCGCCCCGTACACCGCCTTGACCGTCTCGCTGCGGCCGGACCCGAGTAACCCGCCGAGGCCGAGTACCTCCCCCGGCCGCACCGACAGCCCGACGCCGTGCAGCCGGTTACGGACCTCGATGCCCTCCGCCGTGAGCGCGGGCTCGCGGTCCTGGTGGTGGTTGCCCGCGAAGCCGGTCGCCCCGCCGCGCGCCACCTCCCCCGCGTCCCGGCCGAGCATGTGCGCGACCAGGGTGACCCGGTCCAGCTCGGCCATCGGGCCGGTGTGCACCCGGCTGCCGTCGCGCAGCACGGTGACCCGGTCGCACAGCTGCCACAGTTCGTCCAGCCGGTGCGAGACGAAGACGATCCCGACCCCGCGGCCCGCGAGCTCGCGCGCCACCCGGAACAGCGTCGTGACCTCCTTGGCCTCCAGCGACGAGGTCGGCTCGTCCATGATGACCACCCGGCTGTCCACCGACATCGCCCGCGCGAGCGCCACCATCTGCTGCACCCCGAGGCCGAGTCGGCCGAGCTCCCCGGTGACGTCGATCTCGACACCGAGCGAGCCGACCAGCTCCGCGGCCCGACGGTTCATCGCGGCGGTGTCGATGAGGCCGAACCGGTTCCGCGGCTCACGGCCGAGGAAGACGTTGCGCGCCACCGACAGCAGCGGGACCAGGTTGACCTCCTGGTAGATGGTGGAGATCCCGGCCCGCTGGGCCTCGGCAGGCCGGTGGAACTCCACCTCCTCGCCGGCGAACCGCACCACCCCGCCGTCCGGCCGGTGCACGCCGGTGAGCACCTTGATCAACGTTGACTTTCCGGCTCCGTTCTCGCCCACCAGAGCGTGGATCTCGCCCTTGACGAGCGAGAAATCCACGCCCCGCAGCGCGTGCACGCCGCCGAACGACTTGGTTACGCCCTCGGTTTCCAGCACGAGCAGCTACCTAGAAGGCATTGCCGATGTTGGCCTCGGCGTTGTCCGCGTTGTACTCGTCATCCTCGATGATCACGTCTTCGGGGATCGGCTCGCCCGCATAGAACTTCTCGGCCGTCTCGAAGGCCAGCGGGCCGAACCGCGGGTTCGACTCGATGACCGCGTTGATATCTCCATCCACAATGGCCTGAACCGCGTTGCGGGTGCCGTCAATGGAAACGATCTTCACATCCTGGCCGGGGTCCAGCCCGGCGGCCTGCACCGCGGTCACCGCGCCGAGCGCCATCTCGTCGTTGTGCGCGTAGATGGCGTTGATGTCCGGATTGGACTGAATCAGCTGCTCGGCGACAGCCTGTCCCTCGTCCCGCGCGAAGTTCGCGGTCTGCTCGGCGACGATCTCCAGGCCGGAGTACTGCGCCTTGACCTGGTCCTGGAACCCGGAGTTGCGGTCCTCGGTGACGTTGTTGCCGGACGACCCGAGCAGCACGGCCACCTTCGCCGTACCACCGGTGGCCTCGTTCAGCGCGTCCGCGGCCCGCTTGCCCTGCTCGTAGAAGTCGGAGCCGAGGAAGGCGACGTAGTCCTCGCAGTGGGTGTTGGTCACCTTGCGGTCGATGGTGAGCACCGGGACGCCCTGTTGCTTGGCCGCGTTCAGTGCGGGGTCCAGCCCGTCCGAGTTCACCGGCGCCACGATGAGGAAGTCGATGCCCTGGCTGAGCATGTTCTGGATATCGGCGATCTGCTTGGGCAGCTCGTTGTTCGCATTGGTGACCAGCAGGTCTCGCACCCCGGCTTCCTTCGCCGCCTGCCGGATCGACTTCGTCTCGGCGGCGCGGAAGGCCGCGGTGTCCGGTTCGGACTGGGAGAACCCGACCACGGCATCGGCGAGGTCGATCTTCTCGGCGCCGTAGTCCGCCAGCGTGCAGCCCTCGCCGGAGCTTTCCTTGACCACCTGCTGGTCACCGCCGTCGCCACCTCCGGCGGGAGCGGTGTCCTCACTGGTTCCCGGGTTGGTACAGCCGGCAAGCGCCAGGCCGAACACGGCGGCGGAGGCGAGCAGGCGCCGGGGTGTGGTACTGGTCATCGGAACTCCTTTGTCCACGGTTGAGGGTCCGGGGGCGGGGTGGCCCCGCCCCCGGACGTGGTTCACTCGCCTGCGGCGGCGAGCTCGGCCACCTCCTCGGCGGAGAGGGCCCGGTCGAACAGGCGGACGTCGTCCACATCGCCGTGCAGGAAGTCGACCTGCTGGCCGCCGTACTCGGCACGACCGATGACGGTGTTCCCGCCGGAGCCCGCGGCGGAGCAGGCGCTCTTGCTGTCCACCTTCTCGCCGTCCACGTACAGTTCCAGCGTTCCGGCCTCGGCGTCCCGCACGCCGGTCAGGTGATACCAGCGGCCGGGCTCCGGCTTGGTTGGCGAGAGGGCCCGCAGCCCGACGAAGCTCATCGCCCAGCGCTGGTCCTGGCCGGAGTACTGCAGGAAGAACGCGCTGTGCTGCCCGGTGTCCTGGCTGACGACGGTCTGGAAACCGCCGCCTGCCTCGTCCAGCTTGACCCAGGCCGATGCGCTGTAGCTGCCACCGGTGTCCAGCAGGGGTGCGCCGAGGTCGGCCTGGCCCGCGCCGGTAAAGGAAAGCCCGCCTTCGTGCACGCCCTCGGCCCACTCGGTACCGGTCAGCGTCGCGTCGGCGTCCCCGACGGCGTCGGCCGCGGTGGATCCGCTGCCCTCGTTGAACTTGTAGGCGTGCACGCCCTGCAGGCCCGGGGTGCCGGGATCTGGCTCCGGTCCGCCGTCCCCGCTGCCGTCGGCCTCCCGGATGATCTTCTCGTTGATCGCGCGCACCCGGTCGAAGTCCATCTTCGGCACCTGCCGGTCATAGGTGAAGAAGCCGTTCACCTCGTGCTCGACATCGGTGATCTGGGTGTAGATGGCCCCGCCGATCCCGCAGCGCTGCGCCGCGTTCAGCACCTCGCGCTGGTTGTCCACATAGGCCTGTGTCAGCGACTCCTTGTCCGGCATCATCCGGTAGGCGTGCCCCTCGCCGAACCACATGTGGTTCTCCACCTCGAGGCCGTAGCCGCCGTGCTCGCCGTCGATCGCGGCGCGGGTGGCGTCCGGGCTCGGCTTGGCGGGTCCGGGGTAGGCGTGCCAGTCGATGATGTCGCCCTTGCCCGAGTCACCGAGCGAGGCACAGCAGTTCACCCCGCTGTGCGCGTTGACAAGGCGGGTGGGGTCCTGCTGCTTGACCTCCTCGGCGATCCGGCCGGTGGCCTCCCGCGACCATTCCGCCCAGCCCTCGTTGAACGGAACCCAGCCGATCACGGAGGTCCAGTTCTTCTTCTCCTCGACCAGCTCGTCCAGCTCGGCCTCGAACTGCCGCTGGGCGTCGGCAGGTGGGCGGCCGCCGGTGCGCATCGAGGGCATGTCCTGCCAGACCAGCAGGCCGAGCTGGTCCGCGTGGTAGTACCAGCGGTCGGGTTCGGTCTTGATGTGCTTGCGCACGGTGTTGAAGCCGAGTTCCTTGTGCTGCTCGAGATCGAAGCGCAGCGCCTCGTCGGTTGGCGCGGTGTAGATACCGTCCGGCCAGTACCCCTGGTCCAATGTGGACATATGGAAGAGGATCTCGCCGTTGAGGGTGATCCGCAGCTTGCCGTCCGCGCCCTTGGCGGTACCGATCTCGCGCATCCCGAAGTAGGAGGACACTCGCTCGAGTGGCCACCAGCCGTCGCTGAGGACGACCTCGAGGTCGTAGAGGAACGGGGAATCCGGGGACCAGAGCTTGGCGTCCGGCACCGGGACTCGCAGCCGCTCGTTCGCGGGCCCGGTCTTGAAGCCGACGACGCGGTGGCCGTCCCGCACGATCACGGTGGCCCGCAGGTCCGGGTCCTGGCGGCCCTGGGTGTTCACCGTCAGGCCAAGGGTGTTCGTTTCGATGTCCGGGACCATGTCGAGGGTCTCGACGGAGGAACGCGGCACCGGCTCCATCCAGACGGTCTGCCAGATCCCGGAGGCGCCCTCGTAGAAGATGCCGCGGTCGGGCACCCGGCGCTGCTTGCCGACCGGCTGCCAGGTCGCGTCGGTGCGGTCCTCGACCCCGACCACGATTTCCTGCTCACCGGAGCGGGTGAGCGCATCGGTGACATCGGCGGAGAACGCGCCGTAGCCGCCACGGTGCGTGGCGACCTGCTGCCCGTTCACGTAGACGGCCGCGTCGTAGTCCACGGCGCCGAAGTTGAGCATCAGCTTGTTCCACCGGCCCACCTGCCAGTTCCTCGGCACGGTGAAGGTGCGGCGGTACCACATGTAGTCCTCGTGCCGCTGGATTCCGGACAGCGCGGACTCGATGGGATACGGCACCAGGACCCGCTCACCCAGCGTCTCGCCGAACGGCGGCTCCTCGCCCTGGGTGGCACCGGCGAACTCCCAGACCCCGTTGAGGTTCTGCCACTTCCGGCGGGTCAGCTGGGGCCGGGGGTACTCCGGCAGCGCGTTGTCCGGGGACACCTGCTCGGTCCACGGGGTGACCAGGCGCGGATCCCCCATCTCCCAGCCATCGTCGGCGGGCCGTGCGGCGGCCGGAGCCGCGGTCACGACCATCAGCAACGCGAAGCACGCGGCGGTCAGGACGGATCGGGGACGTCTTCTGCTTCGTCGAGTCGGTGCGGCACGGGACAGCATTGTCGAACACCCTTCTCGGGACTCCGCCAGCGAACGGCTGGCGCCACGGCACCCGGGTTGAGCCACGTTGACGTGGATCTCACACCGGCGTGAAGCATTTCACACACGCCAGCTCGCGATGTCAACACTTACAACCAGACTCAATCAAATTTCAACATCTCTGCGGACTCACCTCCGCCGCCCGGACGACGCTCTGTAGCCGCGTATCCCTCGGCGGAGACGGCTGATCCCGCTCATCTGGGCGGAAGCTGGGCGAGGCGACAGCAGCGGACGCACCTGTTCGGTTCTGTGTTGTTTGCGGCTGACTTCGACGGTGCCTGCGTGACGACGTTTCGTTCAGCCCAACGTGTCCGAACAGGACTGCCAGCGGTGGGTAGCGAGGACGCTCGATCAGTAGCTTGCCAGCGCGTCGGTGGCGTCGTGTCCGGCGTTGGTGGTTCGGCGCAGGAAGCCGGCGATCAGCTCGAGTTCGGTCGCGGTGTAGTTCGCACAGATCTCGTCCATCGCGGCGTTCATCCCGGCGAACAGGCCGAACAGTTCGGCGTTGCGGCCGGGTAGCGGTTCGACGGTGACGGCGCGCCGGTCCGTGGCGTCCGGTTTGCGTTCCCTGGTGATCCACCCGCCCTGTTCGAGCCGGTCGAGGATACCCGTGACGGTGGCGGGATGCAGGCCTGCTCGCCGGGCGATGGCGCTGGGACTGAGTGGGCCGTGCCTGCCGATCAGGTCGAGACAGTCCAGGTCTATGTCCTTGAGGCGGACCCGGCCGGCCACCCGGTGGGTGAACAGCGAGAGCTGGTTGTTGAGGCCCCGCAGCGCCTGCTTGACGGCGACAGTCTGCCGTCGATGAGACAGTTGTTTGGAACTCATATGATATTGTCTCCATATCGTACGATTTGCAGGCATCCTAGCCCCGGAGGCCAGATGAGGCCCGCCAGACACTCCCGAGCCGTCGTCACCGGTCAGCGGTACTCCCGTGGTGACCATGTCCCGCCTCGGGAGCTGACAACGATCCGATCGGACCTCGTCCCGCTGCCCGCCCCCGGTGTCCTGACACACCTGGTGTTCCGGCGCTTTGCGTCGTGTCCGATCTGCAACGTGCACCTGAACTCGGTCGCCCGTCGGCACGACGAGATCACGGCGGCGGGGGTCCGCGAGGTCGTGGTGTTCCATTCGCCGGTCGAGGCGATACTGCCGCACCAGGGTCAGCTCCCGTTCGATGCGATCGCCGACCCGGACTACCGGCTCTACCGCGAGTTCGGTGTGGAGTTCTCGCTGCGGGCGGTACTGGATCCACGGGCGTGGACCGCCTGGTTGAAGCCGCAGGCATGGCGCGCCGGCCTGCGCGAAGTGCGTGATCCGGGCGGGAAGTGGTTCTCGATCCGGGGCGCCAGCATGCTGGGAATGCCCGCGGAGCTGCTCATCGAGCCGGATGGGCACGTGCTCGCCGCCAAGTACGGCACGCATGCCAATGATCAGTGGAGCGTCGACGACATACTCCGTCTGGCCTCGGCACCGCGGCGGAAGTAGGGAGGCCCGCCTGTGCACACCGCCTATCTGATTGTCACGATTCTGGCCATCGCGGCCAATGCCTTCTCCGGCATCGTCGCACTCACGCGGTTCAAGCCGATACTGCCTCGGATGGCCGCGGTCGGCGTGCCCGAGTCGTGGCTGGTGTTCCCGATCGGGACGCTGAAGACCGCGGGTGCCCTCGGCCTGCTGGCCGGGCTGCTGGGGATGCCGCTGGTCGGCATCGCCGCGGCGATCGGCCTGGTCCTGTTCTGGGTCTGCGCAGTGCATACACACCTGCTCGCCGGCGACGATTCGCCGCGATCGTTCGTCCCCGGTGGACTGTTCCTCTCCCTTGCCGTCGGCTCATTGACACTGGGGATCGCTGCCCTATGACGCAACGACATGCGATGATCATCGGCGGCGGTATTGGTGGCCTGTGCGCCGCCATCGGACTACGTAAGGCGGGTTCGCACCGTTGCTGATGCCCCAGGCCGCGGGCAAGCTCCGCGACCATACCGGCCGTTGGTTGACACGCTGGGACGCCGACCGAGTGGAGCGAGCGCTCGGGCGGCCACTGCTCGCGATTCACCGTGCCCAGTTGCTCGACCTTCTTCGCGACGCATTGCCTGCGGACACGGTGCATCCCGGTGTCGAGGTCACCGACGTGGACAGGGCGGGAACTGTGCGGTGGAACGGCGGCGAGGTCGAAGCGGACCTCGTGGTCGGAGCGGACGGTATCCACAGCACGGTCCGCACGGTGTGCTGGCCGGACCACCCAGGAGCGGCCTACTGCGGCAGTACGGGGTTTCGTGCGGTCATCGACCTGCCCGGCCGGCGAGAACTGTCCGGCTTCATCGGCAAGGGCGTCGAGGTCGGGTTGGTGCCGCTGACCGGCGAGCAGCTGTACTGGTACGTCGCCGAGCGGGCACCCCGAGGCACCCGGCACGACGACGGGCGAGCGCACCTGCTGCAACAGTTCGCCGCGTGGCCGGAGCCGATCCCGGAGTTGATCGAGCGCACCCCGGCGCACGCGATCCTGCAGCATGACCTGCTCGCGCTCGGCTCACACCTGCCCAGCTACGTCAGCGGCCGGGTCGCACTGCTCGGCGACGCCGCACATGCGATGCCTCCCTTCCTGGGACAGGGTGGATGCCAGGCCATCGAGGACGCCGTCGTGCTCGCCGCGTCACTGGCCCAGCCCGACGTCGAAGCCGGACTGCGCGAATACGACCGACGTCGCAGACCCCGCAGCCAAGCGATCGCACGGCAATCCGCGCGTGCTGGGCGGATGGGATCACAACTCGCCAACCCGATCGCGGTCGCGGTACGCAACACCGCGATCCGGCTGCTGCCATCCGCGATGACCGCTCGCGCCGCCGTGAAACCCGCCCAGTGGTCGGCCCCCACCATCGGCACCGGCTGACCGGACGAAGCAAACAACGAACCCTCGGCGGTCCTGCTGCGCAGGCTCGAACCGGTGCTGCGGGGCTGGGCCACCTACTTCCGGGCCGGGGTGTCCGCCTCGACATTCTGTCGTCGGCTCCTCGAGGACGACGATCCGCGGGTTGCCGACGAGCGTCAGGCGCGCGGGCTACCCTCCGCTCACCCACTCGGTTGCGTGTTCCTGGACGAACTCAGCGAAGCCGCGGGGTGGACGGCCGGTCAGGTCCAGCACCGCAGTGCTGACCTGATCTTCCCGACCCGTCCTTATGCCGTCTTCCACCGCAGCGAGGGCGGCTGCGAACTGGGCAGGCATGCCCGCGGCCCGGTAGCCGGCCGCCTGCTCGTCGACCCCGATCGGCACCACCCGGACCGGCCATCCGGTACGGGCGGTGATGATCGCCGCCGCGTCCGGGTAGCTCAATGCCTTCGGCCCGGTGAGCAGGTAGTCCCGCTGGTCACCTGGCTCGATGCCGGGGGCGGTCAGCAGGGCGGAGGCAGCGGCCGCGATGTCCCGCGCGTCGATCCAGCCCACTCGGCCGTCGTCGGCGGCGGTACGGATCTCGCCGTGCCGCCGGATCCGCTCGCCAACCGGGTGTGGACTCAGGAAGTTCTGCATGAATCCGGACGGACGCAGCACGACCCACCCAGGCTGGGCACGCACCTGCGCGGCCAGTTCAAGTGCGCCGGGAGCGTTCGGCAGCACGATGGCGGAGCCCAGGAGCACCACCCTGCGTACGCCGAGGCGTTGCGCCTCGGCCAGGAACGGCTCGACCAGCGGCATCGGATCCACGCTCAGCAGCGGAGGCACCAGGAAGACCCGGTCCACTCCGCGCAGCGCGGCCGGGTGGGTGGCCGGGTCGTGCCAGTCGAACCGGACCGCGTCCGGATCGACGGCTGACGGGTGCCTGCTGGCTACCCGGACCGGAACGCCGTTGCCGCGCAGCAGTTCCACCAGCGCGCTGCCGGTCTTCCCGGTGCCGCCGGTCACCAGTACGCCGGTCATCGGGTGACCGCGGAACGCAGCAAGTCGAGCAGCTCGGACAGCGTCCCGGCCGCCGAGGCGGTGGCCAGCGGGCTCCAGTAGTCCCGGTAGCGGGTGATCAGGCCGTCCTGGACGGTGGTCACCACGATGTAGTCCAGCCGGTAAGGCTCGCCGGTGCGCACCGTGCGCCCGGTCCCGGTGAATTCCACGACAATGGTGTCCGGCTGTTGCGTGTGGTGCACGGTGATCGCGGGGACCTCCTGCATGTCCATCACCTCCGGTAGGCGGGCGAGGTAGTCACGGACCTGGTCTCGCCCGGCCAGTCGGCGCGGTGCGCTTGCGGTGGCGAACGGGAACTCGGCGGTGCCGCCTTCCGCCCACAATCCGGCGACGGCGTCGGTATCCTTGGCCAGCATCAGTTCCAGCAGCCGACGGAACGTCTCCTCAGGAGTTTTCGGCACAGTGTCCTCCAGTGTTCGACGAGATGTGACCAGTTCAGGTTGGACGCGGACCCGCCGCCGGAAAACTGACAGCCGTGCCACGGACCGCCGGTCCGTGGCTAAGCCGGGCGGCCGGTGCCACCATGGACGGGGTGAGCAGAAGTGAACTGGCCGATTTCCTGCGCCGCAGGCGGGATGCGCTGCGCCCGGACCAGGTGGCGGCAACGGCCACCCACCCTCCTGGCCGACGTGCCCGGCGCGCTCCGGGCCTGCGCCGCGAAGAGGTCGCCGCATTGGCCGGTGTGTCGGTCAGCTACTACGAGCGGCTGGAGCAGGCGCGCGCACCGCGCCCCTCGCCGGAGGTGCTGGCCGCGCTGGGTACGGCACTGCGGCTCACCGCTGCGGAGCGCGAGCACCTGGCTCGGCTGGCCGGACAGGTCCCGCCCGGCACGGACGCCGATCGAGGGCCGGTGCCGACCCACGCCCACCGGCTGCTGCATCGGCTCGGGCCGATACCCGCCTACCTCGTCGACGAGCGGCAGGAGATCGTGGCCTGGAACGGCGCGGCAGCCGCGTTGATCACCGACTTCGGGCTGCTGCCACCCGGGGAGCGCAACACCGTAACGCTGTCCATCCGGCTGGGTGGCACCGTTTGCTCGGCGCGGGAAGGCGCGGAGGGCGAGTTCACCCGGCAGTCCGCCGCCCAGCTACGCGTGGCCAGCACCCGCTACCCGGCCGACCGCGTCCTCGGCGAGCGGATCAACGAGTTCGCCGCGCACAGTCCGGACTTCGCCGCCGGATGGCGCGACCACGACGTACGCCCCGTACCGACCCTGCGCAAGCGCTTGCGCCACCCCCGGCTCGGTGAGCTGGAACTGGACCGGCAAACCCTGCTGCTGCCCGGAACCGACCTGCAGCTGGTGATGTACACCGTAGAACCGGGCAGCCCGAGTGCCACCGCGCTCGCCCGTCTCGGAGGCCGCGACGACTGACCCGGCGCAGACGAGGCGCGTGGTGACCCCGGCATCCCTACCTAGGCAACGTTGCCGGATTTCGTGCGACCACCTGTTGACCACGGACTGGTACGGCAGGGTCACCCGACCAGGTCGAGGAACTCCCAGCGCGCTTCGGGTTGTGCACCGCTGAGCCATTTCCCGCAGTTCTGCAGGACCACCGGGCCCGAGGTGATGTGCTGGGTACCGGTGGCGAGATCACGCAGGAACCGGTCGATCGGACCACGCCGGATCGCGGTCGTGGCCGCCCATCGGTGCACTGTCTGCCCGACCTCGTGCGCGGTCCAGGTCGCGTGGTTGAGCGCCAGCCGGACCAGCGTCTCCTGTTCTGTGCTCAGCAGCTCGCCCGCGGCCAGTGCGTTTTCATTGTCGTGCCACACCTGCATTGCCCACGCTCGCGCCGCGCGCAGCTTGGCTTCGGCTGCCGCGTACTCGGCGTGGAACTGTGCGGTGCCGACGGCGGCGTTGACCGTGCCGGACTTTCTCGACGCGTACAGCTTCAGCTCGTCGAGCAGTCGCCGCCCGGCACCGAGCGCCCAGCCGGTGTGCACGATCGCGGACATGTTCACCAGGCCGACGCGGTAGATCGCGCCGCCGTTGGCCGGGTCCATCGTCGTCGCGAGGTAGGTATGCGTCTGCGGGACGTACACCTCGGCACAGTGGTAGTCGATGCTGCTCGTCGCACGGAGCCCCAGTACATCCCAGTTATCGACGAGGGTCACCTGCGATTTGGGCATGGCCAGCACCCTCGGCTCCCCGGTGCCCTCGACCTGGATCGCACTGTGGATGTGGGTGGCCAGCGCCATGCCGGAGGCGAACTGCCAGTTCCCGCTCACCAGGTAGCCACCGTCCACCGGGACGGCCCGGCCGGGCCGGGTGCCGTGACCGGACAACAAGGCATGATCACCGCCTGCGACGTCGGGGAACAGTTCGGCCGCCGCGGTGGCACCGAGATAGGCCGCGGTGGTGCCGGTCATCATCTGTAGCGCCATCATCGTCCATCCGGCCGCGGCGTCGTGGTAGCTGAGCCGCTCGATCGTCTGGATCAGCTGACGCGGGGAGAATTCGTAACCGCCGAGATTCTCCGGCAGACCAGCCCGGACGACCCCGGCCGCCAGCAACGCCTGCGCGGTGCTCTCGGTGAGCCTGCACAGCTTTTCGGCCGTGTCCGCGTCCGCTTCGATGGATTCGGCGAGTGCGTCGACCCGCTCGAGCATCGCGGGAAACTCCGTACTGACGTGTAGCCGGGCCGAGGCCGTCATGGCAGGTCGCTCCTTGTCTTCGATGGCTGTGGTGTGCTGGGGAGCCGGATCGTGACGATGACGCCGACGCCCGCGTGCTCGTCGGTGCGCATGCGTTCGGTTCCGCGCTGGAAGGGTTCGGCGAGGGTCGGCACGAGTTCCGATGAGAGCGGATGGCCCGTGCTCTGGATCCGCAGCAGGCTCGCGTCGTGTCGCGATTCGGTGTGCACCGTTACGGGTCCAGCCGGAGACCGTCCCGGACGGCTTCGGCCAGGTAGGGCTTGTCCGCCACGATCAGCACGCGCATACCTGAAGCCTAGGCAGCACGGCATATCACCGGCGTATGCGAACCGGACGCGCCCTGCTCGACCCAGCCCTGCCATCCCTTGAACACGCTGCCTCCGCTCGGCAGCACTGGCCGGTGTACGGGTAGATGTTCCAGCTGGCCGAGCTGCCGGGGTTGACGCCGCCGCGTCCAGCGCCGTGCCGTCGCGCAGCGCCTGCGCGAACCGAACGAGGTCCGGCGCGGTGGCGAAACCGCCGTCCCCGACCGGATCGATGAGGTTGCGGCCAGGGTTCTTGCCCGGCTGGTACGGCGCTGGACGCGGACGGCGTCCACCCGGCTGCCGTCGGCCTGCAGCATGCAGGAGTGCGCGATGTGCTCGTCGGTGAGCCACTGCGGCCTGGTGTAGAACGCCAAACCGGTCATGCCACAACGCCCGAAGACGCGCTCGTGCACGTAGTCCAGTACGTGGTGCCGGTCACCGCTTCCACGATCTGCGCGGCGATGTCCAAACCGACAGGTCCCGCTCCGGGGCGATCAACCCGGTGGCGCCGGCCGTGCCCGGACGGTTCGGCGTGCCCGGCCCGGGCGCCCACCAGCGGCGCGCCGGCCACGACGCCCGCGATACGCCGCCAGAACGTGACCAGGTCCTACTCGCCGGTGGACGCCGCCTCGGCAGGCCGGGATCGGAGCACCTGCCAAGCCGGGTAGAGGGTGGCCAGATAGGTAATCGCGGCCGCCGCACCGATCACGGCGAGATAGATCCACAACGGACCGGATGGGAGCGGCCAGTCACTGACCACCACACTGAACGGCATCAGTGAAGCCAGCGCGGCCACCGAGCCGAGCACGATGCCGATCGCCGCGACCAGGAACGCCTCCACGCTCATCATCTTCATCACCTGCCCGCGGGTGGCGCCGGTGAGCCGTTGCAGACCGAACTCCCGCTTACGCCGGCCGGTCGCCAGTACCAGGGTGTTCACCACCGAGATCGCGGTGTACAGGATGATCATTCCGGCCATCATGTAGTTCACCCAGGCGCCGGCCTCCTGTTCCGCCACGAAGGAGGAGGTGAGTGCCGCACGGTCACCGACCTCGATGCCGACATGTTCGGCGGCCACCCCGGCCAGGTTCGAGGTCAACCGGCCGGCATCGGTGCCGGGGGCGGCACTGACCAGGATCTGCCGCGGGAGGCCGGTCGTGGTGTGCGCGGCGAGCAACCGGGCCGGTAGGAACATCGCCTCGTAGCCGGGTTTGGCCTCGACCAGCGCGACGATCCGCAACTCCACCTCGGCGCGGTCACCCAGCCGCATGGTGACCGTGTCCCCGATACCGCGGCCGAGGTCCCGCGCGTGCGCTACCGGGATGGCGATGGTGTTGCCGACGAGGTCGCCGAGCGAACCCTCGGCGACCGGGATCGCCGTGGTCTGCTCCGCACCGTCCGCACTGACCCCTTGCAGTTGCCATCCGCTGTCGCCCTGCGCACTGAAGTACGGCTGCTCGACGAAACCGATGCTGTTCACGAACTCGGAGGCACCGGCGACCCCGGGCGTCCGCCGGACCTCCTCCAGTACGCCGGGGCCGAGACCGCCGGTCGTGGAGGTCAGCACGGCGTCCGCGCTGAGGTTCTCGGTGTAGTTGGTCTCGGCGGCATGGATCTGGGTGGTTTGCAGGAAGATGTTGCCGGTGGCGATCCCGGTGGCCAGCATGATCGGCGTGATCGCCGCGGCCATCGCCAGCATGCGAGCCCGTGCGTTGAGGATCGCCAGGTGCCCGGCGAGCCCGGCCGCCCTGCGCACCGGCCCGGACAGCATCGCGGTCACCCGCCGGGCGATCCCGGGCGCGAGCAGCGCCAGCCCGATCGTCCACAGCAGCACGGCGGGACCGGAGGTCGCCGCCGCGATCGGCCCGGTCATCACCGTGATCGTCACGGTGGCCAGCGCGACCGCTCCCGCGAAACAGGCCACGGCGAACCACTTGCGGGTCGGGGTGAGCCAGTGCCGAGCCGGCGCCGCGGCCTCGCCCACCACCATGGTCGGCCGGGTCCTGGCCGCGCTGCCCGCCGAGGCCAGCCCGGCGACCAGCCCGATGAGCAGGGTGGCGCCCACCGCGACCACGACCGGAAGCCAGCCCTGGTGGAACTCGATCACCCCGGGAACCGAGCCGTTGTCCACCATCCAGGCATAGATCGCTTCGCCGAGATAGGAGCCCGGCAGCCAGCCGAGGGCGGCGGCGAGCACCGCGATGAGCATCGTCTCGCCGAGCACCATCCGGCGCAACTGCCCCGGGGTCGTACCGATCGCCCGCAGCAGAGCCAGCTCCCGCTGCCGCTGCTGGGTGGACAGCGAAAGCGTGCTGACCACCACGAACAGCGCCACCGCGATGGCCATGCCACCGAACACCCCGGCCAGGATGATCAGCGCGACGCTTCCGGTCTGGGTATCCGGGAACTCGGCGCGACCACGATCCTCCCCGGCCAGCACGGTCGCCGGCGTTCCTTCGAGCGCGTTTTCCAGCCGCTGCTGGAGTTCTTCGGGTCCGGTGCCCGGTTCGGCCAGCACGGCGATGGCGTCCACCTTGCCCGGCTGGCTGGCCAGCCTGCGGACATCGGCGTCGGAGAAGAACATCGCCGAGCGGGTGGGGTCGCCGGCGGGCTCGGCGATGCCGGTGAGCCGGTACGAACCGGTACCGCCCCCTGCCGCCACCCGTACCTCCGAGCCGATGGCGGCGCCCGAGGCTCGGGCCAGCGCGCTGTCGAACACCACTTCCCCCGCGCTGGCCGGCCGGCTGCCCTCGATCAACGTGTACGGCATCAGGCTCGCCGAATCCCAGCCATGGCCGAAGGTTTCCCCGCCCGCGCGGACCGGTTCCTGTCCACGAAGGACTGTCGCGGGGAACGAGACATCGCCGACGGCCCCGGCCACCCCTGGCACGTTCTCGATCGTGCGCGCCAGTGCGGCGTCCAGCCGTACCCGCTCGGAGAGGTGCACCGGCATGCTCTCGCTGTCGGCGTCCTCGCCGGGGATCTCCAGCCGCTGATCACCGGTAACCACCACCGGAGCGTCCAGCCGCTGCGGTGCGACGGCAGTACGTACCCCGGTCTCCATCAGGCCGCCGCAGGCCAGCACGATGGCCGAACCGACAAGCATCGCGACCAGGGTGGCCACGAACCCACCCTTGCGCAGCCGCAGCGTGCGCAGCGCCAGCCGCAGCATCAGTACCTGCCTCCCGTCACCGGCTGCGCCTGCCGGGCACGCTGCCGCTCGGACCACTCGGCCAGCTGCGTCATCCGCGCGGCCACCGCGTCCGGGGTCGGCCGGCGCAGATCACCGACGAGTTGCCCGTCGGCGAGGAACACCACCTGCTGCGCGTAGGAGGCCGCGACCGGGTCATGCGTCACCATCACGATCGTCTGCCCCGCGCTCTGCGCCGAGTGGCGCAGCAGCGCGAGCACCTCCGCCGCCGTCCTGGTGTCCAGCGCCCCGGTCGGCTCGTCGGCGAAGATCACCGCGGGATCGGTGATCAGCGCCCTGGCGACCGCCACCCGCTGCTGCTGTCCGCCGGAGAGCTCACCGGGTCGGTGATCGGCCCGATCGGACAGCCCCACCCCGCGGATCAGCTCGGTGATCCTGGCCGAGTCCGGGCGCAGGCCGGCCAGCTGGAGGGGCAGCATGACGTTCTGCTCGACCGTCAAGGCGGGCAACAGGTTGAACGCCTGGAAGATGAAGCCGATCCGTTCCCGCCGCAGCACGGTCAACGACTTCTCGCCCAGTTCGGTCAGCTCCTGGCCGTCCAGTACGACGGACCCGGAGGTGGGTTGTTCCAGCCCGGCCGCGCAGTGCAGGAAGGTGGACTTGCCGGATCCGGAAGGTCCCATCACCGCGGTGAAGCTGCCGCGCGGGAAACCGATGGTGATCCCGTCCAGGGCGGCCACGCTGGCAGCACCCTCGCCGAAGACCTTCCGGACCGAATCCAGCCGGACGGCGTCACCCGGCTGATCGGTGTCGTGCACGTTCATTCTCGCTCCCAGGTCAGGACGGCGCGTCCGGGCGCGTCCGGATGTGCTCGGCGACGGCGAGCAGCCCCTCGGCCAGCTCGTCGGCGGACGGGGCTGCCGCAGGGTCGACCATCCACTGCACGAGCAGCCCGGCCAGCAGGGTGTAGTGCACCGCGCCGACGGTCCGCTGCGTCCGGTCATCGGGCTCGCCGGGCACCGGGTGCAGCATCTCGGCCAGGCCGCGCCGGGCGTCCGCCTGCGCTCCGGACAGCTGCGCGCGTAGCTCAGGGGAGTGCAAGGCCTGGGTCAGCACCTCGATGTTGGTCGCCCACAGTGCCCGGTTCCGGGTGAAGGACTCGGTCAGCGCGGCCCAGAAGGCAACCGACCGGTCGGCCGGATCGGCATCGGAAGGGCCGACCTCGAGGGTCTCGTCCACGGCTTCCGCGGTCGAGGCGACCATCGCCTCGTACAGCAGCGCGTCCTTGGACCCGAAGTGATAGTTGATCGCGGCCAGGTTGGTCCCGGAGGCCGCCACGATGTCCCGGACCGTGGTCCGGCTGTACCCGCGCTCGGCGAGGCAGCGCTTGGCGCCGCTCAGTAAATCCTCACGAACTCCCACCTCGCCGAGGCTAGCAGGCACGCTGACATTTGTCAGTTACGAACGTCAGTGACAAATGTTTGAAACATGCGTACGGTCGAGATCATGACCCACGCCGTCCCGCGGGCGGGACGACGCGAGTGGCTGGGACTCGCCGTTCTCGTCCTCCCCGTGTTGATCGTCTCGATGGACATCACCGTCCTCTACCTGGCCTTGCCCGCGCTGTCGGTGGATCTGGCCCCGAGTAGCACGCAACACCTGTGGATCACCGACATCTACACGTTCCTGCTGGCGGGGCTGCTGATCAGCATGGGCTCGCTCGGTGACCGGATCGGCCGGCGCAGGCTGCTGCTGCTCGGCGCGGGGACCTTCGGCCTGGCCTCGGTCCTCGCGGCCTTCGCGGCCAGCGCCGAGATGCTCATCGGCGCGCGTGCGCTGCTGGGGGTCGCCGGGGCGACCCTGATGCCCTCCACGCTGTCGCTGATCAGAACCATGTTCGCCGACCAGCGCCAGCGCACCTCGGCAATCGGGATCTGGACCGCGGGGTTCGCGGTAGGCGCCGGGCTCGGGCCGCTGCTGGGTGGGGCGTTGCTGCAGGAGTTCTGGTGGGGCTCGGTGTTCCTGGTGAACGTGCCGGTGATGGCTCTGCTGCTGGCCCTCGGACCCTTCCTGCTCCCGGAGTACTCCTCTCCCGGTGCCGCCAGAGTGGACCTGCCCAGCGCGGCGCTCTCGCTGGCCTGCGTACTTCCGCTGGTCTACGCGGTGAAAACCCTTGCTGTGGAAGGATTCGGGGGGACACCGGTGTTGGCCATCGCGCTGGGGGTGCTGTTCGGGGTCGGGTTCGTCCGGCGGCAGCGGCGGCTGGCCGATCCGATGGTCGATCTATCACTGTTCCGGGTGCCTGCCTTCAGTGTCTCGATCGGGACCAGCATGATCATCTCTTTCGCATTGGTCGGTTCCGGACTGTTCGTGTCCCAGTACCTGCAACTGGTGCGCGGCATGGCGCCGCTGGAAGCCGGGCTGTGGCTGCTGCCAGGAGCGATGGCCGCGGTGACCGGCGCGGTGGTGGCTTCGGTGCTGGCGCAGCGGTTTCGACCGGCCACCATGGTCGGCGCAGGCCTGCTGCTCGCGGCCGTCGGATCGCTGCTGATCGCCCAGCTGAGCGTCCATTCCGGACTTACTCTGGTGGTGGTCGGCGGAATGCTGACCGGTGCCGGGGTGACCATGACGCTGTCCACCACCGCCGACCTGATCATCGCCAGTGCACCACCGGAACGCGCGGGCGCCGCCTCCGGCCTTTCCGAGACCAGCGAGAAACTCGGCTCCGCTTTCGGCGTCGCGATCCTGGGCAGCATCGCCGCCGCCGTCTACCGGGGCAAGGTCGTTTTCCTCCCACCCGGCTCCGAGGAACCGGCACGAGAAACCCTCGGTGGCGCGATCGCCGCCGCCGAGCACCTGCCGGAGCAGGCACGTCTCGACCTGCTGACCATCGCCCGGTCGGCGTTCACCTCCGGTATCCAGCTGGCCATGATCGTCTGCGTGGCGCTGCTGATCATCACCGCGTTTGTCGCAGGCATATTGCTGCGCAACGTCCGCCGAACCACCGCAGAAGGGAACGAACAGTCATGACAGCGCAACCGACCTTTGTGTTCGTGCACGGCACCAATGCCAACGCGCACCACTGGAGCTGGATCGTCCAGGAGCTCGCGCTGCTCGGGCACCGCGGCCTCGCCGTCGACCTGCCGGGACACGGCCTCGACGCCTACATCCCGGTCTCTTACCTGGCACAGGACGAGGCCGGGATGGCGGTGGAGCCCTCCCCGCTCGGGAAGCTCACCGTCGAGGACTACGTGCACCACGTGGAACACGTTGTCCGGCGCGCACACGCCCACGGCCCGGTCATCCTGGTCGGCCACAGCCAGGGCGGGGTCAGCCTCAACCTGGTCGGCAACCGCATTCCCGACCTGATCCACCATCTCGTCTACATCAGCGCGTTCTGCTGCATCGACCGGCCCAGCCCGAACGACTACGTGGCTGACCCACAACTGCGGTCACTGGAGCTGGAAGAGTTCATGGCCCTCGGCTTCGGCACCGACCCGAACGGGCTGGGGGTGAGCAGGATCAACTGGAACAGCCCGGACCCGCGGGCTCAGGCCGCGTTCAAGGAACTCAACGCGCACACCTACACCGACGCCGAGTCCAGGGCCATGCACCAGCTGTTGCAGCCGGACGAGCCGAACAGCATACCCGCCTCGGACGCCCGTGGTGAGGCTTTGACCTGGGGACGTGTCCCGCGCACCTACATCAGGCTCAGCGAGGACCGGTTCCTCACCCCTGCCATGCAGGACCAGTGGATAGCCGAGGCCGACCGGCTCACCCCGGACAACAGGTTCGAGGTACACACCGTCGACTCACCGCACTTCCTGCCCCGCGACCAGAAGCTGGTGTCCATTCTGGATGAGCTGGGACGACGGCCGTGACCGGAATGGACCCGCGGGCTCGCGACCCGGCCTAACGATCGGACGGCCTGGCTGAGCCACCGGCTGCCAGTCGCATGAGGTCGGAGCCGAAGTCGATGGTGCCGAGTGTGGGGTCGATGTGCTGGGGACGGGCGTTACCGGCGAACTCGTGCTGGTAGTCGCGCCACGCGGCGTGCACGATGGCGTCGGTGACGCCGGATGCCATGAGTGCGGCGAGTTCCGTGGCGTCCCGGTCGATCCGGGCACCGACCACCGCGTTCCGGTCACCGGCCGCCATCGCGCGAAACCTCGCTCGACGGTCTGTAATGGACAGCCAACACCGATATGAGGCTCGCGCAACTATGGAATGCGGCAGCACCATGAGCACTGGGCGTGCCCAGCGCTCCGCTCACGCGGTCACGTTCACCAGTTATGTCGGCCGCCAGCGAGAGGCCGCCGAGGCGCGGCGGCTACTGTCGGCTTCCCGGCTCGTGACGTTGACCGGGACCGGTGGCGTGGGCAAGACCCGGCTGGCGTTGCAGGTGATGCGTGACGTCGCGGGCGACTTCGCCGACGGCGCCGTGTCCGTACCACTGGCCGAGCTGCGGGAGCCAGCTCTGCTGGCGAACATGGTCGGTGCGGAACTCGGGCTGCTGGATCCGACCGAGCAGAGCATCCTCGACCATCTTCGGAGCCAACGGCTGCTGCTGGTGCTGGACAACTTTGAGCGCCTCATCGTCGCCTGTGTCGAGCTCGTGCGGAAGATCATCACGGGCACCGAGAAGGTCACGGTCCTGGTCACCAGCAGGCAGCCCTTGGAATCCACCGGCGAACGGGTGATGACGGTGCCGCCGCTGTATCTCGGCCAGGGAACGGAGAAAGAGGAAGCCCCCGATACTTTCGCCACTCCGGTTCGGGCAGGGTTGGTTGCCGGGAGGGTGACGGTAACCAACCCTGCCCGAAGGAGCGGAACCCGTCAGCCAGCCCGGACGGTCAGCGCCTCACCGCAGCTGGCTGGTGCGGTCGCCTCCAGGGGTAAGGACGGGTCCAGGGAACTGCGCGCGGCGCCGTCGTAGGTGCCGCTGCCGTTCAAATCCAGCCCGTGCAGAACAATCACCGCGTTGCCGGTACGCAGGTCCCGCGCCACCGCGTTGCTGACGTCCATGCTGCGGTGGTATCGGACGAGCCCGCGGGGTGCGGTCGGGAAGCGGTCGACTGCGAGTGCGCTGTCCGGGCTGGTGTCACCGGTCGTGGTCAGCGAGGCACCGACACCCCCGTAGGAGGGTGCGCCCTCGACGGTGCTGACCACGCCGTCGCCGTTGGTGTCGGCCGCGCTGGTCGGGCAGGTGCCCGCGCCGCCGATATGGAAGTGCTGGGCGTGCGGATGGTTACGGAGTACCCCGAACGCGGTGATCCGGATGCTGGCGTGCGTACCGTCGAGTTCGACCACACCGATGCCGCGGACACGGCTGTCGTTGACCGGCTTGAGCCGGAACAGGCTCAGCGTCGTGTCGTGCTCGGGTCCGGTGTGGGCGGGGGTTGCCGTCGCCGTGGTTGTCCCGGTGAGCGCGAGCGCGCCGGCAGCGGTGACGGTCAAGACACTACGAAGCACGTTTTTGCGCACGGTGACCTCCAGAATGGTTGACTGAGTTGCTGGGCACGGTGTGCGGATGGCCGAAGGCGATCCGCAGCGGATCCGCCCGGCGGGTGCGGGAGACGCCGGGCATTCCGGGCGCGGATGACTGGTCGTGGATGGTCAGGCGTTGTCGGCGCTGGTGTTGATCTCGCCGTTGACTCCCTGGGGGAAGAAGCCTCCGGAGGTTGCTTGCTGGTTGGTCAGGTAGACCACATTGAGAACCTGGCCTGCGCTGCGGCTGAACGTGATGCCGTTGCCGTCGGCGGGGACGATGTTGGCCCTGCGCCTGCCGTCGAGGACGCCCTGGTCCAGATCGGTCGTGCCGTCCAGGCTGTCCCGAGCGTTGGAGAGCTTGACCGTGGCCGCCCGGAGGTCCCTGCCGAACAGCCCGGTACCGAGCAGGCCGGTGTCCTTCTCGTACAAGGCGTTGCGGATGTTCCCGGCGTGGTAGGCCTCGGCGGCGAGGATGCCCGCGGCGGCCTCGAGGTAGGTCTTGTTGCTGATCAGCGGCGCCGCGCCCTTGTAGGCGGTGACCCCGACGTCCTCGAACAGGTAGGCGGCGAGCAGGAAGTTCTCCTCGCAGGCGAAAGCGTCGAAGGTGTGTCCCGGTCGTACCAGCCCGGCGGCCTGCGCGGCGGCGGTGAAGCTGCTTTGCAGGTCGATGGTGGGCTGGCTCACCGTCGCCGAGCCGAGTTCGGTGCGCAGGAACTCCACGTGCTGGCGTTCGTCGGAGGCGATCTCCTCGGCGTACTGGCGAATCGTTCTGCTGCGGAAGTGCACCCTACGGCCACCAATGACCTTGCCCCTGGTGCCGGTGCCGGTGGTGAGCGAGTCGGGAAGCCCACGACCCGTGACGGCGTAGGAGTAGAACTGGGCCTCGAGGTACTCGAGGTTGAGCGCGAAATTGAGCACGGCACCGTCACTGGGTTGAGCGGCCGCGGTGGCGGTACCGGCCGCGGCGGTGGCCTGCCGCGGTGCGGCGGCCGCCGTGCCGGCACCGAGTGAGCCGAGCGCGCTCGCCCCGACGACACCGAGTCCACCGAGGCCCGCGGCATGCAGGAACCTGCGCCGGTCGGATTCGTTCTCCGCGCTGCGGCTGATCATCCGTGCCACGTTCTTCTTACCGAACACGTGTTTCTCCCTCCTGAGGCTGGGTACGCCCAGGTGTCGGCCCGCCGGTAGCCATCCGGCTACGACTGGGTCGAGATTCGTGGTCTACGGTGATTCGTGCCACGATCCACGCGGGATTGGTCGAGAGTTGGCCGAACACTCGATGGGCTGAGTGGCAGCACACGGCACCGGCGTCGTCGCCCGAGCCGGGAAGACCGTGGCCGAGTGGATCGAGCGGGGAGTGAACGAGGTGGTGATGATCGTGGCGACAGCGGGCGCGGCACGACGGTGTGATCGAGTTGATCACCAGTCCCACCGCGGTTCGGACGAGGTGGAACGGCTGCTGGACGCGCACGGGGAGCCGGTGTATGGCCTGGTCCGGTGGATGAGTCGAGATGTCGATGTCGAGGACATGTTCGTGGCCGCATGGGTCGAGGTGTGCCGCGGGCTGGACGAAGGCGCAAGCACGCGGCCGACCGCCTCGGCGATACTGGCCACCGCGCACCGAGCCGTCTGTGACCTGCTGCGTACCGGCAGCCGTCCCGCCGAGATCGATGGCGACATCAACGTTCCCCCGGACGCCGAGCGGGCGGCGAGCCGGGCTGGGCTGACCGAGTTTCAGCGCACCGTGCTGTTCGGCGCCTACTTCGAGGGGGCCACCTGCGGCGAGCTCGGTGCGGCACTGGGGGCGGGTTCGGACACCGTGCGGGATGAACTCAGGGCTGCGCTGCTTGCTCTGCACGAGCGCATCCCAATGGAGTGAGTAAGCACCAATCTTGATCACGTTCGGCCACGAATGAGCGAAGACAGCCGAACGAAGGGGCATCCATGGTGGACATGTTTCAGTCGATCGTGACTCTGTTGGTGACAATAGGCGATATCAATCTCTTCTGACGAACCGCCAATACGGGTACTCTCCGGACGGGCCGCCACGCGAAGATTGGCGTGGCGGCCCTTTCCGTTTCCCGGTCGAGCTTCGTCTTCTACTCAGAATGCGCACCATGTCACTCGATGGTGTTACATATCACGCTGGCCAGTCCACTCGTACGAGTGAAACGAAGGACCTACGCAATCGCATTCGGATCAGCCGACATCACCCGGTCGGTAGGCCGATGTCCTTCCGAACAACCGAGCGAAAGCGTGGGATCGTGGTTTCCTCCTCGCGGAAGACGCTGCCGTTGTCCGCCGCGCAACGCGGAATCTGGTTCGCCCAGCGCCTGCGACCGGCGAGTCCGAGCTTCACCGTGGCGCAGTACTTCGAAATCGCCGGTCGGCTGGACCCGGAGGTGCTCCGCGAGGCGGTCCGGCGGGTGGTCGCCGAGACCGACATGCTGCGGGTGCGGTTCGTCGAGGAGCACGAGCGGCCGAGCCAGGTCGTGGACGCCGCGCGGGAGCCCGCACTGGCCGTCGTGGACCTGACCGGCAAGGAACACCCGGAACGCGCGGCACTGGCATGGATGCGGGAGCAGCTCGCCAGCCCCGCGGATCCGCTGCGGGACCCGCTCTACACGGCCGCGCTGCTGTGGGTCGGCACCGACCGGTGCTTCCTCTACCAGCGTGTCCACCACCTGTTGCTGGACGGGTACGGGGCGACGCTCGTGGTACGCAGGGTCGGCGAGATCTACCAGGCGCTGGCGGCCGGGACCGAGCCCGACCCGGCCGGGTTCGGCTCGCTGGCCGAGGTGATCGCGGACGAGGAGGACTACCGGGCTTCCGATCGCTGTGCCGAGGACGGCGCGTTCTGGCGGCGGAGGCTGGCGGACCGGCCGGAGATCGGGAGCACCCCGACCCGCCCCGCCGAGGACGGTGGTCAGGCACCGGGCCGCGAAGCCGAGCTGCCGGCCGAGGGACTGCGCGCGGCCGCGCGAGCGCTGCGAACGGACTGGTCCGCGCTGGTGATCGCCGGAGTGGCGGCGCACCGGCACCGGGAAACCGGGGAACGCGACGTCGTGCTGGGCCTGCCGGTGACGGCCCGGCGTACCGCACTGCTGCGCACTACCCCCGCGATGGTGTCCAATGTGGTTCCGCTGCGCCTGCGGGTGACCCAGGGCATGCCTGCGGCCGAACTGGTCCGGCAGACCTCCAGGGAGGTGCGTGCCGCGCTTCGGCACCAGCGGTACCGCGTCGAGGACATCCGGCGCGACCTGGAGGCACCACCCGGAACACCGGTGCACGGCCCCACGGTCAACATCCTCCCCTTCGATCCGGCCACCACCTTCGCCGGTCATCCAGCCACGTTGCACAACCTGTCGATCGGCCCGGTGGACGATCTGGCGATCGTCGTGCAGGGCACTCCGGAACGCGGTCTGCGTCTCGGTGCGCACGGCGAGCCGGGCCGGCACCGGGCCGGTGACCTCGCCGGGTACCACGAGCGGCTGCTCCGCCAGTTGCGCGCGATGATCCAGGCCCCGGAGCGTGCCGTGGCCGCGCCGCGCCTGCACGCCGGGGGCGAAGTACGCGTCCACCGGTGGAACCAAGGCAACGTCGAGGAAAACGGGGGGAACGGGAAGAGCGAGGAAGGCGCGGCCGGGGTGACGGCTCCGGCCACCGTTCCCGGCCTGCTGGCCGAGTGCGCAACCGACTACCCCGACCGGATCGCCGTTCGCGACGAGCTCAGCGAACTGACCTTCGCCGAGCTGTCCGGCCGGGTCGATCGCCTCGCCGCCGTACTGGCCGGCCGTGGAATCGCCCGTGGCGCCGTTGTCGGGGTGGCGCTGCCCCGCTCGGTGGACGCGATCGTGGCGCTGCTCGCGGTGGCCCGCGCGGGCGCGACCTACCTGCCGATGGATGTGTCCTACCCGCAGGCCCGGCTGGCCTTCCTGGTGGACGACGCCGAGCCTCGGCTGGTGCTCACCGATTCCCGCACCCGCGACCGGTTGCCCGGCACGGCCCCGATGCTCGAACTGGACGACCCGAACCTGGCGGATGCCCGGACGGCGGATCCGGACCGCCCGCGGCCGTGGGACGCCGCCTACCTCACCTACACCTCCGGCTCCACCGGAAAGCCCAAGGGCGTCCTCGTCGAGCACCGGTCCCTGGCGAACCTGTTCAGCAGCCACCGGCGCCGAGTGTTCCCACCCGCGACTGCCGCCGCGGGCAAGGCGGTGCTGCGAGTCGGCCATCTCGCCGGGCTTGCCTTCGACGCCGCGTGGGACCCCGTACTGGCGATGCTGGCCGGGCACGAGCTGGTCATCGTGCCGGACGGGATTCGCGCCGATCCCGAGGCGTGCGCGCGCTGGCTGGCCGACTGGGACGTGGACTCGGTGGAGACGACTCCGTCCTACGTCCGGCAACTGCTCGACGCCGGAGCGCTGCACCGTCCCGGGCACCCCGCGGTGTGGGCCCTGGGCGGCGAGCCGGTCGACCCTGCGCTGTGGGACGAGCTGTCCGGGGCACCCGGTGTGCTGGCACTGAACCTCTACGGTCCCACCGAGGCGGCGGTCGACTCGGTGATCGACATCATCCGGCCAGGTCAGCGGCCGGGTATCGGCAGGCCGATCGCCAACGTCCGGGCCCACGTTCTGGACTCCGCGCTCGAGCCGGTTGGCGCGGGGACCACCGGAGAGCTGTACCTGGCCGGCGCCGGGCTCGCCCGCGGGTACCGGGGCAGGCCCGCGCTCACCGCGGAACGGTTCGTCGCCGACCCGTTCGGCACCGGCGGGCAACGCCTCTACCGCACCGGTGACCTGGCCCGGTGGACCGAGGACGGCAGGCTGGAGTTCGCCGGGCGGGCCGACGAGCAGGTCCAGATCCGCGGATTCCGGGTCGAGCCCGGTGAGGTCGAGTCCCTGCTGACCGGGTTCGACGAGATCAGCAGGGCCGCCGTGGTGGTCCGCGGCGGCACCGGCGCCGACCGGCACCTCATCGCGTACGTGGTTCCGGCGAGCCAGGCCACCGAGCGCCTCGAAGGCGAGCGCGTGCGCGCGCGGCTGGCGGAGCACCTACCCGGATACCTCGTCCCCAGGGCCGTAGTGCCGCTGCCGGCGCTCCCGCTGACGCCGCACGGCAAGCTGGACACCGGGCGACTGCCGGAACCCGCACGCGAGCGGGACAGCGCGCGTGGCCCGGCCACCGAGCGGGAGCGAGCGCTGTGCGCGATCTTCGCCAGTACCCTCGAGTTGCTGGACGTGGGCGTCGACGACGACTTCTTCGCCCTCGGCGGGCATTCCCTGCTGGCCACCAGGGTGATCGGCCGGATCCGCGCCGAGCTCGGCGCCGACATCGCCATCCGGACCCTGTTCGAGGCACCAACCCCGGCGCTGCTGGCCAAGCACGTCCATGCCGAGGAGGGCGACCGTCGGCCCGCGCTCACCCCGCGCCCCCGCCCACCCCGCATCCCGCTGTCCCCTGCGCAGCGGCGGCTGTGGTTCCTCAACCGGCTCGATCCGGATTCCGGTGACTACAACCTGCCGATCACCCTGCGCCTTTCCGGACCGCTGGACGTCCCGGCCCTCCGCGGCGCGCTGGCCGACGTCGTCGCCCGGCACGAGCCGTTGCGCACGACGCTGCCCGAGGACGAGGGCGAGCCCTACCAGCTGATCCACGCCGTGGCCGAGCCGGAGCTGGTCCAGGTGTCCCCGGCCGATCTGGCCACCGAGGCCGCCCGTGGTTTCGACCTGACCGTCGACCTCCCCCTCCGGGCATTCCTCGCCCACACCGGATCCCAGGAGCACGTCCTGCTGCTGGTCGTCCAGCACACGGCGGCCGACGGCTGGTCGCTGGTCCCGCTCGCCCGTGACCTCGCCGCGTTCTACCAGGCGCGGGCGGCGGGCACCAGCGCGCGGTTACCCGAACTGCCGGTGCAGTACGCCGACTACGCGCTGTGGCAACGAGAGTTGCTGGGTGACCCCGGCGACCCGGGGAGCAGGGCCAGCTCCCAGCTCCGGTTCTGGGCGGCCACCCTTTCCGGGCTGCCGACCGAGAACGGGCTGCCCGCCGACCCCTATGACCCCGCCGCGGAGACCGAGGACGGTGCTGTCGAGGTACACGTGCCGGCAAGGCTGCACGCGGCGCTGGTCGACTTCGCCGCCGCGCGCGGCGCGAGCCTGTTCATGGTGCTGCACGCCGCGCTGGCGAGCCTGCTCGCCCGGTTCGGCGCGGGAACGGACCTCGCCATCGGCACCCCGGTCGCCGGGCGCACCGAACCGGCGACCGAGCAACTGCTCGGGTTCTTCGTGAACACGCTCGCCCTGCGTACCGACCTCAGCGGTGACCCGAGTTTCGCCGAGGTGCTGGACCGGGTACGCGACGCGGACCTCGCCGCGTTCGAGCACCAGGACGTGCCGTTCGACCAGGTGGTGGAACGGGTCGCGCCGGCCCGTACCCCCGGCCAGAACCCCCTCTTCCAGGTCATGCTCGCGGTGCGGAACACCCCGGAGCCGGTGGTCCGGCTCGGCGACCTGGTGGTCGAGGCGCGGCCGGGTGCGCGCGCCGGGGCCGCCAAGTTCGACCTCCTGCTCGACCTCGGCGAGCACCACGAAGCGGGCCGCCCCGCCGGGATCGTCGGCACGGTGGAGTACCGGGCCACCCGGTTCCGGCGGTCCACCGCGGCCCGGCTGGGCGACTCGCTGATCCGGCTGCTGGAGTCGGTGCTGGTCGATCCCGCCCGTCCCGTCCGGACCGCCGAGATCCTCTCGCCCGACCAGCGGCGTGCGGTGGTCCGCGAGTGGAACGGCCCCCGTCGCCCGGTGCCCGAAGTCACCGTGCCCGAACTCCTCGCCCGACAGGCCGCCCGGCACCCCGACCGGACCGCGCTCGTCACCTCCGACCGGACGATGAGCTTTGCCGAGCTGGACGCGCGAGCCAACCGGCTGGCACGGCTACTCGGCCGGCACGGGGCAGGCTCCGGCACGGTGGTCGCGGTGGCGTTGCCCCGGTCGGCCGACACCGTGGCCGCCCTGCTCGCCGTGCTTCGCGTTGGCGCGGTGTACCTGCCGGTCGACGTGGAGTACCCGGAATCGCGCGTCCGCTACCTGCTCGCCGACGCCGAGCCGGGCGTGCTGGTCTGCACCGGAGAGTTCGCCGAACGGTTCGATCCGGACCAGCCGGTGGTCCGGATCGAACCTGGCGCGGAGTTGACCGGCCTTCCCGCGACTCCGCCCGAGGGCGTGGACTTCCCAGCTCCCGGAGACGCGGCGTACCTGCTGTACACCTCGGGATCGACCGGACGGCCCAAGGGGGTGCTGGTGGAACACCGGGCACTGACCAATCTCGTCGAGCACCACCGTCGCCGGATCTTCCGTCCGGCCGTCGCCGCGACCGGCAGGGAACCACTCCGCGTCGCGCACACCGCGGGCGTTTCGTTCGACGCCTCCTGGGACCCGGTGCTGTGGCTGGTCGACGGGCACGAGTTGCATCTCGTCGGTGACGAGGTCCGGCGTGACCCCGAGGCCCTCGTGTCCTATGTGGATGAACGAGGCATCGACACCATGGAGACCACCCCTTCCTACCTGAGGCAGCTGATCGACCTGGGTCTGCTGGGCGGCGCGCGGCACCGACCGAGCGTGCTCGCGGTCGGTGGTGAGGCCGTGGACGGGGCGCTGTGGCGGGAGCTGGCCGCCGTCCCCGGCCTGCTCGCGTTCAACTTCTACGGCCCAACCGAGTCCACTGTGGACCCTGTGGTGGCCTCGGTCGGTGAACACCCGTTCCCGGTGATCGGCATGGCGATCGACAACATCGACACCTACGTGCTGGACCACCGGCTGCGGCCGGTTCCCGCCGACGTGGTCGGCGAGCTGTATCTCGGCGGCGCGGGGCTGGCTCGCGGGTACCACCGCCGCGGCGCCCTGACCGCGCAACGCTTCGTGGCGAACCCGTTCGGTCAGCCGGGAAGCAGGCTGTACCGCACCGGTGACCTCGTACGGTGGCGGGACGGGGGTGTGCTCGAGTTCGCCGGCCGCGCCGACGACCAGATCAAGATCCGCGGCCACCGGGTTGAGCCTGGCGGGATCGAGGCGGCCCTGAATGCCCTCCCCGAGGTTGCCGCCGCGGCGGTGATCACGCACACCGCGGCCGAAGGCGTCGACCAGCTCGCCGGATACGTGGTCGCGGCCACCGGGCAGGTGCCCGACCCGGTGCGGCTGCGCGCCGCGCTCGCCACGGAGCTGCCCGCGCACGAGGTACCCCAGACGATCACCGTGCTGCCGGAGCTGCCGCTGTCCCCCAACGGCAAGCTCGACCGGTCCAGGCTTCCGGAACCGGAACCGGGCCGGGCAGGTCGCGGGGGACGGCGCCCCGAGGGCGGGACCGAGCGGCGGTTGTGCGCGATCTTCGCCCGCACGCTCGGCATCGCCGAGGTCGCCGCGGACGACGACTTCTTCGAGCTGGGTGGCCATTCCCTCCTGGTCACCCGGCTGGTCAGCGGCATCCGCGCGGAGTTCGGTACCGACCTCGCGATCCGGACCGTGTTCGACGCCCCGACTCCGGCGCGGCTCGCCGGGCGGTTGGCCGAGGCAGGGCCGGGCCGCAGGGCCGAGCTGACGCCCCTGGCCCGCCCCGACCGCATACCGGTGTCCCACGCTCAGCACCGCATGTGGTTCCTCGGCGGCTTCGAGGAAACGGGAACCGCCTACCACATCCCCATGGCGGTGCACCTGCGTGGCGAGCTCGAACCAGCGGCACTGCGCGAGGCGTTCGGCGACGTACTGGCCCGGCACGAGAGCCTGCGCACGGTCTTTCCCGCCGAGGGTGGGGTTCCCTACCAGCGGATCGTGCCCGTCGAGCCGGCGGCCTTCGAGCTGCCGCTCCGGTCCACCGTGCCGGACCGGCTCGAGCGGGATCTCGCCGAGTTCACCGGTCACCCGTTCGACCTGGAACGCGACCTTCCGCTGCGAGCCACGCTGCTGCGGCTGGACGCGCGGCAGCACGTACTGCTCGTCGTGCTCCACCACATCGCGGCGGACGGCTGGTCGACCGGACCGCTGGCGAGGGATCTCGCGGTGGCGTACCAGGCCAGGCTGGCCGGATCGGAACCCGCATTCACCCCGCTGCCGGTGCAGTACGCCGACTACGCGCTGTGGCAGCGGGAAGTCCTCGGCACCGAGGAGGACCCGGACAGCCTGCTGCGCGAGCAGTTGGACTTCTGGTCGGACACCCTGGCCGGCATTCCGGACGAGCTGGCGTTGCCGTACGACCGGGCCCGCCCGGCGCGGCCTCGGCATATCGCCGGCACCGTGCCGTTCACCCTGCCGGAACGGGTACGGGCCCGGCTGGCTGACCACGCCGCGAGCCGGGGTGCCAGCCTGTTCATGGCGCTGCACGCGGGCCTGGCCGCCCTGCTGTCCCGCATCGGGGCCGGCAGTGACATCCCGGTGGGGACACCCGTCGCCGGCCGGACCGACGCCGCGCTGGAGGATCTGGTCGGGTTCTTCGTCAACACGCTCGTGCTACGCACGGACCTTTCCGGGGACCCGACGCTGCTGGAGCTGCTCGACCGGATCCGGCCGGTGGACCTGGCCGCCCTCGACCACCAGGACGTTCCGTTCGACCGGGTGGTCGAGGAACTCGCCCCGGCACGGGCACCGGGACGGCACCCGCTGTTCCAGGTGCTCCTCACCCTGCAGAACACGCCCGAGCCCGAGCTGAGCCTGCCAGGGGTCGAGGTCTCGGTCGCCGAGGACGGGGGCGCGGCACGCGCCAAGTTCGACCTCTCGGTCACCCTCACCGAGCGCGGAAACCCGGACGGTACCGCGGCCGGGCTCGACGGCAGGCTGGAGTACGACGCCGACCTTTTCGACCACGACACGGCCGAACGGTTGGCTCGCTGGCTCACCAGGCTGCTCACCGCGGCGGCCGAACAACCGGAAACCCCGCTGCGCGCGCTACCACTGGTCACCCCGGCCGAGACCGCGGCCGAGCTACGGGCGAGCGAGGGCCCCCGGCGCGCCCTCACCGACGAGACCGTCGTGCACATCTTCGAGCGGACCGCGGCGAGCGCGGGATCACACGCGACGGCGCTGGTTGCCGGAAGCGAACGGGTGCCGACCGCGCGGCTGAACGCCGAGGCGAACCAGATCGCCCGGCTGCTGCACGCCCGCGGTATCGGTGCGGGCGACATCGTCGCCACCGCGCTGCCCAGGTCCGCGTCCGCGCTCAGCGCACTGCTCGGCGTGCTCAAGTCCGGCGCCGCCTACCTCCCCGCCGACCCCGGCTACCCGGACGAGCGGCTGCGCTACCTGCTCGCCGACGCGAACCCCGCACTGGTGATCACCGGTTCCGCGATCGCGACCCGGTTGCCGCCGCACGTTCCGCTCCTGCCGCTGGACGATTCGGCCACGCACAGCGCGCTCGCCGCGCTGCCCGCGGACGATCTCACCGAGGCCGAGCGGGCGGCACCGCTCACCGGGCGGGACGCGGCCTACCTGTGCTACACCTCGGGCTCGACCGGCAGGCCGAAGGGCGTCCTTGTCGAGCACGCGGCGCTGGTGAACCTGCATGAGCACCATCGGGAGCGGCTGTTCCCGCCCGAGGTGTCCCGGGTGGCGCTCACCGCCCCGCTGGCCTTCGACGCCTCCTGGGACCCGGTGCTGTGGATGGTCGCCGGGCACGAGCTGCACCTGATCGACGAGGACACCCGGCGTGCCGCCGACGCGCTGGTGGGCTACCTGCGTGAGCGGCGCGTCGACGTGGTGGAGACGACACCGTCGCACGCCCGCCAGTTGCTCGCCGCGGGGCTGCTGGCCGGGGAGCACCGGCCGCGGGTGCTCGCCCTCGGCGGTGAACCGGTGGACCCCGGCCTGTGGCAGGAACTACGCCGGGTTGAGGGGCTCATCGGGTACAACCTCTACGGCCCGACCGAGTCCACCGTGGACTCGGTGATCGCACGCCTTGGCGAGCACGACCGGCCCGCGATCGGCACCCCGGTGCACAACACCAGGGCGCTCGTACTGGACGCCCGGCTGCGACCGGCTCCGGCCGGGGTCGCCGGCGAGTTGTATCTCGGCGGCGCCGGGCTTGCCAGGGGGTACCTGGGCCGAGCGGGCCGTACCGCCGAGCGGTTCGTCGCCGACCCCTTCGGCGGGTCGGGCGAGCGTCTTTACCGCACCGGCGACCTCGTTCGCCGGCGCGCGGACGGCACCCTGGACTACCTCGGCCGCGCCGACGACCAGCTCAAGGTCCGGGGGATGCGGTTCGAACCCGGCGAGGTGGAGTCGGTCCTCGAGTCCGATCCCGCGGTCGCGCAGGCCGCGGTGACCGTGTCGGGGGAGCGGGTGGTGGCCTATGTCGTGGCCGCCAGCTCCCGGCAACCGGAGCCAACCCGGTTGCGGGCACGAGCGTCCGGTGTCCTGCCGGAGCACCTGGTGCCCTCGACGTTCACGGTGCTGGACAGGCTGCCGCTGTCCCCCAACGGCAAGCTGGACCGGCGGGCGCTGCCCGCTCCCCGACCGCAGGCCGAACCGGAGGGCAGAGTCCCCAGGTCACCGCGCGAGGCTGTGCTGACCGATCTGTTCGCCGACGTACTCCACCGGCCACGGGTGAGCATCGACGACGACTTCTTCGCGCTCGGCGGACATTCCCTGCTGGCCAGCCGCCTGATCAGCGAGATCCGCTCCGCGCTGGGTGTCGACCTGCCGATCCGCCGCCTGTTCGAGCACCCCACGGTTGCCGGCCTCGCCGCGGCGCTCGAGGACCCGGCCGGAGGTGACGATCTCGACGTGCTGCTGCCGCTGCGCGCCACGGGTGGCCGGCCGCCCCTGTTCTGCGTGCATCCGGCCAGCGGCCTCGCCTGGAGCTACGCGGGTCTGCTCCGCCACCTCGACCCGGACCAGCCGGTGTACGGGCTCCAGTCCCGGATGCTGGCGGATCCGGACTACCGGCCAACCGGCATCGCCGAGATCGCGGCCGACTACCTCGACCGGATTCGCGCGGTGCAGCCGCGCGGGCCGTACTACCTGCTCGGCTGGTCGTTCGGTGGCAACCTCGCCCAGCAGATCGCGACCCGGCTACGGGAGGAGGGGGAGCGCGTCGGGTTGCTGGCCCTGCTCGACTCCTACCCGCAGGCACCCGACGACGGGCTCGACACCGCGGGAGAGGCGGAGGTGTTCGCCACCCTCCTCGCCGGCGAGGGGATCGCCGTGCCCGAGCACGAGCGCCTCGACCGCACCACCGTGCTAGAGATCTATCGCAGGGAGGGCAGCCCGCTGGGCGGCCTCAGCGAGGAACAGGTCGGGGCCATGGTGCGTGCCTTCGCCACCCAGGCCCGCCTGATGGCGGGGTTCACTCCTGGCCGGTTCGGCGGTGACGTGCTGTTCTTCACCGCCACCGAGGGGCGGGGCGCCGACGCGCCAAGCGTGCACGAGTGGCTGCCCTATCTGGACGGAAGCCTCGACCATCACCGGGTCCCGGCACGGCACGCCCAGCTGACCCGGCCGGCGGCGCTGGAACATGTCGGGCCCGTGCTGTCCACCGCACTCACCGAACGCCAGGCCGACGACCTGTGCACCGATCAGAACGGGGGAACGAACGCGTGAACGACCAGGTGACCAACCCCTTCGACGCCGAGGACGAGGAGTACCTCGTGCTGGTCAACCACGAGGACCAGCACTCGCTGTGGCCACGGTGGGCCGAGGTGCCCGGTGGCTGGACCGTCGCGTTCGGTCCCGCGGCCCGGCAGGACTGCCTGGACTACGTCGAAAGCCACTGGACCGACATCACCCCGAGGAGCAGGCGAGAGTGAACGAATCCACCGAGCCGGTACCGGATGCGGCCGTCGTGATATCCGGACTGCGCAAATCCTTCGGCGGCACCGTCGCGCTGGACGGCATCGACCTGACCATGCCGGCCGGGCAGGTGTTCGCCCTGCTCGGCCCGAACGGGGCCGGCAAGACCACCACGGTCCGGATCATCACCACCCTGCTGCGCCCGGACAGCGGTCGGGTAAGGGTCACCGGGCTCGACGCGATCGGCCAGCCGGACCGGGTACGTCGCCGGATCGGCCTTTCCGGGCAGTACGCCGCGGTGGACCCGAAACTCACCGGGCTGGAGAACCTGACGCTGGTGGCGAAGCTGTACGGGATGCGGCGGGCCGAGGCCAAGACGACCGCCCGCGAGCTGCTGGACCGCTTCCGCCTGGGTACCGTCGCCCACCGGCTGGCCGGTACCTATTCCGGCGGTATGCGGCGACGTCTCGACCTCGCGGGCGCGCTGGTGGCGTCCCCGCCGGTGGTCGTCCTCGACGAGCCGACCACGGGCCTCGACCCGCACAGCAGGCTGGACACCTGGGACATCGTCGGCGAGCTGGTCGCCGACGGCACCACCGTCCTGCTCACCACCCAGTACCTGGAGGAGGCCGACCGGCTCGCCGACCGGATCGCGGTGATCGATCACGGCAGGGTCATCGCCGAAGGGACAGCGGACCAGCTGAAGGGCCGCATTGCCGGGCAACGGCTCGAGCTGGTCGCGGCCGACGACAGGGAACTGGCCAGGGCACACCGCCTCCTCACCCCGCTCGCCTCGGCCCCGGTGTCGTTGGACCGCCGAGCAAGGCGGCTGGAGATTCCGGTCACCGAGGGACCACATGCCCTGGAGCGAGCCTCGACCCTGCTCAACACCAACGAGGTGACCGTGCTCGATCTCGGTCTGCGCCGGGCCACCCTGGACGATGTCTTCCTCGCCCTCACCGGCGACACCACCGCGAGCCCGGACGGGGCATCGGAGGTGAACGCGTGCGTTCGCTGATCCGCGTGGTCCACGACAGCGGCTGGTTGGCCTGGCGGAACCTGCTCAACATCCGCCGCACCCCCGGCTCCATCTTCTCCGGGGTACTGCAGCCGATCATGTTCGTGCTGCTGCTCGGTTACGTCTTCGGCGGCAGCCTCGGCGGCGACGCCTACCGGGAGTACATCCTCGCCGGGATCTTCGTCCAGACCGTCACCTTCAACGCCTCGTTCACCACCATCGGGCTGGCCAACGACCTGCAACGCGGCATCGTCGACCGCTTCCGCGCGCTACCCATCCCGCGTCTGGCAGTCATCCTCGGCCGGACCACGTCCGACCTGACCACCAGCCTGATCAGCCTGCTGGTGATCAGCCTGTGCGGGCTGGCGATCGGTTGGCGCATCCGCGGCAACCTGCTGGACGCGGTCGCGGGTTACCTGCTGGTGCTGCTGTTCGCCTTCGCCATGTCCTGGGTCGGTGCGTTCATCGGCCTGGTCGCCCGCAGTGTGGAGGTGGCGCAAAGCCTCGGGCTGATCTGGCTGTTCCCGGCCACGTTCATCTCCACCGCGTTCGTGTCGGTGTCCGCGATGCCGCAACCCCTGGCCACGATCGCCCAGTGGAACCCGGTGAGCGCGCTCGCGGGCGCGGCGCGGGAGCTGTTCGGCAACCCCACCCCGGACACGCTGCCGCAACCCGGCGGCTGGCCCGCGGAGAACGCCGTCGCCTATTCGCTGCTCAGTTCGGGCGTGCTCATCGCCGTTTTCCTGACGCTGTCGCTGCTGCGCTACCGCAGGGTGGCGACCCGGTGAAGCCCGGCATGCCAGCGATGCGTCACCCGTTCCACGCGCCGCCCCTCGGTCAGACGGTGCGCGGTGCGCTCGTGGTCGTGAGGCGGAACTCCACAGTGGCCGGTAGCGTGTCCAGCTCCAGCGCCTGCCTGAGCCGGGGTAGTGCCTCGGTGCAGCCGGTGACGGATCTCGCCGAGGTCCGCGTCCTGGGTCACGGTCAGCACCAGCGACAGCGCCGGGTGCTCCCTGGTTCCGGCCAGCGTTCGTCTGCTGCCCACCGCCAGGTGTGTGTTTTGGGCGAGCGAGCCAGCTGGGCCAGCAACCAGCGCAGCGCCGCAAGACCGAGCAGGATGGCTCCGGCCGCCGTGAGGTGGAGGACCCAACGTGGCGGGGTTGCGTACCCGGCACGAGCGGGGTGTTCGGATCGAGGACCCGGATGGCGTCGAAGTGCACGAGCAGCGCGAGTGCACCCGCTCCCAGCAGCGCTCGGTTCAGCCGTGCCGGCCGGTTCAAGCTGATCATGGGGAGCTCCTTCGGGCACGAACCCGGACCGAGATTCTCGGACAGGTGGCCGGTGCGATCTGGTCGAGCCGCCGCTCCAGGGCGGCGCGCACCGACTCGTTCAGTCCGGTGGGGACGGTGCGGTCGGTCCGCACGATCGCGCTGAGCCGGCCACGCCGCAGGCGGACCCGCACGCCGCTGACCCCTCGACCGATGCCGCCGCGCGACGCAGTGAGCGGCGCATTCCGGACCGGGACACGCCGGTGCCGACAGTCGGCTCCTCGTCCGACACGGCCAGCGGGAGCACGGTCTCGGCCTGCCGGGTGAGGCCGCAGCCGGCACCAGTACCAGGCCGGCGAGCGCGGCAAGGCCCGCTCCCACGGCAAGGGCGGGGTCGTTCCAGCGAATGCCGTGCAGGGTGCGGCCATCGACGCGTAGCTCGACCACGGTTCCTGGCCGGCGATCAGCTGACTGGCGACGCTGCCGACCAGCGCGGCTCAGCAGTACGGGCAGGGCGGTGATGGTCGCCGGAATCACGCGGCGGGGTCTGCGTTTCACCGCACCTCCTCGCGCTCACCTCCGCCGGACGCAGCGCGGTCACTGTGATGTCCACTCCGGACACGGTCAGGCCGGTCACCTAGGCAACGCGTGAAATCAGGCGCCCACGCACGGCTTCGGCAGTGGTCGCGATCGGTACCGGGTAGCGGAGGGAAAGCCGGACGGCGAGCCGCACGGTGTCACCATTGCGGTGGACCGTCAGCTTGGCGTCCCCCTCGTCACTGCCGACCGCGACGCCGAGCACGCGTCCCGCCGATCCACCGACACCGTCCACCTCCACCACCGATCGGGCCGCGATGTGCTCGACGGCTCGATCGGAGATCGTGGTGACGCCACGTTCGCCCGCCTCATCCCGCGGTCGCTCGCTACCGGTTGCCGGGAGCGGTGCGCTGTTCACGGTACTGGTCGTCGGCTCAACCGCGGTCACGTCCGGTCTGCACTTGGCCGACGCTGAGCATCACCGACGCCATCGCCCCACCGGAGATCGTGGCCAGCAGCGCGGACCGCCGACAGATCACCGCGACCCCGTCGGCCAGGCCCAGCCCATTTGCCACCACCATCGCGGCGACCTCACCCAACGACTGCCCGATCACGGCCGCGGGTTCGATCCCCGATGAGCGTCGGACAGCCGCGAGCGCCACCTGCATCCCGAACAGGGTGGGCTGGATCCGGTCGAGCCCTACCAGCCGCTCCGGGTGGGCGAGCACGTCGCGCAACGAGAAGCCCGCCTCCGCGGCTCCAGCTCATCGATGGCCGCGGCGAAACACCGGCTCCCGCGCCAACATGCTCTGGCAGGTACCGGGCCGCTGGGAGCCTTGGCCAGTGAACACGAACACCGGGCCAGCGTGCCCGGGCGGCGAGTTCGCGGTGGTCTCGGGCGACGATGCCAAGGCGGTGGAGGTTAGGGGACCTTACTCGAACATAAAAGACCAGGTCAGGGCGCTGAAAGAGCTCCGTGGGAAGCTTCCCAGCCTCGCTACACCCGAGCCGCCGTCGATCAAGCGCGACCGGCCCCGGCATGCCCGGCAACTCCGTGCCGAGCAAGTCGAGGACTTGATCGCGGGCTACCAGGCCGGTGCGACGGTGTACGAACTCGGTGACCGGTTCGTCATCGAACGGCGAACGGTCAGCAACATCCTCCACCGGAACGGCGTCCAGATGCGCCGCCGCGGCCTCTCCCCCGAGCAGGTCGACGACGCCATCCACCTCTACAACCTCGGCTGGTCACTGGCACGAATCGGCGACCACCTCGGCGTCAACCACACCACCGTGCTGAACAAACTGCGCGAACGCGGCATCCCCACCCGCGACACCCACGGACGTCCGCGCGTCGAAGCAGGTGGTCCTCGATGACCCGGCGCGCAGCTACCTTGCCAGCTCGATCAGGTTCGAACGGCGCTACTGTCGTTCACGCTGTCACCGTGATCATGGGCGTCGTCGTCGGCCTCACCTTCCTCTTCGGCTGTGGCAACGTCCTCAACCTCGCCCTCCGGCTGGGAGTCCCGGTCTGGGTCGCACCGCTCGTCGCACCTGCCGTTGATCTGTCGATTCTTGGCCTGCTGCTGGGTACTCGGCACCTGGCGCTGGCGGGCGCTTCCGTGGAGGTATTGCGGCCGGCTCGTCGGCTCCTGATTTTCGCGAGTGTGGTCACGTTGGCGTTGAACGTGGCCGACCCGGTCGTCGCAGGTGAGTACGGAAAGGCGGCCTTCGACGCGGTGGGGCCGCTCCTCTTGATCGGTTGGGCCGAAGTAGACCCCGGCTTCCTGCAGGCGATCGGTGAATGCAGTTCCTCGACGGCCACGGGTGGCACGGTTGCCGAAGGGCAGCCGGAGATGCTCGTGCGCGAACAGCCGGAAGCCGGTCTTGTCGGCCGCGAGACCAAGCGGGAAGAGACGGCCGGCCATGATAGGCCCCGCTTGACGCGGCAGAAGCGTTCTCCAGAGGAGCTCTTGGAGTTGGCACGAGAAGTGGACGCTGAGCATCGTGCCGCTCACCAGAAGCCGATTTCGGCGGACACGCTTCGTGTTCGGTTGAGCATAGGTGCGACTCAGGCACGGCACCTGGTCAAGGCCGTGCGCTCCGAGTTTCAGGCGCGGACCGACGGCGATCAGAAATTGGGCAGCGTCCCACGAGACGCCGAGCGAGTCAGCGCCGTGGCCGCCTGATGCACAAGCTCGGGGCACGTAGTGGTCGCTGTGTTGATCGAGGTCTGGCGAGCGCATGCCGAGGCGCGGGCCGTTACAGCGAGGATTTACTCAATCATCAGTGACTCAATCTAGTACTACAGCCGCATGGTGTGATGTTTGAGGCGTTGTCGCTGGTAGTGGCTTCGTCTGGCTCGGGTTCGGTGGATTCTGCGCCAGCGTGACCAGTGGTCGGTGTGAGCTTGCGTGTGCGTGGGGTGGTGCCTGATTGCCCAGAGTCGTCTGATTTCGTTGCAGGACAACGGAATCAGCGGTTCGCCGCCGAGCGTTTCGCCCCTTTTTCGGTGTCGCGTTGGTGTTCGCGGTGAGCGGTGACGGCGAGGAATGCGGCCGCCAGCATGGACAGCGTGATGTGCCGGTACCAGGCGTCGTGCTTGCGGACCTGGTAGTGGTCCAGCCCGGCTTCGTTCCTGGCGAGCTGGAAGGTTTCCTCCACCGCCCAGCGGGATCCCGCGACACGAACGAGCTCGGCGACCGGCACCGGGGTGGTGCTGCGGCAGACGTAGTAGGCCAACTCGCCGGGTGCGGAGATCGAGCGGCGCACCAGCAGCAGGTGCCCGCCGGGCGTGCCGGGGTCGATGAGCAGCCAGTCGTAGAGGCGTTCACCCTTGCTGCCTTCGCCGCAGGACAGGCGCTGCCAGCCGCGTTTCGGTGCCGCCGTGGCGAGGTCGTCGGCCCGCCGGGGTCCGGTTGCGGTGCCGAATCGGTGGTCGCGGGAGATGGCCATGACGTAGTTGATGTCCTGGTCGTCGAGCCAGGCGCGTAGTCGGGGGTTGTCGCCATAGGCCTCGTCCGCGGTGAACCACGGCAGCGCCTGCTGGCCGTGCTCGGCCAGCAGGCGCTCCAGCATGTGCCGGGCCTGCTGGGGCTTGGTGGCGAACTCGACCTGCTCGCCGATTCCGGCCCGCCCACACCGGTCCGGATCACCGGTCCAGGAGCGCGGCAGGTAAAGCTCCCGATCGCTCAGCGCCCGCCCGCGCGGTGACACGTAGGTCAAGAACACGCCCAGTTGGCAGTTCTCGATCCGCCCGGCCGTGCCCGAATACTGCCTCTGCACACCCGCCGATCTGGTGCCCTTCTTGAGGAATCCCGTCTCATCAGCGACCACCACACCGGCCGGATCACCCAGATTGTCCAGCACGTAGCGGCGCAGACCGTCGCGAACCACGCCGGCGTCCCACCGGTAGAAGTTCAGCAGCCGCTGCATCCCATCCGGCGACAGGTCCCCGGCCTGCTCCGCGATCGTCCACGAGTTCTTCCGCTCCGCGCCCGAGAGCAGCCCCAGCAGATACAGCCGCGCCCGACGCCGCGAGCCCGCCTGCGCAAACCGGCCCGCTACCAGCGCGAACAACTCATCGAACCCCGCCCGCCACCGAGCAACACGATCATCAACTACAGTCCATGACGCGGCCACCGCGTCTACTTCGAGTTCCAACACACCTTGAAGCTGATCACGCGGTGGCCGTCCTCATGACCACGACACGCCAACCAAGATCACACTATGCAGCTGCCGTACTAGCCACGCTGACCACGAGCTTGAGCCGGATCGATTACGAGAGGGTCGTTCCATTGATCCATTCGAGAGGGATGAGCTTCTCGCCGCCTCGCCAGTTGTGCTTCACGGAGTCTTGGAACCAGTCATCGACGAGGTAGGCATGATCGCAGACGATCACCTGCATCTTCGGAGCGAGTTCAGCGACGACATCGTAGATCAGGCGGAACAGTCGGTTGACCGCTTCGCGGTCCGTGTCGCGTCCGGGAGTTCCGGTGTTCTGGTCGACTTCGGAGCGGTACCAAACCTGGGTGGGCTGATCAAGCATGAGCAGTCGCGGTACTGGTCGGTCCTGTCGGACGAAGTATCGGTGCAGAGCGAGGTGGGTGACGAGGTGGTAGCCGATCCAGTTCTCGCCGCTGCCGATCCGAGACAAAGTCGCCGGGCCGTGTTCGGTGTCTGTGACTACGGTCAGGCGGTTGAGGTCGAGGCGGACGCTCTGGCCGTGGTGTTCCAGTTGTAGGTACTCGGCCCACGTGGTCATGTCGTGGCTGATCGTGACGAGACGTGAAGTGAGTTGTTCGCGTTCCTCGTTGGGGTCGAGTTCCGCTTCCAGGCTTTTGCACCTGGTCGAGGGCGTTCTGGTAGAGCTGGCGGAGCCGTTCCAGCTCTACCGGGAAGTTGGTGGGAAGCTTGGTCAGGGTGGCGTGGATACGGCCTCGGGTGAAGTCGTGTCGCGCGGTGTCCGGGCCTGTCAGTGACGGTTTGGCTCGCGGTCAAGGCTTGGAGGGCGGCCTCCCCGGTCCGAAGCTCGGTACGGACCGCGGTGATCTGATCGTCCAGCGCTTGGAGGGCCGCGCGGCGTGCGGGTCGCGCCGCGTCCTGAACCGCCCCGGGTTCGGTAGAGGCTCGTTACTGGGGTCAGGCGACCAAGCTGGTCAGGTCGCCCAATTCGTACAGGGTCTCGAACTCGGTCGGTGGCCGGTAGCCACAGGCCTCATGAAGCCGCCGATCGTTGTACCATTCGACCCATGCGGCGGTGGTGATCTCGACTTCGTTCTTAGTATGCCATGGCCCTTGTGGTTTGATCAACTCGGTTTTGCAGAGTCCGATCGTGGATTCCGCGAGAGCGTTGTCGAGCGCGTCGCCGATGGTGCCGATTGACGCGTCGATACCGGCATCGATAAGATGCTGGGTGAACCGGAAAGAAGTGTAGTGACTCCCTGCGCCGGAATGGTGGATCAGTTTATCTTCGCCCGTCACTCGCTGATAGTTGCGATGGTGCAGCCCCATGTCGATGGCGTCGAGAACCAGGTCGGTTTCCTTGGACATGCTGCAGCACCAGCCCACGATTTTGCGGGAGAAGGCGTCGAGGGCGAAGGCGGTGTACACGGTGCCGGCCCAGGTGGCGACGTAGGTGAAGTCGGCCACCCACAACCGGTTCGGGGCGCCGGCCGTGAACCGGCGTTTCACCAGGTCCGAGGCCCGCGCACCGTCGAGATCGGAGATCGTCGTGCGCACGGTCTTCCCGCGCGCCGCCCCGGCGATACCCAGGCGACGCATCAGCCGTTCCACCCGGCCCCGCCCCACCATGACACCGTCACGCTTGAGCTGGCGCCAGATTTTCCAGGCACCATAAACACGATAGTTCTCGTCATACACTCGTTGGATTTCTCTCATTAATTCCGCATCGCGGAGCTCACGCTCAGACTTCAGGCGGTTGAGCGCGGCATAGTAGGTAGACGGAGCGATCTTGATACCGAATTCGGTCAGCACGGTACAGATCGGCTCGACTCCGAACCGGTCCTTATGTTCCGTAATGAACGTTACGAGCGTGGCGGTCGAGGGTCGAGCTCCCTCGCGAAGAAAGCCGATGCGGCCTTCAAAATCTCGTTAGCCCGACGCAGCTCCGCGTTTTCCCGGCGCAGCCGCTTCAACTCGGCCGATTCCTCACCGGAGGTGCCCGGCCGCGTGCCCACGTCGACCTCGGCCTGGCGCACCCACTTGCGCACGGTCTCACCCGACACGTTCAGCTTCGCCGCGACCGAACAGATCGCCTCCCACTGCGACGAATGCTGCCCGACCTGCTCAAACACCAACGCCACCGCACGCTCACGGAACTCACGCGAGTACCTCGTCCTCCGGGTCATGATCCACATCCTCACTCAACGAGTGAGCCTCCATCAGACCCGGGGCGGTTCAATATCGTGTTTGTGTTGACCAACGGGTGTTTGTGGCGCTTGCTGCCACCGTCCTTCGGGGTCACGGTCCCCACCGCGCACCGCCGGTTCACCGAGTGGACCGCGCCGGTCTCCGGCGGCGGCTGCGCCACGCGGTGCTCGACGAATGGGGCAGCCAAAGACTGATCAACTGACCCCGCGCGGTCCTGGACGGAGCCTCTGTCAGGGCCAAAAAAGGGACCTCAAACATATCCTCGACATCGTGCGCCTACTGCGACAGTGTTGCTGCCACATCGTCGATTGAAGCCCCTTTCAGCAGGTACAGAATGGGTATATCAACGCCGTACTGGTTCTTGACGCGGGTTCGAATCTCCGCGGCCATGAGCGAGTCCATTCCCAGCTTTTTGAGTGGGCGACGGTGGTCGAGGCTTTCGGTTGAGAGTCTCAGCACGTCAGCGATGAGTTGGCCGACTTGATTGCGGCTCTCCGGCGTGTTGACGGTGTGAGCTTGTCTGTCTCCTGCGGGTGGTGCCTGCTCGGGTGTTGGTGTGCTGCGTGCGTGGCGAGTGTGTACGTCTTGGTCGAGGGGCGGTGCCAGTTCGGTGAGCAGGCTGCGGGTGGCGCGGTCGGGATAGGTGTGGGCGTAGGTAGGCCAGTCGGCTGGGGTTACGACGACGTGGCCATTGACGCCTCGGTCAAGTAGTTGTCCGAGCATGGCAGCGCCACGTTCCGGAGTGAAGCTGGCCAGTCCTGATGGGACACGAAGTTGCCGTTGACCGTTGAGCCGGACCGCCATGCCTGCCTCCCAGAAACCCCAGCCGATGCTGAGCGTCGGCAGGCCGCGCGCGCACCGGTGCAACGCGAGTGCGTCGAGCCATGCGTTCGCTGCGGCGTAGGCACCGAGCAATGGCGATGGGAGTACCGCGGCCGCTGAGGAGAACAGCACGAAGAAGTCGAGTGGCCGGTCCGCGAGAACGTGGTGTAGCGCGGTGGCACCTTGAAGTTTCGGGCGAAGAACCTCGCGGATCTCGTCAGCGGTCAGCTCGGCGACAGGTGTGTGGCTGCCAATGCCTGCGGCGTGTACGACGCCTCGGATGGGGCGATTCATGAGCGTACGGAGTGCGGGTTCGTCGGCGACGTCGAGCGAGTGGTATTCGACGTCGACGCCTCTGTCACGCCACCGATTCAACGTTGCTGTCCGGTGATCCGGCGTGGGGCTGCGACCGATGAGGAGAAGATGGCGAGCGCCACGATCGATCAACAGGTCGGCGACCACGACACCGAGGTCCCCCAGTCCGCCGGTGATGACGCATGCGGGTTCGCGCTGGGCGATGCCGACCGACACTCGTGTGGTGGTTTGTTTGGACGGGAGTGGTTGAAGTTCGCCTCGGTGCACCAGTGCCAGCACCTCGTGGAGCAGGGCGCTGAGATCCTGGGCTGGCAGGGACGTGACGTCGACCCGGTGGTAGGAGATGTTAGGTGGCCACGTGGACGGGACCTGCCCGCCGAGCTGGACACACCGTCCTCCGTTGGGGACCGCAGCGCCGGTCGTGGTGAACACAACATCCACGTGATCACTTGGTTCACTGATTCCCGCCCAGCCGAGCAGAGCTCGTTCCTCGACTGTGTCAGGGGGTGAGGCCGCTACGGTCGCGTCTAGCAGACGGGCAACGTGCATTGCGGCGATCGCCTGAGGCGCTGTCGGGGGATGGATCAGGACCGTTTCGCCGGGGCGTAGCCGCGCGAGGTCTCTCAGTCCGTATAGAGCGGGTACGTAGGTGTGCGGGAGGGTCACTGCTTCGACGGGAGTGAGTCCGTGCGGCATCGGAACCGTAAGAGCGGCCTCTGTCAGAACGGACGAACCGACAGATGTGACCGCCATGGCGAGGACGATGTCTCCTCGTGCAGGCGTGCGGACGTCGGGGCCGACGTCGGTGACGGTGCCCACGCAGCTGGACAATCCATGATCGCCGCTCGTGCTCGTCACCTCGATGCGTACCTGTCCGGGTCCCGGCTGCGGCGTGGTTGCAGCGGGCGAAGGGTATGTCGTGAGGCGGGCGGCGTATCGTCGACCTTCCCTCAGCGCGATCTGGTGCTCACCGAGGTCGAGTGCCAGTTCGTTTACCAGCGCGGCGAGGTCTGTCTCTGTGGGGTCCTCCGGTAGGTCGATCGCGGTCGCACCAAGCGTGGGGTGCTCGACCATTACTGTCCGAACAAGACCCCACAGTGTTGCGGCTTCGGGATAGGGTACGGTGTCGGATTCGCTGACGGCTTGGCTGCCTCGGGTGATTATCCACAGGCGGGTCGCACCGACTCTGCTGTCGAGTGTTCTGACCAGATCCGCCAGCTCGGAGCAGGCATGTTCACCGTACGCTGTGAAAATGACGCCGAGCGTGTCGTTGATGTCGCCGAGCTCAGTGTCGACAACGCCGGGAAGACGGTCGCGCAGCGGGAGATCGTCACCGATCACCAGCCATCGTTGTGGTCGTTGCATGGCGGGAGCCGGCACAGTGGAAAGTGTGCGCCATCGCACTTCGTGTAGCCAGTCGTTGGCAGAAGGACGTTGTTCTCCGTTGAGCAGGCGAGAACGCAATCCCTCGATCTCCATGAGCGAGCTGCCGTGCGGGGTGGTGATTCGCAGGTTCCCCCCCGAAAGAATTCCCGTCGTCGTACTGGTCGTCGAGATGGGCGATGACGGATGGTCCTGGTTGCCCGTACCAGCGGACCCTGGCGATCGATTCGCCGGCGAACGGGCCACGGATGGGTACGGCGGCGATCTGTCCGCAGGCGTCGAGCAGCGCCGGATGGAATGGGTAAACCGCCAGTTCGTGTCGCAGGTGTGAAGGCAATTCGAGCACGGCCAGTACTTCCCGGTTACCACGACGTAGTTCGGTGATCCCCTGGAAGGCCGGGCCCCACTCATTGCCTTGCGCGCGATGCTCGGCATAGAAGTCCGCGATGTCCAGTTGAGTGGTGCAACGCGCTCTCCAGGCATCGGGGTCGACGGTGACAGGCGCGCCGGACGGCGGCCGCCCGATGCTTCCGGTGGTAAGCGTGATCCAGCAGCCGTCGGCATCCTGACCACTGACGGTGAACCGGCCACCCTCCAGCTCCGTCCGCAACTGTGGTGGCTCGTCTGTCAACGGCAACGGTGCGAGGAATCTGATGTTTGTGAGCTCGATCGGACCTGTACCAAGTTCTCAGTGCGCGGCCTGTAGAGCGACATCGACGGTGACCATGCCTGGCAAGATCGGCGCGCCCTGGACACGGTGTTCAACCAGGTAATGGGTGGACGCGGCCGTGGCTGCAACGCCTGCCGCAGGTTCTTCCGCGGGCACGTCCGGGAGCCAGTAACGCTGATGTTGCCAGGGGTAGCGAGGCAAGTCGTGGTGCGGAGCACGACCTCCGTACACGCCATGCCAGTCGAGTTCCACCCCCGCGGTGTACAGCTCGGTCAGGTGGGCATGCAGCGCGACCTTACCGGGTTCACCCCGCATCAGTGACCCCAGTGTCCTTGCGGCACCACATTCGGAGATCGCGTCCGTGAGTACAGGGTGCGGACTGACTTCCAGGAACACCCCACACCGCCGGGCCTCCGCGGAGATCGCATCCGCGAACAACACCGGCTGACGCAGGTTGTCTGCCCAGTAGTGGGCATCCAGTTCGGTGCCGTCGAGGGTGCCTCCATGCACAGTGGAGTGGAAACGCACCTGCGCTGCTCTCGGACGGATGTTGGTGAGAGCCTCGAGCAATGGTTCCCGAATCGGATCCATCAGCGGGCTGTGCGAGGCGAAGTCGACCCGCACCAGGTGCGCGAACAAGCCTTGGTCGGTGAGGGTGTCCACCACCGCCCGTACCCCGTCAGCGGGACCAGAGATTACGGTGGCGTTCGGACTGTTGTGGGCCGCGATGCTCAGTTCACCGTCCAACCGTGCCGCCACATCGCCCGACGGCAGCCCGACGACAGCCATCGCCCCGGTACCGCTGACCTGCTTCGCCAGACGGCTACGCAGACAGATGACCTCGGCGGCGTCGGACAGATCGAGGGCACCGGCCACGTACGCGGCGGCTACCTCGCCCATGCTGTGACCGATCACCACGTCCGGTTCCACCCCCCAGCTACGCCACAAGACGGCCAGCGACACCTGCATCGCCCATAGAGTGGGTTGCACGACATCCAGATCGGACAGTGCCTCGGGCGTGTCGTCGGCCAGAACGTCGAGTAGTGACCAGCCCACGTGATCGGAGATGACCTCCGCGCAGGCATGCAGGGTGTCCCGGAACACCGGCTCCGCATCCAGCAGGTCCCGGCCCATACCCAGCCACTGCGAGCCTTGACCAGGAAACACGAACGCCACGCCTGGCGCTTCGTCGACAGCACCCGAAGGTGGCTGCGCGGCCAGTACCGCCCGGGCAAGCTGTTCCGCGTCGCACCCGGAGACCGCAAGCCTATAGGGATGATGCTCACGCCGCTGCGCCGCAGCGGCGCACATCCTCGGCACGTCAGCCGGGTCGAGGTCGCGCAGCAGCCTCGCGTAGTCGCTCGCCAGCACCCGCAATGCGACGGGGTCCGCGGCAGAAACGGGCAACACCAACGAATCTGGGGCGGGCAGTGGTTGCGACCGGGGTACATCGACCGAGGCGACCGCGATGTGCGCATTGCTGCCCGCGATACCGAACGAGCTGACCCCGGCGACCGCACTGCCCTCATGCGGCCAGGGAATGGTGGTGTCCGGCACCGCCAGCCCGGCGCGCTCCCAGTCGAGTGCGGGGTTCGGCTCGTGCACGTGCAAGCTCGCTGGGATCTGCCGGTGATGCAGGCTCAGCACGGTCTTGATCAGACCGGCGACACCGGCTGCGCCTTCGGCATGGCCGATGTTGGTCTTGCTCGAACCGACCAGACATGGGCGGTCGGTGGCGCGCCCGGTACCGAGTACTTCGGCAAGAGCTCGCAGTTCCACCGCGTCACCGACACTCGTACCGGTGCCGTGTGCCTCGACATAGTCCAACTGCTGTGCGTCGAGACCTGCGTCGGCGAGCGCGGCGCGCAACATCGTGACCTGACCTTCCTCCGACGGCGTAAGCAGATATCCACTGGAACGACCATCGCTGTTGGTCGCGCTACCGAGGATCACCGCGTAGATGCGATCGCCGTCGGCGACAGCTCTGCTCAGCGGTTTGAGCACCACCACACCGATGCCGTCACTGCGTACGAAGCCGTCGCCAGACGCATCGGCGAATTTGCACCGCCCGTCTCTGGAAAGCATCCGGCCCCGGCAGTAGGCGATGCTCTCATCCGGCAGCAGCACCACGTTCGTGCCACCCGCGATGGCAAGTTCGGACTCCCCGTCGCGAACGCTGCGGTACGCGAGATGCAACGCCACCAACGATGAGGAGCATGCGGTGTCCACTGAGATAGAGGGTCCTCTCGCGTCGAGGGCGAAGGAAACTCTTCCCGCCAGCACAGATCTGGCCGTACCCGTCACCGCGTACACGTCCATGTCGGGTAGTCTGCTCGCAAGATCCGCATAGTTGACCGCGATTTCACCGACGAACACGCCGGTGCGAGTGCCTTCGATCTTGCCCGGAACGATGCCGGCGTCGTCAAACGCGTCCCATACGACCTCCAGCAGGTGACGCTGCTGTGGGTCCATTCGCTCCGCTTCCCGCGGCGAGACACCGAAGAATGCCGCATCGAACCCCGCGACGTCGTCCAGAAAGCCACCCCACCTGCTGTAGGTGCGGCCGACGGCATCGGGGTCGGGGTCGAAGTAGGAGTCGATCGGAAACCGATCATCGGGAATCTCCCGCACGACATCCAGTCCGTCATGCAGCAACCGCCAGTACTCGTCCGGGCCGTCGGCGTGTGGGAAGCGGCAGCCGATTCCCACAACAGCCACCTGATCGACGTCCGTCATGCCGCGACACTCCCCTCCAGCTCCCGGTACACCACGTCGACCACCAGTGGGTCATGAACGAAAAAATGATCTCCCGGAAGCGTCCGGATGATCGCGGGGGTCGTAGTCAACTCCGACCACCTGCGCGCGGCGTCCGCGGTGACCACCGGGTCATTACGACCGACAAGCACCGTGATGGGGCACGACAGGACGTGTCCCCTGTGGCGATAGGTCTCAACCACAGCGGCGTCAGCACGCAGTGACGGCAGCGCGCGCCTCAGAGCGTGCTGGTCCGACTCCACCGCCTCAGGAGTCCCGCCCGTTGCTAGCACCTGGGCCAGCAGTTCGTCGTCGGACAACTTCCGCACCGGCTTCAACCGGCTCGGGCGGTGCGGCGCGCCCGCAGCAGCGGCGAACAGCCGCAACGGCACCACGCCATGATCACGCTCCAGCTCCACCGCGGTCGCGTACGCAAGCAGCGCTCCCATGCTGTGGCCGAACAACGCGATCTCTTGTTGACGCGAATAGATCGCGATCTGACGCGCCAGCCGGGTCGCAATCTCCTCGGCCGACGTCAACGCCGACTCGTCGGCACGTCGCCCGCGTCCAGGAAGGAACACAGGTACCACCCGCAGCGAGGTCTGTTGCTGCCAGCCCAGATACAACGATTCACTACCGCCCGCATGCGGGAAGCAATACAGATGAGTTTTCCCGTCAGGACAAGGTTCAAACCAGTCATCAAGCATGATCCTCACCATCCGATGGCATACTCATTATGTTGATCAGCAACTTTCATGAGAGCACGTCCATGCCGGAAATCAAAGAGAGGTCACCCCAACCGAGTATCCGACAGGAAGCGGATGACCTCACACAATCAGCAGCATGGGTCAACGCTCTCGCCCAAAAGCACCGTAAGACGCCCGTGGCGTGAAACGAAGGCATCGTCGGATGCGGTCGGATGCGGTGGATCAACAGGGGTGGTTCAACGGCCGGCGAACCAGGCGCGGACTGATGTTCTGCAGATGACCGGCGAGGGTTGGCTGTTGGCGATTCTGACGAAGAAGGCGACGGAGTTGGCGCTAGAACCGAGAAGGACGACTATGTTCGGCCGTGTTGAGCACCACCCACAGCGGCCGGAACAACAAGACTCTCGCAGCATCCGGCGCGGCATGACCGCAGCATGTCAGCGATCCGGTGGACGATAACGTGATCTTTTTCTGTTTTTCGTGGATCGACGATATGCGATAGCACGTGTTGACGCACGTGCATGGCACTTTGATCATTTTACGAATTCACGCCATCCTTGAAACTTCACTCGTTCGCCGTAGAAAACTATGAACTAGTCGAAAACTCCTGCATACCGGCTACATAACGTGGAGCGTGGCTGCGAGAACAGGGTTCCAAAATCACACTACCGGGGTAAAGTGGGATTACTGCAGGTTACACTTCCCGGACAAGGATGAGAGACATATATGATCTCATCATGCGGGGAGTTTAGACTCGTGCAACCCTGTAACAACGTGTCTCATGTGGCGGCTTTACGGAGTTTTTTGTAGCAGGCGATGGTGGCGAGGAAGGCGTTAAAGTGGTTGGTGTAGAGCTCGTATCGGATGGTGAGTCGACGGGAGTCGAACAGCCACGCGATCGATCGATGACCCAACGATGTTTGCCGAGCTTCGTGCCGGTCTCGATCCCTTTGTGGGCGATACGGACGATGATGCCACGCTCGCGTACCCACTTCCGCGGGGTTTGGTGCGCCGCTGGGTGATCCCGTTCTCCCGGCAGATCCGCTCGAACAGCACCTCGACGGACTGAGGGCGGTTGTGGCGTCCGGTGAACTGTGCGCCGTTGTCGGTGAGCACTTCCGAGGGCCCCCGTAGCGGCGCATGGCCTCGGTGAAGGCTGCGCACACCGCTCGACCCGAGGGCACCGCGACCACCGCCGCGATCACCACGAACCGGGAATGATCATCGATACCGGTCACCAGCTTGCACGAGCGGCCGTCGGCCAACGGGACACCACCAACGATGCCCATCTGCCACAAGTGCATCGGTTCCTGCCGTTGCTACCGTCGGTACTTCCGCTTGTGTTGCTGGGCCTGCTGATTGATCAGTCCATTCCGGACCAGAACCCGGTGCACCGTCGCCCGAGACGGGGTCCGGTCGGCACCACGTCGGCCAAGTTCATGGCTGATCCGGCGGGCACCCCAGCGCGGATGCTCCCGTCGCAACTGGCACGCCAGCGCCTCCACGTCGGCAGCAACACGGTTCGGGTTGGTGCGCGGACGCCGCGACCGCTCGGCCAACCCAGACTCGCCCTCCCGCTCAAACCGCTGCCGCCGTATGCAGTGACTGCCGAGAGGTTCCGTACCGCGCTGCCACCTCCCCAACCGGAGAACCGCCCAACACCTCACACACCGCCCGGTAGCGGTACTCCACCAGCACCTCGGACTCCACGCGGCCCCTCGCCCCTCACCAACGATCAACGGACCGCCGAAGAAGGTCACTTACGCCGGAGACCGTCAAGAATCTCCCGATAACGATCGGTCAAGGATGTCCAGAGACCGCACACCGACAGCGGCAGGCGGGTTGGTGTTCGTCCCAGGCCAGGGTTCGGGCGCTTCGCCTCCGCCATGGTGCAAACGCGCGAACTGCCCCGCTACTCACAGCAGCCTTCACAGCTTAAGCTCATCGTCATCGTGCCTACGTTCTGGCGGGCGGCGAAGAAGCTGGGAAGCAGGTAGTTGCAGGCCGGGCGGGGCCAGTCCTAGCTAATGCGCTCAGGCGGCAAGCGCCTCGGCGCCGGGGAGATCGAACTCCCCGTTGCAGACGCCTGCGACGAACGCAGACCACTCGCCCGGAGTGTACGACAGGGTCTTGTTCGGAGTACGCAGTGCTCGAAGGCTTGCTCCACCGTCTGCATCGATCGTGATCTGTATTACTGTGCTTGTGCCAGCCGGTGCATCCCCAGCCACTTCGTCCAGAAACGTTGCCCAATGACGGGCGGCGATGGTCAGAATCGGGCCGGCACCGCAGTCCTTGCTGTCGCGGATGTGGATGAGATCGGTGTCGAAGAATACCTCGACGCACTGATTGCCGTCCGGGTTGCTGAAGGTGCTCTTGAACCACGCTCCGACGACGCTACTACGGCGAGTTGTGCTGGTGTTGTTGGAGGTCATCTCCGCTGCTGTCCTTCGTGTGTGTCCTGCTTCGTCAGTTGCGAGGTCATAGGGTTCCGGCGAGATCAAGTAGGAAGCGACGCGTCTGCTCCGGGCCTGAGGCTGCGGCTTTCTGCTGCTCCCACAAGGTCAGATACCGGGTCGTTCGCTTGGTGTCGTCCACGTACGTCCCACCATCGTGTTGTTCCAGGTAAACGATACTGACCGGTGGCTTAGTGTCGTAGCCGAAGATGGTGTAGTCGTGCCCTTGGCCCATGTAGTAGCCGGTGCTGAACGGCACGATCTGTAGCTCGACGTTCGGCCGATCCAGGGCCTCGACAAGCCACAGGACCTGCTCTTTGACGATCTCCGCACTGCCGGTGATGCGGCGCAGGGCGGCCTCGTCGATGATGAACCAGAACTGCTGGTCGGTGTTGTCGAGTACCCGTTGCCGCGCTAGCCGATCGGTGGTGTCGCGGTCGATCTGATCCCGACTTGGCGAGGGGCGCCAAGCCCGGAATAGCGTGCGCATGTACTGCTCGGTCTGCAGCAGGCCGGGCACGACCAGAGCCTGATACGAGAAGAAGCGCTGGCAACTTGGTTCCATATCGACCAGTAACCGCATGTGCTGGCGAAACCGCGTGCTGAAGGCCCCGCGCTTGGTCCGGCGGTTGCCTTCGGCCTGCAGATCCCTCACGTACGCCTGTTCGGCCTCGCTGGTTCCGTAGCGTTCCAGCAGCGCATCCAACTCCTTCGGCCGGATGCCACTGCCAGACTCGACATGCGCGATCTTCTGCTGGGTGCAGCGCAAGATCTCCGCCGCATCGTCCTGCGTCAACCCAGCATCGACGCGCTGCCTGGCGAGTTCATTACCCAACACGATCTTCATCACCGCTGGTGGGAGCTGTTGCTGGGCCACGCCTACCTCCAAATCGCAACCAGCTTGATCACGCATAGCACAGGCCGATTCACTCGTTTGTGCGTGTACTCAACTTGAGTACACTAGTTACGGTCTAGACAAGCCGTACTCCGGGCCACCAAGCCTGCGAGGTCGAGTCTATGAGTACACAAGTTACGAGCTTAGTCGACGAGGAGCACGGCCATGGTGGCGCACCCCATCGGTGTCCCTGCCCAGTACTAATGCCGCTGGGCCTCCCGAGTCACCGGCCTAAGCACGCTCGGCCCGCTTCACCCCAGCGTGACCAACGCGCCGAGTTGCTGCCAGCAGCGAGTGGCGCTTCGTCCAGGTCCCACGACAACTCCGCGCGCTACGCGCCGTCGTTTATCTGTGGCGTGGCTCCGGCTCTCCAAACGTCCTGCCCGATCCGCTGCCTCGCCGACGGTTCCTCGAGTGGAGCGGTCAGGACTGGACCATGGCGGCCCCGCCGGGGCCCCGTGGCATCTACGACCTCCGGTGGGCAAGCGTTGCCCGCGACCGCCGCCTGATTCCACCGCAGCTTCGAAGGCGCCCCACCCAAAGGAGACCGGGGAGTCGAGATGTGGCCTTTCAGCCGACGAGGGCAGACGACGCCGAAAGCGATCCTCAGCGAAGCCGTGCGGTGCAGAGACGAGCGTGGGCACAGCACCGCGGCAACGGGCGGAGTGAGCGAGAAAGGGCAGGTCACGCTGACCGTGCCGGTCGGCGGGACCGTGGTATTCAGCAGGCTTCAGGTCGGCGTTCTGCGGGCACGGTTGACGGCCGCTGCGGTCTGGGCTGATCGGACGTTCTGCCGATGATGCGCAGGCGGAGGGGGCATGTTGGCGACACGGTCGGAGATGGCGGCCTGTTCTTGGCGCTGGGTGGTGGGCTGCTGTGCTTTCTCGCGCTGCTCGGCGTGTCCACCCTGACGGGAGCGTGGGTCGGCCGGAGCCTCCTGGAAATAGGCCTGATCGTGCCGCTGGCGCTGGTCGTGCTGGTGCTCGTGCTGACAAGCCGGGACAGGCCATGAACACGCGTCGGCTCCTGTTCCTGGCGGACGCGTTGATCGACGCCGACGACTCGGCCACCAGCGGGTTCATCTGCCCGGTTCCGTGCGAACGGTTCGGTGACGGCCGGATCTCGCTGTGGCCGCGACCACGGGTTCGGCTGAATCCGTCCGGCTACCCGATCGCGCTGGAACTCGACCTCCGCACCTGGCTGGTCACCTACCACGGGGAGCGGACCGGTACGGGTGGGCTCACGCTGCCGATCGAGTGCCAGCATCGACCAGCCGCCGCCGACGTCGCCGAGACCTTCCTGGACCACCTGGCCAAGCGCCGGGTGTTCCCCAACCATCCGGAACACCTGGCCCAATGGTGCGCCTGGTGGTGCGAGAACTACGCCTACGCCCGGCCCATGAGGGCCGAGCGGTGACCGCGCCGCCTCGGTGCCGCGCTCACCCGGCGGGCGGGCCCGAGCCGCGCGGACCCGAGGACGCTGCGCTGATCACCGCCGTCCGCCGCGGGAGGGCCAGCGCCTACGGGCAGCTGTACGAGCGGCACGTGGCCACGGCCTACCACCTGGCGCACCAGCTGACCAGGTCACCGGCCGACGCCGACGACGTGGTGGCCGAGGCGTTCGCGAAGGTGTGGGACGCCCTACGAGCTGGGAAGGGACCGCACTCGGCGTTTCGTGCGTACTTGCTGACCACGTTGCGGCACACCACCTACGACAAGACGCGCAAGAACCGCAGAATCGACCTCGCCGAAGACATGACCGAACTCGGTCGCCTCGCCGCCGGGGCATTGACCGTACCGTTCTCGGACCCCACGGTGGCCAACCTGGAACGCACGCTGGCGGCAAAGGCGTTCGCCAGGCTGCCTGAACGTTGGCAAGCGGTCCTGTGGCACACCGAGGTCAAGCAACAGTCTCCTGCCGAGGTCGCGCCGCTGCTCGGGCTCACCGCGAATGGGGTGTCCGCGCTGGGATACCGGGCACGTGAAGGCTTGCGCCAGGCATACCTCCAAGTGCACCTCGCCGACACCGCCCCAGCCCGGTGCCGGGCCACCGCCGACCGGCTCGGCGCCTGGACGCGGGGTGGCCTGGCCAAACGCGAACGCGCCCAGGTAAAGGCACATTTGGATCACTGCGCCCGGTGCCGGACCCGCGCCGCCGACCTAGACAACGTCAACGCCACGTTCCGTCACGCCGGGCGCCGCCCCACATGATCGAACGGACTTCCTGCGGGTTAAGCCGGTCACGGTCCCGGCTGGATGAGAACCACGGCGAGTGCACCAGCCAGAAGGAAGGGACCGAGGGGGACGTCGCTGCCCGGCTCCAGCCGTCGAGCGGCGCGGAGCGCCAGCAGTGCGATGGCCGCCGTGAGCCAGCCCAGCAGTGTTCCCACCAGCACGGCCGTCCACCCGGCCCAGCCCAGCGCAATGCCCAGCAAGCCGCCAAGCCGGAGATCCCCGCCACCCATCTGGCCCGGTCGGAGGAAGTAGATAGCGCCGTAGAACGCGAGGAGCACGAGCATGCCCGCAGCGGAGCGGATGAGCGGGTACGCGTCGCGGCTGACGATGGCCGCCGCGCCGAAAAGTGCGGCCAGGATGACTCCGGCGGGCCAGAGCAGCTTGGTGGGCAGTTGGCGGGAGGTCCAATCGATCACGGCTAGCGGGACGCTGGCCGCTGCGAGCCAGGAGTATGCGAACAGGTGGGGCTCAGTGCCGGTACGCCAGGCGAGCGTTGCGAACAGGGCTGCGGTAATCAGCTCCGGTAGGGCTGGTGGCGCGAGTCGGCCTGTCCCCTCCGGAAGGAGTGAACCCCGCTCGACGATGACGCGCAGACCACCGCCAACGACGAGACCGACCAGGCCCCACCCAGCGATGCCGGCTGCGTTCATGGTCCCGCCGGTGCCTTCGACGAACGATTCGCAAGAGTGACAGAACCATTCATCGTGTACCCCCTGCAGCTGCTGATTACGAAATCTGGTGCAACGAACCTACGATTCAACACTCTTGGACACGCCGCGATTAGACCGTTTGAGTGAACTTCGGTCCATTTGCCCTGTTCCGACACCTGTGTCCCTGCATAGGGACATTGCAGTCTCCTGGGGGTAACCGGGTAGAGGTGATATGTACCACAGTTAGATCGAAGGGAATTTTCGCGGATCCGAGGGGGGCACGTGGTCGACGGCAAGGTATGCGGTCGCAATGGCCAGTACAGGGCGGGACTGGTTGCTGCCGGACTCACGGCGCTGGCGTTGGCGGCTTGCAGCTCGAACTCGTCTTCGGCACCTGAGAGCACGGCTGGAGTGACAACTCCTCCACCGTCGAGCAGTGCATCCCCATCACCGGCCTCTCCCGCCGATCGTGCACGTCAGCAGGCGACGGCCGCTTACACGGGGATGTGGCAGCAGATGGCCAAAGCCGGCGAGACCTCGGACTGGCAGTCACCCGAACTCGCGAAGTACGCGACCGGCGATGCGCTCGGGGTGATCAACCGCAGCCTGTACACCGACCACCTCAATGGCGTCGTGTCCAAGGGCGCGCCAACGCACAACCCCCAGGTGTCCGAAATGAACCCGACCGACAATCCGACCACGGTCATGATCTCGGACTGCAGCGACAGCTCGAACTGGCTGAAGTACAAGGACGGCCAGTTGCTCGACGACACACCGGGCGGACGGCGCTCGATCACCGCAGAAGTCAAGAAGCAGCAGGACGGCACGTGGAGGGTCACCCGATTCGCCGTGGAGGGGGTGGGCTCGTGTTGAAACGTGTAGGAGTCGTGGTGGGTTTCTCCGCGGTCGTGATGGTGGCGAGCTCGCTTCCGGCGTTCGCCGACGACGGGTTCGGGTTCACCGACTGCAGCCAGTACCCCAACCCCGGCTGCGAGCTCGGCGCGGGCAAGTACCCCCGGCCTGGGGCCAGTAACCACGGCAGCGGCGACACGAAGCCGGGCGCCCCTGGGAGGAGTAGGCCCGATACCGGGCGGGCCCAAGCCAACGGCGACACGATCATCGGCGGGAACACCAACCTGGCCCAGTGCGGGTACGAGCGCAGTGGGTATCAGGGCCCGCCACCCGGAGGCGCGCAAGCGGCGTCCTTCACCGTCCCGTCCAGATCCGGCGTAATCACCGCGATTCCTGTCGTGTATCAGTCGCGGAACAAGCCAGCCAGCGTGCAGTTCGCGGCTACGGCGCCGCGGCTCGCGCAGGATCAGCCGACGTCGGGCGCCTGGTACGTCTACAAGTGCACTGGGCCTGGATTCCGCGACGCCCTGTACCGGCCGCCGGTTTGGATCGCGGATGGACAGCCCGGTCCGGCGCCGCTGCCGTCTCCAGCCGAACTCGCGGCGCAAGCTCGGAACCAGTTGCGGCTGCCCACTCCGAAGATCAAGGCGAACCCGGCCGGGGACCAGTTGGTCAACCTGCCGACCTGGTTGTGGTTGGACCGCAGCAGTTGGGGTGACGTCTCGGCCACGGCGTCCGTGCCGGGTGTCTCGGTGACCGCTGTCGCGAAGCCGACTTCGGTGACCTGGTCGATGGGTGATGGCGGTTCGGTGACTTGCACCGGTCCGGGCTCCCCGTTCCCTGCCGGGGGTGACCCGAAGAGCGCTTCGCCGGATTGCGGCTACACCTACCGCATCTCGTCGGCCGGGCAACGCGGCGAGGCATTCCCGGTAACCGCCACCGTGGCCTGGACAGTGACCTGGTCGGGGGCCGGCCAGGGCGGAACGTTCCCGAACATGACCACGACCGGCAGCGCGGCCTTCCGCGTAGCGGAGAGCCAGGGAATCGCGACCGGCTGAGCCCAAGCCCCTCGCCCGATGAAGGCGAGCGTGCACAACGAAACACCCTGTTACGGAGGGCCCGTCGACCACATCGGATCGACGGCGCCGCGATGGCTTTGTGCTGAAGGAGGTCCGGTGGTGACCACTACCGCGGATTCGACCAGCACCGGCACGACGACGGACCGAACGTCGCCCAATGCCTGGGCTGGCCGTGACGGCAAGGCTCCTTCGCGGCTGAGCGGCGGGGGCCGGCGGCGCAGCGTTCCGTACCTGCTGCTCGGTGTCCTGCTGGTCGTGGCGTGCTCGGCCGGGGGTGTGTTCGCCGGGATGCAGTTGGGCGACAGGGAAAGCGTATTGGCGTTGGCTCGTCCCGTTGCGGTGGGCCACATGCTGACTGCGCAGGACCTCAAGGAGGTCAGCATGGCGTCAGACTCCGAAATGGATGTGATGCCGGTATCGTCGGCATCCGCAGTGGTGGGAAAGCCGGTCGCGTTCAGCCTGCCCGCCGGTTCGTTGCTGACACGCTCCGTCCTCGGGACCCCGCAAATTCCTGCGCGGGGAAAGGCAATTGCCGCCGTTGGGCTGAAGTCGGGCCAATTCCCGCCCGACCTGTTGCCCGGAACCACCGTCGCGGTGCTTACCACACCGGGCCAGGGCACGACTACAGGAACTTCGACCGGTGAGACTTCGTCGTGGATCGCGGTGGTGACCGGTATCGCCACGCGCGAGACTGAACAGACCACTGTGGTGTCCCTGCAACTGTCTGAATCGGACGCTCGGGCATTGGCCTCTGCTCCGGCGGGTCAACTCAGCCTGGTGACGATCGCGGGAGGTGGTCGCTAATGCTCATCGCAGTCTGTTCACTCAAGGGCTCGCCCGGCGTCACCACGTTGGCGACCGCGCTCGGCGCGCGATGGCCAGGACAGGAGAACCCGATCGTGGTCGAGGCCGACCCCGCCGGCGGCGACCTGATGGCCCGCTTCCGGCTGCCGGAATCACCGGGTCTGGTCAGCCTGGCCGCCGCGGCACGGGGCCGCGGCGGCACCGACCCGAACCTGCTCGCCCAGCACACGCAACTTCTGCCCGGTGGCTTGCGCGTGGTGCTCGGGCCGGTCGGCGCCGAGCAGGCCCGCGCCGCGTTGTCGGTGCTGGCCGTAGGAGCCTCGTCCCCGCTGCGCTGGGCGGCCGACCAGCTGGGAACCGCGGTCATTGTCGACTGCGGCCGAGCGGATCCTGGCTCACCCACGTTCCCGATCATCCGCAGCGCCGACGCGATGCTGTTGGTCGCCCGCCCGCACGATGATGAGCTCGCGCATGTCGCGCTCAAGCTGCGAGCCGCTCAGCAGTGGTCCCGCAAGCCGTGCCTCGTACTCGTCGGCGACGGCTACCCGACCGCGGAGGTCTCCCAGGTCCTCGGGATCCCGGTGATGGGTCGGATCCCTCGCGACGACAAGGGCGCCGCAGTGTTGTGCGGGCAGGGAAACGGCCGGCACGGCCCGGCGAGGTCCACGCTCGGACGCGCCGCCGCCAAGATCGCGCTGAACGCCTACGCACACTGGCATGCCACCAACAATCCCGGCGGCACCCGCGGCCCATACCTGCGACAGGCAGTGCCGAGCGAGCCGGTCTCGGGTGCGGCCCTGCAGCCCCTCGGACCGCAGACCCGAAACGGCGCGACCCCATGAGCCGGCCCGGACTCGGCGGCGTACGCTGGACAACCACGCCGAACGGAGCTCGACCGCAACCTCCTTCGGCGAACCTGCCCGGCCCGGCCGAGGTTCCGAATCGGCCCGCGGGCGAAGCCGCGACCGTGGACCGGCTGCGGCAGTACCTGCGTGATCAGCTGTCCACGCAACTCAGCCAGCGCATCAGGGACGACGAGAGCGCCGGCCGAGCGCCGATGGGCACCGTGCAGCGTCGGCAGATGGCCCAGGTGATCCTGCAAGACGCGGCCGAGGCTCATGCGCAGGCCGAGATGCGGCTTGCCCACGATCTGGTGCGGCCGGAAGTTGAGCAGCGTGTGATTGCGGCGGTGCTTGACGAGGTCTTCGGGCTGGCCGGTCTGGAACCGCTGCTGGCCGACACCGAGATCGAGAACATCAACATCAACGGCTACGACCGCGTCTTCGTTCGATATGCCGACGGCCGCCGCGCCCGCTTGGCGCCGGTGGTGGGCTCGGACACCGAACTCGTCGAGCTCATCCGCGACCTGGCCACCCGGTCCGGTGCGGAGGAACGCCGTTTCGACCGTGGATCGCCGATCGTCAACTTCCAGTTGCCTGGCGGTGAGCGGGTGTCGGCGGTCATGGCCGTGACCGCACGGCCCTGTGTCTCGATCCGGCGGCACCGCTTCACCAAGGTCACCCTGGCGGAGCTCCGGGAGAACGGCACCATCGACCTGGCGTTGGAATCCTTCCTGACCGCGATGGTGCGCGCCCGGCGCAACGTGCTGATCACCGGTGGGACCGCGATCGGCAAGACCACCATGCTGCGCGGGCTGGCCTCGGCCATCCCGCCCTGGGAGCGGTTGTTCACCATCGAGGATGTCTTCGAACTCGGCCTCGGCGAAGACTCCGACGCGCACCCGGATGTGGTGGCGATGCAGGCCCGGGAACCCAACCTGGAAGGCGTCGGTGAGGTCTCGCTGTCCGAGTTGGTGTGGCAGTCCCTGCGCCAGAGCCCGGACCGGGTGATCGTGGGCGAGGTCCGCGGTCCCGAGGTCATCCCGCTGACCAACGCCATGAGCATGGGCAACGACGGCAGCATGGGCACCCTGCACTCCTCCACCAGCCAGGGCGCATTCACGAAGTTGGCCGCCTACGCCGTGCAAGGCCCTGAGCGGCTGCCGATGGAAGCGACCAACCTCCTGGTCGCCGCGGGCTTGCATTTCGTGGTGCACCTGGACAAGCCCCGCGGGGAGAACAGCAAGCGCGTGGTGTCCTCCATCCGCGAAGTCGTCGGCGCCGACGACCGGCAGATCATCAGCAACGAGGTGTGGCGACCGGGCCCCGACCTGCGTGCCGTGCCGGGCGCCCCGTTGCGCGCCGACACCCTCGACCTGCTCGTCGGCACCGGCTTCGACCCAGATCTGGCCGAGCGGCGTGAAGGGTGGTGGCAGCCATGACGACCACCGCCGCCCTGTTCGGCCTACTCGGAGCGGGCCTGGCGGTCGGTGTCCTGCTCATCGTGGTCGGACTGCGCGGCCGGCCCGCCCGTCCGGCGGCGCCGTCGCGCCTGGGCACCTGGCTGATCGCACACCACGACCGCAAGCAGATCGGCTGGCTCGTCGTAGCAGTGCTCGCCGGCCTGGCCATCGGCGCGCTCACCGGCTGGGTGGTCGGCGCCATCCTCACTGTCCTGGCCGTGGTCGGCTTGCCGCGGATCCTCGGCTCGAACGTCGACCACCAGCGCCACCTCGAACAGATCGAAGCGATCGCCGGGTGGACGGAGATGCTGCGGGACATCCTGGTCGCCGCGGCCGGTCTGGAACAGGCCATCCTCGCCACCGCCCCGGCCTGTCCGGCCGCGATTCGCGAGGAGATCACCGAACTGGCCGTCCGGCTGGAACGCGGTGAACGCCTGGCACCGTCGTTGCGCAACCTCGCTCACCAGCTCCGTGACCCCACCGCGGACCTGGTGATCTCCGCGCTCGTCCTGGCCGCCGAGCACCAGGCTCGGCATCTGGCCGACCTGCTCGGCGAACTCGCCAGTGAGGCCCGCGAGCAGGCATCGATGCGGATGCGGGTCGAGGCCGGACGCGCCCGCACCCGGACCAGCGTGCGGGTCATCGTGATCACCACGCTGGCCTTCGCCATCGGGCTGGTGCTGCTCAACCGCGGCTATCTCACCCCGTACGACTCGGCGTTCGGCCAGCTCATGCTCCTGCTTGTCGGGACGCTGTTCGCCGGAGCTTTCGCTTGGCTGGCCAGGATCGTGCGCCTGCGTGAACCGGAGCGGTTCCTGACCGAGCTGACCACGATCCGACCACACGACGTTGAGGCCGCCGACCTGCTCGCCGGAAAGGGGACGTCGTCATGATCAGCCCGTTGTTGTGGGGTGCTGGGCTCGGTGTCGGATTGTGGGCGCTGGTGGTCTACCTGTTCCCACCACGGCCACCGCTGCGTGCTCTGGTCGACCGGCTGCATGCGACACCGGCACCGCCACCGATCCTCGCCGCCGACTCCGACGGCTGGGCCCTGCGGGTGGGCAAGCCGTTCGTCAAGCCGCTGGCCGCGCTCGGCCTGCCCACCCGCAAGCTGCGCAACGACCTCGCGGTCACCGGCAAGAGCATCGAGCACCACCTGGCAGAAAAGGCCACTCTGGCGCTGACTGGGCTGCTGCTGCCCATCCTGATGGAGCTCCTGCTCGTGGTGGCCGATGTCAGCCTGGGCTGGGAAGTCCCCGCCGTCGCCAGCCTCGTCTTCGCCCTGGGTGGCTTCCTGCTCCCCGACCTCAGCGTCCGGCAGGAAGCCGAACGGCGGCGTTCCACCTTCCGGCACGCGCTCTCGGCCTATCTCAACCTGATCAGGGTACTGCTGGCCGGCGGCGCTGGCGTCGACGGAGCACTGTCCGACGCCGTCGGCATCGGCAAAGGCTGGGCATTCCAACAGCTCCGCCGCGCACTGGTCACCGCCAAGCTCACCCGAACCACACCATGGTCCACCCTTGGACAACTCGGCACGGAACTCGGCGTGCACCAAATGTCAGAGTTGGCCGCGTCGGTCAGCCTCGCCGGCACCGAAGGTGCCCGCGTACGCGCCAGCCTCGCCGCCAAGGCCGCGGCGCTGCACACCCGTGAACTCACCGACGCCGAAGGCGAAGCCCAGGCAGCCACCGAACGCATGAGCCTGCCCGTGGTGATGCTGTTCGGCGGATTCCTTGTATTCATAGGCTTTCCCGCGCTCGCGCAGGTGCTGGGAGGTCTCTGATCTCACGAGAACAGTCCATACCGGACCCCGAACCACAGGGGAGAAGCTGATGTTCACCGAAGTCCAGATCCTCATCGCCCGCCTCCGCGCCGAGCTGGAACGGCTCCATGATGACGATGGCGGCTACTCGACCGAAGCGGTCGTGGTCACGGCTGCCCTGGTTCTGATGGCGATCGCGGTCATCGCGATCATCGTCGCCAAGGTCACCGAGAAGGCCAACGGCATCAACCTGTAAGCAGGTGACCACGATGGCTCGAAGCAGCACCAGATCATCAACGTGCGCACGCCCATACACGGCACGCATGTGCTCCGCTCTGCGTCGGCTGCGCAACGATCAGCGTGGCGCCGGCACGGTCGAACTCGTCATCGCCACACCCGTGCTGCTTCTGTTGATTCTGCTCATCGCCCAATTCGCCTTGTACATGCACGCCACCCACATCGCCCAAGCCGCCGCATCCGAAGCACTGTCCGCGGCGCGAGTATTCGGTGGCAGCGCCGCAGCAGGAAGCGCCGAAGGGCAACGCATACTCACACAACTGGGAAGCGGCCCGCTACAAGAAAGTTCGGTCAACGTCCAGCGGGGAGGTACCCAAGCCTCGGTCACGATCACGGGAACCACGACCAGCGTGATCCCCTTCATGACGTTCACGGTCCACGCGGAAGCCGTAGGGCCCGTTGAGAAATTCGTCCCGCCGATCGGCACCGGGAACGCACCATGACCGCGGCATCCATGCTCCGCCGGCTGGCGCGCTCCGTGCGCGCCCGACTCAGCGTGTTTCGCCGCGACGAACGTGGTTCCGCGGCGACAGAGCTCACCCTACTCACCCCGCTGCTGATCCTGCTGCTGTTGTTCGTGGTGTTGTGCGGTCGCCTGGCCGAGACGAAGCTGCGGATCGACGACGTGGCCCATCAGGCCGCTCGCGCCGCCACCCTGGCCCGCACACCGTCACAGGCCACCGCGAACGCCCAGTCCACCGCCGACACAGCACTGGCCTCGGCTGGAATCTCCTGCCAGTCGCTGGCCGTCTCCACCGAGACCCAGGGGCTCAAACCCGGCTCGACGGTCACCGTCACAGTCTCCTGCAGCGTCGGCCTGAACGACCTGACCATGCTCGGCGTCCCAGGTTCCCGGACGTTCGAATCCAGTTTCTCCTCCCCGGTTGACGTGTGGCGCGGAACCAGCTCGCTCACGCAGGCAGGAGGTACAGGATGACCTGCCCAGCACCGTCGCGCCGCCAGGCGCTGGACCGGCTGCACACCGACCAGGACGGCCGGGTCACCGCGTTCGTCGTCATCATCGTCACCGCGATCCTGCTGTTCGCCGGCCTCGTGCTCGACGGTGGCCTCGCTCTCGCCGCCAAGATCCGCGCCCTGGGCGAAGCCCAGGAAGCCGCTCGGGCCGGCGCCCAGGAGATCGACCTGGCGGCCTATCGCACCGACGGCACCCTGCGCCTGGCGCCATACCAGGCCAGCGCCGCCGCACGTGACTACCTTGCCGCCGCGGGCCGCACCGGCAGCGTGTCCGTAGCCGGCAACACGGTCAACGTGACCGTCACGGTCAGCCAATCAACACAACTGCTCGGGCTTGTCGGCATCGACTCGATCACCGTCACCGGAACCGGACAAGCCCAGCCGCAGCGCGGAATCTCCGGAGCGATCCCGTGACCACACTCCGCCGCCCGAACCCGGTGCGGCGCCAACCATGAAGGAGACCACGATGGCCACACCCGACGAGATCGAACGCCGTGTCGAAGACAACGACGCCGCCCGCAGCGCGAAACGAGCCGCCGCAGCGAAGCGGGTCGGCGAACTCGCGCAGCGCCGGGCCGACGTCGCCGATCAACTCGCCGACATCGAGCGAGAACTCGGCGATGTCCTCGCCGAATCCACTGATGTGATCGGCACCGACGAACTGGCGAAGTTCACCGACATCCCGCTCGCCGACCTCAACCAATGGCTCGACGGTCGGAAGACCACCCGCACCAAGCGCAAGAAGTCCACAGGTGGCCGTGCCGCCGCGAAGAACAGCCCGAACCACGGATCACCCCCGGCGAAGACACCGACGGTGCCTGAGCCGGCCACGCCTCGATCTGTCGCCACGGACGCGCCCGCGCGTGTTCACGCGGAAGTGACCTGACGTCGCTAGGCCGTTTCTGGCCGGGCGGGCACGCATCGAGGCCATCAACCTGTACCGCCAACAAAGTGAGCACGCCGTGACCGCACATCCACACCACACTCGCCGGAAACTGACCCCCAGCACGAACCGCCACGCCGTGCGGGCGGTGGCCAACATGCTCCGGTTCGTCGGTCGAGTCCTGCGCGGCCTGCTCGCCGCCGTCGTCCTGCTCACTCTCGTGGCCGGCCTGCCCTGGGCCCTGGTGCACTTCGTCGGCTGGCCCCTGCCCGACCACGTGCCGAGCTGGGAGGAGATCCAAGCAACACTGCTCAACCCGATGAGCGCGCAGTTCCTGCTCGACAGCTTGGCGGTGCTGTGCTGGATCGTCTGGTTCTTCTTCGCCCTCGACGTGCTGCGCTGCATCGTCGACGCGGTGCGCGGGATCACCTGGCCGCAGGTCCGCCCACCTGGCCCGCTCCACGGGCTCGCCGCGGCGTTGATCGGCACCATCGTGCTGACCCTGCTCGGCAACCGGCCCCCATACACCGCGCCTACCCCCACCACTGCCGCGCTGGCCAGCAATCTCGCGCCGGTCGCCGTGGTCGCGCCGCTGACGCCCGGCCCGGCCGCGTACACGACGACCCAGCACGCGACCGTCACGCACCAGACCACCACCATGGTGATCGACCGAGCAGCGCCGGCCCCAGCTGGCATGGTCCAGGTCACCGAGGAAGTCCGGCTCCCGCACGATGGGATCTACGACAGCCTGTGGCGGGTCGCTGAGCGCATCTACGGCCCCGGTGGCGGCAGCCGCTGGCCGGAACTGTTCCAGCTCAACCGCGGCGTCGAGCAGCCCGACGGCCGGACGCTCACCAACCCCAACCTGGTGCGGCCCGGCTGGAAGATCGCCGCCTACATTCCCGCACCACCCGATCTGCGTCCGCCCGACACACCACAGCAGCCGCCGGTCCCACCGCCTCAGCCGCCACCGACAACCACCGCTCCCACCGCGCCACCGTCGACCCAACCCGCGCCCAACATCACACCGGCCCCGGCCGAGGCCGACCATTCCGGTGAGCAGACCAGCAACCAGGCCGAACCGGGGTTGGATCTGCTGACCGGCGCGTTCGTGAGCCTCGGCCTAGCCGGAGTGATCACCGCGGCCGTGATGTCGGCCCGGATATGGCGGCGCCGCCGCTACCGCATCGGCAGCGGTGACCGCGCCGACCTGCACCGCCCGATCGCCCCGGTGGTCCGCTCCCTGCGCACCGCACACGACGACCACGACGCCGACCAACGCTCTGCCGAGGACGTGGAGTTCGTCGACCTCGCGCCCGCGCCGCCGCGGATCCACATCACCGCGGCCGGCGACCTCGAGCCCGACGACGAACCGACGCCCGTTCCAGCGCGAGTCGGCACACGCGGTGGCGGCGAACTCGCCGTGAACCTCGCCAGCACCCGAGGACTCGGCCTGGCCGGTCCCGGAGCCACGGCCGCCGCCCGCGCACTCCTGCTCCACCTGCTCGCCGAACAACAGCCAGGGGTCGGCGTGTGCGTGCTCATCCCCGCCGACGACCTGCACCTCGTCTTCGACAGCACCGAGGTCGAGAGCCTGCCCTCCACCGTCCGAGTGGTCGAATCCCTCGACGCCGCCCTCAACGAGATGGAGGCGGCGTTGCTCACCCGCACCCGCCACGCCATCGAGGAGACCGGGACCCCGCCGACCGCCACCTCACTCGTGCTGCTCGGCAGCCCGGCGCCGCATGCCGAACGGCGACTGCAGGCCGTGCTCGACAACGGCTCCACCCTGGGACTGGCCGGCATCCTGCTCGGCCAGTGGCGACCCGGCGCGACCGTCCGCGTCCGACACGACGGCACCGTCGGCGCCACCAGCCCCGGCCCCGGCGATGCCCTCGCCGGCGCGCGCCTGTTCACCCTGCCCGCCACCGACACCACCGAGTTGCTCGCCGTGCTCCGCGACGCCGAAGGCCCCGCCGACCTCCCGCCGCTCGACCACCCGAGCGCTACCGGTGACAAGGAGCAAGCAGCTCTCGCGGACCACCGCTCGGACGTTCCCGACGTTGCGCACCCCTCGTCCGTACCCGAGCAACGCACGGTCGAGGAGATGACGCGACTCGAAACGACCCGACCGCCGGAACCGGAGCACAGCCAGCAGGCCCCGAGCCTGCAACTGCTCGACGCCCACCCCGAATCGGTCGACACCCCGCCCGCGACCGGGACACCGATCCCGGCGGCCGACCTAGTCGAGGACGACAGGTCACCTACGGACGTGGCCTCGAACCCGGACGCTGTCGAGCCGGTTGACGACCCGTCACCGCATTCCCCGGAGCCGTCGGATCGCAACGAAGCCGCCAAGGCCATGCCTCGGCGATCATTTGTCCTGCGTGTGCTGGGGCGTATCGACCTGGTGCTGCATCACGATGGCGATGCGCGGGAACTCGGTGGCGCACTGACACCGAAGCACCGCGAGATACTCGCCTACCTCGCGCTGCATCCCCAGGGTGTGCGCCGCGAGGCCCTCAACGACGCCATCTGGCCCGACAGCCGGCCCCCGCGCCCGTTCAACAGCCTGCACAACGCGCTTTCGCTGCTGCGCCGCGCCCTGGACAACGCCACCGACGGTGCCATCAGCGACCTGATCCTCAACGACGACGGCCGCTACCACCTCGACACCGACCTGGTCACCACGGACTACCAGCGGCTCCAGTACGCCCTGCAGACGCCACGCTCAGCCGGTGGCGGTGACAAAGCCCTGGCCCCGCTGCGCGAGGCCGTCGAGCTCTACCAGGGCGACCTCGCCGAGGACCTCACCGCGCCGTGGGTCGAACCGTTCCGCGAGTCCATCCGCCGCGACGTCCTCGACGCCCTCGGCGTGCTGATCCGCGCCCACGGTGAGAGCGACCCGGAAACCATGCTCGTGCTGCTGGAACGCACCCGGAAGCTCGACCGGTACAACGAAGGCGTCTACCGCGACATCATCCGCATCCAGGCCCGCCTGGGCCAGTACGACGCCATCCCACGCACCCTCGCGGTGCTCGCCACCGCCCTGGATGACATCGGTCAGGAAACCAGCAGCGAGACCCGCAACCTCGCAGAGTTCCTCCAACGGCGCGACAGCACGCGGCGGTCCGCATCACCAGACAACGCCGCGGCCAGCTAACCGGGCCCGTGGGTTCTAGTCGACGAGTCGTCAACTGGAGACTCGCTCTCGCCGTGCGGTTGGCGTCGGCGGCGCTTCTTCGCGGCTTGCGCCTTCTGCAGGCGCTCGATCAGATCGAGGTGTTCTTCCGCCCAGTCGATGAGCGGGCGTGCCCTGATCAGCAGGTCCTCGGCCGCGGGCGTGAGCGAGTACACCACCGATCGTGGAAACACCGCCTCCACGTGTCGCAGGACCAGCCCCGCCGTCTCCAGACGCCGTAACGTCCGCCCCAAGGACCTGCCCTGAATCGGATGGTCCGAGCCTGTCCATGGATCAAACGTAGTCGCCGCCTGGATGGCGGCGTGCAGATCGTTGTAATGCAACGGCCCCGCGCTCAACACCACCAGAATATGCGAAATCCAATCCCCGTCCAGCAGGTGTCGGAGATCCCTCGCCCGCTCCAGGTACCTAACGTCCCCCGTTACCATTGATACACTCCATGCTCAACTGGTAAGGGCTCGCCTACACCCCGCCCCCGCGGCGTAGACAAGCCTTGACATTCAAAAATGCGAATCGCCTCCATTCTGGCCAGAGTGCGCATATAATCCGGTCGTCCCCGGTGATCCCTGGTGATCACCGTCAAGGATCATCAACGTTACGCTGAACGGGCTAGGCGACGCAGCGTATTTCTACTCAGGACGAGCGAGTACAACCACATTAGGTGACATGGTAGTAGATTAATATTACTTACAGTGAGCATTGTAGGGTCTCACCGCGCACGACATGTCGATCTTGCGTGACCTGGGTGTTCCTGGCTTTCTTACGGCCTTGTCACCCATGATCAGTCTCAAGTTCCTGGCATTTTCTCGCGAGGGCGAGATCAGGTGGCTTTCCCGAGTCGCCCGAGTACACCACGCTGAGCCCCGAGCCCGAGGACTACCGGCGAGCGAGAGTCAGCTCGCCGAGTTGCTGGGCACTGCCAGCTTGGAACGCTTCCACCGGCGAGCGTCTGCGACCCTGAGGACGTCCACCGGTCTAACTGGAGCATGGGGACGCCTACTACGAGGTCGACTTCCGGCAGTTCCTGGAGTCCCGTTGAGTCATCTCAATCCCTCCCGTGGCACGCTCTCCTCGCGTCTCCCGCACGTACACACTGCTCGACTTGGCCTGCTGCTGGGCGAGCTGCACGCCTCGCCGATCGCCGGACAAGGCCTTTGCTCGTAGCCGTCGGCCGGGATCGACCTTGTCAGTCTGCCCGGTGCCGGTGACATCCGTGCTCGGAGACGAGCAGAATTCGAGAGGCTTACCTGAGCCATCGTCCAACACGCCCCACAATTGAAGCGTTGATGCGTGGATCGTGTACGATACTGAAGTTACGTCCTGGTCGAGCTGTGGCCATGGACACCTGCTTCAGGAGGGCCACCCATGGTTCCAGACTCACCCGCCGATGCTCTCGGCTCTCATGCGCCCGGCCTGCGCGACTTGCTCGTTGAGATCGTACGGGCGCGGCACGGTCTCGCGGCCGAGGCGCACGTGGTCTCCGAGTCCAGGTACGCGATGGGGTTCGGCAGCCAGTGGCGGGACCTGCTGGACGACACCAGTCAAACACTGAAGGACCGGGGTTTCCGGTCCGTCAAGCTGGCCCCCGGCGGACACGAGGTCCCAGTAGTCAACGACAGCCTGGTGTACGTCTGGCGCGTGGCGAACACCCCGAAGGCGGTGAGCGAGTTCGCGTCGAGCCCGACCCGGAAGAACGGCTTCACGACCGCTCCCCTCGACCCGACGCTGTGGGAGCCCAGCCTGTCCGGCGAGTCTGAGCCCGTCCAGGACGCCACAGAGGAGAGCGAGCTCGGTCCCGTGCTTAGGGCGGTCGGCGACACGATGCCGCTGGTACTGGTCATGGTCGAGTCGACGCCGCGGCAGCTTCAGTCGATCAAGTGGGCCGTCGCGGTGCTCGACGGCGACGGCAAGGTCAAGCTGCGTGGGCAGGAGTGCATCTGGGAGCTGGAGCTCGCCGCCGATGACGCCGCATCCGACGTCGAGTCGTTCGACAGCGGTGTGCCGGTCGCGCCGGTCGTGGAGCTCCAGAAGCAAAAGGACCGGACGCCGACCGATGGGTGAAGACGGCCAAGGCATGTTCGAGGTCCCGACCGGCGGGACGGGTCGATTCGAGCCGGCACGGCTGACCCAGGCCCGGGTCCGCCTCGGTGTGAGCAAAACCGACCTGGCTGCAGAGGTCGGTGTCTCTGCGGCAGCGATCGGCCAGTACGAGGCCGGCGTGAACTCGCCGCGGCCCGAGGTGCTCGATCGGCTGGCGACCTCTTTGAAAGTCCGCCCGGGGTTCTTCGGCGTTGGCCGCCCGCTCGCGCGCATCGACACCCTGAACGCACACTTCCGCAGCCTGAGGTCAGCCCGCGTCAGCGACCGCCAGAAGGCGTTGGCCACTGCGGCGCTTGTGTGGGAGCTGACCTTCGCGCTAGAGCGGTACGTCAAGCTGCCCGACGCGGATCTCCCGGTCCTCGCCGCGGGCGCGACGCCCTCCGAGGCTGCCGCGACGCTCCGCGCGCACTGGGGGTTGCCGGACGGTCCGGTGAAGCACTTGGTCGCCACGGCCGAGTCCCGCGGCATCGTCGTCGCCGTACGGCCGTTGCGCGAGATCGAAGCTGTCGACGCGTTCTCCGCTGTCATCGTCGACAGGCCGATTATTATCACCACGCCCCGCCGAAGCGAGAATGTCTTCAGGCACAGGTTTTCGACCGCGCACGAGATCGGCCACCTCCTACTGCATCGCGACCCCACCGCCCACAGCGCTGCGGTTGAGAAGGAGGCCGACGAGTTCGCAGCCGCATTTCTGACGCCGGCAGCTGCCATGGACGCGGTGCTGCCGCAGCGGCTGGACCTGGCGGCTCTGGACCGGCTCGGGCGGACATGGGGCGTCTCGCCGAAGTCGCTCGTCCGCCGGATGGTCGAGCGCGGGCGCACCACCGAGTCGTCGGCGCGGCGGGCCTACCAGCGCCTGGCCATGATCGACGACCCTCGGGCCGACCCGACGAGCGCGTACCTGGGGGAGACGCCGTCGCTCCTGAAGAAGGCTGCGGAGCTGGCAAGCGACCACGGTGTGGGGGTTTCTGCACTCGCTGAGGTGCTGAAGCTCAGCGCCGCGGAAGTCCGTGACCTGCTTGGTGATGCCGACCAGCGCCCAGTCCTGCGCCTGGTCGGTGGCGGGGATTGACTGCCATGGCGTCGGTTCAGCAGCAGGTGCAGAGCGTTGACGGGGTCATCTGCCAGAACATCGCCAGTCTCGGTGACGATCGCGGTTTTCTGTCGCAGAACCTTCTCTCTCAGCTCCGGAACATGATCGAGGGGCTCATGGTCTGGGCGTACCTCGACGACCCCTCTGCTGAGTTCCACTACGACCAGGTGGGGCCTGCGCTGGTCGAGGCCAAAGCGAAGGCGAAGTTCCGCTTGCTGAGCAGGTTCCACAACCTGCTCCAGGCCAGTGTCTCGCACTACACGCTGGACGGCGACCCGTCCGAGCGGCTGATGCTCAAGTACTACGAGTACCTGCTTCGCACCCGCGACCTCGCGCTGAAGCAGTTCGGCATCAGGATTCTCGGCAATCTCGAGCTGTTCCCCGCAGACCTCGATCCGTCGCTCCGGGAGTACCACGAGAAGATCGCGGAGCGCATCGAGGCAGCCCGCACGACGCAGACCGAGCGCCGTCGCGGGCGCTACTACATCCATAGTTCGCGGCCCTTCTTCTCCGGCGGGCGGATCTACTACGAGGTCACCTTCTCGGTGGCCCACAACTGGACGAGTAAGTTCGACCGCACGATCGCGTTCACCGACATCGACATGACCGACAGGTACGCGGCCTACCTGGACCTGTCGAGCGAATCGATCACGGTGCTGGGGCGGACCAT